>DAINRR010000007.1:56949-81369 GCA_036741715.1 Gemmatimonadales bacterium
CTTCGCCGTCTCGGGCGCGGAGGACGCGGTCGTCGCGAACGGGACGTTCGTGGCGCTCGACGAATGGCTTCCGGCCATCGGCTATCAGCGCGGCCGGGAGCTTCCGGCGGAGCGTGTCCGCCGCGAGCACGGCCTCCCCCCGCGCCCGCGCCGGGCGCCGGAGGACGTGGCCGCTCGCTTCGAGATGGCCGGACGCGAGCGCGTGCCGATGGACGTTGTCATCGGTACCGACGCCGGCCAGACTGCCGTGACCTCGGGCGTGCTGGACCGGAGCTGGAGCGGGAACGGTCGCAGCTATTTCGCGTACCGCTCCGCAGCGCCTGCCCTGCGGGGCTCGGCGATATTCTCCGCGGAGTACGCGGTCCATCGCGCCGAGTGGGAGGGAATCCCGATCGAGGTGCTGTACGATCCCGATCACGGGTGGAACGCCCTGCGGATCGTGCGGAGCATCGCCGCGTCGCTCGCCTACTTCACGCGCGAGCTCGGGCCCTATCCATTCGGGGTGGTGCGCGCCGTGGAGCGGCCAGGCACCGGTGTCGGCGCGACGGCATTTCCGGGGATGATCGCCTTTTCCGAGGGGATGGCGCTGCTCGATCCCGCCGCCGATCCGCGCGGGCTCGATTTCCTCTTCGCGGTCTTCGCCCACGAGATGGCACACATGTGGTGGGGCAACCAGTTCGTTCCGGCGAGTGTGGACGGGTCGGGCCTGATCAGCGAGAGCCTCGCCTGGTTCGGCGCCTTCGGCGTGGTCGAGGAAACGTTCGGCGGCGCGCACCTCGACGCGCTGCTCGGTATCATGCGCGAAGCGTACCTCGCGCCGATGCCGCAGGCCGGCGTGCCGCTCCTGCGCGGCGACGACTGGTTCCAGGCCTATCGCCGCGGCGCCTTCGCGATGTACTCGGCACGCGAGCATCTTGGGCGCGAGCCGGTCGGCGCGGCGCTCCGCCGTCTCTTCGCCGCGCACGCGGGCGGCCGCCCGCCGCTGCCGACCTCGCTCGATCTCTATCGGGAGCTCGAGGCGATCACGCCCGACTCGCTCGAGACGCTCATCGGCGATCTCTTCGAGCGCAACGTCTGGTGGGAGCTGGCCACGAAGCGCGCCGAGGCGGAGTCCCTGCCGTCGGGGGAGTGGCGGGTCACGCTGGGCCTCGTCGTCCGCCGCGCCGAGGCAGACACCCTCCGCGTCACGCAGCTGCCGCTCGACGAGATCGTCCAGATCGGCGTGTACGGCGCCGACTCCGCGGCCGCGCCGCTCTACCTCCGGACCCACCGCCTCCGCGAGCGGGAGCCGACGGTCACCGTCACGGTAGCATCGCGGCCAGCGCAGGCCGGCATCGACCCGAACCATCTCCTTCTCGACGACGAGCCCTACGACAACGTCCGGCACGTCGTCGTGAAACCCGCGCCGTAGCTGCAACTACGACTCTGAGAACCATCTCACCGCAAAGGCAAGAAGGACACAGAGGTTTTCCGATCCGGACTGACATCAACACCACCCTGAGGAAACGTGCTGCTGATGTCGTCATGAAATCGACGACCTTTGAGCCCTTCTTGCCTTCGTGGTGAATAACCCGCCGTCGTGCGCTCCACGACTCTGCGATTACCCGGACCTTGAACTTGCTCGAGTCCCGTGCCCAAGCGCCTTGCCGATACGTACCCGCACGCGGTAAACTCTGGCACGCGCGAGGGGCGCTGTCAGTCCGCGAAAAGGGCCGTGCCCACCCACCTGCAGCACACAATTCGTGAATCCTCTTTCAGCCTGATCCGTGCGGACTCCAGGCGCCATGAAAGGCGATTCGCATGTATCCCAATCCGCAGGACGCCGTTCCGCTTCCGCCCCGTCCCGATCTCGAGCAGTATCGCAAGCGCGCGAAGGAGCTCCTGAAAGCGGCCTCAGCCGGTGACGAGGCCGTTCGTGCGTGGGCCACCGCGTGGGTGGACACGCTCCTCTCGCTCAATCCTGACCTTCCCGACTTCGCGCGACGGGACGCGGGACGCCGCGCGCATCAGGTCACCGACTTTACCCGCGAGCGGCTGGGCCGGAAGCGGACGCTCTCCCAGGCGCAGTTCGTCCTGGCGCGCGCCCACGGTTTCGCGAGCTGGCCGAAGCTGGTGCACCACATCGAGGCCATCACGGCCGCGGATCCGCGCCGCTCCGCCTACGAGCGCGCAGCCGATGCGATCGTCGGCGGCGACCTCGCGACGCTCGAGCGGCTCCTCGGCGCGTACCCGCACCTCGTGCGCGAGCGCTCCGCCCGGGACCACGACTCGACGCTCCTCCACTACACCTCCGCCAACGGCGTCGAGAGCTATCGCCAGAAGACGCCGCCGAACATCGTGGCGATCGCGCGCGCCCTGCTCGATGCCGGCGCCGATGTGAATGCGGAGGCCGCCGTATACGGCCGAGGGGCGACGACGCTCGCGCTCGCGGTGACGAGCTCGCATCCGCGCGAGGCCGGGCTTCAGATCCCGCTCGCCGATCTCCTGCTCGAGCGCGGCGCGCGCGTCGATCCGGACGTCGTGCGTTACGCGCTCGTGAATGGCTGCCCCGAGGCGGCGGCGCACATGGCAGCGCGAGGGGCACCACTCGATCTCGAGGGTGCCGCCGGTATCGGGGCCGTGGATGTCGTAGCGACGTATTTCGAGCCGCCGCGAGCCGTCGCGGAGGCGGAGGCGGGGACCGCGCTCGTCATGGCGGCGTGGTACGATCAGCGCCGGGCGATCGCGATTATGCTCGATCGCGGGGTTTCCCCCGGTGCGCGCCGTCCGGGCGATGGCAACACGGCGCTCCACGTGGCGTGTTACAGCGGGTACGCGGAGCTCGTGGAGCTCCTCATTTCGCGCGGGGCGCCGCTCGACGTGCTCGATCACGTCTACCGCACGGAGCCGTTCGTCTGGGCGCTGCACGCATGGCTCGTGGAGAGTCGCCCGAATGCCGATCGCTACAAGGCGATCCTCCGAATGCTCGCCGACGCCGGGGCCAGGGTTCCCCGTGAGCGAATCGAGCATGAACGGATCAGGAGTGATGCGGGGCTGTATGCAATGCTGGCGCAGCGCGCCGGCTGACCTGCACGCGACGGGCGGAAGCGGCCGGTGATCAGCGGCCGCTTCCCTCCCGCACCACTTCGTAGTCGCCCGCTCGCGCGCCGGTTCGCACCAGCCACCCCTCGTTCAGCGTCACCTTCCAGCCCTCTCCCTCGAGCGTCTTTCCCTCGAGCGCGCCCGGCGCCGGAAGTGCGAGGGTCCGCTCGTCCGCCGCCACGAGCACGAGATCCGCCTCGAGGCTCCCCCATGCCCCGGAGACACGGTATCGGGGATAGATTGTTCCGGCGCCCGGAACGGGCGTGACGCCATTCGTGATGAACGCCGCGTTCCGGCCGCGCGGAACGACCAGCACCGGCCCCTCGACGAAACGGCGCCGCAGCTCCGCGACCCGTGCCGCGCGCGCCGTCTCGCGCCGCTCCTCGGCGGCACGCAGCGCGGCCGCATCGTAGCGCCGTGCGGCCACGTCCGCGTCCGCCGATGGCTCGACGCCGGAGGCGGTCATCACGAGGCGTCCCAGGTCGGCGGAGGCATCGATGCGCCGTGTCCAGCCAGGGCTCCAGTGATCCAGTAGCACGCCGTACGCTGCGCCGGACGGGTACGCGAACGTCCGGACGAAGCTCTCGATCTCCGTCACCCGGTCGAGCTGCCGGATGGCGCTGGTCGCGGCGGCCTCGGCCGACTCCGCGAGTGCGGCCGTCGCCGTGTACTGGGCCAGGCCCTCGTTGATCTCGACGATGCGCTCGCTCTCCGCGGCGACCGGCGCGAGGGCACGGCGCGCGGCTCGAAAAGCGAGGGCGTCCGCGAGGGCCGCGCTCCGCGCACTCCCTGCCGTGTCCAGCGCTGCCGCCAGCGCACGCCACTCGAGCTGCATCCAGTAGCGGCCGTCCATCGTGTCGAGGTGGTCGGGCAGGGCAGGGGCGGACGGGATGAAGAGTCCAAGGCCCGGCTGCACGCGATGGAAAAGCTCGTGCAGCACGAGCTCGGCGCGCGCGGCCGAGTCCTGCGGCATCATCGGCCATACGAAGGCGGACCACCGCTCGCCACCCCACTCGAGTGCGGCGTTGACGTAGCCGAGCACCCGCGGCCGGGGGGCCTCCGGGGGCGGCCGGTTCGTCATGATCGTGCCGGTTGCCGGATCCGCGAGTACCATCGGCCCGCAGAGCGATACTCCCCACAGCCTCCCGTCCTCCTTCCGACAGAGCGCTTCCGCCTCGGCGAAGTAGCGGGCCGCGCGCGCGGTATCGACCTGCGCACCCAGGGGCGCTGCGAGCGCCCCCACGAGGGGGATGAACGTCGCCACCCCGATCCGCGATCTTCCTTTCATCATTACCTTCTCCCGGTCAGGGAACCGCCCCGATAGTATCTCCGGAAGCGTCGGTGGGTAACCGGCGCCCGGGTGTCGAATACCCGAGCCCATTCGAGAGGCAGATCATGCGGCCGATCCACGCCTTCGCGATCACCGCCGGCGCACTCCTCGCCTGCGCGCCGGCGCCCCGGGCCCAGTCCCCGGCGCCTCCCGTCGAGTCTCGGCCGTCGAGTCCCGCGCCCGCCCGCGCCTACCTCTACCTCTGGTCCGCGTCGGCCGACTCCACCGCGCCCGACTTTCTAGCCGTCCTCGACATCACGGAAGGCGATACCGACGATGGACGCTACGGGCGCCTCGTCGCCACGCTCCCGGTGCCTGGCCTCCGCAACATCCCGCACCATAGCGAGCACGAGGTCCCCGCGGACGGGCAGCTCTTCGCCAACGGCTTCGCCTCGGGGCGCACATGGATCTTCGACGTCCGCGATCCGGAGCGGCCGCGCATCGCCGGCGAGTTCGGCGCCCTCGAGGGGTTCACGCACCCCCACTCCTACCTTCGCCTGCCGAACGGGAACGTGCTCGCGACGTTCCAGATGCGGCACGATTCATCCGGCATGGGGCCGGGCGGGCTCGTCGAGCTCACGGGCGACGGGCGCGTCGTACGCTCCGGCTCCGCGGACGCCCCCGGCCTCGATCCGAAGACGCGTGTCTACAGCGCCGGGATCGTGCCCGCGCTCGACCGCATCGTCACCACGACGACCGACATGATGGGGGAGGGCGATGCCTCGCGGCAGCTGCAGATCTGGCGGCTGTCCGACCTTTCGCTCCTGCGCACGATCCAGCTTCCGGACGGTCCCCAGGGTGGCGAGTCGCAGCTCACGGCGGAGCCGCGCCTGCTCGACGACGGCCGCACCATGCTCGTCTCCACGTTTTCCTGCGGGCTCTACCTGATGGAAGGGCTCGACACCGATGCGCCCTCCGGCCGGCTCGTCGCATCGTTCCCGCGAAAGGAGGGAACCGACTGCGCGATTCCCGTGGTGGCAGGCAACTACTACCTGGTCACGGTCCCCGCCTGGAGCGCCGTCGTGAGCCTCGACATCAGCGATCCCGCCCATCCTCGCGAAGTGAGCCGCCTGACGCTCGGCCCCGACGACGTGCCGCACTGGATCGCCATCTCGCCCGACCGGCGCCGCGTGGTCGTCACGGGATACGCCGCCATGAAGCACCGTGTCGTGCTGGCGCGCTTCGACCCGGCTACCGGCGCGCTCACCCTCGACGACCGCTTCGGCGACCCGGGCTCCGCGGCGCCCGGCTGGACCATGACCGGCCGCACCTGGCCCCACGGCGGATCGGCACCCGCCATCCCGCACGGCGCGGTCTTCGGCCGGTGAGCTTTTTCACCACGGAGGCGAGAAGGACGCGAAGGTATCCGGATCCCGCCGCCACCAACACCCTTGAATCAAGTTGTGTTGGTCGTCGAACGATCCCGTAGCCTTCGCGTCCTTCTCGCCTTTGTGGTGAAAAAACTCGTTGGCTGTTCTCGGTGTCCCCGGGCCGTTCTCTGTGCCTCAGTGGTTCCTCACATCCTCGGCCTACGCCGAACGCCTGGCGGGAACGGCGTCATGGCGCGGATGTCGATATGCGCGTATCGTTGGGCACCGTGAACGCGGACCCCCGCTCAAGCCTCGCTGAATCCCTTTCCGACCGCTACCGGGTCGAGCGCGAGCTCGGGCAGGGCGGGATGGCGACGGTCTACCTCGCGCACGACCTCCGCCACGACCGCGACGTCGCGATCAAGGTCCTGCACCCCGACCTCGGCGCCGTCCTCGGCGGCGAGCGCTTCCTCTCCGAAATCCGCACCACCGCCCGGCTCCAGCATCCCCACATCCTCCCGCTGCTCGACAGCGGCGAAGCCGACGGCCTCCTCTACTATGTGATGCCGCTGGTGACGGGCGAGACGCTGCGCGCCCGCCTCGAGCGCGAGCGGCAGCTGCCAGTCGACGCCGCCGTGCTCATCGCGCGCGAGGTGGCCGACGCGCTCGGCTACGCGCACGGCCTGGGCGTCATCCATCGCGACATCAAGCCGGAGAACATCCTGCTCCAGGGCGGGCACGCCCTCGTGGCCGACTTCGGCATCGCGCTCGCGGTGCAGCAGGCGGGTGGCCAGCGGATGACGCAGACCGGTCTTTCGCTCGGCACACCGCAGTACATGAGCCCCGAGCAGGCGATGGGCGAGAAGGCGATCGACGCCCGCAGCGACATCTACGCACTGGGCGCCGTGACGTACGAGATGCTGGTCGGCGAGCCGCCGTTCACGGGACCCACGGTACAGTCGATCGTGGCGCGACTCGTCACCGAGGAGCCGCGCGCGATCGCGATCCAGCGCAAGGCGGTGCCCGCGGGCGTCGAGGCCACCGTCATGCGCGCGCTCGAGAAACTGCCGGCCGACCGCTTCGCGAGCGCCGATGACTTCGCGCGGGCACTCGCCGCGCCGGCCGGGGCGACGGTCATCACCTCCCGCACGCTGGCCGCGGCTGCCGCGCGAGGTGGCCGGCGTACTTCCGGAGTCCTTGGCGCGGTCGCCCTCCTGGCGCTGGCGGTGGCGGCGTTCGCGTGGCTCCGGCCCGCGGCGGTCGAGTCCGCCAACTGGCTCCCGCTCGTCCTCAGCGACAGCATCGGAGTCCGGAACAACTTCGTCGAACTGGCGATCTCACCAGACGGGCGGACCCTGCTCTTCCGCGACGACGCCCAGAACGGGACCTTCTGGCTCAAGCGCGAAGGCCAGCTCGACGCCGTGCCGATGCCCGGCACCGAGCGGGGAGGGAGCCCCGCCTTCTCGCCGAACGGCGAGTGGATCGCGTTCATCGCGGATGACCAGCTGAAGAAGGTCCGCCTGGACGGCGGCGCCGCGATGAAGATCGCCGACGCCACCGGGGCGTTCACCACCGGCATCGCATGGCTCGACGACGAGACCCTGATCTACCAGGGACGCGGCGGCGACGAGTTCCGCCGGGCCGATGCGGGCGGCGGAGGCGACACGACCGCCTGGTCGCACCCCGACTTCCGGGGATACGGACTCCTGAATCCCACGCCGCTGCCGGACGGGCGCGGCGTGCTCTTCCTCGGCTGCACCTCCAGCTGCGCCACGACGTCGGTCGCCGTCGCCGACTTCCGCACCGGCCAGTACACGCCGCTGCTCGACGACGTGGTCAAGGCCTGGTACCTGCCGCTCGGCTACCTCCTCTACGTCCGACGGGACGGGACGGCAATGGCGGCGCCGTTCGATCTCGATCGCCTGGCGATCGCCGGGCCCGCGATCGATGTGCTCGACGGTATCGAGGTCCAGACCCTGACGCTGGGGCTCCCGCTGCTCGCCTGGTCGCCGACCGGCACGCTCGTCTTCCTGCGCGGGACCGGCGGGTCGGCGGCGCTCGAGATGACGCGCGTCACGCGCGACGGGATCGCTACCCAGATCGACAGCACCTGGTCCGGCTCGATCAACTCGTTCGCCCCATCGCCCGACGGAACTCGACTCGCGGTGGGCATCGCGCATGCCGGCGGCGGGCTCGGCGTCTGGATCAAGCAGCTCGACCGCGGGATCTTCTCGAAGCTCACCTTCGGCGAGCGCGATCGCCGCCCCGCCTGGTCCCCCGACGGACGGACGATCGCGTTCGTCCGTGACAGCACGAACGGCGGCAGCGTCTACGGGCGCGCCGCGGACGGGAGCGACGAGGAGCGGCTCCTCGTGCGGCTCGACCGGCCGATCCAGGAGGTCACCTGGTCGGGCGACGGAGGGTGGCTCGTGGCTCGCACCGACAACGGCGTGTACGGCGCCGGGGACCTCGTCGGCATCCGCATCACCGGCGACACGACGCCGGTGCCGCTCGCGGCGACGAAGTTCACCGAAATGCATCCGGCCGTCTCTCCGGACGGCCGATGGTTGGCCTACACGTCTGATGAATCGGGTGCGAACGAGGTCTACGTGCGGCCGTTTCCGTCCACCGGCGGCGGCCGATGGCAGGTCTCGAACGGCGGCGGCACCTCGCCGGTCTGGGGACCGGGGGGACGGGAGCTCTTCTTCCTGGGCGCGGGCCGCCTGATGACGGCCGAGCTGAGCACGGCATCCCGGTTCGAGGTGGTCGGCCTGACGCCGCTCTTCGCGCTCGCGGACTTCAACGTCGATCCGTTCCACCAGTCGTTCAGCGTCGCGCCCGACGGCCAGAGCTTCTTCCTGTCGCGGCGGCGCTCGACGGCCGAGCCGACGGCGGCGCTCCGTGCGGTGCTGGTCCAGAACTGGTTCACCGACCTGAAGGCGAGGGTGAAGCGGTGAGCCGCGGCGAGTCACGTGGAGCCGGCTGCATGGCGCGGGACGCGCTTTCCTCGTATTCTAGAGCACGGTGAACGCCGACCCCCGCACCAGCCTCAGTGAAGCCCTTTCCGACCGTTACCTGATCGAGCGCGAGCTCGGCCGGGGCGGGATGGCCGTCGTCTACCTGGCGCAGGACCGCCGGCACGGCCGCTCCGTCGCGCTCAAGGTCCTCAATCCCGAGCTCGCCCACGCCCTCGGCGCCGAGCGGTTCGAGCGCGAGATCCATGTCGCGGCCCGGCTGCAGCATCCTCACATCCTGACCGTGCTCGACTCCGGAGAGGCCGGCGGCCATCTCTGGTTCACCATGCCGTTCGTGGACGGCGAATCGCTCCGGAACCGGCTTGCCCGCGAGTCGCAGTTGCCGGTGGACGAGGCCGTGCGCATCGCGCGCGAGGCGGCCGACGCCCTCGACTACGCGCACCGCCACGGCATCGTCCACCGCGACATGAAGCCGGACAACATCCTGCTGAGCGACGGGCACGCCCTCGTGGCCGACTTCGGCATCGCCCGCGCGCTCGCGGGCGGCGGTGAAAACCTCACCGCGACGGGCGCTTCGATCGGCACTGCCGCGTACATGAGCCCGGAGCAGGCCGCCGGCGAACGGGACGTGGACGCCCGGAGCGACATCTACAGCCTGGCCATCGTGCTGTACGAGATGCTCGCCGGTGCCACCCCCTTCGACGCGCCGACGCCGCAGGCGACGATCGCGCGACGCTTCACCGAGGACCCCGCGCCGGTACGTCGGCAGCGGGCGTCGGTCCCGGAGCACGTCGAGCGCGCGCTGCAGCAGGCCCTGGCCCGAACGGCCGCCGACCGCTTCACCACCGCCCGCGCCTTTGCCGACGCGCTCGGCGCTGCACCCGTCGCGGCGACGACCGTCGCAACGCCCGTTGCGCTTCCGGATGTCGATCGCTCGGTGCTCGCCCGCGCCCGCCGCACGCCCGCGTACCTTGCGCTCGCCGTCGGGCTGCTGATCGGCGCGGGGGCGCTCTTCGCCTGGTCGCGAGGCGGCAGCGACGACGCGGATCCGACGGCTGCGCTCCGCGCGGGATCGGCAGCGACAGCGGGTCTCCGCATCGCGGTGCTCCCTTTCGAGAACCTTGGCGACACCGCCGACGCCTATTTCGCGGACGGCGTGACCGACGCGGTGCGCAGCAAGCTCGCCGGGATCGACGGGTTCGCAGTGATCGCGCGGGCGAGCTCGGAGGAATACCGGTCGTCGACCAAGTCGCCGGCCCAGATCGCCGACGAGCTCGATGTCGACTATCTCCTGACCGGCACGGTGCGCTGGGTGAAGCAGGCGGACGGCACCAGCCGGGTGCAGGTGCGCCCCGAGCTCGTGGCCATCGGTGACGGAACCGCCGAGACCCGGTGGGGCGAGCCGTTCAATGCGCCGCTCACCGACGTCTTCGAGGTGCAGGAGCAGATCGCCGGCCGCGTCTCGGGCGCGCTCGATGTGGCGCTGGGCACGCCGGACCGCGAGCGACTTGCCGAGCGGCCCACGGCGGACCTCGAGGCCTACAACCTCTATCTCCAGTCCGAAGCCATCACCGCGAATGACCCCGCGTCACTCCGCCGGGCGATCAGCCTGCTCGAGCGCGCCGTGGCGCGCGACTCGTCATTTGGCCTGGCCTGGGGCCGGATCGCGGGCGCGAGGGCGGTGCTCACGGCCGTTACCCTCAACCCGCCAGCGCCGGAAACGATTCGCGAACCACTCGCTCGGGCCATGGCGCTGGCACCCGACGAGCCGCTGACGTTTCGCGCTCGCATAAGCGTGGCTTTGAATCTCGACAAGGACGGTGCGGCCGCCGAGGCCATCGCCGAGGAAGCGCTCCGCCGGTATCCGAATGAGCCGAACGTTCTCCGGTCCCTCGGGACGCTCAAGACGCTCCAGAACGACTACGAGGCCGCCACCCCGATTCTCCAGCGCGCAGCCATGCTCGATCCGCGGAACCCCGTGATCATGCGTTCGCTCGGATCGGCGCTTCTGTACGGTGGTCAATACCGTGCCGCACGCGAATCGTACAGCCAGGCCTTTGCGCTTCAGCCTGTGATCTCGGCTGCCGTCGGCCAGATCCTGAGCTGGATGGGTGAAGGGAACGTCGAGGCGGCGCGACGTACCCTCAACGAGGTGACGCTCCCCGAGGGACGCGAGGCCTTCCTCGCCCACATGGCGATGTTCGGCGACAACTACTGGCTGCTCGACTCGGCCCAGCAGGACACCGTCATGCGCCTCGGCGTCGATTTCTACGATGGGGACGAGGGAAGCCGCGCCCTGGTGATCGCCCAGATCCTTCATGTCAGAGGCGACACCGCCGATGCCCGTCGGCACGCCGCGCGAGCGGCGCGTGATTTCGAGCGGAATGCAAAGGAGAACCCGGACATCCAGCTCCCCGCGCTCGTCGGGCTCTCGGAGGAATTTGCGGGCCGCCGCGCCGAGGCTGATCGCTGGCTCGCGCGCGCGCGCGAGCGCGCCGCCGACACGACCCTTGACGCAGAGACCCGGTCGTACCCCTTCGAGCTGAGCGCGCGAGTCGGCATGATGCGCGGCGACCGCGAGGCGGCACTCGCTGCCATCGAGAAATGGGTCGCACTCGTGGGTCCGGCGCGCGGACGCGCCCGGATCATGCCGGTGTTCGCTCCGCTTCGCACCGACCCCCGCTTCCAGCGCCTCACCGCGCCGCGCGCTCAAGGCGCCTCGTGACCCCGGACTCGCAGCCGGCCCTCGCGGCTGCCCTGGCCGATCGCTACCGCATCGAGCGCGAGCTCGGCCGCGGCGGCATGGCGGTGGTGTATCTCGCTCACGACCGCCGCCACGATCGCCCCGTCGCGCTCAAGGTCCTGAATCCCGAGCTCGCCCACGCGCTCGGCGCCGAGCGCTTCGAGCGCGAGATCCACGTGGCCGCGCGGCTCCAGCATCCGAACATCCTGACGGTGCTCGACTCCGGCGAGACGGCGGGCCAGCTGTGGTTCACCATGCCGTTCGTCGAGGGCGAGTCGCTGCGCGCGCGGCTCGATCGGGAGTCGCAGCTCCCGGTGGCCGAGGCGGTGCGGATCGCGACCGAGGCGGCCGACGCGCTCGACTACGCGCACCACCAGGGCGTGGTCCACCGCGACATCAAGCCCGACAACATCCTGCTGAGCCAGGGACACGCGCTCGTCGCCGACTTCGGCATCGCGCGCGCCCTGGCGAAGGGGGGCGAGGAGCGGCTCACCGCCACCGGCTCCTCGATCGGGACCGCCGCATACATGAGTCCCGAGCAGGCGGCCGGCGAGCGCGAGGTGGACGCGCGAAGCGACATCTACAGCCTGGCCATCGTCCTCTACGAGATGCTCGCCGGCGTGACGCCCTTCGACGCGGCCACGCCGCAGGCCATGATCGCTCGGCGCTTCACCGAGACGCCGGCACCGCTCCGCACGCATCGCGAGACAGTGCCGGAGCACGTGGAGCGTGCCGTCGCCGGCGCGCTCGCCCGGACGGCCGCCGACCGGTTCTCCAGCGCGCGCGCCTTTGCCGATGCGCTCGCCGCGGCCCCCGTCGCGGCGACGACCATCGCCACGCCGGTCGCGCTTCCGGCCATCGATCGCTCGCTGGTGGCCCGCGCGCGCCGCACGCCCGCGTACCTGGCGCTCGCCGTCGGCCTCCTCATCGGCGTAGGGGCGCTCTTCGCCTGGTCGCGGACGGGCGAGAAGGCCGACCCGACCGCCGAGCTGCGCGCGGGGTCGGCCGCTGCCGGCGCGGTGCGCATCGCGGTCCTTCCGTTCGAGAACCTCGGCGACAGCGCCGATGCCTACTTTGCCGACGGCGTGACCGACGCCGTGCGCGCAAAGCTCGCCGAGATCAAGGGATTGGAAGTGATCGCGCGAAGCAGCTCGCAGGAGTACGCGGGCGCGACGAAGCCGGCCGCACAGATCGCCGACGAGCTCGGCGTGCACTACCTGCTGACGGGCACGGTGCGCTGGGTCAAGCAGGCGGACGGCACGAGTCGCGTTCAGGTTCGCCCCGAGCTGGTCGAGATCGGGGACGGGAGCGCGCACACCCGCTGGGGCGAGCCGTTCAACGCACCCCTCACCGACGTGTTCGAGGTGCAGGAGCAGATCGCCGGCCAGGTGTCCGGTGCGCTCGACGTGGCACTCGGCACGTCCGACCGCGAGCGCCTTGCCGCGGAGCCGACGAAGGATCTCGAGGCCTATAACCTCTACCTGCAGGCGCAGGCAGTCGTCGGCCGCGATCCCGAGAGCATCCGACGGATGATTGCTCTGCTCGAGCAGGCCGTACGCCGGGATTCGACGTTCGCAATGGCCTGGGGCCGGTTGGCCGCTTCACGCGCGGCGCTGGTCACCGTAAGCACGATTGCCCCGGACACCGCCGAGATGCGTGAGACGCTCGAGCGCGCGATGGCGCTGGCGCCCGACGCGCCGACCACCTACTCCGCACGCATCCAATTCGCGCGCATCATCGAGCGCGACCTTCCCCACGCGCGTCGCCTGGTGCAGGAAGCCGTCAATCGGTATCCGAACGACGCCATCTTCCTCCGCACCCTTGCCGGGTTCGAGATCAACGACGGAAAGGTGGAGGCCGCCCTGGCGGTCATGCGCCGCGTGGCCCTCATCGACCCGAGAAGTCTGCAGACGCAGCGGGCGCTCGGTGGCCTCTTCATCCTCGCGGGCCGGATGGACGAAGCGCAGGAGCCACTGGAGCGCGCGCTCGCGCTCGCACCCGGCGACCTGGCCATCACGAATGTGTACATCATGGCGGCGATCTCGGCCGGTGACCTCGAGACGGCGCGCCGCAGGCTGAATGCGTCCCAACCACCCGAGGGCCGAAAGCGGTTGCTGGCGAATACCGCGACGTCCGGTGATTTCTACTGGGTGCTCGATGCGGCACAGCAGGACACCCTATTGAAGCTCGGTGTCGAGGACTTCGCCGACGATGCGCCCGCTCGCGCGCTGGTATTCGCCCAGATCATGCATGCTCGCGGTGACTTCACGGGCGCCGGCCGGTGGGCGAAGGAAGCCGCGCGCGGGTTCGAGAAGGTGGCCTCCCAGACCGTGGATCCGCAGGTGCCGGCGCTCGCAGGATTCGCCTATGCACTTCAGGGACGGCACGACGAGGCGCGCCGCTGGCTGGAAGGTGCGGTCGAAAAAGGCGCCGGAGGGACACCGGAAAGCCGCGCGTATCTCCTCGAGCTGACTGCACGTGCAAGGCTCCTCGCGAACGATCCCGATGGGGCACTCGACGCCCTCGAGCAGTACGTCGCGACCATCGGCCCGAGCGGGCACGGCCGCGTGCGTGCCCATCCGGAGTACGCCCCCCTCCGTGGCAACCCCCGCTTCGAGCGCATCACCGCTCCTCCCCGCCGCGCGAGCTGACAGTCACGCCGGAGCGCGCAGCGTGAAGTCGATGGCGCTCGCAGCCCTGCTGATGCTCGGCGCCTCGTCATGCGCCTCCACCGCTCGGAACACCACCGACCCCCTTCACGGCCGAACGATCGTACTCGACCCCGGCCACGGCGGCACCGCCGCCACCGACAACTATCGCGTGGGCCCCGCCGGCGAGCGTGAGGAATGGATCAATCTCCGCGTCGCGCTCATTCTCCGGGACCTGCTCGAGGCCCGCGGCGTCCGCGTGCTCCTCACGCGCTCGGCCGACACCGACGTGCCGCTTCGCGCGCGCGCCGACCTTGCGCGCGATTCCGCCGCCGATGCCTTCATCTCGATCCATCACAACGCCACGGCCGATCCGGCGGTGAACTTCCCCATCATCTACTACCACGGCTACGCCTCCGCGAACGAGGCCGGCGTCGCTCTCGCGCGTCACCTGGCGAGACATCTCACGCAAGCGCTCTTCGCGGACACGGTCGAGCCCTCGGTCGTCTCCGACCACGTCATCTTCGCGGGCTCCGGCACCGCCGTGCTCCGCCACTCCTACGGCATCCCCGGGGTGATCGGGGAAGCGACCTTCTTCACGAATCCGGATGAGGAACGGCGCCTGCGCGATGCCGTGCACAATCGGCGCGAGGCCGAGGCCTACGTCCGGGCACTGCACGATTTCTTTTCGGAGCCGAGGCCCCCGGTACGGCCGGCGAGCACGGTCGCACCGCCTGAGCGATTCGAGACCGCGCAGGAGGCGGAACGGATGAGCGACGTGGCGCGCCGCTGGCGCGAGGACTACGAGGAAGGCCGACGGCTGATGGAAGGTCCCGGCCGGGACCTCGATCGGGCGTACGAGCTGCTCACGCGAAGCGCGCGCAACTTCCCCGACTCACCCGTGGCGCGTGACGCGCATCTCCTGCGGGCCCGCATCCTCGACGCGTGGGGTCGTGCGACCGAAGCCGGCGAGGTGAGGCGGCGAGTGGAGGAGTTTCATGCGGGGGTGGGCGCAGGGTAACCACAGAGTCCGCTCTGTGTTCTCTGCGCACTCTGTGGTTACCCTGCGCGCAAACGTCCATCGATACCACTCGATCAATCGACAGCCACGATCAATCCCCACCCACGCTGCACCGCGCTGTTGACCGCCGCCCGCACGTCGGCCAGCGCCGACATGACGTACGCCTGCGGATCCTCCTCGGCGTCCGGCTCGCGATCCCAGATTTCCGGATAGATCTCCGCTTTCATCATGTCCTCCGGGCGGTACCGCGCGCGCAGCGCGTCGTCGCTCACCTGCGCCAGCGCGTCCGCGATCTCGCGCGTCTCCGCCGGCGTGAACGTGCGCGGCGCCGAGTTCCACGGCCCGTCGTAGTCGACGTCCGTGCCGCCCTTCAGGATGAAGCTGAGCGGCCAGTCGCCTTCCCATACCGAGCCGGTGAGCAGCCAGTGGACGCCGTGCCACGCCTTATCCAGGTCAGTCACTTCACTTTCGCCTTCGGCGAGCACGAGCGGCTCGGTTGGGGGGAGTGGGGCAGGCGCCTTCTTCCCGAAGAGCCGCCCGACCAGCCCGGGCGCCTTCTGCGCCTTCTGCCGCTCGCGCTCGAGCTCTTCCTCGTTGCCCATCACCTGCAGCACGAGCAGCGGGTCCGCATGGATGCGGCGGAGGGTCGCCTCGCTGACGGGAATCACCTGCCCGTGCATCCCCATAATCGGTCTCCGAATCCGAAGTTCGCGTCCGCCTCGTCCGCCTCGTCCGCCTCGTCCGCCCCTACCTCACCCCCATCTCCCTCTCGATCCTCATCCTCAGCGCCTCCATCCGGGGATCATCCCGGAGTGGATCGAGTCCCGGCTCGTAGATGGTCGTCCGATGCGGCCAGGTCCAGCTGGCGTGTCGCTCGAGGATGGCGAGGGCGCTGTCCTTCTCCCCGAGCGCCGTCCAGGCGCGCGCCAGCACCCCCGCGTCCGCCGGCGCGATCGCACGCACGCTGTCGAGCACCTCGCGGGCGGCCTTCCGGTCGCCGACCTTGGCATGCACGAAGGCGAGCTCCGCGAGTCTCGTCGCGTCCGGCATCAGCGCGAGCGCCCGGCGCGCGGAGGCCACCGCTTCTTCGTGACGGCCCAGATGGGCGTATGCGCGCGCCTGCAGCATGTGGCCCCCGACCCATTCCGGATTCAACTCGAGCGCGCGGTTCGCATACTCCAGCGCGCAGTCCCAGTCACGGATGAGCGTGCAGTGCCAGCTGTAGCTCACCACCGTCATCGGCGCATAGGGATCGAGATCGAGCGAACGGCGCGACAGTCGGCGTGCCTCGTCGAGCCGGCCGAAGCCCGGCAGCAGGAGTGAGTACCAGTGGAGCGCGCCCGAGTGATTCGGGTTGAGCTCGATCGCCCGGCGGAACTCCCGCTCGGCGCCCGGCCAGTTCTGCTGCCACCAGAGCGCGGTCGCGAACGAGGTGTGGGCATCGGCCGAAGCGTCGTCGAGGGAGATCGCGCGCTCCGCCGCCCAGACGTAGCGGCGCCGCACCTCGTCCTCCGGGGTGTCGACCTGGCGGAGCTGCCACTGGACGAGCAGCGCGTCGGCCAGGCCGGAATAGGCATCACCGTAGGAGCTGTCCGCCGCAATCGCGCGCTCGAAGTACGCGATCGCCGCGACGACATCCGCCTTCGTGCGCCGATTCCAGTGGAAGCGCCCCCGCTGGTACGCTTCGAGCGCCTCGGCGTTTCGCGTGCCTCGCCGCACGATCGTGGCGCCGCGGTCGCCCCGGAACTCGAGCTCGAGCGCGCGCACCACGTCGCGCGCGATGCGCTCCTGCACGCCGAGAGTGTCGTCGAGCTCGGAATCGTAGGTGTTGGCCCACAGCACGCGCTCGCGCCGCGCATCCACCAGCTGCGCCGTGACGCGCGCGCGATTGCCCGCTCGGCGCAGCGTTCCGTGCAGCACGTTCGCCACGCCGAGCTCGCGCGCAATCTCGGGAAGTGGCGCCACGGATGAGGCGTAGCGCATCGCCGAGGTGCGGCCGATGACCGTGAGTCCGGGCACCGTCGCGAGACCGGTGATGATCTCGTCGGTGAGCCCGTCGGTGAAATAGTCGCGCTCACCGTTGCCCGAGAGATTGGCGAACGGCAGCACCACGATCGACCGCGCCGGCGCGGCGCGCGGTATCGCGAGCCACGCGGCGACAGCCAGAGAGAGAAGGATGATCGCCGCGGTGGCGACGAAGGACCGGTGGCGAGCCGCGCCCGCAGCACCCGCCACTCCCCCGCTTCCCCGTCCCCCCCTGTCCACCCTGTCCGCCCCGTCCGCCGTGTCCGCCCCGTCCGCCTCGTCCGCCTTGTCCGCCCTTCTCCCCCCTCCCCCCCTCCCCCCCCGCATCCCCTCCGCCGCCGAGACCACCTCCCCTGCCTCCACCCCCAGTTCCTCCCGCAGGAGGCGCGCATGCTCGCCGGCATGCTGGATCGCGCCCGCGCGATTCCCGCTCGCCTCGAGCGCCCGCATCACCCGGAGCGCAATCTCGGAGTCGTACGGATCGAGTGCCGCGCACGCGCGCCACCGTTCGACGGCCGCTCGCCAGTCTCCCGCCGCTTCCGCCGCCTCCGCCCTGTCCGCCAGCGCCTTGCCATGGAGCGCCCCCAGGCGCTGCCGCTCCCGCGCCACCCACGCCTCGAACTCCTCCGCTTCCGCCAGAAAGAACCCGTCCAGGAACGGCCCCGCGTAGAGCGCCACCGCCCGCTCGGGGTCGCCGGCCTGCACCGCGTCCAGGAACTCGACTACGTCGGAGCGGACCACGTCCGCGGCGAGCCGGAGGTCGTCCCGCTCGGAGACGAGCGCCCCGTCGCCGAGCTCGGAGCGGAGGGCATAGGTCGAGGCGTTGAGGAGGGACCGGCCGCGGGCGGCGTCGGCCTCGGGCCAGAGGAGGGCGATCAGCTTGTCACGCGAGAGCCGGTGGCCCGGCGCCAGGGAGAGCAGCGCAAGGAGCGCGATCCGGTGCCGCTGTGCCGCCCGGCCGGTGACGGGGGCGCCACCTTCGCGCGCCAGGGAGGGCGTTCCGAACAGCCGGAGCTGGGTCATCGGGCCGATTCAGTGGCGGTTCACTGCAGGTTCAGCGAGTGGAAAGCGGACGTTCACCGCTGCCGATCAATATATCGCGCGGCTCCCGATCCGCCCCGTGCCGCGCGTCGCGTTCGGCCCGGCGTTCCTGACAGTCACTGGAGTGAACTCACGGAGGTTCGACCATGCGTACCCATGCCCGCCTCATCCCGCTCGGGCTCATCGCGCTCGTCTCCCTCGGCGCTTGCGGCACCGAGAGTGGTCCCGTCCCCGGACGGCTCACCAACCTCGTCGTCACACCGGAGGAACCGCAGCTCGTGACCACCTTCCCGGGCAACGCCGTCGAGCTGAAGGTCGTCGGAGAGGACGAGGACGGCTACCCGATCACCGGCGGCGACGTGCGCTTCGTGAGCAGCGCGCCGTCGGTCGCGGTCGTCGGAGCCGACGGAATCGTCACCGCGGTTGCGCCGGGAAGCGCGCAGATCGATACCTGGCTCACCATCGAAGAGAGGACGCTCACGGTGCCGGTCCAGGTCAGGGTTCTGGCGTCGCGATGAGGGCCGCCGAGCCCGTGACCATGGGTCCGAGTCCCGTCGAGGGAGGCGCTCGGAAACGCCGGAGCCGGGTCATCCGGGCCGGTTCAGAGGCGGTTCAGCGAGGGGAAAGAGGGGGTTCAGAGCCTTGATGCAAACTATCGCCCGGCCCGGGATCCGCCGGGCCGCATCGATGGCACCACCCTTCATCTGCTCCCGGAGATCCTCATGAACACCAGAGTTTTCGGCGCGGCCGCTTTCGCCGCGCTCGCCACCCTCCCCGCCATTGGCGGCTGCGGGGCCGACCTTCCGACCGAAGCCGGCGCGAACAGCGTGGCGGCCCCGGTGAGCGCCGCCGTCTCAGCCGGCATGCCCGGCGATCCGGGCGCGGCGAGCGACCGCCTCTTCTATAGAGTGCAGCTCGATCCGATGGGCGGGCATCGGGCCCGGGGCATGGTCTTCGTCGAGGTGATCGACGGATACCTCCGGGTCCGCACGCACGGCGTCGGCGTCGCTGCGGGCGAGCGGATTCCCCAGCACATCCACCGCAACGTCGGCTGCGCCGACGGTGGCGGCGTGCTCATCAACCTCGACGCGAACCTGACCGTGGCGGGTGAGGGTCCCGGCGTCGGCGCGGCCTATCCGCAGGCGAACGAGGGTGGCGTGCTCAACTACGAGGCCACCCGCTCGCTCGAGGACCTGCGCGAAGCGGTCAACACCTGGTACGCCCAGGCCCTGACGACCGACGCGGAGCTCCTGGAGTTCCTCGATCTCGAGAACAGGAACGTGCACATGCACGTCGCGTTCGGTCCGCCGTACCCGGCGGTCAACTGCGGCGAACTGTAGGAACGATCGGGCGCCGGGGAGGAGCACCGGGCATGAGCCTTCGATTCCTTCTTCCCGCCGCCGCGCTCGTGGCGCTGCCGACCGTCGCGGGATGCGGCGGCGGCGGTCCCACGAACCCCGAGTCTGCGGTGCGCTTCTACAAGGTGAGCCTCCGTCCGACCGGCGAGGCCCGCGCGGAGGGCACCGCCTTCATCGACGTCGTCGGCGGCGACCTGCGCGTCCGGGTCCACGCCACCGGCGTCGAGCCGGGCCGGCACATCCCCCAGCACATTCACATGAACCGGGGCTGCGATCCCGGGGGCGCGGTCCTGCTGAACCTCGATGCCGGTCTCACCGTGCCGGGAGAAGGCCCCGGTACCGGCAACACCTTCCCGGTGGCCAGCCGGATCGGTGTCATCGACTACGAGGCCACCCGCCCGCTCGACGAGCTACGCTCCGCGCTCGTCACTCGCGGCGCGTCGGGCCTCGCCGATACCGACGCGCTTCTCGCATACCTCGATCTCGAAGACCGGAATATCCACATGCACGTCGCCTTCGGGCCGCCGTTCCCGGCGGTCACCTGCGGCGGCGTCGAGCAGATCCACTGACTCCAACGACACTCAGATGAGGAACGTCATGCACTCCCTTCGGTCGCCCGCCCTTGTCGCGCTCGTCGGACTCCTGGCGCTCGGCGCCTGCAGCAGTGAACCAGTCGAGCCCGGCGGCATGACCGGCGACGCGTCGATCCGTGTCTCGGCGAACGTCGCCAACACGCCGATCGACCTGCTCGTGGTCACCGTCTCCGCCCCGGATCTGCCCTTTGCGGCCGTGTTCAATCTTCCGGTCGAGAGCGGCACGGCGAGCGGCACGATCCACGTTCCTCCCGGCTCGAGCCGTGTCTTTACCGTCGAAGCGTTCGATGCGAACGGCGACGTGACGCACGACGGCGCCGCGACACGCGACGTGCAGCGCGGCCAGAACCCGCCGCTCACCATCCCGCTCACGCCGAGGTCGGGCCAGGTCCCGCTGACGATCTTCTTCGGCGAGTACAGCGTGGAGGTGTCGCCCGCAGTGGCGGAGATCGACCTGACGGTCGAAACGACGGTGCAGCTGTCGGCGGTGGTCGAAGACGCCCAGGGTGCGGTCGTCGGCTCGCCCGACGTGCAGTGGGCGACGAGCAATCCGGCGCGCGCGACCGTCTCTCCCGCGGGAGTCGTCACCGCGCACCTTCCGGGCACCGTGGACATCGTCGCGACGTACAACGGCATCGCCGGCGTCGCGCATGTGACCATACTCGGCTCCGCACCGGACACGTACTACGCGGACGCGGATGACGATGGATACGGGGACCCGGGGTCGAGCGTGTCGGTCCCGACCGGCTCGCCCGCGCCCACCGGGTACGTCGCCGATGCGAGCGATTGCGACGACACGGACAATGCGAAATTTCCGGGCGCGGCCGAGCTGTTCAACGGCTACGACGACAACTGCGATGGCAACATCGACGAAGGCATCCTCGTCACCACCTACGTGGACGCCGATGGCGACGGGTTCGGAGACGATTCCGGTCCATTCCTCCTGATGGAGACGCAGCCCGGCGGCATCGTCGAGCCGTTCCCCGGATACACCCTGGTGCTGGGGGACTGCAACGACGCGGATGCGGCCATCCACCCGGATGCGTCGGAGATCGCCGGTGACGGGGTGGACAACGACTGCGACGGGAACGCGGACTGACTGACGGGGCCATCTGCCGAATGGCGGATGGACGAACGCGCCCGGCGAGCGTAGTCTGCACCGATGCGCTCGGATCTGAAGCGCCGGCTTCTCGCCGGCGCCGCCGGGCTGGCGGTGATCGCCGGCGTGATCGCGTTCAACGAGCTGGTCGTGCTGACCGGTCCACCCGACGTGCGCGGCGGCCCGCCCGCCGCCCCGCACGCCGTCCTCGTATCCATCATCGCCATTGCCGCGCTCACGGCACTCGGCACCGGATGGCCCGCGAGCCGCCGGTATCTCGAGGCGGCGGCACTCGCCGTCGCCATCCCATCCCTCGCGCTCAGCCTCACGCACTTTTCGGGCGACACGCCGCGGGAGGCGGTCTGGCTCCTCACCGAGATGGGCGCGGTGCTCCTGCTGCTCGTCATGGTGGTCCGGCTCGCCCCGGTCCTCATGGCCACGCTCGGTGGCGCCATGCTCGCCGCGGCGCAGGTGCTCATGATGCTGCGCGTCACGACGCCGGCGGGCATCGCCGCCTGGTCCGGCGCTGCCGTGATGTGGGCCATGGGGTCGATCATCGCCATCGGTCTCGGCCTCTACCTTCGATTCCTCGACCGCCATCGCGCCCGCTCCGTCGCCGAGGCCCGCCGCGCGCAGCGCCTCGAGCTCGCGCGGGACCTCCATGACTTCGTCGCCCACGACGTGACCGGCATGGTGGTGCAGGCGCAGGCGGCCCAGCTCGTCGCCGGGCGCGATCCGGGCGCCGCGGTCACCGCGCTTCGCCGTGTCGAGGAAGCGGGGCTTCACGCGCTTGGCTCACTCGATCGCACCGTTCGGATGCTCGGCGAGCTCGCGCAGCCGGCCGGCGCGACGGCCCGCACCGCAAGCCTTGGCGATGTGGCCGATCTCGCGCGCCGTTTCTCCGCGAACGACGGCACCCCGGTCGAGCTCGCGATCGACCCGCGCCTCGGGCCCGCCCTTCCCGCGCCGGTGGCAGACACCGTCCACCGCATCGTGCTCGAGTCGCTCACCAATGTGCGCCGCCACGCGCCATCCGCCGCGCGGATCGTGGTGCGCATCGCCCGGCAGGAAACGGCGCGCGGTGCGAGCGTGGCGGTGGACGTTCGCGACGAGTCGCCTGCGGATCACGCTGCGCTGCCACGGGGTGCCGGGTCGGGGCTCGTCGCACTGCGCGAGCGCGTCGAGTGCGTCGGAGGTACGCTGCACGCCGGCCCGCTCGCGGGCGACGAGCCGCCGGGATGGCTCGTCAGCGCATCGATCCCGCTTCCAGCCGAGGAGGGCGCGACATGACGACTCGCGTGCTCATCGCCGACGACCAGGAGATGGTGCGCCACGGGTTCAGGCTCATCATCGACTCGCAGCCCGACATGCGGGTCGTCGCGGAAGCGCCGGACGGCGCGGTCGCGCTAGCGCTCGCCCGCCAGGTCCGACCCGATGTGGTGCTCGCCGACATCCGGATGCCGCGCATGGACGGGCTCGAGCTCACGCGCGCCCTCGCCGGGCCGGACGTGGCCGATCCGACCCGTGTCATCGTCGTCACCACGTTCGACCTCGACGAGTACGTCTACGGCGCGCTCCGGAACGGGGCCTGCGGATTTCTCCTCAAGCGCGCGGGTCCCACGCTCCTCGTCGAGGCGATCCGCGCGGCGATGGCCGGCGACGCGCTCATCAGCCCGTCGGTCACCGTGCGGCTGCTGCAGCACCTGCGAGAGACGTCGCCGAGCCTCGACGCGCCGGGCGTCGAGCCGCTCACCGAGCGCGAGATCGCCGTCGCGCGGCTCGTGGCCCAGGGGCTGACGAACGCCGAGATCGGTGCCGGCCTCAACATCACGGCCGGCACCGCCAAGACCCACATCGCCAACATCCAGCGCAAGCTCGGCGTCAGGAACCGTGTGGGCATTGCCGTATGGGCCTGGAACGGCGGCGCCGCGCGACGATGATCGCGAGTCTCGAGCCGCAGTGGCACGGTGATGCGGCGCAGCTGCTCGCGCGCGCATTCGTGACCAATCCCCTCAACGTCGCCGCGTTCGGGCGCGACCAGCTCGCGCGGAACGAGGCATTCTTTCGCGCGGGCCTTCCCGTCATGTACGGGCCGAAGCTCGTCGCGCTCGATGGCCCGCGGCTCGTCGGATTCATTCATTGGGTGGAAGCGCCCGGGTGCCGGGTTCCGGCCGGCGCGAAGGTGCGGATGCTGCCCGGCATGGTGCGCGGCTTCGGGCTCCGCTCCGCGCTCCGCGTGGGCAGGTGGATGTCCACGTGGGAAAAGCACGATCCGCACGACGACCACCTGCACCTCGGCCCGATCGGCGTCGATCCCGCCATGCAGGGAAAGGGGCTCGGCCGCCAGCTCATGGCGCGCTACTGCGAGGCCGCGGACGCCGCCGGCCTTCCGGGTTACCTCGAGACCGACCGGCCGGAGAACGTTCCGTTCTACGCCGGCTTCGGCTTCCGTACCGTCGCCGAAGTCCCCGTCCTCGGCGTCACCAACTACCTCATGCGCCGCTGACCTCTCCCGGACGGCAGATCTCGACCCGTGTGGGCGCGCACGATCTGCCTGACGGCCGATGTCCCCGCCCGCCCGCATTGCCGACCTTGTCTGGCATGAAGTCATCCAACGCCAGGCAGAGGGAGGCAGCCATGACACGAATCGAGATCAGCGCCGCCGCGTACATCCTCGTCACCGGATGCGCCGCGACCAGCCAGCCGGCCACGAGCGGGCTCGCCCCCGTCTCACCGGCGGCCGTCCAGGTCTTCCTGGACCGCGAGCCCGCGCGCCCGTACGTCTCCATCGCGCGGTTCACCATCGAACGCGCCGATGCGCATGCGAACGGCACCAGCCACCGCCTCCTCGACGACGCCCGCGCGAGCGCCGCCGAAATGGGCGCGAACGCGATTCTCGTCACGTCGATCCCCGGCGGCCTCAATCGTACGCGGCTCGCGAAGGGATCGGACGCGGGGGGAGGCATCGTGGAGGAGTGGTGGGAACAGCGGGCCGCGCTCGATGTGGTTGCGGTGGTGTGGGCGTGTGGCGGCGGGTCTTCGAGTCGATCGCGGCGAGAGGAACCACAGAGGCGCGGAGGGACGCTGGAGGACGCGGAGGGGCCTGGGGGGAAGTTCGCGCCGTAGCGGATGCGGGGGCGCGTGTCATCCCGAGCGCAGCGAGGTGTCATCCCGAGCGCAGCGAGGTGTCATCCCG
>DAINRR010000008.1:0-70124 GCA_036741715.1 Gemmatimonadales bacterium
AAGACCTCAAGCATCGCCGGAAGGTGGCCGTGAAGGTCATGCGGCCGGAGCTGTCGGCCACGCTCGGCGCCGACCGCTTCCTTCGCGAGATCGAGATCGCCGCGAAGCTGAGCCATCCGCACATCCTCCCTGTGTACGATTCCGGCGAGGTCAGCCAACCGAGCCCCGGCTCGCGCGCCCCGTCCACGCTCCTCTACTATGTGATGCCCCACGTCGAGGGCGGCACGCTGCGGGACCGGCTCCTTCGCGACCGGCAGCTGCCGGTGAACGAGGCGATCCGGCTCACGCGTGAAATCGCGGAGGCGCTCGCCTACGGCCACTCGCGCGGCATCATTCACCGCGACATCAAGCCCGCGAACATCCTCCTCGGCGCCGGGCACGCGCTCGTCGCCGACTTCGGCATCGCGCGCGCGATCGGGGCGGAAGGCGAAGCGCTCACGGGCACGGGCCTCGCCGTCGGGACACCGAACTACATGTCACCCGAGCAGGCCAGCGGCGATCGGGAGGTGGACGGCCGGGCCGACATCTACGCGACGGGCAGCGTCCTGTACGAGATGCTCGCCGGCGAACCCCCGTTCACCGGACCGTCGGCACGCGCGATCATCATGCGCAGCATGACGGAGCGGCCGCGCGCCATCACGGCGACGCGTGAGGAGGTGCCGGCGCCGCTCGAGGCCGTGATCATGAAGTCGCTGGCGAAGAATCCCGCGGACCGGTTCCAGACGGCCGACGAGCTGGTGGCGGCGCTCGACAGCGCGTCCGATGCGGCGCGCACTTCCCACGCTGCGCCGGCCGCTGCTCCTGCAGTGGCGCCTGCGGAATCGACGTCGCCCCGCCGTGCATGGAGCGTGTTCGCGGCTGGCTCGGTGGTTGCGATGGGCGTGATCTACGCGGCAATCCGGCAGCAGGGCCTTCCCGCATGGGGAATGCTTCTCGCGGTCCTGTTTCTCGCGATCGGCGCGGGGGTCATGTGGATGACGACGCGCATGGAGGCTCGGCGACTGTCAGGCGGTCGCACGGCCGGCGTCGGCGCGCTCTTCACCTGGCGGAACACGGCGACGGGCGGGTTCCTCGCCCTCGGCCTCTGGACCGTCCTGGCGACGGGGTTCATGCTTCGCGGGCCTGCCGATGCCGGCGAGGACGGGATCCTGCGGCTGGCGGTGCTTCCCTTCGAGAATCGCGGAGGCGAAGCCGACGCCTATTTCGTCGACGGGGTGACGGATGAAGTGCGCGGAAAGCTGACCCGGCTGCCGGGGTTCGAAGTCATTGCGCGCACCAGCTCGGATCAGTATCGCGAGACGACGAAGTCCCCGTCGGAAATCGCGGACGAGCTTGGCGTGGACTATCTCCTCACCGGCACGGTCAGCTGGATGCGGACGCCGGGCGCACCCGACCGGGTCCAGGTGGCCCCCGAACTGGTCAACGTCCGCACCGGTGCCGCGACGTGGAAGCAGCGGTTCGACACCGAGCTCACCGACGTGCTGAAGGTGCAGAGCTCCATCGCGAGCGAGGTGGCCGGTGCCCTCGGTCTCGCGCTCGGAGGCGCCGACCAGGAGCGCCTCGCCGACAGTCCGACGGAGAATCTCGCCGCGTACGATCTGTACCTGAAGGGTCGGGCGATCCAGAGCCGCGATCCGGTCACGCAGCGGCAGGCCGCGTCCCTGTTCGAGCAGGCCGTCGCGCTCGACGACCGCTTCGCCGATGGGTGGGCCGCACTCGCGGAAGCTACGGCGATCGTCTTCGCCAACGGCCAGCGGGACCGTGCGAACGCGAACCGTGCCCGGGAGGCTGCCGATCGTGCGATGGCGCTGGACCCCAGCGGCACGGCCGGGCGGATCGCTCTGTTCGATTACCTCACCCTCGTGGAGAACAACTCCGAAGCAGCAGCCACTCATATCGACGAGGCGATGGCAATAGCGCCGAACGACGTCGAGGTCCTGCGTCGTGCGTCGCGTATCGCCTCCGACCGGAACGATGCCGAGCGGGCGCTCGCGCTCCTCGATCGCGCGCGTGCCCTCGATCCACGCTCGGCCAGCGTCGCGCAGTCGCGGCTCTTTACGCTCGTGCGGCATGGCCGATTCAGCGATGCCCTCGCCGCAGGCGATGTGGTCTTCGAGCTGACGCCGACCGACCTGCAGTCCGTCCAGTTCCACGCCATGGCGCACCTCGCACTCGGCGACCTCGACAGGGCACGGGCGGTCGTTCGACGGGCGCTCGGCGTCATTCCTCCTCCGCTCCTCGTCGCCCAGTTCGCCGGGTTCTTCGAAATGTCGTGGATGCTCGAGCCGGCCGAGCAGCAGCTGCTCTTCCGCCTCAACCCGGCAGCGTTCGACAATGACCGGGCGTGGTGGAGCCAGTCGCTGGCGACCGCGCACTGGGATGCCGGCGAGCGGGGACGCGCCCGCGCGTACGCGGACTCCGGCCTCGCCGCGTCGTACGCCCAGGTCCAGGATTCTCCCGATGGCGGCCAGACGAATTCGCTCTATGGCCTGGCCCTCGCATACCTTGGCCGCCACGACGAGGCGGTCGAATACGGCCGGACAGGCCTCCGGGCGTCGATCGAGCGCGGGGACGCCCCGCAGGTCGTGTACGCTCACATCCTCCTTGCGCGCATTCACCTCATTTTCGGCGAGCTCGATACCGCCGCGGCCGTACTCGACAAGGTCGCATCCAATCCCCACCAGTACTCCGCCGCCTGGATGCGCCTCGACCCGATGTTCCGCCCGCTGAGGGGACATGCCGCGTTCGAGGCCATGCTGAAGCGCATGGAGCGGTAGGCGGCCAGCGCAACACCGTCGCCGCGCACGTCCTTCCCCCGCGCGGACCCGATCTCCATATTGGTCACGACTGGCCGCGCTCGACCTTGCGTCCGCTTCGACCGCCGTTCTCTCCGAGGCCTCCATGGACAGCGATTACCTCGTTGCCGTCGTTCTCTTCATCAGCATCGCCGTCATGGTCCTCGGAATCGCGCGGATCATCGCCGACACGCTGATCCGCCGCCGGCTCATCGCGGCCGGCAACGCCGGCGACATCTCCCGCATGCTGGCCGCAAGCGCGGAGGACCGGGTAAGCGGCGCACTCAAATGGGGCATCGTCGCGGTGGCCACCGGCGCCGCACTGGTGCTCATCCAGATGCTTCCCTACGAACGGGACGAGCCGATCATGCTCGGCATCCTGCTGCTCTTCGTCGGGATCGGGCTTCTCGTGTACTACGCGCTGGCGCGGAAGGCAGGGACGGGTCTGGTCGTCGGGAGTGGCGGGAGCGGTGGACGCCTGGGGACCGGGGTGAGCTTCGAGGGAGTGGAGAGTCGGGAGACGGTGAGGGAGACGAGCAAGTTGTAAGGCTGGCTCGTTCGCTGCGAAGAGCGACCTGTCATCCCGAGGGAGCAACGCGACCCAGGGATCTACTCACCGGTCTCCAGGACTCGCCGAGTAGATCCCTCGCTGCGCTCGGGATGACAGTTCCCGTCCTCCGATCAGACCCTACCTCCTCCCGCCTTTCTTCGCCGGCCGCCGGCTCGCCCCCTTCTTTGCGGCGCGCTTCTTCGCCGGCACCTTCGCGCCCTTGCTCCTCGCCTCCTCCAGTCCGATCGCAATCGCCTGCTCCCGGCTCTGCACGCGGCCGCCGCGGCCGCCCTTGCCGCGCCGCAGTGTGCCCTTCTTCCGCCGACGCATCGAGCTCGCGACGCTCTTGCTCGCCTTCTTGCCATACCTGCGCGTCTGCTTCTTTGCCGCCATCGTGGCCTCCGCGTGCGAGTACAGGGATATCAGATGTGAGTACAGGGATATCAATAGGACACGGGCGGCGCGGCAACAAGGTCATCCGTCACATCATGATCACATCACGGTCCAGCCGATCTTGACGCCGCCGTGAAGTCTTCCGAGCTTCGATCATGATTCGATTCGGTGCGGGACTGGTGGTCATTGCCGCAGGCGCGGCCTGTGCGTCCTCCGCGGCGCACGTGGAGACGGGCACACTTCCGGTCGCGGGCGGTGAGCTGTACTACGAGGTCGCCGGCTCGGGCGAGCCGGTGGTGCTGATCCACGGCGGCTTCGGCGACCGGCGAATGTGGGACGATCAGTTCGAGGCGCTCGCGCGCGATTACCGGGTACTGCGCTACGATCATCGCGGGTTCGGGCGATCGCCAGCGCCCGACACGACGTATTCGCCGGTGCGGGATCTCGTCGCGCTCCTCGATCGCGAGGAGATGGATCGCGCGCACATCGTGGGCAACTCGCTCGGCGGTGCGCTGGCCGTCACCTTCGCCATCCTGCACCCCGAGCGCGTGCGCTCGCTCACGGTCGTCGCATCGGGCGCCGACGGCTTCCGGTACCCGGAATCGGACATCGAGGCGATCACCGAGGTGATCGCGCTCATGCGGGGCGGAAAGAAGGAAGAGGCGCTGGCAAAGTGGCTCGCTAACCCGATGCTTTCGGTCGTCAATACACAACCGGAAGTGAAGGACAAAGTCGAGCGAATGGTCCGGGAGAACGCGGGGATCTGGACGATGGGCGCCTGGCCGCAGCAGCCGCTCACGCCGTCTGCGCGTGAGCGGCTCGGACGCCTCCGCGTCCCGACGCTGGTGGTGATCGGGGACCGGGACGCCGCATCGGTGCGCCGGTTCGCGGATTCAACGGCGCGGATGATCCCGGGTGCGGAGCGAGTCGTCATGGAGGGGACCGATCACTTGCCGCACATGGAAAAGCCGGCTGAATTCAACCGGTCGCTGCTCGAGTTCCTCTCGAGGCATTAAGCCGCGGCACTCCCCTCAGTTTCCGCCCACCTCCGCCACCCACACATCGAGCCGCTGCTCGGCCACCGGCACATACAGCATCCCGCTCCGGATGCCAATCGTACCACGGATCATCTGCGAGAGCGGGCTGTCGCTCCAGACCACGGTCCGGCCTCTCCAATCGGGTGGTGCGTAGGCAATGATGCGCGCGCCGAGCAGTTCCTTTGCGAGGACATACAGGGTGTGGCCGTCAGTGCCGCGCGTGTCGATGTAAATCGAATCGTCCGGCGCGCCGACGGCCAGCACGAGCGTCGTCGAACCGGTCCGCGGGTCGAGCCGGTACAGGGCATTCGGGGTATGAAACTCCACCTGACCCCGGTCGTCCCAGATCGGCTCGGACGCTCCGTGTGGTGTCGCATAGCGGCGCGCCGGGAGCCACGAGCCGCCGGCGCCGCGGCGAGAAACGAGGATGGCGCTGTCCGCGCTGAACAGGTCCATCCATGCGAGGGCGCGTCCATCACGTGACCACGATGCAATGCGATCATCCCCCGGCGATGCCGATACGTTCACGGCCGGTCCACCCGTCACGGGCTGCACGTAAATCTCCCGGTTGTTCAGGCCCGCTCGAATCGAATGGAACGATACGAACCGGCCATCGGGTGAAACCTGCGGACCGAACTCGGGTGCGGGGTCGTTCGTGATCTGCTCGGGGGCTCCGCCCGCGAGGGGAATCCGCCAGATGTCCGCATTGCCACTTCGATCGGAGTCGTAATAGAGCCACGCCCCGTCCGGCGAGAACCGCGCAGCCTCGACGTGCTGCGCACCGGTGGTCACGGGAGTCGCGCTCGAGAGGGGCACTGAATCGCGGTCTGGAATGGGCAACGCTCTGACATTGGAGACGACGGTGAAGGTCGACCAGGCAATCCGCCGCCCATCGGCCGAGACTGCAATGCGCTCGGGATTGAGCCCGGTGGTAATCCGGACGGCGGGACCGTCGGGGGCCCCGCTCGCCGTGATCGCCTGCTGGTAGATGTCCCGGCCCCCTTCCCGATCCGAGAGGTACAGGAGCGCGCGCCGGCCGGGCACCCACACCGGGCTCGTATTGTGGCCCGCCGAACCGCTCACGTTAACGGCATCTCCCCCCGTGGCGGGCACCACCATCACCGTGCTCGATGCGATGTTGCCTTCCAGGTGGAAGTCCGGATTCCCATCGACGAATGCGATGAACCTTCCGTCGCCCGACCATGCGGGCGAGTGGACCTCACGGCCGCGCGCCACCAGCCTCCGTGCGCTCCCGTCAAAGGCCATCACCACGATCGAATCGAGGGTTGGAGCGAATGCGATCGCCTGGCCATCCGGCGCCCACGCGCTTCCAAACGACCGGGCATCGGCAAGCCAGCGAACCTGCCCTCCGAGCGTCGGCATCACATAGAGAGAATGCCGGTCGTTGAAGAGAAGTCGTGCCCCGTCGGGCGACACCGACTGACAGCACAGGAAGCCGCCAACTTTCACGTTGACCGGTATGGGCGCGCCCCCATCCACCTGTTGAATGACGATGGCGCTCGTCGTGTCGCTCCGGCGGGTGTAGACGACGGCGCTGCCGTCGGGCGTGAGAGCGGGCCACCGCTCCATCTCGTCGCCGACGGCCACCGCAGTTCGCCGGCCGAGCTTCAGGACATCGCTCGGTCCCTGCCTGAGGGAGAGCGCGAGCGCGCCCGCAGCGACCAGTGCGCCACCGGCGAGCCACGCTGCCCACCGAGGAAACTGCCGCGGAGGACCCGCGCGCATGCTGGCGGGCTGGCTCTCAACCGGAGTGATGCTCGGGCTGGACACAGCGAGTGGTTCCAGCGCCTCGAGGAGATCTTCCGCGCGCTGCCACCGGTCGGCCGGTCGCTTGGCGAGGCAGCGCATCACCACCTCGCACAATCGTCGCGGAGTACCAGGTCGGTAGCGGTCGACCGGATCGGGCTCCTGCGTCATGTGCGCTGCGAGCACCTGCTGTGGGGAGTGCCCGACGAACGGCGGACGGCCGGTGAGCAGCTCGTACCCGAGCGCACCGACTGCGTAGATGTCCACCCGGTGGTCGAGGTGCGGATCCGCTGCGGCCTGTTCGGGTGCCATGTACGCCGGCGTGCCCAGTGTCACCCCGGCGGTGGTCAGCTGCCGGTGACCGGTCGCATCACTCACGGCCTTGGCAATGCCGAAGTCCATGATGAGGGCGTGGCGCCCCGAGAGCATGATGTTGTCGGGCTTGATGTCACGATGGACCACACCGGCCGCATGGGCCGTGGCAAGCCCGTCCGCGAGCTCGATGAGAATGCGGACGGCTTCGCCGATCGGCAGCTCACCTTCGCGCGCGAGACGGTCGCGAAGTGATTTGCCGTCCACGTACGGCATTACATAATAGAGGAGCCCGTTCGCCTCGCCCGAATCGAGGAGCGGCAGGATATGCGGGTGCTGAAGCTGCGCGGCGACCTCGATCTCCCGGAAGAAGCGGTCGCGGCCAAGTACCGCAACAAGATCGGGCCGGAGCACCTTGACGGCCACGCGCCGGCGGTGCCTGAGGTCCTGGGCCAGGTAGACTGTCGCCATGCCGCCCCGTCCGAGCTCGCGCTCGATCGCGTAGCGGTCGGCGAGGGCCGCAACAAGCCGGTCGTCGTCGCCGTTCATTCCGCCCGTGTCGTCACCAGGCGGTCCACATTCTGAATGAGCACCAGCCGCGGCGTCTGCGGGCGGCGCACCATGACGATCCGCCCATCCGCCGCGACGTCGAAATTCGCGTGCGGCTCCGCACCGATGAGGTCCCCGAGGCTGAAGATCGGCTCGCGCGAGACCACGCGGGGCGAAGGGTCGAGCTCGAGCCTCGCCACCATCATCTGGCGCGTATCGGTCGCGGTGTAGTACAGGGTCCTCCCATCGGCGCCCCAGTTCGATTCGAGCGCGCCACCGACCGAGACCTGAATGCGGCCGGCGCTGCCGTCTGCCGGCGCCACGTAGACTTCGAAGCGCCGCGAAGCGTCGGAAGCGTACGACATCCACCGGCCGTCCGGTGAGGTCGCCACCCATGCCTCGCCGAAATTCGTCGCGAGATACGGCACGAGGCGCCCGGCGGAGTCGACCATAATGTTGTAGCCGCGCTGCTGCGCGTTCGCCGTCGTCACCGTGAGGAGCCGGCCGTCCGCGAGCCAGGCACCCGGTGCGGCCGCGACGTCCGGCGTCAGCGGCTCGCCCGGACTGCCGCCCATTCGCGAGCGCAGCAGGAGGATCCGCCCGTCCCGCGTCCCGACGTAGACGAGCGACCGTCCATCCCGCGACCAGATGGCGTCGTGACCGTCGTTCTCGAAGGTGGCGCGCGTGAGCGTGCCCTGATCCAGCGACAGCACCCAGACGTCGCGGCCTGACGGCTCGTTGATGTCCACCGAGACCGAGCGGCCGTCCGGGCTGAAGCGCGGATTGTGGTACTCGGCCGTGGCCTCGAGCAGTGGCCGCGCGATGCCCTGACGATCGATCACCACCAGCTCCGCCGGGCTGCGCGGCGCGTATACCACCGTGCCGGTTCGCGAGACCGTCACCCTCGGCGTGCCGAGCGGCATCGTTTCGACGGGCCCACCGAGCTGAACGGGATCGCCGGTCGTGATCTGCTTTTCGGGGTCGAAACGAATGCCGTACAGCATCTGGTCGGCGGTGACATAGACGAGCGTGTTCCGCCCGGCGTAATAGGCGCCGCGCATGTCGACGTCCAGCAGCGGGCGGCGAATGCCCGATTCGAGGTCGAGTGTGTACATCCGATCGGCAAATCCGGTGCCGCTGCTGCCTCCCACGAGGGCGACGCGTCCGCCGGGCAGTACGTCCGTCAGGATCTGTCGCCGCTCGTCATTCGCCGTGTCCGGCGCCGAGAGCTGCACCGCGCCGCCGCCGCGAGGGAGGCGCCAGATGCCGCCATCCAGGCCGCCGTAGACGATCGCGCCCGCGTCGTCGATCACGCCGAATGGATCCTCCGGCACGCCGGGGAGCGGCGTCGCCTGCCCGCCGGTGATCGGGATCCGGAGCATCTGGCCGGGCCGGCCGACCATCAGCTCGCGACCGTCGGGCGAGATGTAGGGATTGTCCGCCGCGTCGACGCCGCCGAGTCCCGGGATCTGTCGCGGCTCGAGCCGGTCGAGCGGCCTCACGTACAAGCCACCGGCTTCACCCCGCCCCGCGACGAAGTAGACGAGGGTCCGGCCGTCGGCGCTGAGACTGATGTTGCGCCACGGGGAGAAGCCGAGGCCCGGAGCGGAGATCTCGAAACGGGTGGGCAGCCGCTCGGCCGGCCGCTCGCGTCGGACCTGCATCCCGCCGAGCGTGCCGAGCGCGAGTGCCCCCGCCCCGACGGCCGCGAGCACGAGCTTGCCGTTCCCGCGTCGCTGCGCAGCCACCATGCGGCGCGACGTGGCGGACGCCGCCGTGCCGCCGGTCCCGCCGAGCGCTGCGCCGAACTCGCCTGCCGTGGCGAAGCGATCGGCCGGCAGCTTCTCCAGCGCGGTCATCACCGCCGCTTCCACGTGCTCCGGAATGCTGCGTCGCTGCGGCTGCAGCGGCGGCGGCTCGTTGGTGAGCACCTTGGCGACGATGGCCTGGGCGGTGCTGCCGGTGAACGGCGGGTCTCCCGACAGCATTTCGTAGAGCATCGCGCCGAGCGCGTACACGTCACTGCGCGCGGTGATCTCCCGCTCACCCATCGCCTGCTCGGGGCTCATGTAGTGCGGCGTGCCGAGCGACATGCCGGTCTCGGTCATGCGGGAGCCCGCCTTGCTCGCGGCGAGCGCGATCCCGAAATCGGCGACGAGCGCGCGCCCGTCGTGCAGGAGGATGTTCTCCGGCTTGATGTCGCGGTGGATCACGCCGTGGCGATGGGCGTAGTCGAGCGCGCTCGCCACTTCCGAGGCGATCCGTACGGCGTCGCCGATCGGGAGCTGCTTCTCGCGCGCGAGCCGGTCCCGCAGCGATTCGCCTTCGACGTAGGGCATGACGTAGAAGAGAAAGCTCCCGGCTTCCCCGCTGTCGAAGAGGGGGAGGATGTGCGGGTGCTGGAGGTTGGCCGTCGTGCGGATCTCGGAGAGGAACCGGTCCGCGCCGATGACCGCCGCGAGCTCGGGTCGGAGCACCTTCACCGCCACACGCCGGTCGTGCCGGCGGTCGTGCGCGAGGTAGACCGTCGCCATGCCGCCCTGGCCGAGCTCGCGGTCGATCGTGTACCGGTCCGCGAGGGCGGCGGCGAGGGCACTCGGGGCAGCGGTCATTGCGCGAACCTCGCTTCGAGATCGGCGAAGAAGTCGTCCACCAGCACGACCTCCTGCTGCCCCTCCTGAGTGGGGCGCTTGATCATCAGGAACCGCTGACCATCGCCTGACACATCGTATTGCGCCCGGTTGTTCGCACGTGCGTACGAGCCGACCGGGAACAGGGCCCGCGCGGTCCCCGGCGAGAATCCGGCCGCGGCGCCGACCGGGAGGCTCATCATCTGACCCCGGCTGCGAAAGAAGAGCTCGCGACCGCTGCGAGCCCAGCGCGGCTCGGTGCCTCCCGTCTGCGAGACAGGATATTTCACGCGCATATCGGGGAACGAGGCGACGTAGACCTCGCTCCGCCCGGTGCGGTCGGAGGTATAGGCCAGCCAGCCGGCGTCGGGCGAGAGCGCAATCTGCGTGCTGAAGCTGCTGTCGGAGTGAATCAGCGTCATGGCGGTGTCTCCGCGCAGGCGGCGCGCGTAGAACACGCCGAACGCTCCGGCGACGTCGGCCCGCATCACCGCCCATTCTCCGTCCCGGCTGAATTCCACTTCCCAAAGGCCAATGTCGATATCGGCGAAGCGGCGGGGCGCGCTGCTTCCGTCGGCCGGTGCGAGATAGACATCATTGTCTCCGGCCGCCGCAGTGCCACCGTGCGTGATCGGAAAGCCGATCGCCTGCCCGTCGGCGGTCCAGGACGGCCGCCAGCTCCCCATGTCGCCGCTGAACACCCGGAGTCTCGACCCATCGGGCCGGCGCACCCAGAGTCGCGTCGCGTCTTCGCGCACGCTCACAGCGAGAGTCTGTCCGTCGGGGGCGAGTGCCGGGTACTCGAACCCCCCGACCCATTCCGGCGCGAACGGCGCTTCTGACCCATCGCGCGACACCCAGACGAGCGTCGACTGGCTGACGTCCTGGGTGCCCGCGATGTACAGCGCGGTGCCGGACGCCGACAGCGCAAATCCGTTCGGCGCCACACCGTCCGTGATCGGAAGGACGCCCGACGACAACGCCATCCGGCGGAGATCGAACCGCGCGGCGAAGAGACCTCCCTCCCGGCTCGTGTACAGCAGGTGTCCGCCAGGCGAATACCAGCCGCCCACCGCATTCTCCACCAGCAGGAGCGTGGTGTCCCTCTCGAGATCGAAGGCATAGATCGCGGACGCAGTCGCGCAGTTCCCCGGACACCCGGTGAAGAGGACACCGCGGCTGCCGGGCAGCGGCGTGAGCGAGTTGATGTCGTCCCGGCGAGACGGATCGGCTGACCGGATCTGCGTCACTGCGCCACCCTCGGACGAAACCGCCGACAGACCACCGTGGCCGTCCACGAAGACGATCCGCCCATCGTCGAGCCAGGCGCCGAGCACGTACGTCTCGTTGCCGGACGACGTGAGCTCGATCGAGCCACCGCCGGCGACCGGCACCTTCCTGACCTTCCCTCCATGCGCGAAGTAGCCGACCCAGGCCCCGTCGGGCGAGAAGAATGGGCCGGCGGCGCCCTCGGTTCCGGGAATCGGGACCGGGTGGACGTCGTTCCGCCCCTTGACGAGGAGCCTGGTGTCGTCGCCGGCGGAATCGGTGAAGGCGATGGCGGATCCATCGGGCGAGATCGCGACGCGGGCCTCGATGCGGGCGGAGCTTGGATTGAGGAAGTCGGGGTAGATGAAGTCCCAGAGCGCGATCCGCTGCCGGCCCGCCGGATGGTCCGGCGCAGGACGGAGCCATCCCCAGAGCGCCGCGCCCGCGAGCGCCAGCACCGCGATCGGCCAGGCGAATCGGGACGGGCGGCTGCTCGCTGCGGCCCCCACCACACTCGGCCGCCGCCGCTTCGCTTCGCCACCGAGTGCCGCGGCGAACTCGCCGGCGCTGGCGAACCGATCCGCGGGCAGCTTCTCGAGGGCACGCAGGACGGCGTCCTCGACCTGCTCCGGCACCGCTTTCCGCTGTATGGCGATCGGGCGCGGCTCCTCGGTCACCAGCCGCGCGACGATGGCCTGCACGGTGGGCCCCGTGAACGGCGGCTCGCCGACGAGCATCTCGTACGCGACCGCCCCGAGCGCGTAGATGTCGCTCCGCGCGTCGACGCTCCGCTCGCCCATCGCCTGCTCGGGGCTCATGTACTGCGGCGTGCCGAGCGAGAGGCCGGTCTGCGTCATCCGCTGGCCGCCCGCACTCTGCACCGCGAGCGCGATCCCGAAGTCCGCGACGAGCGCGTGCCCGCCCTGCAGCAGGATGTTCTCCGGCTTGATGTCGCGATGCACGACGCCATGGCCATGCGCGTAGCCGAGTGCATCGGCCACTTCGCGCGTGATCTGTACGGCGTCGGTGACCGGCAGCTGCCGCTCGCGCTCGAGCCGGGTGCGCAGCGTTTCTCCGGTGACGAGCGGCATGACGTAGTAGAGGAGCCCGTCGGCCTCGCCACTGTCGAGAAGCGGGAGGATGTGCGGATGCTGCAGGCGCGCCGTCGTGCGGATCTCCGACAGGAAGCGGTCGCTGCCGAGGGCGGCACCGAGGTCGGGGTGCAGGACCTTGATGGCGACGTCCCGCTCGTGCCGGAGGTCGTGTGCGAGGTACACCGTCGCCATGCCGCCCTGGCCGAGCTCACGCTCGATCCGGTAGCGGTCGGTGAGCGCGCCACGGAGGCGCTCGAGGGTCGCCGTCATCCGGCGGCGCGCCCGGGGATGAAGCGCGCTCCAGGGGCCATGCCGCCGGCGCCGAGCGTGCGCTCGATGCGATAACGGTCTGCCAGCGCCTCGCGGAGGCGGTCCTGGAGATCGGTCACGGGGTCCGATTGTCAGAGTGGGAGTGCCACTGAGGATACCCCCTCGCCCGGGCGGGGGCTAGGAGGGACCTGCGGGCGGGAGACCGTCGTCCACGGACTCACGCCTGCCGCCGACCCTTTCGTCCTTTCGTATTCTCGTGCGCTGCTGTTCAAGCCGCCCGAACCGGAAGGCCCGTCACACGCGACGAGACACCGGTCATACGACCTGCGGAATTTCCTCGCCGGGGTTGACGAACTTGTCGAGCTCCGCCCCGTACTGCTTCTCGTACAGCTGCCGATACCGCCCGCCGAGCGCCAGGAGCTCGGGCTGGGTGCCGCGCTCGACGATGCGGCCCTCCTCGAGCACGAGAATCTGATCCGCGCTCGCGATGGTGCTCAGCCGGTGCGCGATCACGAAGGTCGTGCGCCCCTCGCGCAGCCGGCGCAGGCCGTCGCGGATCATCGCCTCGCTCTCCGAGTCGAGCGACGACGTCGCCTCGTCGAGGATGAGGATCTTCGGATCCGCGAGGATCGCGCGCGCGATGGCGACGCGCTGGCGCTGGCCGCCCGAGAGCTTGACGCCGCGCTCCCCGACGATCGTGTCGTACCCCTCGGCCATCCGGCTCACGAACTCGTCGCAGTGCGCCACCCGCCCGGCCGCCTCGATCTCCCGGCGCGCGGCGCCCGGCTTCGAGAAGGCGATGTTCTCCGCGATGCTCCCATCGAAAAGGAAGTTGTCCTGCAGGACCACGCCGAGGTTGGTGCGGTACTCGCGAAGGCGCAGGGTCGAGAGATCGATCCCGTCCACGAGCACGCTCCCGCCGGTCGGACGGTTGAACGCCATGACGAGCGAAATGAGCGTGCTTTTGCCCGATCCGCTCGACCCGACGAGCGCCGTCGTCGTGCCCGCCGGTGCCCGGAACGAAACGTCGCGCAGCACCGGCACGCCCGCCTCGTAGGCGAACGAGACGTGATCGAACTCGACTTCGCCGCGCAGCTCCGGCACCGCGCGCCGCTCGGCGTCGTGCGCGTCCTCGGTGGCGAGCTCGCGGATCTCGCGGATCCGGTCGAGGCCGGCAAAGGCCTCGCTGATCTGGGTGCCGATGTTGGCCACGCCCACGAGCGGCGCCGCGACCATGCCGATGAAGAAGACGTACATGACGAAGTCGCCGAGCGTCATCGTGCCGGCGAGGATGGCACGCCCGCCGATCACGATGAGCAGCACGCCCACGAGCCCGATCAGGACCGTGGTGAACGCAGCCACCGCATTCACGCCCCGGATGCTCCGCGCGATGTTCCGGAAGAGCCGATGCACGCCACGCGCGAACACCAGCTCCTCGCGCCGCTCGGCGGTGTACGTCTTGACGAGCCGGATGCCGCCCACGGTCTCGGCGAGGCGTCCGGTGACTTCGGCGTTGATCTCTCCCCGCTCCCGGAAGATCGGGCGCAGGCGCTGGAAGGCCATGATCATGCCGGCCCCGAAGACGATGATCACCACCAGCGTGATCGTGGTGAGCTGCCAGTTGAGCCAGAAGAGGACACCGAGCGAGAGTGCCGCCGTGAAGAGCCCGCCGACGAGCTGCACCAGGCCTGTCCCGACGAGGTTCCTCACCCCTTCGGCATCCGTCATGATCCGGGAGATGAGGACACCGCTCTTCGTCGAGTCGAAGAAGCTGATCGGAAGGCGCAGGACCTGCGCCTGCACCCGCTTCCGCATCTCGGTGATCGCGCGCTGCGCGGCGACGCTCATCACGAGGGCGAGCGCATAGCCGGTGGACGCCTGGACGAGCGTCGCCAGACCGGCTGCGAGCGCGAGCGGCACCAGCATCTCCCCCTGCCCGCCGGCGAGCACGTTGTCGATCAGGAACTTGGAGCTCGCGGGCAGCACGAATCCTGCCAGCCGGTTCACCAGCATCAGCGCAATGCCGAGGGCGAGGCGCGACCGGTACGTCCAGATCAGCGCCCGCGCTTCGCGCCAGGCCGCGGCCGTGTTGGTCTTGCGCTTCGGGGATGATGGGGGCATTCGCCAAACTTAATGGGGGCGTTCGTGGGCGACCGGGATCGATGGCGCGCGACACGGCTATCCTTCCTTTCATGGCTCCGTCTCCACCCCCGTTCAGGCTCCCCGGGCTTCACTTCCTCGGCGGGATCGTGTGGCTCGCGCTGGGTGGCGCAGGGCTCGTCGCCGTCGCGCCGCTTCTCGCGGCAGGCCAGTTTCTGGCGCCGAGGGTCATCGCCGTGACCCATCTCTTCACGCTCGGCGTGATCACCGGCTCGATCTTCGGGGCGCTCTACCAGTTCTACCCGATGTCGCTCGGCGCGGCGCCGAGGAGCGTGCGCGCCGGCGTCGGCGGCGGGTGGCTGCTGCAGGCGGGGACCGCGCTGCTGGTCGGAGGGCTCTGGTGGTGGATGCCGTGGCTGCAGGCGCTCGCCTGGGGCGTGCTCTTCGTCGTGATCGGCATCGTCGCCTGGAACCTCCTGCCGCACCGGCGGCGCATGGAGCGGGGACCGGCGCGGACGACGGCCTCGTACGTCTCGGGCGCACATATCCTGTTCGGCCTCGCGTTCTTCCTCGCGGGCGCCCGCATCGGGAACTCCCTCGGCTGGTGGACGCTCGACCGCCTGGGCCTCATTGCGGCACACTTCCACCTCGCCGCGTTCGGATTCGCAGGACTCACGGCAGTGGGCGTGGGCAGCAGGATGCTGCCGATGTTCATGGTGGCAGCGCGGGCACCGAACTGGCCCGTCCGATACATCGGTCCCGCCGGGATGGCAGGTCTCGCGCTGCTCTCCACCGGGCTCGTGTTCGCTCTTCAGCCGGTCGTGTGGATCGGCGCGATCGCCTCGCTGGCGGCAGGCGTGCTCTTCCTGAGACTGGTGGCGGGCTACTTCCAGTTCCGGATGATTCGCCGGCTCGAGCCGGCATTCGGACATGTGCTCGTGGGGTTCATTGCACTGGCGGGGGCGGTCGTCACCGGATTCATCCTCCTTGCGACGCCGGGCTTCGATCCGCGCGGCGCGATCGTCTATGCGGGCCTGACGCTGCTGGGCTGGCTCGTGCTTTTCATCAGCGGCATCTGGTACCGGCTGCTCGCATTTCTGATCTGGCTCCACTTCTACGGCCGCGACGGCGCGACGCGCGTGCGCACGGCAGCCGAGATCGTGCATCGACCGACGGCCTGGGCCACACTCGCGCTTCTCGCGACCGGCATCGCCACGCTGCTCGGCGGCATCGCGATCGGCGACGCCAGTGTGGCGCGGGCAGGCGCCGGGATCTTCCTCGCGGGTGCCCTCCTGCTCCTCGGGCATTACACCGTGATTTTCGCCAGGCGCTGAATGCGCGGTGCGCGTGTGCTGTCTTGCCGCACCCCACGCTGCCCCTACATTTCGACGATCTCCTTCCCGGGCGCGCCGTGCTCGAACAGGTAGTCGAGGCCTTCGGCGAGCGGTACCGCGTCGAACGCGAACTTGGACGCGGCGGCATGGCCATGGTGTACCTGGCCCACGACCCCCGGCACGCACGTCCCGTGGCGCTCAAGGTGCTCCTGCCGGAGCTTGCGCTCGCCGTCGGCGCGGAACGGTTCCAGCGCGAGATCCGGCTCGCCGCCGGCCTGCAGCATCCCAACATCCTTCCCGTCTTCGACTCGGGCGTGATCGACGCCGGCGGCCGGCCGCTTTTCTACTACACGATGCCGTTCGTGGAGGGGGAAACCCTCCGCGCGCGCCTCGAGCGCGAAGGACCGCTCCCGGTCGAGGCGGCGCTCCGGTTCGCACGCGAAGTCGCCGATGCGCTCGATCACGCCCATCGGCACGGGATCATCCATCGCGACGTGAAGCCGGAAAACATCCTCGTCTCCGATGGCCATGCCCTGCTGGCCGACTTCGGGATCGCCAAGGCCGTGTCCGATGCGGGCGACCGGCTGACGGCCACCGGGCTGAGCCTCGGGACGCCCGCCTATATGAGCCCCGAGCAGGCGACCGCCGATCCACGGCTGGACGCGCGGACCGACATCTACAGCCTCGGCTGCGTGCTGCACGAGATGCTCGCCGGCGAGCCGCCGTTCACCGGGCCTTCCGCCCAGGCCATCATCGCGAAGCGCTTCGCCTCGGCGCCGCCACTGCTCCGCACCGTGCGGCCGCAGCTTCCCGATACCGTCGATACCACGCTGGCCCGGGCACTCGCCCTCGCGCCGGCCGATCGCTTCTCCACGGCAGCCGAGTTTGCCGCGGCACTCGAGCCGGGCCCGCCGGCGCCGGGCCCGAGGCGCCGGCGCTGGCCATTCGCGGCTCTGGCCCTCGCGCTCGCAGCCGTCGCGCTGGTGGTCCGGCCATGGGAACGCGCAGCGACCGATGTTGCCGGGGGCCTCAGCACGGTGGCAGTGCTGCCCTTCGCGACCATGGGCGGCGATACGGCCGACACCTGGTTCGCAGAAGGCATGGCGGACGAGCTCACCACGGCGCTGGCCAAGGTTCCGGGTGTGCGCGTGGCGGCGCGCAGCTCGGCCGGGCGTTTCCGCGACAGTGACGCCGCCGCCACCGAGATCGGGCGCGCGCTCGGCGTGGGCGCCGTGCTCGACGGCACCGTGCGCCGCGCTGCAGACCGGCTCCGGGTCTCGGTCGAGCTCACGAGTGCGGCAGACGGCCTCGTGCTCTGGAGCGACCGGTTCGACCGGGAAGTGGGCGACGTGTTCGCGGTGCAGGACGAGATCGCGGCAGCCGTCGTGAGCGCGCTCCACGGGCGGCTCGGCACGCGGGACTCGACGGCGCTCGCACCGCGCGGGACGACCGACCTCGCGGCCTACGACGCCTACCTCAAGGGGCGATTCGCGTGGTCCAAGCGCGGGGAACGCGGCCTGCGCGATGCGATCTCCTCTTTCGGCGCTGCCGTGGCGCGCGATCCGGCGTTCGCTCGCGGGCACGCGGGGCTCGCGATGGCGTACGTGGTGATTCCGTTCTTCGCGCGCTCGTTTCCGGCCGATTCGGCCCTCGCGCTTGCGGAACAGGCCGCGGAGCGGGCCCTCGCCCTCGACTCGACGCTGTCGGATGCGCATCTCGCGCTCGCCAACCTGCACAAGATGCGGTGGCGCTTCGACGAAGCGGAACGGCATTTCCGGATGGCGCTGGCGCTCGCGCCGGACGATCCGGCGGTGCTGCACTGGTACGGCGTACACCTGTATGCGACGGGACGCGCGGGAGAGTCCGCCGAGCAGCTCGCCCGCGCGGCGCAGCTCGATCCCTACTGGACGCCCGCGTCGTCCGATTACGCCGCCTCGCTCTGGGCCGCCGGGCGCTTCGAGGACGCGGCCGCGGAGGCGCGGCGGGGCCTCGCGCTCGATCCCGTCAAGAGCGACACGTGGCTCGTCCTCGGTCTCGTGCACCTTGCTCTTGGCAACGCCGACAGCGCGCTCAGTGCGCTCGACGCGGCGCGCCGGTTCGGTACTGCCGTCGACATCCGGAGCTATCAGAGCGCGGCGCATCGCCTCCGGGGCGAAACGGCTCGCGCCGATTCGATCTACGGGGCGATTCGCGCCGACCGGGCCGCGCGCCGCGCGATCGCCTTCGACGTGGCGCTTGCCGCGGCGGCAGCAGGCGACCGCGCCGTGGCACTCGACGCCATCGAGCGGACGCTGGATGAGCGCCACATGTTCGTGACCGAGTTCTCGCTTCCGTGCGATCCCCTCTTCGCGGCGCTTCGAAGCGACCCGCGTTTCATCGCGGCGCTCGAGCGCGCGGGCATGCAGGCCTGCCGGCAGGCGCTGGTCTCCCCCGCCGCGCCGCGATAAGCTTGACCTTCACTTCCCCCAGGCGATTCATGCGATTCCCGTCGATCGACGTGCTGGCCGCTCGTGCCCGCGAGGTGCTGCGGCGCTTTCCGTGGACCCTCTTCGCCGCCATCGTCACCGCGGTGACCGGTCTCATCGCCACCGCCGACGGCGTCGACGAGGACGTCTGGGCGCGCATCGTCTTCGCTGCCGCGCTGGGCATTCCGGCGACGCTCGCCGTGACCCTGTGGCGGGCGGCGGCCCCGGGCGTCGATCCGGGGACCAGGGGCGTGGCCGTCCACGGCCGGGCGCGGGAAGCGATCGCGCAGCTCGTCGTCATCGCACTGCTCGTGCTGTTCGCATTCAACTGGCCGGGTCCCGATGAGAAGCACTGGGCCATCCGGTACTTCCAGCTGAGCGCAGCGCTTCACCTCGCCGTGGCGTTCGTGCCGTTTCTCGGGGCGCCCGAGTCGGTGGGATTCTGGCAGTACAATCGACGCCTCTTTCTCGGCTTCCTGCGATCGGCCGTGTTTTCCGGGGTGCTCTTCGTCGGACTCGCCATCGCGCTCGCGGCGCTGGACCGGCTCTTCGGGGTCGACATGGAGCCGGAGACCTATCTCCGGACCTGGATCGTCGTCGCGTTCGTCGTCAACACCTGGATCTTCCTCGCGGCGGTGCCGGAGGACATCGGCGCGCTAGCCGGCGACCGTGAATACCCGAAGGCGCTCAAGATCTTCTCGCAGTACATCCTGACCCCGCTCGCGTTCATCTACCTCGTCATCCTGCTGGCGTATCTCGTGAAGATCGTGGCGGGGGCGGAGTGGCCGAGCGGCTGGATCGGATGGCTGGTGACGAGTGTCGCAGTGACGGGCCTGCTCGGGTTCCTCCTCGTCCACCCGCTCCGGTCCGATCCGGAGGAAGACTGGATCCGGGTCTACGCGCGATGGCTGTTCATCGGCCTGATCCCGGCGGCGCTGATGCTGCTCGTCGCGTTCTGGAAGCGGATCCTGCCGTACGGCCTCACCGAGCTGCGGACGCTCGGGTTCGTGCTCGGTCTCTGGCTCCTCGGCGTCGCCATCCTGTTCACGGTGCGACGAGGGGCGAGCATCAGGGTCATTCCGGTCACGCTGTCGATCATCCTGCTCGCCATGCTCTACGGCCCGATCAGCCTGACCAGCCTGTCACTGCGGAGCCAGGCCAACCGCCTCGAGAATCTGGTGGGGGCAAGCAGCACGAGCGCGGAGGCCGCGCGCGAAGCGAGTGCCGCACTGCTCTTTCTGATCGATCACGACGCGGAGTCGCAGATCGCCCGAGCGATCGGCGCCGATCTGCCGCCGCTCGGGCTCGATTCCATCCCGCGCTACGGCGAGCTGCGCGATTCCACGGCGGCCCGCATCATGGTGCTCGCGGGAGGAAGGTACGTGCCGGAATACCTGCGAGGGGGCGAGGCCGGAGGATTCCACGTGAATGCCGACCAGAGCGTCGCCACCGAGGTCTCGGGCTACGACTGGCTCGTGTCCGCCTGGTCGGGCGACACGACCCCCCGTATCGCGGGCCTCGATACGGTGCAGGTGCTTCCCGACACGGTCCGCCGGATCGCGCGCGTGCGCGTGGGACGCGACACGCTCCTGTTCGACGTGGGAGCGCTCGTCACCTCGTTCATCGACTCGATTCCTCCCCGCCAGTCACTTCCGGCAGGACGGCTTCGCATCGCGTCCGCACCGGGGCCCCGCCGGGGAGAGCTGCTGATCACCAACATCAACGGGCAGCGAGGGGAGGACGGCGAGATCGCGATCGATCACTGGGGCGCGACGCTCCTGCTCGTGCACACGGCGGCGGATACGGGGCAAAACGAACGGTGAGAGGGCAGGCAACGGGTCTCCGTTGCCTGCCCTCCCCACTTCGTCTTCGTGCTGTTTCGTGCTGCTCGTTTTCGCGAGCTACTCGACGTCGAAGTCCTTCGACCCCACCGATTGCCCGTTCATGAACACTTCGAGCTTGTAATCCCCGGCCGGAAATCCGGCGGGATTGCTGATGTGGAACTCCGTATACTCGGCGCTGTTCGGCGCGATCGTGATCGAGTCGGTGGAGACCACCTGGCCGTCCTGATAGGTCCAGCGCGCCACGAGGTTCGCATTCGGCGCGATGCCCGTCGTGGCCACGGACGCATAGATCGTCTCGGTGGGGCGGAAGTCGTCGGTCTCGTTGGTGACGCGCTTGTCCGCGCCGACCGCGTTGCCAAGCCGGATCTCGCCCGCGCTGACGGTGTTGGCCGGCGTGGTCGTGGCCGTGCCGGTCCCCGTGCCCGCAGCAGTGTCCTGCGCGTCACGGTTGCATGCGCCGGCCGTCACGAGCGTGAGGGCGCAGGTGGCCGCCAGCCAGAAGCGTTGCGTCATGATCGTCTCGCTCAGGCGGAGGGAATCGTGAGGACCTGGCCTGGATGGATCAGGTCCGGGTTCGAGATCTTGTCGCGGTTCGCTTCGTAGATCACGGTCCACTTCTGCGCATCGCCATACTCGCGCTTCGCGATCTTCGAGAGGCTGTCGCCGGAAACGACCGTATAGGTCCGCTTCGAAGCGGCCGGCGCGGAGGCGGACGGCGAAGGAGCGGAAGGCGCGGTGGATGAGGCGCCGCTCTGGACATTGGAGAAGTCAGCGCGTGGCTTCTCCTTGCCGCCGAACAGTTTGTCGAGTAGTCCCATGATGCCCTCTGTGCGCGTGTCGAGTCGGTGTGGCGAGGAAATCGCCCATCACCATAGCCGCGGCACCCGACCGCGACTGTGACGTGGGGCACCAAGTACCCCGAAAGGCACGGGGGACTCCTTCATCCTCGCTTCATCATCCCCTCACACCGCTATTCCCAACTTGGATCCGACACCTTCAGGGAGGATCTGTGGGCATCCCGGCTGTTTCCTCGATCATGGTCCCGCTCGACGGGTCCGCCGAAGCGGTGCGCGCAGTCGCCCTGGCAGCCCGGATGGCCGCGTTCCGGCGGGCCCGGCTGCACCTCGTCGGAGTCTTCCGCCCCGTCTCGCCGGTGGGAAATGGCATGGCGGCCGTTCCCGCCCCGAACCAGTTCTTCCGGGACGACCTCAAGACGCACCTCGAGAGCGTCGCGCACGACGTGTCGGTCTTTCACCGGATCCGCCCGGAGCCGGTCCTGCTCGAAGGGAGCGGGAGTGTCTCGTCCCAGCTGCAGGAATACGCGGCGCTCCACCAGATCGGGCTTGCGGTCATGCGCACCCACGGGCGGACTGGTGTCGGCCGCCTCCTGCTCGGGAGCGTTGCCGATGGCCTCATCAACTCGGGCGTGCCGTCGCTGCTGCTCCGCGACCACGATGCGCGCGGCGTGACCCTCGAGTCGGAGCTCCCCGGGATCTTCCGCCGCATTCTCGTCCCGCTCGACGGCACGGCCGATGCGCGCGTTGCCATCGATCTCGCCCTGAGCGTGGCGACGCCCGGCGTGACCGAAATCCGCCTCGTCCTGGTGATGCCCCGAGCCGAGCTGCCGCACCCCGGCGCCCCGGAGGCCGTTCGACTGGCCGCGAGGTACGCAACGCTCGAGCAGTACCTCGGCGACGAGGCAGCCCGCATCGAGGAGCACGGCGTCCGCTCCCGCGGGTTCACCGTCGTGGAGCGCTCGGCCGCCCTCGGAATCCTGGCGTGCGTGGAGGCGCAACGGATCGACCTCGTCGTCATCGCCGCGCATCACCGGAGCGAGACGAGCCGGCTCTTCCTTGGCAGTGTGATGGACGAGCTCGTGGGGACGTCGGAGGTGCCGGTGCTGGCGGTGCGGGAAGGGGCCGTGCACACGGCTCCGCAGTGGCACGAGACGGAGAGGCGTGGCGAGAAGGAGAGCATCACTCGGTAGGGACTGGCGGGTGGGGAGGTGGACGGGTCACGAAGAGTGAGGCCGCGTGCCGATGATGGCACGCGGCCTCACTGTCTCGTGACCTCGGACGGGCACACCCCTACATGCCCATGCCAACGACGACCTCGACGCTGTCTCCCGCCCCCATCGTCAGCACCGGCACGCCCTGTCGAGTCATGAACATTGCCGAGCTGTCGGGACGAAGGATCCGGGCGCGCGCATGATACCGGCTGCTGTCGATGAAGATCTCCGGCGGAATCTCGAGCGACACGTTGTAGGGCGGCGCGCCGCTGATCTTCGTCTTCTTTTCCGCCACCGTGGTCGCAGCGGAATCGCCCTTCGAGACGTCGACGATCCGCACGTCCAGCTCCGAGTTGTCGGGGATCATGATCCGCTCGCGATACGTCACGCTCACCGTGACGTGCCGGGGCGTCGCGGCCGCGCTCCGCGCGCCGTCGGCACCCTTGCTCGCGCTGGCACAAGCCAAGCCTGATACGATCGTGCCCAACAAGGCGATACGGACAGCCACTCCCATACCAACCTCCTCGAGAGAGATCCGCGACCAGAATCGTGCTGCGCGGTGCATCAGAATGCGATCCCGGGCCTTCCGGCGCTGTGACGCCTGCCGGGCGTTGCGACCTGAAACGTCCGCGAAGGCCGGCGCCGAGGTCGTCACCTCGCCCGTTCATCGCGGGGCCCGGATGCGCGAGTCCTGCTCCTGCGGCCACGCCGAGGCGTCGCGCGTGCTCCACGGTCACCTTCCGAATTTCCTCTCAGCCAGGGACGCAACAGGGCCTCGAGGTCACGGCGCATCGAAGCCACCGCACTCCCGTCATCGAACGCCGAGCCGAGCAGGGAGCCGCTGATCGTCACCTGAATGGAACGGGCAAGGCCGGCGGCGTCGGTCGTCTGCGCAAGCTCCCCGGAATCGATTGCGTCTGCAACCCACCGACCGAGCGTATCGCGGGCCATGGCTGCCTGCGCCCGGAGATGCCGGCGCATCTCCTCGTCGGTGAGGTCGAGCTGCAGCCACGCGAGGTGATGCGCCAGGGCACTCGGCGACCCGCCCATCTGCGCCATGCACTCCGCATAGGCCCGCACCGCCTCGAGCGGCGACGAGGCGTCGCCACGGATCGCGTCGAAGAGCTCTGCGGAGGCTTCGGTCATCTGCGCGGCGACGGCGCGGAGAAGGCCGAGCTTCGACCCGAACCGCTGCACCAGGGCCCCGGCCGTAAGTCCCGCCTCACCCGCGATCTCCGCGAGCGTGAACTGCTCCGGCCCCGCCCGCAGCATGACCCGGTGCGCGGCGGCGAAGATCTCGGCGTCCGACGCCTTGCGAGGCCGGGGGCTCATGGCGCTTGACAGTTACTAAACTGACATTTAGATAGTATCTGCATGATCGTTCAGTATAGCAGATCTCGCGTCAGCGTACCTGCAATTGGAACCAGAGCGGGAAGGAGGCGACATGAAGCCGCTCGAAGGTCGCGTCGCCGTCGTTGCGGGGGCCACGCGCGGGGCTGGCCGGGGCATCGCACGGATGCTCGGCGAGGCAGGCGCCACAGTGTATTGCACCGGCCGCAGCAGCCGCACGCGGCCCAACACCAGTGCCCACCACTATGCGGGACGGCCCGAGACCATCGAGGAGACGGCCGAGATGGTGGAGGCCGCCGGGGGCCGCGGAATCCCGGTGCGCGTGGATCACACCGTGGAAAAGGAGATCGCGGCGTTCTTCCGCCGGGTCCGGAAGGAACAGGGACGGCTCGACCTCCTGGTGAACGTGCTCACCGGTCGACCGGTGAAGTCATGGGGGACGTTCTGGAAACTCGATGTGGCCGATGGCCTGGATCAGCTCGGCGGCTGGCTCGCTCCCCATGCGATGACGCTCAGGCATGCGGCCCCGCTGATGATTGCCGGCAAGTCGGGTCTCATCGTCGAGATCGTCGAGCAGCACACGCTTGGCCATCACGGCCAGTTCTGGTTCGACCTCTACGAAATCGCCCTCAAGCGGCTGGCATATGCCGCAGCGGAGGAGCTCGCGCCTCACAACGTCGCGGCGGTCGCGATCACGCCCGGGTTCATGCGCACCGAAGCGATCCTCGAGCAGTTCGGCGTTACCGAGGCGAACTGGCGTGATGCGGTGAACGATCCAGTGGCGAAAGGCTACGGGTGGGCGGGATCCGAAACCCCGTGCTTCATCGGACGCGCGATCGCCGCGCTCGCGGCAGATCCGGTGGCGCTGACCAGGTCAGGCGGGATCTACAGCTCCTGGGGCCTCTCGGACGAATACGGCTTCAGCGATGTGAGCGGCGAGCGCCCTCACCTCTGGCGCTACTGGGAACGGGAATTCCCCCACCTGACCAGCGGGAAGCCGGCAACGGGGAAGATCTGGGAGGTCAGGCCGGGCTGAGCGCGTGAATTGGAGCGATCAGTTCAGCTCTGCCCCGGCGCGTGTGGACGGTTGCGGCGCCCGTTGTTCGACGGCACCGTGGTCGGCTTGCCGCGCAGCTCGGACCGCGGCGGGGACACCGGGCGTGATGCACCCCGCTCGGCGAGGGCAGCGTGCACCCGCGCGATGGCCTGATCGGACGGAAGCCCCCGATCCATCAGCCCCGCGAGTACGAACAGCGGCACGGCGAGCGACTGGCCCGAAGGCGCTGATTGCGCGAGCGCGCTGATCGCGCCGCCGGCGCCGTGGCGAATCACCAGCTCCGCCGCTTCGGTCTCCCCCGGCGTCGGCTGTGCACGGCCGCCCTGCACGAGCGCCGCTCGGGCTGCGCCGAGCCGGTTCGCATGCCGCGCGATCCCGGTCTCGAGGTCTTCCGGCGCGACGCCCTTTGCGGCGAGCTCGAGCGCGCGATGCTCCAGCGCCTGCGCGGGAAGCTGATGCGCCCGGGCCTGGTCGATACGGGCCAGCACCCGGTCGGCGATATCCGCCGGCAGGACGGCACGCAGGCGCTCCGACACATCGGCCGACGGCGACTGCGCCGCCAGCGGCGATGCCGCGAGAACGCACGCGGACGTGATCAGGGCGAGCGGGTAACGCCGCACGAAACGGGGTGCCATGGAAGTCTCCTGGTGTACACCTGAAGACCCCGCGGACACCCCTTCCGGTCACTTTTCCCGCCCGGTCCTCATTCCAGGATCAGCATCCCGGCCGCCCCGCCGAATTCGTCGGTCGAGCTTGGAAGTCCCGGCGGGACAATCCATTGACCCCCGTTCACCCGGATGTTCACCCGGTAGATCCCCGGCGCGATCCGCAGGGTTGCGGACCACTGCCCCAGGGCCGAGGCGGTCAGGGCGACGGGCTCCCAGCTCGTGAAGTCGCCCATGAGCTCGACGCGATCGGCGGGGAGGCCTGCCAGGGTGAGTCGGACGGTCCCGTCGCCGAGGGGCTCGAATGCGAGGCCGGGGGCTCCCGGGCGCACCGGCGGAAGGATGAGATCGAGCGGTTCATTGATTCGGCGCGCATGGTCGAGCCGGCCTGTGGCGATGCGCACCCCGAGCGAGCCGAAGGCGCCCGAAGGGAGTCCCTGCGCGTAATCGGCAGGATAGGCGCCGCCCGAGGCCGTCACCGCCAACCGGTCGCCGAGCCACCACGCGACGCTGGCACCACCCCACCCTTCCGCGGCCGCATCGCCGGGGCGGAACCAGTGGCGGAGGCCGCCGTAGGCCACCAGCTCGAACTGCCCGCGATCCATCCGGAACGCACTCTCCGCTTCGGCGAAGCGCAGCACGTCGTTCACGCGCGATCCGGTCAGGGCCAGCGAGAATGTGCCCGGGCCGAGCCGCGCCCACCCTCCTCCTTCCACCGCGAGCGTTCCGCGCCACTCGATTCCGTCCCAGGAGCGGGCACCGTTCGCGCCGATCCAGAAGCCCCGCACCTGACCGAAGCGATGGAGCCGAGCGGCACCCGCGAACTCGCTGCTCCCCCCGCCGTCCTCATGCCGCGTCCCGCGCAAACGGCCCTCCACCTCGGGCCGGAAGCCGCCGAATTCGGCGGCGTACGCCGAGCCGGCGAGGTGGCCCTGCACGCTCCAGATATCCCCGCCGAATCGTGTCAGGGCGCCCCCAGCCGTGAGGCTGTGCAGTCCGCGAACCGCCTGAAGAATCGGAGCGATGGAGATGCCGTTCGAGGCACTGGCGTCGGCGTAGGAAATGCGCGTCGCGGCGACGTCGAGCGTCGCGGCAACCTGCGCAGCGAGTATGGGGGAGGGGGCGAGAAACGGAAGCGTGCCGAACAGTACGAGCCGCCGCAGTGCGGGTGTGCTCACCTCAAGGCCGGCCGGGCCGGCCCTTTGCCGGAGGTTCGGGTGGACGGCCCTTGCCGGGCGCTTCGACCGGCGGGCCGCGCGTCGGATCGGCAGGTCTGCCGGTGGCGGGCGGCTCCACGGGCCTGCCCGCGGCCGGGCGATCGACCGGGACCGGTCGGTCGGCTGCCGGACCACTGGGCGGGCTACCGCTCAGGCCGGGAGGGGTGCCGGAACTGCCCCGGCCCGGAGGGTCGGAGGAATTCCCCCGACCGGGCTGCGGATCCAGCGGCGCGACCCCGCCACGCCCATGCGCACGGGGCAGCGTCCGATACTGCGCATCCGCCGCGCGACGCTCGGCGAGTGCCAGAATGACGGTCGCGGCGCGATCCACCGGAATCCCCTGCGCCACGAGGTCGGTCAGCACCGCGAGCGGCAGCAGCGCGGAGCTCTGGCCGCGGGCGCGCTTGACCCGCGCGAGGACGTCGCCTTCGGCGCCGGCGCGCAGCGCGCCTACGCCGGCCACCAGCTCGGCCTCGCTCGCCCCAGCGCCGAGGGCGGCGCGCGCGGTGCGCAGGTCGACGGCGAGCGTGCGCACGGCCACGAGGATTCGGTCGGGCGCCGCGCCCTTGCTCGCGCCTTCGAGCGCCTTGTTGACGAGGGGCGCCGCCGGAAGACCCGCCTGCGCCGCGGAGTCGATGGCGCGAGTGACGAGCGCCGCGGTCGCGGGATCGAGCCGCTCCGCCAGACGCGCCATGCCGGCGTGCTGCTGCGCCGCGAGCGGCGATGCGATCACGGCGAGTGCCAGCAGAGCCCCGAGGCGGTGCGAGCTCATGTCTGATCCGTCACGGTGACGACGGAGTTGGCGGGACCGAAGTCGGCGGTGCCGGCGCGCGGCGCGTTCGGGTCGGGCATCCAGCGGACGCCGTCCACCACGAAGGCGTACTCGTGCCGTCCGGCGGGAAGCGGAACGGTGACCGTCCAGATGCCGTCACGCTCGGTGGCCTCGAGCGGCGTGGCACCGACGTTCCAGGAATTGAAATCGCCGACCAGGGCGACCGTCGATGCGCCCGGCGCTTCAATTACAAAACGAACGACGCTCCCCTCAGCGATGGCGGGAGCGGCGGCGAGAGCGGCGGACGCATCGGGTGCCGGCGCGGTCACGCGCCCGATCCAGGCGCTGCCGACCATGAGCGCCGCGATACCCGCGGCGAGCGCGAGATGGCGCGCCTGCCGGCGATCGCCCGAGCGGCGCACGGGAATGGCGGCAAGCGCTCCGGCCCGAATCTCGGCGAGCACGCGGTCGGCGAAATCGGCGCGGACCTGGGCGGGGACGCGCGCGTACGCGACCACGCGTGCAATCGCGGGGTCCCGCAGCTGATCGTCGTCGCTCATCCGGATTTCGTCAGACATGGTTCGCCTCCAGGAGCTGCCGCAGCCGGTCACACGCCCGTTTCACGCGCATCTTGAGGGCTGAGACGTTGTCGCCCGTGATCCCGGCCATTTCCTCGTAGGTCAGGTCCTCCACGTACTTGAGGAGGAACGCCTCCCGCGACGTGGCGTCGAGCTGTCCGAGCGCCCGGTAGACCTCTTCGGCCTCCTCGGGTCCCTTGCCATTGGACGAGGCCGGATCGGCCACGCGCTCGAGCGCGGGATCCGCCGGGAGGAACGTGGCCTCGTACCGGCCACGCTTCGCACCGCGCGTCCGGCACCGGTTGGCAAGAATGCGAAAGCACCAGTTGTCGAACCGGTCCGGGTCGGCGCACTGGCCAAGGGCGCGATACGCCCTGACGAACGCATCCTGCAGCGCCTCCTCCGCGTCCTCCCGGTTTCCCAGCATCCTGAACGCAAAGCGCGCGAACCGGTCCTGATGCCGCCCGACGAGCACGCGGTAGGCGTCGGTATCGCCCGCCAGCACCCGCCGGACGATTGCGCCATCATCGCTCACGATCTACAGACCCCGTCAGGAGAAGGACGGTCACCCGAGTCACGGGTGCCTTCTTCAATCTGCACCGGCGTCCCTCGATGCTCCAGTGTGACCGGGCCGGAAGTGCAAGGGTCTGCAATGGCAGGATCGCCTGCAAGGGCGGCCTGGAGGGGGTTGGGACAGTCGACGCGTGCAGAGGACGCGGGTTTGGCGGCGATCGCTACGCGCCCGCCCCGTCCATGAGGGCATATCGATGGCATACAACAGATTCCACCGGTCCGGCGTGCTCGTCGCAGCATTGCTCGGAGGGTGCCAGACCGGAACGTCGGACATCACATCGGTGTCCGTGCTCCTGAAACAGCCGCCGGGAAACGTCGAGGCCGCCGTGGTCACGGTGACCCGCATCGACCTCATCGGCCCGCATGGACCGGTGGCCCTCCTGCACCAGCCCCAGGTCATCGACCTCCTGGATCCCGACCAGGCGCCCATCGGCGTGGTCAACGACTACGCCGTTCCCGCCGCTCCGTATCACGAGCTTCGGGTCCATGTGCGCGGCATGTATCTCGCCGTGCGCAACGCGGACAGGACCGTGACCCGGTTTGCCACCGCCGACTACGCGGGTATTCCGGCCGGCACCACCGTGGATCGAGTGCTCGACCTCGAGAGGTGGGCTGAGCGGGGGCAGGCCGTCACGCTCGCGGGCGGCTCGCTCGACCTGCGTGGGGACCAGACGGTGCTGGTCCTGGAGCTCGATGCGCTCCGGAGCCTCGGTTCACCGATCGGACAGGCTGCGGTCGCGTTCGAGCCGGTGATCACTGCCGCGGAGCTCGGCTCGATGGGCGGGATCCGCGTGACGCTCGCCCGCCCGGCCGATTCCGGCATCCCGCTCGACGGCGCGACCGCGGCACTCTTCGATGCCAGCCGCACGCTGATCGGCGTGGCCGACGGATTCACCGATACCGATTCGGACGGGGTGTTCGAGGCGATGTTCGGCCTGCTCTCACCCGGAACGTACGAGGTGGTCGTGTCGCCGCCGAGCGGGTGGACGCTCCAGCCATCGGCGTCGAGCGTTTCCGTGGCGCTCGGCGAGGCGAGTGAAGCGCACTTCGATCTCGTCGCCTCCCGCTGACTCCGCGCTGTGACCGTCGGGCCCCGGCGCGGGTCTGTACTACGTCCTCCGCTGCCTCTATCCGGGCCGCGACAATGGCAAACCCCGCGAAAGCGGGGGGCGCAAAGCTACGAGGCTACCGCGGCAGAGCCGCCATGCCAGTCGAGCCGCCGAACGACCTTTCGAACCTGGAGAATCGCATGACTGCATTCCGCTCTATCGCATCAACGCTTCTGCTTGCGCTCGCCATCGGGGCCTGTGATGGCGGCGTGAGCGAAACGACTTCGCTCACCGTCAAGCTGAAGGACGCGCCGGGAGACTTTCATGCCGCCGTCGTGACCATCTCCGAGGTCAACCTGGCCGGGTCGGGCGGCGTGACGCTGCGCGACGAAGACGTCACGGTGGACCTCCTGACGCTCGCGACGACGTCGATGGATCTCGTCGCGGACGCGGTCGTCCCGTCCGGGACCTACAGCCAGCTTCGCTTCGTGATCACCGGGGCCTATATCGAGGTCGAAAACGAGGACGGATCGACGAGCATCTACGCCTCGTCACCCGATTACGAAGGTCTGCCGGACGGCGCCATCGTCGCGGGGGCGCTGCAGATGCCGAGCTTCAGCCAGTCGGGCCTGAAGGTGAACCTCGCCGAGGGTTCGCTCGACCTCGATGGAGACGAGAAGATCCTCCTCGTGGATTTCGACGTGGAGCAGAGCTTCGGGCATGAGGCGGGGGGATCGGGGCAGTGGGTGATGCATCCGGTGATCAACGGCGGCGAAATCGGCGTCACGGCAGGCATCGACGTGTCGGCCCGCCTGGGCGACGGCGTGACGCTCGACCTCGCGACCGTCAGTGCCGCGCTCACCGACGCGAACGACGTCGCGGTGGGGACGCCCGTCGCGCTCACCGACACCGATGGCGACGGCGTCTTCGAGGCCGGCTTCGACTTCCTGGCGCCGGGGGACTACAAGGTGCTGCTCACGCCGGCTGCAGGCACGCTGACCGCCGACCCGGTGTCGCCGCACGCGGTTTCGCTCGGCTCGGGAGACACGGAGAGTGTCTCGTTCACGGTCACTGCAGCGAACTAGACGGACAGCAGTCGCAGAAGGGGAAGGGAAAACGAAAAGCACGAAAGGCGAAACCAGCCTTTCGTGCTTTTCGTTTTCCGGCGAACCGTGCCGAGGATCAGCTGCCCCTCGGAACTCCGCGATTCAGTCGGTAGAGCCTGACCTGTTCGAGCCCGGTGTCGGCATCCCGTGCGACACCGAGGACGTAATCGGGGCCTATGTCGGTGATGCGGAACGAAGCGGGCAGCGGGACACGCCCCAGAAGGCGTCCTTGAGGGTCGAACACATCCGCATGACCGGCATCGGTGTCGAGGACCCGCGGACCCTCCACCCAGAGTGCCCCCTCCGAATCGACCGTCAGGTGGGCAAACGCGGGCTTGAGCGCTGCGACGGGCGCATTGGCCCACTTCGATTCGACCTGCTCCCGAAAGCGTGGATCCGTCTCGGCAAGCTCATGCTCGCGGAGTCGGGCCACGTCGCTTTCCGCGACCGGCTCTCGCTCGACCGGCCGCCTGATGCTTCGCTCCAGCGCACCATCCGATCGATACACCTGGATGAGATAGCGCTCGGGGTTGCCGACGAAGATGCGACCTCCGCCTGCCACCACCCGCGTCGACAGCCCGAAGGGCACGAGACTGAACGTCACGAATCGCGTGGCGCCCTCGCCCCCACGGCTGATGTACATCTCGGTGGCCGGAAACCGGCCGATCGAATCGGCGATCGAATCCACGCCAGGCGCGAGACGGAGGAGCGTGAGTGAGTCGCGGCGGACCCCCGTCTCTCCCTCGCCGCGGAACAGCTGTGCGGTGGCCACCCACGATCCATCCGCCAGCCGCGCGAGCGGCCGGAGGAACGCGCCTTCGAGCGCTGCGCGGAGGCCTCTCGAACCGAGCAGGGTGCCATCGGGCGCCAGGCTCGTGAACCGGCGAAGCATGTAGTCGTAGACGTGCAGCGTATCGCCTGCCGAACGATCGAGCGTTTCCATCGCCCGGAACTCACCGGGGCCGTCGCCATTGCGGCCGACGGTGCGCAGGTGACCTCCGGTGGCATCGTAGTAGCGGACCTCGGACGTTCCGTTGTTGATGAGTGCGATGGCGCCGTCACTCAGGCGGACCGCATCGCTGACCTGCAGCAGATCATACGCGGGATCGGCCTCCTCCGCTCCCCCGATCCGGACCGCGGGAACAGAATCGAGTCGCCATTCCTCACCCGGCTCCCACGCGGCCTCCCGGCTTTCCACGATGCTCACGCCGGCGCTGTCGGTGACGACGGCAGTCTGGCGGGCACCGGCATCGGTGCATGCAGCCGCGAGAATGAGCGTCAGCGAGAGGTGGGAGCGGATCGGTGACGGCATGTGCAGCTCCTGTGGCGGTGCGAATCCAGTGCCCACACCGGAGGATGCCCCGCGGCGTCAGCGAGTCGCTGCGGATCTGGCCGATCGGGCCGCCCTGCTCAGAACTCGCCGATGAAGCCGATCTCCGGCATGAGCCGCTGGCCGAACTTGCGCTCGACTTCGGCCTGGGCGAGGGCGATGAGCGCGCGGACGTCGGCGGCGGTGGCCCCGCCGAGGTTCACGATGATGTTCGCGTGGAGGTGGGAGATCTGCGCGCCGCCGACCTGCCGGCCCTTGAGCCCGCACTGGTCGACGAGGCGCCCCGCGCCGACGCCCTCGATCTTGCGGAAGATCGATCCGGCGCTCGGGTGCACGTGAAGCCAGGGGTGCCGGGCGCCGCGCCAGCTCAGGTTCTCCTGGTGGATCCGGTAGAGGTCGGCAGGGTCGGCCTGCTCCAGCCGGAACGTCGCCGCGAGGACATAGTCGGCACGATGGTGGAAGACGCTGTCGTCGTAGCCGAACTTCACGTAGTCCGCGCTCACCGTGCCCCGCACACCCTCGGCCGAGAGGATCTCGCACGAGTCGAAGACCTCGGCGATGAACATCGTGCGCTCCCGCTCGGGCGCGGGCGAGAGGAAATGCAGGTTCTGCCAGATGGCGCCGCCCACGGTGCTCGGGATGCCGATGTAATGCTCCAGTCCCGACCAGCCCAGCCGCGCCGATTCGAGCACGAGATCCTGCACGATCGCCCCGCTCTCGGCGCGGAGGAGGCCCCCGGAGCTCCAGGCGTGGGCGGTGGCGGCGTTGCGGATGACGAGCCCGCGGAACCCGCGGTCTCCGATCAGGATGTTCGCACCGAGTCCGAGGACGAAGAATGGCATTCCGGCATCGCGCGCCGTGGTGATCGCGGCCGCGAGATCGTCGGCGCTCGTGGCGGTGTACAGGAGATCGGCGGGACCTCCGATGCGGAAGGTCGTGAACGGTGCGAGGAGGGCGTCCTTCTCGAGGCGCGCCCGCTCGAGCCCGTGCTTGCGGAGGTTGAGCTTCATAGGGGCGGAATAATCGGGGGAACCCGGAGGAGATGGAAGGGAGCCTGAGCGGGATCGCACCGGACGGCCAAGCTTGCGGGGCGAAGTACACCTTTCTATATCCCGGGTGCACGCCGGGGCGCCGGCTTCCGGCCGCCCTGTCCCCATTGGTCCTCGATTTCCGTTGTGCCTTCCCGAAAGGACCCACCCTTCCTCACTGAGAGACCTCGATGCGGTTCATTCATTCAATTGCAGCGCTCGCGCTGGCGGCCTCGGTTGCCGCGTGCGCAGACAGCGCTGAGCCGTCCAGCGACAACGAGCTCGCCTTCAATACCTCCTCGACCGGCACCCCTGGCACGGGCCGGCAGCTCGTCAAGTTCGGCACCAGCCCCGGATCGGATTTCGCGGACCAGGTAGCCTCGCTCGGCGGTCGCGTCGAGTGGACCGGCGCGGGTCTTGCCGCGCTCAGCGGACTCGATGAGAGCGACAGGAGCACACTGGCAACGCGCACCGATGTCGCGCTCATCATCGACGACCCCTTGATCTCGATCGACCAGCCGTTCGCAGCAACTACGCCCGAGGCAGTGCTCGCGGACGAGCCGCAGAGCCCGGCCGCTCCTCAGACCGCGTTCTTCTTCGCACGGCAGTGGCATCTCCGCACCGTCGGAGCGAACACGGCGTGGGCAGCCGGGAAACTCGGCTCATCCGCGGTGACGGCGTACATTCTCGACACGGGCATCGACTACACGCACGCCGACCTCGCGGGCCTCGTGACCCTGAGCAAGTCGGTCGACCTGCTCGGAACGTTCAACGTGCAGGCGAACGTGAACGGTGTGCCGACCGTGGTCGCGTTCACCGAAGCCGATACCGTCGCCAAGTATTTCCCCGGACGCCATCCATCGACTGACCTCTTCTATCATGGGACTCACGTGGCGGCGACGGTCAGCAGCAACGCATTCGCGGCGGCCGGTGTGGCATCGCAGACGCGGCTCGTGGCCGTGAAGGTCTGCGCGTACCTGAACACCTGTCCGCTCAGCTCGGTGCTTCAGGGCGTGATCTACGCGGCGGACAACGGGGCCGACGTCGTGAACATGAGTCTCGGTGGCGGGTTCGCCAAGGCGGGGAACGGCACGTACGTGGGCCTGATCAACGACGTCTTCAACTTTGCCGCGTCGAAGGGCACGACGGTCGTCGTGGCCGCGGGCAATGCGGCGGCCGACCTCGATCGCAACCGCAACGTGTACTCGACCTACTGCAATGCGCCGGGCGTGATCTGCGTATCCGCGACGGGGCCGACGGCGTCCGTCGGGGTGAACGGGCCGTGGACGAACGTCGATGCGATCGCATCGTACTCGAACACGGGCAGGTCGGCGATCGATCTTGCCGCACCGGGCGGAACGAGTGCCGGTCCTGTCTGGGCAGCCTGCTCCCGGACCAGTCTGCTCGTCCCGGTGTGCCAGACCGGAACCTTCATCGTCGGCCTGGGCGGCACCAGCATGGCCTCGCCGCACGTGGCTGGGACCGCCGCGATGCTGGTGCCGACACTCGGTCGGAACCCCGCCGCGATTCAGGACCGTCTGAAGGACACCGCGGACGACCTGGGCCAGTCGGGCACCGACCCGCTCTACGGCAAGGGGAGACTGAACGTCGCCCGCGCCGTCGGAGCGGCACCGTGATTCGATAAGGCGCTCCCGATCGAAGTACAGGAAGCCGTCGCCATTCGCTGGCGGCGGCTTTCTGTCTGAAGTGCGTAGAGCGAACCGGAACGGCACCAACGAGCGAATCGTGATGGCCGGCACCGCCCCGGGCGCCCGAGAGCCGCTACCATGACCGATGGTCGACTCACTTCACCGTGTCTTTCTGCTATCGCCGGCGCATTCCGGCGGGAAGCGTGCACAGGTGCTCATGAACGAGAATGCTACGTTTCCACTCGCAGAGCGCCTGCGGTCCGGAGACGGTATCTCGATCGGCGAGGCATTCAGTTTCCTGAGCGGCCTGTATTTTCGCGGCAAGCTCGCCTACGCATCGCGATTCGGGCGGCCTTCGCCGGGGCGACCGGCAACGCTCGTGATCACGGCAAACCGCGGCCTGCTGCCGGCGGACACGGCGGTGAGGGTATCGGATCTTCGCGAATTCGGGACCGTGGACATTCGCGCCGACGACCGGCGATACCGTGAGCCGCTGGTTCGCGACGCCGCGTCGATCGCGGCCGATGCGAAGACGTCGGTCGTGCTGCTGGGCAGCGTTGCTACGGGGAAGTACGTCGATGTGCTTCTCGAGATCTTCGGCGACCGGCTGCTCTTCCCCAGCCAGTTCGTTGGACGAGGCGACATGAGCCGAGGCGCCCTGCTGCTGCGTGCCGCCCGCGAGGGGACGGAGCTCGATTACCAGCCGGTTGCCGGCGCCATTCGCCGCGGCCCCCGGGCCGCACGCATCGGAGAGAGCTGATGGCCGTCAAGAAGAAGGCGAGTCGGACCGGGCCCGCCACCCGCCCAGCCAAGAAAAACGCGGCGAAACGCGGAGCGGTGCCTCGCTCCGGCGCGGGCCCGGTCCCGCAGGTCGCCATTCCGCAGGATGTGAACGGCGCCACGCTCCGTATCGGCGGCAAGGACCTCGAGCTCACCAACCTCGACAAGGTGTTCTGGCCCGAGGAAGGCTATACGAAGCGGGACCTCATCCAGTATTACGCCGATGTGGCCCACGTGATCCTGCCGCACCTCAGGGACCGTGCCATCACGATGAAGCGCTACCCGCACGGCATCACCGGGGAATTCTTCTTCATGAAGCGCGCCCCCGAGCACAGGCCTGACTGGATCGAGACCTGCTCGATCATGCACAAGTCGAAGAGCCTGATCGCCTTTCCCCTGGCGCAGGACGTTCCGTCGCTGCTCTGGCTCATCAACCTCGGCTGCATCGACCTCAACCAATGGTACGGCACGTGTGACGACCCCGACCGGCCGCACTACCTCCACTTCGATCTCGATCCGGGCGACGGCGCAGGCTTCGGCAGGGTTCTCGAGACGGCGTGCATCGTGCGCGCGGCGCTCGAGGAGTACGGGATGGTTCCCCTCGTCAAGACGAGCGGCTCGAGCGGCGTCCACGTCTACGTGCCGATCGAGCGGGGTCCGCTGCAGAAGGCCGTGTGGACCTTCGCCAAGGCGCTCGCCAAGCGGCTCGAGCGGAAGCACCCCGAGGTGATCACGGCGGAGTATCGCATCGCGGACCGGCCGCACGGACGGGTGCTCGTGGACTACAACCAGAACGCGTGGGGGCGCACGCTCGCTTCCGTGTACTCGGTCCGCCCGAAGCCGGGGGCGACGGTGTCGACCCCGGTGACGTGGGACGAGGTCGAGCGCGGGTTCAGGATGGATGACTTCACGATCGAGACCGTTCCCGCCCGCGTACGCGAGCTGGGCGATCTCTGGCAGCCCCTGCTCGATCAGCAGGGGCGCTTTCCCCTTGCGAAGCTGCTGTGAGCCTGCCCCTTCCCTATCCGTACGCGCCGATGGAAGCCGAGTCGGTGGACGAGCTTCCCACGGGCAAGGAATGGCAGTACGAGCCGAAGTGGGACGGCTTCCGCTGCCTCATCTTCCGCGATGGTGACAAGGTCCGGATCCAGTCGAAGGCGGGGAAGCCGCTCGAGCGCTACTTCCCCGATGTCGCAGCGTCGTCGCTTGCCCTCGGCGCGAGCCGCCATGTCCTCGACGGGGAGATCGTGATCCCGGTGGATGGGCGGCTGTCCTTCGACGATCTCCTGCAGCGCATCCATCCCGCCGCGAGCCGCGTGAACTCGCTCGCGAAGAGCCACCCGGCCCGGATCCAGATCTTCGACCTCCTCGTCGACGAGCGCGGCACGTCGCTGGTGAAGAAGCCGCTCGCGGAGCGGCGGGAGCGGCTCGAATCGTTCGCCGATCGTTACTTCGAGTCGCGCGGGGCCATGCAGCTCTCGCGCGTCACCCGGAGCCGACCCACCGCGCTCCGCTGGCTCGCGGGCGGCGGCAAGGGCGATCTCGACGGCGTCATCGCGAAGCGGGTCGACCTTCCGTATCGGTCCGGCGAACGGGACGGCATGGTGAAAGTGAAGCGGCTCCGCACCGCGGACTGCGTGATCGGAGGGTTCCGGTATGCATCGCGCGGGAAGATCGTCGGGTCGCTGCTCCTCGGCCTCTACGACGACGACGGGCTGCTGCATCACGTCGGCTTCTGCTCGAGCCTCGCCGAGAAGCAGCGGAAGGAGATCACGGCGAAGCTGGAAAAGCTGGTCTCGCCGCCCGGATTCACCGGGAAGGCGCCGGGCGGGCCGAGCCGGTGGAGCACCGAGCGATCAGCTGAATGGGAGCCGCTGCGACCCGAGCTCGTGGTGGAGGTAGGGTACGATCATGTGAGCGGGGGGCGCTTCCGTCACGGCACCCGCTTCATCCGCTGGCGCCCTGACAAGGCGCCAGCGCAGTGCCGGATGGAGCAGCTCTCGGGCTAGGCGGCGGGGGTCTGCATCGCCTCGCGGATCGCGACGGCGAGCGCGGACGGGAGGAACGGCTTGCGGATGAAGGGCCGTTCCGGAAGGAGGTTGTGCCCCGCGAGCGTGCCGGTGGGATACGCCGACATGCAGAGGACCGCCTGGTCGGGCCGTTCCTCGGCGAGAATACGGCAGAGCTCGAGTCCGTCCATGACCGGCATGACGACGTCGGTCAGCACCAGCGCAAACGGCACCTCGCGCTGACGGATCAGGCGCAATGCCTCGCGTCCGTCGCCCGCCTCCGCCGCCTCGAAGCCGAGTCCGCGCACCATGCGGCATGCGGCGAGCCGTACCGTGACTTCGTCCTCGACGACGAGAATGGTGGGCCGTGGCGGCGCGGGCGGAAGAAGCTCGTCCGGCATGAAGGCTATTCCTGCACCTCGACGTGGTGATCCATTCGCTGGAACGCGAGAAACTGGTGCACGGCGGCCACGGCGTCGGGGTCGCGTGTGATGATCCTGACCTCGCCCCCTCCCGGGAGCGGTCGGAATTCGTAGCGGATCCGATCGCGCCGGGCGGCCATGACGCGCACACCGGGCACCTCTCGATCGTGCACGAAGCCAGGCGTCTCGAAGTTCCCATCCGCAAAGGCGCGGGCGATGCCCTGCAAGTGCTCGCGGATGGTTCGGACCCCGGCCGAGTCGGTCGCATCGCGCTGCAGCTCGATGCGGCCTCCGTCGGAGAGGGCGTCGAAGCGGTGTTGCGATGTGTACTGATCCACGCCCATGGCGACCTTGCCGCGAGCCTGCACCGCCGCAAAGGCGCTGTCCCTGCCCGTGGAGTCCGCGGCAGCCTTCGGCGCCTCCGCGTGCGATGAATAATGCGCATGACCCGCCTGGGCGTCGGCCCGTCCGGCGACGAGGATCAGACCGACGAGAAACGACCCCGCTGGCACCCTGACCGGAATATCCATGCTACCGGATCGTCACGTAGCGCTCGAGGCGCGCCACTTCCGTCGAGTCCACGTACTTCCCGATCTCGCGTCGGAACTGCTCCATGGACGTGTACGGGCGGTACTCCTCGAATTCGTGGCGCATCCGCGGGCCGACGCCGGGGATGAGCTCGATCTCCTCGGGCGTGGCGGAGTTGAGGTCGATGGGCTTCCACACCCTGGTGTAGATCGAGTCGCGCCGCGCCTCGTCGAGCGACCGCGCCAGCACCGCGTCCACCGCACGCATGTCCGAATAAGGCCGGCCGGCGACGATCGCCGCGGCGGCGGCACTGTCCACACCCGCACCGACGAGCTCCGCCTGCGAGGCCGCATCCGGGTCGACCATGCCGCCTGCGCTGGGCGAGGTGGTCGGCGGGGGGGCAGCCGGTGCTGCCGGCATCGTATCGGTTCCGGCGGCGGCGCGATCGTCGGTCTCACCGGCGCATCCTGCCGCGAACGCGATGACGATGGGGGCAAGCAGTCCATGTCTCGGGAGCATCGCTCCTCCTCGTACGTTGTGAGTCATCAGGTCCGCAAAGATATCCCTGACGGCCCGATCATTTCGAGCGCACCGCAGCGCGGATCCGCTCCAGCTGCCGGCGATGGACCAGATCGTGCCCGGCATAGAGTTGCATCATGAGCTCGAGGCTCTCCTCGCCGCGCTCGGCATGGATCCCGGTACGGCGTCGATCGGCGGGGGATGCCCGCTCGAAGAGCGCGACATTCGCGTCCCGCAGCATCGCGAAGCGGCGGATCGCGACCTCGGCGCCGGCGCGGGGATCGCCCGCGGGGGGATGCAGGCGGGAGATCCAGGCATCCTGGTCGTAGCCGGGCAGCGCCGGCCGGTCCTGCGTGAGCACCATGCGGAAGCGGAACGACCCGACCAGCTCCGAATCGGAGAGGTGGTCGAGGACCTGGCCAACGGACCATTTCCCCGGGGCCTCGGGCTTCACCAGCTCGGCGTCGCTCAATCCCTCGACCGCCGAGCGGAGCGCGGCCGGCATCTCACGGAGCACGGCAAGCGCTTCGCGCCCCGCGAGGAGCTCGAGCAGCGCCGCGCTGTATGCCTGTGCGTCCTCGAGCGCCGACGCTGCCGGATTGCCGAAACGGGACATCAGGTGGCCTTTCCGCCGGTGAAAAGAAGCCCGACTGCGTGAATAATCTTCACCTGGTTCGGCGCAGGGTAAGCCCCCCGGGCCCACGGAATGCCCCGCGCCGTGACCTGCGCCGCAGGGCGCTCCCCCCGGGAGGTGTACGTTTCGGTGGGAACCCCGACGACGGGAGGCGAACCAGACGGTGTCCGATTCGATCCGCGACCTCATTTTCGGCCGTCCCCTCTTCGACGTGGTCGAGCCGAGGCGGACCTTTCAGGACGTCATCCTTCCGCCGTCGACGCTCGACGCCATCCGACAGGCGCTCGCGCTGATCCGGAAGCAGAGCCTGATCTTCGACCGGTGGGGCCTCGCCGAACGGCACGGAGGAACGGCCGGCCTCGCGCTGCATTTTGCCGGCCCGCCGGGAACCGGGAAGACGATCGCCGCGGAGGCAATCGCCGCGACGCTCGGCCGGAAGCTGCTGGTGGTCCGCTACGCCGAGCTCGAGTCCCGCTGGGTCGGGCAGACCTCGAAGCACGTGGCGTCCGTGTTCCGGGACGCCGAGAAGCAGGACGCCGTGCTCTTCTTCGACGAAGCCGACGCGATCGCCAGCCGGCGCTTCACGTCGCTGAGCCACGGGTACGAGCGCGAGGCGAACGCGACGGTCAACGTGCTGCTCAACGAGGTCGAACGCTTCGCGGGCGTGGTGATCTTCGCGACGAACCTCGCGGCGAACCTCGACCCCGCCTTCGAGCGCCGGATCAGGACACATATCCGCTTCGACCTCCCCGGCCTCGACGAGCGGGAGCGGATCTGGCGGGCGCAGCTGCACGCGACGAAGACACCGCTCGCTGCGGACGTGAACTTCCGCGAGCTCGCCGAGCGCTACCCGCGCAGCGGCGGCGACATCAAGAACGCGGTCCTCAAGGCGGCGCAGCTCGCGACGTTCGAGCCGGGGCCGGATCCGGAGAAGCGAATCCACCAGCGCCACTTCGTCCAGGGCATGGAGGAAGTCATGGCGGCGCAGAGCGTGATGTCGCAGTCGCTGTACGAGACGCGTGATGCATCCGCCCTTCCGGCGTCACCGCGCGAACAGCAGATCCTTGCCGTCGCGCTCGGCGCGCTCGTGATCGCGCTCGCTGCCCTGGTGACGGCGATCGTGACGTAGGCCGGGCCCCCTTTCCCCACTTCCTGCGGGGGTCCTATGTTCCCATAGCGACGCACCCAGGTCCGCGAACGCGGCTCCGCCACGCCCCCGTACCGAGGCCATCGCCATCCCCACCTTCGAGCTTCCCCGCGCCGTCACGCGATTCCTCCGCCGCCGGACCGACCCGCACGAGACGGTGCTCACCGGCCCGATCCGCGGCGACCTTCTCGGTGCGGAGCGCCTCGCCGAGCGCGCCCGGTCGCTGGCCAAGTCGCAGCGGCTCGCCGCCGGGGGGCGGCGCAAGACACCGCTGCTCGCGCGGCTCGACGCGACCCGCGGCATCCTGGCCGATGCCCACCGCCGGCTGCTCGGCGCCGCCGATGCCGGCCGGGAAGTGGGTCCGGCAGGTGACTGGCTGCTCGACAATTACTACGTGGTTCAGGAGCACATCGGCGAGGTGCGCGAGAGCCTGCCGAGTGGCTACTACCGCGAGCTGCCCGAGCTCGCGAACGGCTCGCTGGCGGGGTATCCGCGCGTATACGAGCTCGCCATCGCGCTGATCTCGCACACCGAGGGCCGGATCGACCTGCAGAACGCCTCGGGGTTCGTCACCGCATTCCAGCAGTCGGCGACGCTGACCATCGGCGAGCTCTGGGCCATCCCGGCGATGCTGCGCCTCGGCCTGATCGAGAACGTCCGGCGCATGGCGCTCCGGACCGTGCAGCGGCTCGACAGCCTCGAGGCGGCGGATGCCGCCGCCGCGAGGATCCTGGCGGTCCAGGGCGACGAGGCCGCCCTCGATGCCGCTCTGCAGGATTTCGTGGCGAGGCCGCCGGCGCTCGATGCCATCTTCGTCTCGCGCTTCCTGCAGCAGCTCCGGGCCGAGGGCGGGGCCCACCCGACGCTCCGCCGGCTCGAGGAATGGATCACCGACGAGGCGTTCGGCGCGGAAGAGGCGACGTCGCGTGCCACGCAGCGGCTCGCGCTCACCCAGATCGCCATGGCGAACAGCATCTCCAGCCTCCGCGCCGTCGGGCGCATGGACTGGAAGACGTTCGTCGAGGCGCAGAGCCGCATCGAGCGCGTGCTCCGCAGCGATCCCTCGGGCGACTACCCCCGCATGACGTTCGCGACGCGCGACCGCTACCGTCATGTCGTCGAGAACATCGCCCGGCGGACGCGGAAGGCCGAGACGGCCGTCGCCGAGCTCGCGATCGAATGCGCGCGCCAGGGCGCCGCGCGGCATCCGGACGACGTCCGCTTCGCGCACGTCGGCTACTATCTCGTGGACGACGGCCTGGCGGAGCTGGAGCGCCTCACCGGGTACCGGCCGCACGTGCGGGAAGGGATCTATCGCTGGATCCATCGCCATCCCGACATCGTGTTCGTCGGCGGCATCCTGGCGGCGACGGCGGGCGCTCTTGCCGCGCTCTTCCTGCTCGGCGGAGCGGGGGCGCGCGCAGAGTGGCTCGCGGTACTGCTCCTCGCCTTCATCCCGGCGAACGACATCGCCGTGAACGTGGTGAACCAGCTCGTCACCGCCCTGCTGCCGCCGCGGCTTCTCCCCAAGCTGGACCTGCGCGAGCACGGGATCCCGCCCGAGTTCCGCACGGCCGTCGTGATCCCGACGCTGTTCGGCAGTGTGGACGCCGTCGAGGAAGCGCTCGAGAATCTGGAAGTGCAGTTCCTCGCCAATCGGGAAGCGAACCTCCATTTCGCCCTGCTGAGCGACCATACCGATGCCCCGTCCGAGTCGCTCCCGGGGGACGCGGAGATCCTGGCCGCCGCGGCCGAAGGCATCCGCGAGCTCAACCGCCGCTACGCCCCGACGACCGGCGATGCGTTCTATCTCTTCCACCGGCCCCGGCGCTGGAACCCGCGGGAGGGCGTGTGGATGGGCTGGGAGCGGAAGCGGGGAAAGCTCGCCGAATTCAACCGCTTCGTGCTGGGCGGCGACGGGGAGGGGTTCTCGACGATCGTCGGCGAGGTGACTCCGCTCCGGAGCGTGCGCTACGTCATCACGCTCGACTCCGATACCGTGCTCCCCCCCGAAACCGCGGCGCTGCTGGTCGGCGCCCTGGCGCACCCGCTCAATCGCGCCGTCTACGACCCCGCCCGTGGCCGGGTGGTGCGCGGGTACGGCATCCTGCAGCCGCGGGTCGGGGTCTCGCTGCCGAGCGCACACCGATCGCTCTTCGCGTCGATCCACTCGGGGCATCCGGGCGTCGATCCGTATACGACGGCCGTGTCCGACGTGTACCAGGACCTGTACGGCGAGGGGAGCTTCGCCGGGAAGGGGGTCTACGATGTCGCCGCCTTCGAGCAGGCTACCGGCGGACGCTTCCCGGAGAACGCGCTCCTCTCACACGACCTGATCGAAGGCAACTATGCGCGCGCCGGTCTCGCGACCGACGTGCTCGTCTACGACGACTACCCCGCGCGCTACCTCACGTTCACACGCCGGAAGCATCGCTGGACGCGTGGGGACTGGCAGCTGCTGCCCTGGCTCCGGCCAAGCGTCCCCGCGGCCGAAGGAAGGGAGCCGAACCGGCTCTCGCTCCTCTCGCGCTGGAAGATCGTGGACAACCTGCGCCGCAGCGTCGTCGAGATCGCGCAGCTCGTGTTCCTGCTGGCGGGGTGGATCTTCCTTCCGGTCGCGCCCGCCCGCTGGACGCTGATCGGGCTTGGCGCCATCGCGGCGCCGTGGGTCGTCGCGCTCCTCCTCGCGCTCATCCGGCCCCCCTTCGACAAGTCGTGGCGAGCCTACTATGGCGCCGTCGGCCGGGATGCCGTCACCAGCGCGAAGCAGGTGGCCCTCGCCGTCGTCTATCTGCCGCACCAGGCGTGGAACTCGCTCGATGCCATCTTCCGTGCCCTCTGGCGGCTGGGGGTTTCCCGGAAGCACCTCCTCGAGTGGCAGACCGCGTTTCAGGCGGAGCGCGCGGTGGCCGATTCCACCCGCGTCATCTGGCGCGCAATGTGGGCTGCGCCACTCGTCGCGGCCGCCGTGGTCGGAATCATCGCCTGGCGCGCCGCGCCCGGCAGCACCAACCCTGCCCCGCTCTGGCAGCTGCTCGTGGGCGTGCTGCCCATGGCGGTCGCCTGGGCCGTCTCGCCCGCGATCGCGTACGCGCTCGGCGCGCCCGCCATCGCGCGCGAGCAGCGGCTCTCCCCCGAAGCGCGCGGCCAGGCCATCCGCTACGCACTCCTGCACTGGCGCTACTTCGACGCCTTCGTCACGGCGGACACCAACTGGCTCGCACCCGACAATTTCCAGGAGGACCCCACCCCGAACGTCGCGATGCGCACCTCGCCGACGAACATCGGGCTCCAGTTCATTTCCACCGCGAGTGCCGCCGACCTCGGCTTCCTTTCGATCGAGCAGATGGCCGACCGGCTGGAGCGCGCGCTCCGCTCGCTCGAGCGGATGCGCCGGTTCCGCGGGCACTTCTTCAACTGGTACGCGCTCAACGACCTGCACGTCCTGGAGCCGGCGTACATCTCCACGGTGGACAGCGGCAATCTCGCGGGGCACCTGGTGGCGCTCCGGCAGGGCTGCCTCGAGCTCGCCGACGGCCCCATCGTGGATTCACGGCTCGTCCGGGCAGTCGAGACCGCTCTGGACCTGGCCCAGCTGACGAGCCTCGCGGCGGCGGAGCCGGGGAAGGGGAACGGCGCGGTGCGCCCGGAGATTCCGGCCGAGCTGCGCACGGCGCGGGCCGCCGCGAAGGACGCGCGCAGCGCGCCCCTCTCACTCGCGGGACTCGCCCAGCTCTCGGAACGACTTCGCGCGGCGGAGAGCGTGATGCGGGCGCACCGGCCCGAGGACGCCTACTGGGTCGGGTGGGCGCTCGCCCTCATCGATTCCCAGCGCGCGTGGGTGGCGCTCGTCGAGGGCCGGGCGAATGCCACCCTGCGCGAGCTTGCCGAAAGCTCCGCCGAGGCGCGGCGGCTCGTGACACGCCTCGAGACGGTCGGCGAGCGCGCCTTCCAGTACGCGATGGAGATGGACTTCCGCTTCCTGTTCGACGAGCAGCGGCGGCTCTTCGCCATCGGGTACCAGCAGACGAGCCATACGCTCGACTCCTCGTATTACGACCTTCTCGCATCGGAAGCGCGGCTCGCGAGCTTCGTGGCGATCGCGAAGAACGACATCCCGGTGGAGCACTGGTTCCGGCTGGGCCGCACCCTCACGCGTGCCAGCGGCGCGCCGGCGCTGGTCTCGTGGAGCGGCAGCATGTTCGAGTACCTGATGCCGATGCTCGTCATGCGCGCCTTTCCCTTCACGGTCCTCGCGCAGACGTACGAGGGTGCCGTGCAGCGGCACGCGTCGTACGGTGCGGAGCGCGACGTCCCGTGGGGCATCAGCGAGAGTGCCTACAACGTGCGGGATCGGAGTTACACCTATCAGTATCGCGCGTTCGGCGTGCCGGATCTCGCGCTCAAGCGCGGGCTCGGGCGGGACCTGGTCGTCGCGCCGTATGCGTCGCTCCTGGCCGCCATGGTCGAAGCGAAGCGCGCGCTGCCCAATCTGACCCAGCTGGAGACGTACGGCCTCCTCGGCCCGTACGGGTTCCGGGATTCGGTGGACTTCACGCGGCCCGATCCGGAACGCGAGTATGCCGTCGTGCGGGCGTACATGGCCCATCATATCGGCATGGGCCTCGTGGCGCTGACGAACATCCTCGCCGGGCAGCTGTGGCAGCGCCGATTCCATGCGGACCCGATGGTGCGCGCGGCGGAGCTGCTGCTGCACGAGCGGCTTCCGCGCCGTCTCGTCATCCAGCGCGGCCAGGGTGCGCGCGTCGACGAGGCGCTGCCGGAGCCGGAGATGGAGCGGCCGGCGGTGCGGGAGATCGATACGGCCGACACGCCGCGCCCGCACGTCGCACTCCTCGGGCAGCTGCCCTATACGATCATGATCAGCCAGTGCGGGGGCGGGTACAGCCGGTACGGGGGGCTCGCCGTGACGCGCTGGCGATCGGACGGCACGCGCGACGCCACCGGCCAGTTCTGCTATGTCCGCGACACCACGTCGGGTCATTTCTGGTCGGCGACGCACCAGCCGGTCGGCGCGCCGGCGGACTGGTATCGTGCCTACCTCGCGACCGACCGCGTCACCGTGCATCGCGCCGACGGGCCGATCGAGACGCGCACCGAGATCGCCGTCGTGCCCGAGGACTCGGCGGAGGTGCGGCGTGTCACGGTCACGAACAACAGCGACGAGCCGCGCGACATCGAGCTCACGAGCTACGGCGAGATCGTTCTCACCACGCCCGATGCGGACCGCTCGCACCCGGCGTTCGCCAACCTCTTCGTCGAGACCGAATATCATGCCTGGTGCTCGGCGGTGACCGCCACGCGCCGGCCTCGCTCGGGGAAGGAGGCCGCGGTCTGGTGCGTCCACGTCGTGGCGACGGGGCGCGAGCTCGCCGAGCCCGTGACCTGCGAAACCGACCGCGCGCGATTCATCGGGCGCGGCCGCTCCACGGTCAATCCCGTCTCGGTCGAGCGCGGCAGCGCGCTTTCGGGCACGACCGGCGCCGTGCTCGATCCGGTCTTTGCCCTTCGCGTGCGCCTCACGCTCGAGCCGGGGCAGTCTGCGTGCGCGTCGTTCACGACGCTCATCGCCGACACGCGCGAGCGGGCATTCGAGCTCGCCGATCGGTACCACGAACCGCACGCCGCGCAGCGGGCCCTCGACCTGGCGTGGACCTCGACGCAGATCGAGCTTCGCGAGCTCGGGGTGACGCCGGCCGAGGCGGCGGTGTTCCAGGAGCTCGCGGGCGATCTGCTCTACGGCGCCGCAGCGCGGCGCGCGCCACAGTCGGAGCTCCGGCTCAACCACGGCTCGCAGCCCCTCCTCTGGTCGGTCGGCCTTTCGGGCGACTGGCCGATCCTGCTCGCCACCATCGAATCGGTGGACGGTCTCCCGACGCTCCGCCAGCTCCTCACGGCGCATCGGTACTGGCGCCGGCGGGGCATGACCGTGGATCTCGTCGTCCTGAAGACCCAGCCGACCCAGTACCTGGGCGACCTCTCCGACCGCGTCACGGCACTGCTCCACGCCGTCGGCGAGAGCGGGGTCTTCGACCAGTCGGGCGGCGTCTTCATCCGGCAGTCGGACCAGATGGGGAGCGACGAGCTCGCGATGCTGCGCGCCACCGCGCGCCTCCACATCCCCTGCGATGGGCGGGCGCTCGGCCGGATCACCGATGACGCGGCGCCGTACGACGCCGCCGATGCCGATAAGGATGCCGAGGAGGCGGCCCCCGTCGAATTGCGAAGCCCCGAACGGCGGCGGCAGTCGCGCGTGGCGCGAACGGTCCGCCGCCTGGGGGGACTCCTCCCTTCGTCGCTGTCACCATCGGGACACGGCCCGGCGCCGCGGCATCCACCGGCGGAGCCGGCGTCGCACCAGAGCCCGGCAGCGGGCCTCGACAACGGCTTCGGACGGCTGACCTCGGACGGCGCCTACGAAATCGACGTCGCCGGCGACCGCGTGCCGCCGGCCCCGTGGATCAATGTCGTCGCGAATCGCGCCGGCGGGTTCATCGTCTCCGAGCGCGGCGGGAGCTGCACCTGGGCGGAGAACAGCTACTTCTACCGGCTGACGCCGTGGCACAACGATCCGGTCAGCGATCCGGTGACGGACGCGATCTACCTGCAGGACGCCGACGCAGGTGGCCTCTGGTCGGCGACGCCCGGCCCGGTCGACAGCGGTGCGCCTTTCCGTGTCCGGCACGGCCAGGGATACACGTCGTTCGAAACGGTGCACGACGGCATCCGGTCGCACCTGACGCTCGGCATGGCGGACGAGGCTCCGGTACGGGTCTCCGTGCTCCGGGTCACCAACGAAGGCTCACGCGCCCGGCGCCTCGTCGTCACGAGCTATGTCGAATGGGCGCTCGGCGCGCTGCGCGAGCATACGCAGCACACGATCCAGACCTCGTTCGATGCCGCCACCGGCACCATCTACGCCTCGAACACCTTCGACCCGAGCTTTGCCTCCTGGCTCGCGTTCCACGCCATCAGCGCTCCGGTCTCGGCACACACGGCGAGCCGGCGGGAGTTCCTCGGGCGCAACGGCTCGCCCGCCGCACCGCAGGCCCTGGTGGACGGTGAGCCACTCGGCGGGCGAACGGGCGTCGGCAAGGACCCCTGCGCAGCGCTGCAGTGCATCCTCGAGCTCGATCCGGGGGAAACGCGCGAGGTGGTCCTCATTCTCGGCGCGGCCGCCACGGCGGACGATGCACGGCAGCTCGTGGCGGAGTACCGCGTTCCCCACTCGGCGCGCGCCGCGCTCGACCGGTCCATCGAGGGCTGGGCGCGACGGCTGTCGGTCGTCCGCGTCCGGACGCCGGAGCCGTCCTTCGATGCGATGGTCAACGTCTGGACGCTCTACCAGGCACTCGCCTGCAGGATGTGGGGCAGGACCGCGCTCTACCAGAGCAGCGGCGCCTACGGTTTCCGCGACCAGCTGCAGGACACGATGGCCTTCCTGCATGCGGAGCCTGCGCTCGCTCGTGAGCACCTCGTACGCGCGGCATCACGGCAGTTCGTCGAGGGCGATGTGCAGCACTGGTGGCATCCGCACAGCGGCCGCGGCGTCAGGACGCGGTTCTCCGACGACCTCGCGTGGCTGCCGTTCGTGGTCGAGCACTATGTGACCGTCACCGGCGACGCGACGGTACTCGACGAGGAAGCCCCGTTCCTCGCGATGCGACAGCTCGAACCGGACGAGCACGAAGTGTACGACCTCCCCGAGGTCACCGAGGAGCGCGCGAGCGTCTACGAGCACTGCCTCCGGGCGCTCCGGCGCGCGTGCACGGCCGGGGCGCACGACCTGCCGCTGATCGGCATCGGCGACTGGAACGACGGCATGAACCGCGTGGGGGTTGAAGGGCGCGGGGAAAGCGTCTGGCTCGCGTGGTTCCTCGTCGCGACCCTGCGCGGATTCGCGCGGCTGGCCGAGGCGCGCGACGACGGGGCTACGGCCACCGAGCTTCGCGCTCGGGCGGATGCGTACGCGGCCGCGGTCGAGGCGCACGCGTGGGACGGCGCCTGGTACCGGCGCGCCTGGTTCGACGACGGGACCCCGCTCGGCTCCGCGCAGAGCGAAGAATGCCGGATCGATTCGATCGCCCAGAGCTGGAGCGTGATCTCGGGTGCCGGGAACCCCGATCGGCAGGCCCAGGCGATGGCCTCGCTCGAGGAGCACCTGGTGCGGGAGGACGCGCGGCTCCTCATGCTGCTCACGCCGCCGTTCGACAAGACCCCGCTCGACCCGGGATACATCAAGGGCTATCTCCCGGGCGTGCGCGAGAACGGAGCACAGTACACGCACGCGGCGCTCTGGGCAGTGCTCGCCACCGCGATGCGCGGCGCCGGGGATCGCGCCTTCGAGCTCTACCAGATGATCAACCCGCTCACGCACGCGCGGACGCCCGAGGACGTGGCGACGTACAAGGTCGAGCCGTACGTGGTCGCCGCGGACGTCTACACCGCGAAAGGTCATCTCGGCCGCGGCGGGTGGACCTGGTACACGGGGTCCGCGAGCTGGATGTATCGCGTCGGGGTGGAGGGAATTCTCGGTCTGGTCAAGCGGGGGAACGCGCTCTTCATCGAGCCGCGCGCTCCGGCGGCGTGGGAGGAGTATTCGATCGAGTACCGTTTCGGCGAGGCGACCTACGCGATCACGGTCCGCCGCGATCCCGGCGTGACGGCCGTCGAAGCCGTCGTGGATGGCGCACGAATCCCCGACGGCGCGATTCCGCTCGACGACGACGGAAAACGGCACACCGTCACCATTCGACGCCCCGCTTGACCGTCCGCCCGGGAGTCAGGTTCCGTCGTATTCGACCGACTGGTTCGGCGTTTCCCAGAGCCGGAGACGCGTGAGGCGGACGGGGAGCCGCGGGGCAAGCTCCCGCCAGAATGCCGCGATGAGATTCTCGGCGGTGGGGGGCGCCGCTGCACCGCTCGCGAGCACGTCCGCGACGGCCGCGTTCGCGAGATCACGGAGGCGGTGGAAGTCGATCACCGATCCGGTGTCGTCCACCGGACCGGCAACCGAGACCTCGAGCGCATACGAGAGCTTCCGCCCGAAATGGACGGCTTCGAACACGACCCGCCGCGTGACGGTAAGGTTCACTTCCCTCCCCTGAGCTTCTTCGCGATCGTCGCCGCGCCATCGCGGTGACCCTCGAACGCCGGCGCGACCTTCACGACGAGCGCCTTGAGCTCCGCGTTGGTGATGGCCGGGACGAGCGTGGTGTTGAGCGCGTCGATCACGCCTTGATGGAAGGTCACTTCGTGCGCGAGAAACGCCTGGTCGAACTGCGCCGCGGGCACCTTCCTGAGCCGCGCCATGGCGTCGGCATGAGACTTCGCGCCCGCATCATCGGCGGGAGGTGTCGGCGTCACGCCCAGCTTCTTCGCGAGATCCCGGCCCATCTGCCGGACGGCCGTGTGGTCGCGGACGAGCATGGCGCCGTAGTCACGGACTTCCGGGCTCTGGCCGCGCTCGACCGCGAGCGTGCCGGTCTCGATGTCGGCCGTGTTGGCCGCATCGAATATGGCGACGATGGTCGCGTCATCGAGGGGGGCGGGGGTGGACACTGCGCCGGCGACGAGGGCGGTGGATGCGAGAGTGCCGGCAAGGATGGCGAAAAGGGACCTGCTCATCGGGCCTCCGTGAGAGTTGGAAATGCAAAGTATGTGCTCCCGGAGAATAAGTCAAGGTTTCCTTGGATATATTGTCGGAATTAAGGCCGCCTGCTAGATTCGAGGACCCGGAGGCCCTCATGCAGATGCGTACTGGCGAAAAACGCTTTCTGGAAACCACACGCGGACAACTGGTTACGCTGCTCCGGCGCGGCCCGCAGCCAGTCGACGCCCTGGCCGCCGCCCTCGGACTGACCCCGAACGCCGTGCGGGCCCATCTCCTCACGCTCGAGCGGGACGGCCTCGTCCGGCAGGGGGGAACCCGGCGGAATCCGGGCGCGGGTAAGCCCGCCACGCTCTTCGAGCTGCACCCCGATGCGGAGACGATGATGTCGCGGGCGTATGCCCCGGTTCTCCGGGCGCTCCTCGAGGAGCTCGCGTCGACGATCCCGGAGGATCAGCTCGAATCTCTCCTCGATGGTCTGGGGCGGCGCCTCGCCACTGGCAGCTTTCCGCCAGGCGGCAATTCGGCGCGATCGCGAGTCGAAACGGGCGCCGACGTGCTCCGCTCCCTCGGCGGGCTCGTCGAGGTGGAAGAGCGGGATGGGAGTGCGGTGATTCGGGGGTATGGCTGCCCGCTCGCGGTGGCGGTGGAGCGGCGACCTGAAGCCTGCCGTGCCGTCCGCTCCCTGCTGCGGGAGGTGACCGGAGCCGACGTCGCGCTCTGCTGCCGGTACGAGGAACGTCCCAGCTGCTGCTTCGAGGTGCCGGCCGCATGAGTGGTGAACCGCTTTCGCGGCGGGACCTGCTCCTGCGTACGGGTGCGCTGGCGGCCCTGGCCGCGGTTCCCCGCCCCCTCGCCGCGCTGGCGCGCCGCGGTGGCGACCCCGACGAAGCACGCCTCGCCGCATGGGTCGCGACGCTGAGGTCCCAGGCGCCAGGCTCCTCCGGCAGCGCTTTCGGGCATCTTGTGATCCGCGCCGCCGAGCTCGCCATCGGCACTCCATATGAAGCGACGACGCTCGAAGCCTACCTGGCGGCCGGCGGATCTCCCCGGAACGAGCCGCTCACGCTCTCGCTGACACGATTCGACTGCGTGACACTGGTGGAAGCAGCGATTGCGGTCGCGCGCATTGCCACGGGCGGGGACGCGCCGGCCTGGTCCGGCTTCGGATGCGAGATCGAACGCATGCGGTATCGCGATGGGAGGCGAAAAGGCTACGGATCGCGCCTCCATTATTTCAGCGAGTGGATCGCCGATGGCGCACGGCGCGGCCTGGTGACCGACCTGGGCCGGGAGCTGGGCGGAACGGCCGACATGCGGCCCCTCCGCTTCATGAGCGATCACCGCAGCAGCTATCCCGCGCTCTCGGACGATTCGGTCCTTGCGGAGATCGGCGCAATGGAACGGCGACTCGACGGCTCGCCACGGTACGTCGTCCCGAAGGCGGCCATTCCAGGCATCGCAGCGCGCATCGAGAGTGGAGACGTGCTCGCCTTTGCGACGACCATCCCGGGGCTCGACGTCACGCACGCCGCGTTCGCGTTTCGAGACCGCGCGAGTGCATTGCGTGTCCTTCACGCCCCGCTGTCCGGGGGCGTCGTGGAGATCACGCGATCGACACTTCCGGACTACGTGGCCGCGATCCGCGGATGCTCGGGGATCCTCGTCGCGCGCCCGACGACCGGACGCTAGGGCACGCCCAGGTCACGAGGCGGGCGTCCTCGCCACGAGTGGATGGACCAGCGTGCCGATCCGGTGAGCGCTATGCAGGCCGCGGCTCGGTCGAGCGCACCTCCCGCTTCTCGCGCCGCACCCGCACCGCTCCCTCCTCGGGCTCGATCCCTTTCCCGCGCGCCGAAGCCCAGGCCTGCGTGAACTCGGCGCCGAGCAGAACGATGATGGACGAGTAGTAGATCCAGAGCAGGAGCACGGCCAGGGAGCCGGCCGCCCCGTATGCCTCCCCCGGATTGCTCTTCCCCAGGTAGAACCCGATGAGGAACTTCCCCGCGATGAAGAGCAGCGCCGTGACACCGGCGCCCACCCACACATCGCGCCATGCCGTCTTCGCGTCCGGCAGCACCTTGAACATGACCGCGAACAGCAGCCCGATCACGACCAGCGATATGACGAGGTTGATGACGAAGAGGACGGCCGACGACATGCCCTCCGGCAGGTAGCCACCGATCCGGTCTCCCACGGCCGACAATGCCGCACTTACCGCGAGCGAGACGAGCAGGAAGAAGGCAATGGCCATGAGAATGCCGAGCGAGAAGACACGCTTGGCGAAGAACGCCCTGATCCCTCCGCCCTTCGACTCCACTTCCCAGGCCCGGTTGAGCGCCGACTGCAGCTGCAGCAGCGCCCCGGTTGCCCCGAAGAGGAGCGCCGCGATGCCGAGGAGCGTCGGCAGGGTACCGCCGCCCGGCTGCTCCGCATGGGAGAGGATCGTGCGCACGCTGCCGCCCGCGCTCGGCCCCATCAGCGACTGGAGCTGGCGCTCGAGTCCGCCCCGCACATCCTCCGGATCGAGAACGGCACCGAGCACCAGGAGGAGCAGCACCAGCACGGCGGGAAGTGAGAAGACCGTGTAATAGGAAAGCGCCGCGGCGGCGCTCATGCAGTCGTCGTCCAGGAAATCGCGGACGGCACGCCGGACCACGCCGAAGATTCCACCTGCCTGCTTTGCCATTTCATCCACCCGGGCCGATGACGTCCCAAGATGAGCAGCAACCGACCTCGGGCGCGTGACACGAATCACCCGCGGTGGCCAGAACTGTCGAAGCACGCGAGCCCCTGACAAACCGGATGCGTCCCCGGCATATTCGCGGACCATGAGACGACTCGCCGCAGCGCTCCGCCGCCGGCTTCGCGCCCGCCGGATACCCCTGCCGCCGGGGCCGGCCGGCGACGTGGTCCACGCGAAAGTACTCGCCACCGAGCCCGTCCTCGAGCGGATCCTCTTCCAGAACCTCGTTCCCTTCTGGCACCCGCGCGTGCTCGATCTCGAGCACGGCGGGTATCACCTCAATCACGGGGAGGACGGGGCGTCGCTCGGCCCGGCGCGCAAGGCGCTCGTGACCAACGCGCGCACGCTCTGGTTCTTCGCGAGAATGGCCAGAGCGGGCCACCAGCGTGACGCCATGCTCGAGGCGGCGCGCCACGGGTACGACTTTCTCGTGTCGAGCTTCCTCGACGACCGGTACGGAGGCTTCTACTGGCATGTGTCCGAGGATGGCGCGGTCCCGCTCGACGCCACGAAGCACCAGTACGGTCAGGCGTTCGCCATCTATGCGCTGGCGGAGTACGCCATGGCCACCGGATCGGGTGGTCCGGCGTCGATCGCCGAGGAAACGTGCGAGCTGGTCGAGCGGCACCTTCGCGATCCCGATGGTGGGGGCTACTGGGATCAGCTCGAGCGGAGCTGGGTTCCGGGCACGCTCGAGCCGTCACGTACGCGGGGCGGCCTCAAGTATCTCGGCTCGATGCATCACCTGATGGAAGCGTATACGTGGCAGGCCCGCGCGAACCCGGGCTCGGTCGCGGTCTCCAGGCTGCCGGAGCTGCTGCTCATCTGCTCGAACGGCGTCGTGCGCATGCGCGAGGGGGCGCTCACGGATGCCCATCGCCCCGACTGGTCGCCGCTGCTCGACGAGGAACACGCGCGTGTCTCGTACGGGCACGACATCGAGACGATCCACCTGCTCATCTCGGCCTGCGAGACGGCGGGCGCGGCGCCGCAGGTTCTCGCCGGCCTCTACCGCTCGCTGCTGCAGCATTCGCTCCGGTTCGGTCACGACCGGCGGAGAGGCGGCTTCCACTACACGGGGCCGCTCGGAAAGCGGGCCGATCGGCGTGAGAAGATCTGGTGGGTGCAGGCGGAGGCGCTGCTCGGAACCCTGGAGATGTATCGCGTCACCGGCGAGCGGGAGCCCGCCGAGACCTACCTGACGACGCTCGACTGGATCGAATCACGCCAGGTGGACTGGAAGCACGGCGAGTGGCATGCCTTCGTCCCGCCCCGCGGCCGCCCCCATGGAAGGAAGGCGGACGCGTGGAAAGGGCCGTATCACACGGGTCGGGCGATCATTCACTCGCTGGAGGTGCTGCAGGGGCTCCGCGGCGCCGCTCGATCGAGCGCTTGAGCATGGTGAACATGTCCTCGGCGCTCGCGTTCCAGTTGGCGGTGAGGTTCCGTCCATGGCGGCGCCGGCGCAGGAGGATGTCGGGAAGGCATTCGGTCACCACGCCCATCTCGCGCGCCCGGAAATGCCAGTCGGTGTCCTCGCCGGTGCGTAGCGCCGTGTCGAAGGGACCGACGCGGTCGAAGAGCTCGCGCCGCATGAGCATGAGCGGCGGGCCATGCGCCGGATGCGGCTGCGCGAGCCAGGTATCGCGCGCACGCTCCTCGATCTCCCGCAGCTCCGGCTCCCAGAAGTTCTGCAGATGGCCGAAACAGAGATCCAGCGAGGGGTTCTTCCGGAAGGAATCCATCTGCCGCTCGAGCTTGTCCGGCGCCCACAGATCATCCGCATCCTGGAACGTGAGCCACTCGCCTCGAGCCTCGGCCACGCCCCGGTTCCGCGCCGCGGACGGCCCGGCGTTCGGCTGAAAGAACGTCCGGATCCGGTCGCCGAACGCCCCGAGCACGTCCTCGGTCCCATCGGTCGAGCCATCGTCCACCACGATGACCTCCAGCGGCCGGTACGGCTGCGCCAGCACGCTCTCGATACTCTCCGCCACGAAACGTGCCCCGTTATAGACGGGAATGACGCAGCTGACGAGGCCGGGCTCGTATCGGCTCATGCGCTCGGGATCTCCCGCTTCCGGTCCTTGTTGCGTTTGAGCAGGGCCAGGAACTCGTCCCGGCTCTGTGCCGCCGTGACCCGCGACCGGTTGGTGGCGTGAATCCGCCGGCGGAGCAGCACATCCGGCATCAGCTCCCCCTTGAGACCGGCCTCTCGCGCCCGGAGGAACCAGTCGGCCGAGTCACCATGCCCGAGCTCCGGGCGCATCACACCCACGCGCTCGAAGGCGGAGCGCCGCGCGAGGAGGGTCGGCGTGACCCAGCCGGCGATCGGCTCGCTGCGCCGATGACCCTTGAAGCGATCGGCCTCGTGCTTCATTTCGTCGACCCAGAAGTTCTGCACGTGGGCCACGCAGAAGTCGAGCTCCGGCTTCTCCGCGAGCAGCGCCATCTGGACGGCGAGCTTGTCGGGAGCCCAGAGATCGTCGGAGTCATTGAAGGCGATGAGCTCGCCCCGCGCGGCGGCGAGCCCGGTGTTCCGGGCCACGGCCGGCCCCGCATTGGGCTGCGCCAATCCGCGGACTCGATCGCCGAAAGCGCGGATCACCTCTCCGGTGCCGTCGGTGGATCCATCGTCCACCACGATCACCTCGAGAGGCCGGTGCTTCTGCGCAAGGACGCTTTCGATCGACTCCGCGAGATACGACTCGCAATCGTAGACCGGGATGATGCAGCTCACGAGCAGGTCGCTCATTCGGGTTCTCCTCTCAGCATGCGGCCGATCGCCGCCGGGATGCCCGGCAGGTCGGACCCGAGCTCGAGCCAGTAGGTCGGAACGGACTCGACCAGGGCGGCCATCGTCTCGAACCGCGCGCGCCCCGCGCCGAGGAAGGGGAGCTGAAAGAGCGAGCTCGGGGCGAGCTGCTTCAGCACGGCGACCTTCGATGCCGGCCGGAAGCGCGTCTCCACCCGCGGCACCACGCGCGGCAGCGCCACGGCGCGGATCGCGGCACCGTTCGCGAATCCCTCTGGAAAGAGTCCCGAGAGGAGGACCATGTGCTTGTCCTCGCGCTCGAGCTTGCCCGGCATCGCATGCGGGACGAGGTCGGGAAATCGCTGGAGGTGGTGCGGCTCGAAATGACTCGACGAGTAGAGGCTGTGGCCGAACCAGGTGCCGTCCGCCAGCCGCTCGAGTCCCACATAATCATCGGCAAGGTACTGGTAGCCGGCTCGCAGGCAGGTGACCGCCGTCGTCGTCTTGCCCGAGCCACCCGGGCCGCCGAACAGCACGCCGGCGCCGTCCCGCGCGACGAGGCCCGCGTGCACGGCCTGGATGCCCCTGTCGCGCATCCAGAGGAGGAGCGACGAGTGCAGCGGGCGCCCGAGCTCGTACTGCGTGAGTCGCGCCGCCGAACTGACCCATCCGACCTTGGCGCTCGCCTCGCGATCGGTGACGGTGAGCGTGCAGGGGCTCTGCTGGCTGACGTGCCGCGCGCCGTCATAGACCGTCACGGTGCCGTGCGCATTCGGATCGCTTCCCTCGACGCAATCCTCGCAGCCGACGCCCGTCGCTGCTTCATCCCAGAGGTCGATCACGAGGTCGGGGGCGTCGATGCGCTCGCGGGCGCGGAGGTGCGCGAGCGGGCGGTCGTACGCATCGCCGAGTGCGCGCCCGGCAAATCGCATCCGGACGGGCCGGCCGGCGATACGATAGTCGCGCTCGACGACTTCGTCGGGCCGCGCCGCGCACGCGGCCCGAAAGGCGCCCGCGAGCCGCTCGAAGGTGGCGGCACCTGCTGCACTCGATCTCATGCGATCTCCGCCTCGAGCGATCCCGGCAGGCGGACGCGCCTGAGCCGCGCGCGCAGCCCAGCCACCGCGTGATGCCAGATCCGATAGGGATAGAGCAGTCCGACGGGTACTCGCCGGCCGCGGTATGCGTGCCGCAGGTACGTGGGGGACGGAAAGAGAAGCCACCCCAGCGCCCAGAGGCGCGGTCGAAGCCCTCCGGTCACGCGCCGGACGAGTGCGAGCGCAGGAAGCCCGGCGCGCGCCCCGTAGAGTGCGACGTCGCGCGCAATCGGCGAGGCGGCACGCGCCAGCTCGTCGAGCCGGTCGATGACGCTCGGCGGAACCGGGCCGTCGAGCTCTTCGGCGAGATAGCGGAGCATGACCGACAGCGGCAGCGCGAGCTGGGCGCTCTCCGCGACCCGCAGCACCACATCCCAGTCGAGCGTGGGATCGCTGTCGATGAGCAGCCATGCGTCGGCGACCCAGCGCAGGCTTCCGCGCACGGGGCTCTGGGCCGCGTTGACGCAGATGTGCACGAGCTGGTCGGCGGTGCCGAGCACGGTCACCTGCGCTCCGAGCATCTGCACTGGTCGCGCGCGCGCCGCCATTCCGTCGAGCTCGGCCGGATAGAACGGATCGAGAAAGAGCGATGTGTGGAGCTCGACCGGCAGGCCCGAGGGATGGACGAGCCGTACGCCGCCGGGAAGCCTGTCGGGATCCTCGGCGCGCTCGCCGAATCCGGCGGCGCGGGCCGCGTCGATCGCGCGCTCCAGATCTGCCGGCCTGACGTAGAGATCGATGTCGTGCGTGTGCCGCCGCCAGGGCTCCGGATAGACCGACTCGGCGAGCACCAGGCCACGGAGCAGCACGGCATTCACGCCATGCCCGTCGAGCGCGGCAAGAAGCGCCCCGGCGAGCCGCCGCACCGTGTCGTACCGGACACGCTCGCGGGCCGCCGCCATGCGAAGCACCTTGATCGCGTCGGCGCCGAGCCGGTGGGCGCGAACCGTGTCGGTCGTCGCCGACTCCAGCAGCGGACTCAGCGTCCGCACGGCCACGCGCTGTGGCGGCGAGAGCAGCTGGGGCCGTCCGAGCTCAGGAGCGACATCCGCGAGCGCGCGCACCCCCTCCGTGCCGCGGAAGAGCGCGGCGCGGAGGAGTTGCGTCTGCGATCGCTCGGGAAGCATGAGCGCGAGGCCCGAGGTGAGCGCGGCCTCGCGCGCGGTCGCTGGCATGGCGGGCTAGGCGGCGGCCGTGGCGTCGCCCCAGGCGGACTCGTCGAGCCCGGGCATCGGAGGATCGAGCGCGAGCAGGTCCGCCATGTCGGTGAACTTCTGGAGGGTCGGCGCGGCGTACCCGGCGCCGGTGCTCACGACGGGAATGACGGCAGGCGCGACGCGATCTGCGGAAATGGCGATGAGGTCCTCCGCGATCAGGTCGTCGATGACCGCCTCCACGTCCCGCGCGATGACGTCCGCAGCGATGTCGTAGCGCTCGGCCAAGGCACCCACTGCCTCGTCCCGCGAGCAGCCGAGCTCCAGAAGCTCCCAGAGCGCGGCGCCGGCGCTGTCCATGCTGTAGTAGGCGCCCGTGGCGAGGTTCATGATGATCGCTTCCCCGTCGATCACCTTGCCGGTCACATCATTGCTCCGGAGCTGATATCGCATCGCTGCGTCGGCCATCGTATGCCTCGTGATGAATGTCAGGGTTGTCCCTGGGGGCTGAGCAGAAAGCGGGCCCTTTCGGCCGGGCGCCAGACGCGGAAATCGCGTCGCCCCGCTTCCGTCCCGAGCGTGAAGGGTGCGCAAAGCCCTATCCAGCACTGATATAGCGCAAGCGACATCAGCAGGGTCACCGGTGACTGGCGCCGTCTGGGCCGACCTCCCGGGTCGTCACCCCCCTGCCAGAGCCAGTCGAGCGGCTCCTCTTCCCCGGCCATCAGGCGCCTCAGATGTTGCGTCCGCGCGGCACCCGATGCGAGCCAGACTTCCTGCAGGAACTTCCCCACCCCGCGCCTCGGCCCGCTCCCCTGGGCGATCCCGGATACCGGCTCGAGGAGCGCCAGCGATGCGCGCGCGGCGCGGCCCACGCCGAGGCGCTGCGTGAGGTCACCCGGGATCGGCGTGCCGAGCAGGTGGTGCGCCAGCTGCAGGGAGAGGGCGACGGGTGCCGCAAGCCCTCCCCGTATCGCCTCGCGCACGACGGCATCCCAGTGCACCGAATGCGCCGCGATCAGCCGATCGAGATCCACGAGACGGCGCAGCTTCGAGAAGTGATCCTCGGTGTTCTGCGACGAGAGGTGCAGGATCATGTGCTCGACACACGGCACCCGCGCCGGGATGCCGCCCGATTCGATCGTCACGGCGCGCGCGATGAACTCGTGCTCGTCGAGCCGATGCGGGCTGACGGCGGGCGTGAGCGCCCAGTGCAGCTCCGCTTCGAAGCCGTTCGGATGGTGCATGGGAAGGTGGAAGTGATGCTCGCGGAAGCCTTCGATCACCGCCTCCGATTCCGGCATCCGGTATCCCGCACCGACGAGCCGCTCGACGACGCGTTCCATCTCGTCGCCGGCCACGAGAAGGTCGAGGTCCCCGACGGGGCGCTCCACGGCATTGCGGTACGTCGTCAGGCGAAGTGCCGCTCCCTTGAGAAGAATCGGGGCGAGTCCTTCGCGCGCGAGGAGGGCGAGCACGCGGTCGCGCTCCATGTCCCAGAGACGCGCCTGCTGCGCCAGGGTCCGGAGCGGCGCGGTGATGGCCTGCGCGGTCGTCGAGTCGAACTCCCCGGCAGCGCGCGTCCGGAAGGCGCTGAGGACGAGGCCCAGCACGCCCTGGCGCATCGCATACGCATGGAACGCACCGCGATCGGCCGCGCGCGCAAGCGGCCGTGTCAGCGCCGGATCGAGCGCGCCCGCATCGCGCCGGCTGAGCGCGAGCGTCAGCTCGAATGCCTCCCTCACCTTCATGCAGGCTCCCGGTGGACATGCACGCCCGCATCCGCACGGAAGGGTGCGGGACGGGGTCGATCTCGATTGAGCAGGTAAAGATCCTGTCGCGATACGCGCCAGGCAGGAGCGCGGCGTATGCAGGAAATGTGCACACTTGAAGGGAGGATCACCAGCATCCGGGCAGGCCACGGTCACGGCCCTTGTCGCCTCCGACTTCGATGTATATACATCTATCATGCAGCCTCACCACGACGCGGCCCGCATGATGGCGGCCGACTGCCTCTGCTTCCGGGCCCGCCGGACCTCGCGAGCCATCACGCGCCTCTACGACGAGGCGCTGCGGCCGCTCGGCGTCCATGCGACCCAGCTGACGCTGCTCAACGCGATCACGATGTGCGGGGCGGCCGGAGCCCCGATGGGACGCCTCGCCAGCGTGCTCGCGATGGATGCGACGACGCTCTCGCGGAATCTCCGACCCCTCATCGCGGCGAAGCTCGTACGACTGGCGCGCCAGCCGGCCGATGCCCGGACACGGATCGCGAAGCTCACGCCGTCCGGCGAGCGGCTCGTCGAAGCGGCGCTTCCCCTCTGGACGGATGCCCATCGGCGCGTAGTCTCCATGCTCGGCATCGAGACGGCGGCGGGGCTGCGCGCCCTCCTCGATGCCGCCGCCGGCGCCGCCGCCGAAGGAGGCAATCACCCGGGCACGTAACGCGCTTCGTCGCGGGGTACCGGGGCGCCAGGCGGCAGGCCCGTTCCCTCGAATCAACGGACGCCCCACTTACGTCCGGATACAGCATCCATCAACCCAGGAGCACCGATGCGCTACATCGACGGGTTCGTCATTCCGATTCCGAAGCGGAAGGTGGCCGCCTATCGACGCATCGCGCAGAAGGCGGGGAAGATCTGGATCGATCATGGCGCACTGGAGTACGTGGAGGCGGTGGGAGACGACTTCAGGCCCGAGGGGATCGTCGCGACGTTTCCGAAGCTGGCCCGCGCCAAGCCGGGGGAGACCGTGATCTTCTCGTATATCGTCTACAAGTCGCGGGCCCACCGTGACCGGGTCAACGCGAAGGTGATGAAGGATCCGCGCATGCTGCGCATGGCCGGAAGCGGCGAGCCGATGCCGTTCGACATGAAGCGCATGTCGTACGCGGGCTTCAAGTCGATCGTGGATCGCTGAGGGCGAGGTGAGCGACGGCGTTGCTCCGCTCGAGGTGACCGCCCCGGCTCCCCCGGCGCCGGCGGCCGCCGCTGCCCCCGCGCCGCGCGCAGCCGCGCGGAAGTACGACCGATCGATCGTCGAAGGCCCGCTCCGCTCGGCCGTCTGGAAGCTCGCATGGCCCACGATGCTCACGAACATCATCGGCGGCCTGCAGGGCATCGTGGATCACGTGATGGTCGGCCACTTCGTCGGCTTTGCGGCGAATGCCGGCATCGGTGTCGCCACGCAGATCTGGATCGTGATCATCGTCTTCATCACATCCCTCTTCACCGGGATGAGCGTCCTCGTCTCCCGGTTCGCGGGCGCCGGCGACGAGGCGAAGGTGGACCGCACGGTCTATCAGGCATTCCTGACCGCCATGGCCATCTCGCTCCTCGTCATGGCGCCGCTCGGCTACTTCCTGGCGCCGTCGCTGCTCGACCTCGTGAACGCCGCGCCGGAAGTCCAGCGGGAGGCGCTTCCGTATCTCCGCATCATGTTCCTCTTCAGCAGCGGCATGCTGCTCTTCTTCATGCTCAGCGGCGCGCTCCGCTCCGCGGGGGATGCGCGAACGCCGATGGTGCTCGGCATCGTCATGACGGTGCTCAACATCCTCCTGAACGTGATCCTGATCCGGGGGCTCGGCCCCGTGCCCGCCCTGGGTACGGCGGGCGCAGCGCTCGGGACGGTCATCGCGGCGACGCTCATCGGTGGGTATGCCATCTACAAGCTCTGGCATGGCGGCTGGGTCGTCTCCTTTCCTCCGGGTATGAGCCTCCGCCCCGACTGGAGTGTCATCCGGGCGCTCTTCCGCTTCGGGCTGCCGACCGGGATCCAGGGCATCGCGATGAACGTCGGCGGGGTGCTGATGCTCGCCTTCATCGGGTCGCTGGCGGAGAGCGCGGCGGCGCAGGCGGCATTCGCCGTGTCGTACTCCCAGCTCTTCTCGTTCATCACCTGGACGTCGGTCGGCCTGATGGGTGCAGCCGCCGCCGTGGCGGGCCAGAACCTGGGGGCGGGCAATCCCGATCGCGCGGATGCCGCCGTGCACGTCGCGGCACGGATCGGCGTCACTGGCGCCGCGTTCTTCGGTGCGCTCTTCTTCTTCTTCCCGGAGCAGCTGCTGGCGATGTTCGGGATGAACGAACCGGTAGCGGTTCGCCTGGGAACGCAGCTGCTGCGCGTCCTGAGCCTCTCCGGACTCTTCATCGCAGTGGCGCTCACCTACACCGGCGGACTCCAGGGTACCGGCGACACCCGGAGCCCGCTCTACATCTCCATCGTCTCGCAGGTGATCATTCCGCTCGGCATCTGCTTCGTCATCCAGCGGACCGGTACGCTCGAGCCCCTGCACATCTGGCTCGCGATCCTCGCGGGACACGCGACGCGCTGCCTGCTGAGCGTGATGCGCTTCAATCAGGGACAGTGGCGCACCATCGCCGTCGATATCGGCCCGGGCGCCCGGTAGGGCGGCCCCTCCTCCAACCTCGACAACAGGAGCAACGGATGAGCGGTGTACGAGTCCTCGTGGGTACCCGGAAGGGGGCATTCGTCCTGACTGCGGATGGAGCGAGGAAGAAATGGGAGGTGAGCGGCCCGCACTTCGCCGGGTGGGAGATCTATCACGTGAAGGGCTCGCCGGTGAACCCCGACCGGATCTATGCCTCGCAGACGAGCGGCTGGTTCGGCCAGCTCCTGCAGCGATCGGACGACGGCGGGAAGACGTGGGAGCCCGTCGGCAACGAGTTCGCCTACGACGGCGTGCCCGGCACGCACCAGTGGTACGACGGCACGCCGCACCCCTGGGAATTCAAGCGTGTCTGGCACGTCGAGCCGTCGCTCTCCGACGCGGACACCGTCTACGCGGGGATCGAGGACGCCGCCCTCTTCAAGTCGACGGATGGCGGGAAGGCGTGGCAGGAGCTGTCCGGCCTCAGGAAGCACGGGTCCGGCCCGCAGTGGCAGCCCGGAGCCGGCGGCATGTGCCTCCACACCATCATCCAGGACCCGACGAACCCGAAGCGGATGTACATCGCGATTTCCGCCGCGGGCACGTTCCGCACGGACGATGGCGGAGAGACGTGGCAGCCGGTCAATCGCGGCCTCCGGTCGGAATTCATGCCGGACCCGACCGCCGAAGTGGGGCACTGCGTGCATCGGATCGCACTGCATCCGTCGAAGCCGGGCACGCTCTTCATGCAGAAGCACTGGGACGTGATGCGCAGCGACGACGCGGGCGACTCGTGGCACGAGGTGAGCGGGAACCTGCCCACCGATTTCGGCTTCCCGATCGACGTCCACGCGCACGAGCCGGAAACGATCTACGTCGTGCCCATCAAGAGCGATTCCGAGCACTTTCCCCCGGAAGGGAAGCTGCGCGTGTACCGGAGCCGCAGCGGCGGGAACGAATGGGAGGCGCTCACGAAGGGCCTGCCGCAGCGCGACTGCTACGTGAACGTCCTGCGCGATGCGATGGCGGTGGACGCCCTCGACGAGTGCGGCGTGTATTTCGGCACGACGGGCGGCCAGGTGTACGCGTCGGCGGATGCGGGAGACACGTGGAACGCGATCGTCCGCGACCTTCCACCCGTGCTGTCGGTGGAAGTTCAGACGCTCCAGTGATCACGGTGACGCTTCCGGCGCACTTGCGCACGCTCGCCCGCGTGGACGGAGACGTGCGCATCGAAGTGCCGGGGGCCGTGACGCAGCGCGCGGTGCTCGATGCCCTCGAAACCGCATACCCCATGCTTCGCGGGACGATTCGCGATCACCGCACCCTCCAGCGGAGAGCGTTCGTGCGCTTCTTCGCATGCGGCGAGGACCTGTCGCACGACCCGGCCGACGCGCCCCTTCCCTCCGCGGTCGCGGATGGAAGGGAGCCGTTCATGGTGATCGGTGCGATCGCCGGCGGCTGAGCCGCCGGAACGAGAGGATGTGCCACATGTTTCGATCGGTCCTTCGCGGTGCCTTCGCCGTCGCCATCCTCGCGGGAACGGCCCGCGCGCAGGCGGGCCCGTCATCCGATCTCGCCCGCCAGGTCTTCGCCGCCGAAAGCAGCTTCGCGGCGACGATGGCCAACCGGGATCTCGACGCGTTCGCCGATTTCCTGGCGCCCGAGACGGTCTTCTTCGGCCGGAGCCCGATCCGCGGCAAGGCTGCCGTGGTGGAGGCGTGGCGCGGCTTTTTCGACGGCGCGGAAGCGCCGTTCTCCTGGCGGCCGGAGACGGTCGAGGTGCTCCCGTCGGGGACCCTCGCGCTCACCTCCGGGCCGGTCTACGACCCGGCGGGAAAGCCGACGAATACCTTCACCACTATATGGCGCCGCGACACCGACGGACGATGGCGCGTGGTCTTCGACAAGGGATGTCCGATCAGCGAATGAGGGCCTCCCGCCTGCGTGGATCGGCAGGCCCCGCAGGGTGCCCGAGGAGCGCTGCGAGCCTTCCCGCATCGAAAGGGGCGTGACCAAGGGCATCGTTGTCGAAATAGACGTACGCCTGAGAAATTCCGCTTTCGACCCACCGTATGATCCGCATGGCCCAGGCCGCAAGCTCATCATCGCGATAGCCGCTGGCGTACAGCGCTTCCGAGCCGTGCAGCCGCACGTACGCGAAGTCTGCCGTCAGCTCCTCGGCAAACGGGAATGTCCCGGCCGTTTCGGCGACGACGAACGCGCACCGGTGTGCCCGCAGGATGGCATAGAATTCGGAGTTGAAGTAGGAGGGATGGCGCACTTCCACGGCGTGCCGAAATCCCACGGCTTCCGCCGCCTCTGTCAGCGGCTCGCCGCGCAGGCGCCTGTCGTGCCCCCGCGCGATCTCAGCGCCCTCCGATGCATCTCGCGGCAGCCGCCGGAGAAACCTGTCGATCCGTTCAGCGTCGAACCTGTACGTTGCCGGCAGCTGCCAGAGAAACGGCCCCGTCTTCCGCCCGAGCGCGAGCACCCCGCTGGCGAAGAAGTTCGCGAGCGCCTGTTCCGCTCGCCGGAGCTTCAGGTTGTGCGTGATGAACCGACTCCCCTTCACCGCGAAGACGAAATCGTCCGGCACGGCGTGGGCCCATTTCCGGAATACCGCCGGGGTCTTGAGGCTGTAGAACGTGCCGTTCAGCTCGATCGAGTCGAAGTGGCCCGAGGCATAGCGGAGCCACCGGGTGCGCGGCAGGTCCGCCGGGTAGAAATGGCCCTTCCAACGCGGATAGTCGTAGCCGCTGATACCCACTCGCACAGCCGATCGCGGGACGCCGGTCTCCTCCATGGCTGATGAATCGCCGCTCGGGAGGCAGGCGTCGGTGCGATGGGTCACCACGTAAAGGTCGGCGCGCGCATCCACCGGCCCTCGGCGCGGGCTGTCCCGGGCTACCTGTTGCCCGGTGTGCGGACTCGAACGCCGACACCGAACGAGGCGGGCAGGGGCAGCACCACTGGCTCCCATACGTCACTTCGGATCGCCATCCCGATCAACGCGCCGGTCCCCACGCCCAGGAGGACGCCGCCGGAAAAGCATGCACCTTGGCCCGACTGGGGAAAGGACTCCTCATCCTCCATGGTGCAGAGCATCCCGAGAAGGAGGCCGGCTCCACCACCGATCAGGGCTCCGCGCCCGGCGTGCCCCCTGCGGCCGACACGCTTCTCCAGCCGCGCCAGCGACGGCGTTACGAACGAAGCGGACGCCCACGCAGGCGCACCGCCCGTCATGCTCGGGACGAGCCGGTCGATCACGATCGTGTCGCCGTGGAGGCGGACGGTCCTCCCGACATGGCGCCGCCCCGTGTCACTCACGGTCGAGTATCGGACTCGATCCCCCGGCTCCGGAAATGGGGAACCAGCGCTGTGCGCAGGTGCGCAGGCCGCGGCAAGGAGCATGGCGAGCGGCAGGCATGATCCGATTCTCTTCATACCGCATTCCTGAAGGGTGTAGTGCAACATCGGGGGCGGAGCGGGCGTGTGTATGAAGACGGGGTGAGGGTTCGTTCACACTGCTCACACGGGGCGTTCCCTGAACCGGAGACTCGTATCTTGAAAACGGCACCCGGGACCACTCAGGGGCAGCGACACAATCGACCACGGGAGGACGCACCATGAACGGGTTCATCACTGACATCGAAGACCGGACCGTGAAGAATGCGGACTATCGGCGGGTGCTCTATACGGGCCGCAACATGCAGCTCGTGCTGATGTCGCTGCAGCCGGGGGAGGAGATCGGTGAGGAGGTCCATGACGACCGGGACCAGTTCTTCCGCGTCGAAGCGGGAAAGGGCGAGGTGATGATCGACGGGCGGACGACGCCGATCGAGGACGCCACCGCCATCGTGATCCCTGCGGGTGCGCGCCACAACGTCATCAACCGCGGCAGCGAACCACTCAAGCTGTACACGCTCTATGCCCCGCCCGAGCACGTCGACGGCCTCGTCCAGGCCACCAGATCGGAGGCAACGTCGTCGACCGAGCACTTCGCCGGCCGGACGACGGAATAGCGAGGCTGGAGCGGGTGTTGAATCCGCGAGATTGTCTCATTCGCAATTCATGCCGCGTTCATGTGCGGGAGTGAATGTTCCAGCGCTGGCTGGATGCAGTGGATATCACAGAGGAGGATGTATGAAAGTCGCGAAGACGACCAGGGGCGCGCCGCTCATCGGGCAGGTCAAGGACGACATCGACCGGGTGTTCGATCGCTTCTTCACCTCGCCGTTCTTCGGCGAGACGATGCTCCCGGGATTCCCCTTCGAGTCGATGGCGGAGGCCCGCAACCAGTGGGCTCCGAGGCTCGATCTCACCGAGAAGGAAAACGAGTTCATCATCCGTTGCGAGGTGCCGGGAATTCACCGGGAGAATCTCGACATCAACCTGACGGGTGACGTCCTCCGCATCAGCGGTCACCGGGACGAGGTCCAGGAGACCAAGGACGAGATGTATCTCTATCGGGAGCTCGAGGTCGGCCGTTTCGTTCGCACGCTGAAGCTTCCGGTGGCCGTCGAAGCCGGAAACATCAACGCCGCGTATCAGGACGGCATCCTGACGATCCACGTGCCGAAGGCCGCAGCGGCCGTCGCACGGAAGATCGTCATCAAGTAGGTCCTGCGAGTCGGCCCCGACGGAGGTGGCCGGCTGCGGGGTGTGAAGAGCCCGGCATGACTTCAGGTCATGCCGGGCTCCCTGTCGTGCGCCCCTTCACCCTCGGCCGCCCGGCCCGCGCGCCGTCCGTCGCAAGTCCCTCGAGCGCCGCCGCGAGCTCACGGGCCCCGCGGCGGATCTCGGGCACATCGATCGCCGCAAAGCCGAGCTGCAGGCACTGACGCGCCATCGGGAGGCGCGCATACCGACTGACGGGTACCACCTCTACGTCCCTCCGAGCTGCCGCACGCACGACGTCGGCTTCCTCCAGACCGCCCGCGAGCCAGCCGATCGTCTGCAGTCCGGCATCGATGCCTCCGATTTCCAGCAGCCCGTCCAACCGCGCATGCGCCTCCTCCTGAAGCACGCCGAGCCGCTCCGCATAGATCTCGCGCATCCGGCGGAGGTGGCGCCCGAAATGCCCCTCGATGATGAAGTCCGCGAGGACGGCCTGCTCGAGCAGCGGCGCGTGCTGGCCGACGACCGACTTCGCCGCCGCGAAGCGATCCACGAGGTCGGGAGGCACCACGAGATATCCGATTCGGAGCGAGGGAAAGAGCACCTTGCTGAAGCTGCCGGCGAAGAGCACCATGCCGTGCCGGTCGAGTCCCTGAAGGGCGGGAAGGGGGCGTCCGGCGAACCGGTATTCACTGTCGTAATCGTCCTCGAGCACCAGTGCCCCGGCGGTGCGCGCCCAGTCCAGCAGCGCGAGCCGGCGCGGGAGGCTCATGCTCACGCCGAGGGGGAACTGATGCGCCGGCGTGACGTAGGCGAGCCGGACGTCGTCGAAACGAGCGTCCGGAACCAGCATTCCCTCCCCATCGACCCGCACCGGTGCGGTCACTGCGCCGTGTGCCTCGAAGATCCGCGCCGCACCGATGTAACCCGGATCTTCGATGCACACGCGATCCCCCGGATCCACCAGGACTCTCGCGGCGAGATCGATCGCTTCCTGAACCCCTGACACGATCACGACCTGTCCGGTCTCGCAGTTGACGCCACGGGACGTCGTGAGATAGGTGGCCACGGCTTCCTGCAGAAGCGGCAACCCGAGCGCCCCGCTTTCGAGCAGGTGCGCCGTCGTCGCGCGCCGGATCCGGCGGCCGGCGATTCTCGCCCAGAGCGTGGTGGGAAAGAGATCGAGCGCGGGCCGATTGGCGCGGAAGGCGCGCAGCGGCCGATCGTCGAAGCCGGGAAGCAGGCGCACGCGCCGGCCGAGTGCGGAGAGGCGACGCGCAGGCGGCCCGGTGCGTCGCTCCGCGCGGGCGGTGCTCCGGCGCGGCGCCTCGAGCAGCTCGTCCGGAAGGACCGCATTGACGAACGTGCCCGACCCCACCCGACCTCGGAGGTACCCCTCGAGCCGGAGCTGCTCGAACGCATTGACCACCGTGCCGCGCGCCAGTCCGTACTGCCTGGCGAGCTCCCGCGTCGCGGGCAACCTGGAATCGCGAGGCAGCCGCCCCTCGAGAATCGCGAGGCGGAGCGCAGTGCAGAGCCACTCCGACGCCGTAGTGCCGGGGTCGCGCGGCGGCAGCGCAATCGGTGGGTTGCCGGACCGTTTGGACATGAATTGGTCCAGAGAAATTATCGAAAATGGACCTTTTCGCCAGTCCGCATCGTCGGTATCGTGGTGGCCACAAGGAGGGAACGATGATCACGGCACCACAGCTGGGCCCGTTGGCATTGCTCGCCGGGGTAATGATCGGAAGTGCATGCAGCCCGGCGAAGCCGGGTCCCGTGCGCGTCGCGCACACGCAGTCGCTCCCGGCGCTCGACGGGCGCGCGCTCAGGGTTTCCACGATCGAAGTCACCTATCCGCCCGGCGGATCCTCGGCGCCACATCGTCATGACTGCCCCGTGATCGGGTACGTCCTGGATGGCGCCGTCCGCATGGAGGTGGCGGGGGAGCGTCCGGCTGTCTATCGCCGCGGCGAGAGCTTCTACGAGCCGCCGGGCGCGGTACATCTCGTGTCCGCCAATGAGAGCCGGGAGCTGCCCGCCCGGTTTCTCGCCTGGTTCGTGTGCGACAGCGATGCGCCCCTCAGTATCGCGCTCGCCGATTCTCTGACCCGGGAACTCAGATGATCCCGCGCTTCGATTACGCTGAAACGGCGCCGGGAGTTTATGACGCGATGGATCCGGTGGATCAGTATCTCGACCGCTCGAGCCTCGAAGCGCCCCTTCTGCATCTGGTTCGCCTGCGCGCCTCGCAGCTCAACGGGTGCGCCTACTGCCTCGACATGCACTGGAAGGACCTGCGCGCACTCGGCGAGGTCGAGCTGCGGCTCTACTCACTCGATGCCTGGCGCGAGTCGCCCTGGTACACGCCGAGGGAGCGCGCGGCTCTTGCCTGGACAGAGGCGGTGACCCGCATCGCCGACGGGCACGTCCCCGATGCGGTGCATGCCGAGGTGGAGCTGCATTTCTCACGTACGGAGCTGGCCGACCTCACGTTCGCGATCGCGGCCATCAACGCATGGAACCGCCTGTCGATCGCCGCCCGACTCGTGCCCGGACGATATCGCTCCTCGCTCCAGCCGACCATCCGCGTCGCGGCGCCGGTCAGCGCATGATGAAGCCGGCCGACCTCGCGACTCTCCTGCTGATGGGCGCCCTCTGGGGCGGGTCGTACCTCTTCATTCGCGTGGGCGTGCCGGAGCTCGGATCGCTGCCGCTGATGGGAGGGCGAGTCGCACTCGCCGCGCTGATTCTCTGGGGCGGGCTGCGCGCGGCAGGACGCCGGCCCGAGATTCGTCCGCATTTCCGGCCGCTCCTCGTGATCGGCCTGTCGAACGCCGCGCTTCCCTTCTCGCTCATCGCCTGGGCGGAGCTGCGACTCGGCGCATCGCTCACGGCCGTGCT
>DAINRR010000009.1:0-5201 GCA_036741715.1 Gemmatimonadales bacterium
GCGTTCTCGGCGACGTTGCCGCCGAGGGTGCACGCGGCCTGGCTGGACGGGTCCGGCGCATAGGCGAGGCCGTACGGGAGCGCGGCCTCGGAGAGGCGCGCGTTGACGGCACCGGGCTCGACGACGGCGCGGCGGCGCGTCGGATCGATCGAGAGGATCCGGTTGAGGCGCGTGAGCGTGATCATCACGGCCTGCGGATCCGCGACGGCGCCGCCGGAGAGGCCGGTCCCGGCACCGCGCGCAACCCACGGGACACCTGCGCGGTGCAGCTCGCGGACGACGGCGATGACCTCCTCGCGGCTGCCGGGCATCACGACGGCGGCGGGTGGCGACTCGCGCGTCGGGAGGCCATCCATCGCGTACGTGGCGAGCTCGGCGCGGCGGTGGCGGACCCAGCGGGGGCCGGTGATGCGTTCGAGTTGGGCGAGGAGGGACTGCATGGTGCGAAAGATAGTCTCGAGGAGTGCCGGAATCCGGCGACGGCTCCATCCGTTACGCGGTCTTGGGCGATCCGGGGTGGCCGGGCGCTGGCCTCTGCGGCGCTGCAGTTCGCTCGTCGTTCTGAGGCCGCAAGTCTGTGAAGGGCTCACTGACGCGCCTCCGAAGCCAGCGCCCGGCCACCCCGCGCCAGGAGAGGGGCTTCCCCGTCCGTGTATCTGCTGACACGGAGCTCGCGGCGGAGGGTGACGATGTCTCGCCGCGCAGGCGCGTCAGTGAGCCTCCCACTACTTGCGACCGCGGCCTGCGAGCGAACTGCAGCGCCGGAGTGGCGAGACATCGTCACCCTCCGCCGATGGCGCTACTCGTCCTCCGCCCGCCCGAACAGCAGCTGCACGAAGCCCCGGTCCTCCGTCCGCGACACGATGTACACGTGATCGCCGGCGCAGAGGACGGTGCTGTCCTTCGGCGGGATGAGATCGTTGCCGCGGACGACGAGGGAGACGGCGGCGCCGTCGGGGAGGCCGAGGTCGCCGATTTCCGCGCCGGCCACGGCGAGCCCTTCGCCGACGTAGTAGCTCGAGATGTCGCCGTTCAGGCGCTGGCGCGACTCGATGGCGAGGATCGCCGGTGGGGTCGGGACTTCGCGCGCGCCGAGGCCGAGCTTGCGGGTGAGCCACGAGACGGTGGCGCCGGGCACGATGGCGCTGAGCACCACGATGAAGAAGACGACGTTGAAGATCCGTCCGGCGCCGGGCGCCTGCATCAGCACCGGATACGTCGCCAGCACGATCGGCACGGCGCCGCGCAATCCGACCCAGCTGATGTAGAGCACTTCCTTCTTCGGATATCGGAAGGGCAGCAGCAGCAGGCTCACGACGAGCGGCCGGCAGATGAACGCGAGGATGAGCGAGAGCCCCACCCCGATCCAGCCCACCTGCAGCAACTCGGACGGGAAGACGAGCAGCCCGAGGATGAGGAACATCACGATCTGGCTGAGCCACGCCATCGCGTCGTGCACGCGGAAGAGGCCGGCGCGGTAGGGGAGATCGCCGTTGCCGAGGAGGATGCCGGCGAGGTAGACCGCGAGGAACCCGCTTCCATTGAGCAGCGTCGGGACCGCGAAGGCGATGCAGGCGATCGCGAGCGTCAGCGCAGGATAGAGTCCGCCGGCGGGGAGCCGGAGGTACGCCATGAGCTTCCGGCCCGCATAGCCGATTGCGAGCCCGAGCGCCGCGCCGACGACGAGCTGGATGATCACGTCGGCCGGCACGCTCCACCACGAGGTGCTCGCGTCGCCGCCGATGAGGTTGGCGGTGAGCACCATCGTGAGGATCACGGCCATCGGGTCGTTGAGGCCCGACTCGAGCTCGAGCGTGGCACCGACGCGCTTCTTGAGGTGGAGCCCGCTGCCGCGGAGCACGGCGAAGACTGCGGCGGCATCCGTCGAGCTCACGATCGCGCCGAGGAGCATCGCCTCCGGCCAGGGAAAGCCGAGGAGGCGCGCGGCGACGGCGAGCCCCGCCGCGATCCCCACCACGCCCACGGTCGCGAGGAGCGTCGCGGGGCGGATCGCCTGGCGCACGGCGGCGAGCGGCGTGTTGAGCCCGCCGTCGAAGAGGATGAGCGCGAGCGCGATCGTGCCGAGGCGGTAGCTGAACGCGTAGTTGGCGAAGTCGATCCCGCCGATGCCCTCGGAGCCGGCGAGCATCCCGATCACGAGGAAGATCAGCACCACCGGCACGCTCACCCGCTCGGTGGCGCGGCTGAAGATCACGCTGATGGCGAGCAGCGAGCCGAAGACGAGGAGCAGCAGGGCGCTGGCGTTTGGCTCGGTGAGGGGCATGGGGGAAGGTAGGACGGAAGGACGGGAGGACGGAAGGACGGAAGGACGGAAGGACGGAAGGACGGAAGGGCGGAAGGAAGGAAGGAAGGAAGGAAGGAACGGGGAGCGAGATGCCGAATGACCAAGGGGGCCTCGAATGAGAGCCCCTTTCCGTCTTTCCGTCCTTCCGTCCTTCCGTCTGCGACTACGCCGCCCCGCTCACCCCCTGCAGCATCCGCACGTCCGCCGAGTCCCGCAGCTTCTCGAAGGCGCGCTCGCGGATCTGGCGGATACGCTCGCGGGTGACGCCGAGGAGCTCGCCGATCTTCTCGAGGGTGAGCGCTTCCGAGCCTTCCTCGAGACCGTAGTAGAGCGAGAGGATCTTCCGCTCGCGCGGCGTGAGGTGGCGGGCGAAGAGGCGGTCGATGAATTCGCGGCGCAGCGTGGCGTCGGTCTTCTCCTCGATGTCGGCGCCCGCGGTGCCGGCAACGCGCTCGCCGAAGGTGGTGCCCCCCTTGTCCTGCCGCTCGACCGGCGCATCCAGTGAGACCTCGATGGTGCTCATGCGGCGCGCGGCGCGGATATTGTCGACCGAGTCGCTCAAGGCGGTGGCGAGCTCGCCGTCGGACGCGCCCCGGCCGAGCTCCTGCGCGAGCAGCCCCTCGACGCGGGACATCTTGATCAGCGCGGCATTCTGGTTGAGCGGGATCCGGACGGTGCGTGTCTGCTCGGCGAGGGCCTTCAGGACCGCCTGGCGGACCCACCAGACGGCGTACGAGATGAACTTGACCCCGTGGTCGGGGTCGAACTTCCTGACCGCCTTGAGGAGCCCCTCGTTGCCGATCGCCACGAGCTCCGACAGCTCCAGGCCATGCCCCTGGTACCGCTTCACGTACGAGATCACGAAGCGCAGGTTGGCGGTGACGAGCCGCTCGGCCGCTTCCTGGTCGCCGCGCAGGGCGAGGCGGGCCAGCCGCCTCTCTTCCTGCACGTCGGTGATCATGGGGAGCTTCTGGATGTCGTGGAGGTACTGGTCGAACGATCCGGCGGGCGCCGACGAGCGGATAACCGGGCGGCGAGCCTTCCGGGCAGTGACACGCGGCATGAACGAACCCCGATGGAGTTGGACCGGCCTGATCTGATTGCGGAGCGTGGCGCGCGGCGGCGCCGCGTATGTGCGGACGGTGGAATATGGGGAAAAAGTACCATTCTGTCAATGAAAAAGCATTGTCCACATCACAAATCGTTCCTGCGCACAGCGTTCAGAATGCCGTCCACTTTCCACACAGCAGTGGATAACCCCTTTACACCCGGAGCGTGGGCAGGATCCGGTGGAGAACCTCGGGGTGGACCGGGGTGATCCAGTCGCTCGCGGCGGCCGAGGCACGCCCCGGGGCTTCGATGAACGCGAACCCGGGGACCTGCCCGCGGGATTTCTTGTCGCGGGACAGGGCGGGAAAGAGGCTCTCCGGGTCGAAGCCGGCGGGCAGGGAGGCCGGGAGGCCGAGCCGGGTGAGGACTGCTTCGATGCGGGCGCGGGTGCCGGACTCGGTGGCGCCGACGGCCTCGCCGATCGCGGCCTCCACGGCGAGGCCGATCGCGACCGCCTCGCCGTGCGGGATCGCGAAGCCGGTCGCCTGCTCGAGCGCGTGGGCCACGGTGTGGCCGGCATTGAGGAGCGCGCGCATGCCGGTCTCCTGCTCGTCGGCTTCGACGATCACCGTCTTGATCTCCACGCTGCGCCGCACGAGGAGCGCGACGCGGTCGAGGTCGCGCGCAAGGATGCGGGTGGCGTTCGCCTCGATCCAGGCGAGATGCCCTTCGTCGGCGATGAGTCCGTGCTTCACGGCCTCCGCGAGTCCGCTGCGATACGTGCGCTCGTCGAGCGTTCTCAGCGTGAGCGGGTCGGCGACCACCGCCATCGGCGGGTGGAACGCCCCGACGAGATTCTTCCCCGCGTCCGTGTCCACGCCGACCTTCCCGCCGACCGACGCATCGAGCATGGCGAGGAGCGTCGTGGGCACCTGGACGAACGGGATGCCGCGCAGGTACGTCGCGGCGACGAAGCCGGCGAGGTCGCCGGTGACGCCGCCGCCGAGTGCGACGAGTGCGGCATCGCGCCCGAAGCCAAGGGTGAGGAGGTCGTCGGTGAGGCGGGCCCACGTATCGCGCGTCTTCGAGGCTTCGCCGGCGGGAAAGCTCAGCGCGCCCCACCCTTCGGCGACGGGATCGCTGCAGGTGCGCTCCGTGGTGCGCCACGCCGCGTTCGAGCCGTCGAGGTACCCGCGATAGAGGCGCGCGACCGTGTCGTCGCTGACGAGCGCCGTCCTGCGCGCGCCGAGGTGGGTGCGCGCGAGCTCGGGAAGGTGCGCGAGGATGCCCGGCTCGATGTAGACCGGGTATTCGCCGCGTTCGTGCGTGACGGTGACGGCGGGTCGCGGGGCGGGGCCCGTCACCAGGTCACGTCACCCTTGCCGGCGCGAAGATTGGCGAGGCGCGCCAGGGCAAAGAGGAGGTCGGAGAGCCGGTTGAGGTAGACGAGAAAGAGCGGCGGGACGTCGGCGGCGCCGGCGAGGTGGACTACGCTCCGCTCGGCGCGGCGGCAGACGGTGCGGGCGAGGTGCAGCGCCGCCGCCTTCGGCGTTCCGGCCGGGAGGATGAACGCGCGGAGCGGAGGAAGCTCGGCATCGGCGGCGTCGATCGCGGCCTCGAATCCCGCGACGCTCGCTTCGGACAGCTCGGCGCGCGCGAGCGCCTTCTTCACCTTCTCCGGATCGGGCGTGGCGAGGTGGCCGCCGATGGAGAAGAGGTCGCGCTGGATGGAGGCGAGGAGGTCGTCGGCGAAGTCGGCGGGCTCCGTGGCGCGCACGACGCCAATCGCGGAGTTCAGCTCGTCGACGTCGCCGTAGGCGGCGACACGGAGGTCGTCCTTCGGGAC
>DAINRR010000009.1:5301-7588 GCA_036741715.1 Gemmatimonadales bacterium
ACCTACCGCGGCATGCACTCACTCTCCATCTCCGCCGCCGCCACGACCACGTTGTCGCTCGGCTGGATGATGCCCCACATCACCGAACCGTCCCGTACGTCCACCTGCTCCATCCACAGGTTGTCCCGGTCGAAGCCGAAGTCGCTCACCGCGCCGAGTCGGCGCCAGAAGTGCGGGCGGCCGGTGCGGAAGGGAGTGAGGCGGCCGCGACGGGTGACGAGGTAGGTGGGGCGGAAGACGAACTGCTGCCAGGTGCCCTCTTCGTCCCACACCATCACGCCGGCGGCGACGAGGGTGTCGCGGCCTTCCTCCGGCACGCGGCGCTCGCGGAGGGAGACGGCGTAGCGCACGCGGCCGTCGCCGACGTGGAAGGGCGTCACGTCGCCGGCGTCGATGTCGCCGAGGGAGTTGATCTCGATCGGGTGCCCGGAGGCGGGGCGCGCCCGCACGGTCGGATGCTGGGCCGCGAGGGAGGAGTCGATGGCGCGGCGGGTGCGGTCGACGAGCTCGCGGACGAGCGCGTCGTCGGGATGCGGCAGCGGCTCGCGCTCGATGAAGCCGTCCGGCGCCGTCTCGGTGCGCGAGGTGACGAGCGAGCCGATCACCGGGCCGCGCAGCACCGGCCCGGTCTCCCGGCGCGTTTCCTCGACGACGAGCTCGGCCTGCGAGCCGCGCCACCCGCAGCGGCCCGCGCGCACGAGGAGCGACGTCGCGACGACGCCGGTCCGCCCCTCCGGCGTGCCGACGCGGCCGACCTGCACCAGTGGCCCGCGCGCCGCATCGTCCTTCGCGGTGCGAACCGGGATGCGGATGAGGCCCGCCTTCGAGAGCGCCTCCCACGGCTCGGTGGTGCGCCGAGGTGCGAAGCGGCGGACGAGCTCCGCGATGAGCGCGGTGTCGCTCGAGAGGAGGTGCACCGCGCGGCTGGTCCCCTCGCCGACGAAGCTGCCGACCAGCCGGCCGGCGGAGTCGATGCGCGCGTCGCTCGCGGTGGTCATGCGGTCGATGGCGGCGGGAGGCCGCTCGCGCATCGCTTCCTCGAGGAATTTCCCGAACGACGAGCAGCCGGCGAGCGCCAGCAGTGTGACCGCGGCGAGCGCTGCGCGGGAGCGCGGAAGGGTGGTCGGCATGGAGTGGGAATATAGGGGGAGGGTGCGGGGACGACGCTATATTCAGCGCCAGTCCGGCACCCCGAGACCCTCGACTCGTCAGGATCTTCGACCTTGGCACCGACCCTCAAGGACATCACCGTCATCGGCGGCGGCCCCACCGGGCTCTTCGCCGCGTTCTACGCCGGCATGCGCGGCGCGTCGTGCCGCATCATCGACGCGCTGCCGGCGCTCGGCGGACAGCTGATGGCGCTGTATCCCGAGAAGTACATCTTCGACGTCGCCGGCTTTCCCAAGGTCCTCGCGAAGGACCTCGTGCGGGACATGTCGGCGCAGGCGCTGCAGTTCGGCGCGTCGGTGCACCTGGCGGAGACGGTGACGGGCCTCCGGCGGGTCGAGGACCCCGAGGGCGGGATCGGGCACTTCCTGCTCGAGACCTCGGAGAACGTCTATCCGACGCGCACGATCGTCATCGCGGCCGGGATCGGCGCCTTCGAGCCGAGGAAGCTGCCGCTGGACGGCGTGGAGCAGTGGGAAGGGCGGGGACTCTACGACAAGATCCTCGAGCCGAAGATGTTCGCCGGCCAGCGCGTGCTGATCGTGGGCGGCGGCGACTCGGCGCTCGACTGGACGCTCAACCTCATGGGCATCGCGCAGTCCATCACGCTGATCCACCGGCGGGAAGAATTCCGCGGCCACGCCGCGACGGTGGCACAGGTGATGGAGCACGCGAACCGCGGCAGTTGCACGGTGCACACCTTCACCGAGGTCTGCGCGATCCACGGCACGGACCGCATCGAGCGCGTCACCCTCCGGCACGCGAAGACGGATGTCCGGCACGACCACCAGGTGGACGCGCTGATCCCGCTCCTCGGATTCCACTCCGACCTCGGCGCCATCCGCGAATGGGGCCTCGACACCGACCGCGCGGACATCAGGGTGGACACCGTGATGTCCACGAACATCCCCGGCATCTACGCCGCGGGCGACATCACGTCCTATCCGGGGAAGCTCAAGCTGATCGCGGTGGGGTGCGGCGAGGCGTGCATCGCCGTGAACAACGCCGTGCACCTGATCAACCCGAAGGCGAAGGTGAATCCGGGGCACTCGTCGAATCTGGCGATCTTCGGGCAGGCGGAATAGGAGGACGGAAGGACGGAAGGACGGAAGGACGGAAG
>DAINRR010000009.1:7688-68690 GCA_036741715.1 Gemmatimonadales bacterium
AGGACGGAAGGACGGAAGGACGGAAGGACGGAAGCGGCAGCGATCAGACTCGGCGCAGATGAGCGGCGCCCGAGGCCTCCCTTCCGTCCTTCCGTCTTTCCGTCCTTCCGTCCCTCGCTCCTATCCCGCCTTTTTCCGTCTCCGCATATCCCGCACATGCTTCGGCCGGAGGAAGAACCGCAACGACGCCGCGCCCGGGGCGATGCGGTCGGTGTCGAGGCCCATCACGCCGCTCTTCGGGAAGTCGATCATGAGGCCATCCGACGTGCCGGTGAGCAGCAGCGAGGCGAGCTCCTCCATCCAGGGTGAATGGCCGACGAGCGCCACCACCGAGACCCGGCCGAGGGCTTCCACGTCCTTCCTGATCGCGTCGAGATCCACATCGCGGGCGAGCGCGTCGGACGTGACCGGCTCGAGGTCGAGCTCCATCTCTTCGATCATGATCTCCGCGGTCTGCAGCGCGCGCACCCAGGGACTCGTGAGCACCGCCTCGGTGGTGCAGTCGAGACGTCCGAGCGCGCGGCTGATCTCGGAATGAAACTCCCGGCCGGGATTCGTGATCGGCCGGAGTGAATCATCGGGCCAGCGCGCGGGATCGCGATCGGCGGCGCGGGCGTGGCGGACGAGCAGAAGGAGCATAGGTTGCCGACGGACAGAAGAAAGGCGGGCACCGCCGGTGTGGCCTGTCCCGCACGCCCTAGTGTCGTATCCCGCACCTTCCGCCGCCGTGATCCGGCGCACCTTGAGCTTTCTTATTGGCTGGACGCGAAGGCACGAAGCCGCGAAGGCACGAAGGTGAGTCTTTGTTGTGGTCTCCGAGGCCGCGCTGGCGAACGGAGCCAGTCGCTAAGACCACAACAATGCCGTCTTCGTGCCTTCGCGGCTTCGTGCCTTCGCGTCCCAACAACAAATCAGCGCCGGCCCATCTCGACGACGATGGAGTCGATGCGGGCCAGCGCCGCGCGGCCGCCCGCGGTGTGGTGGTTGGCTTGCACGGAGAAGGTGAGGCGGCGGCCGTTGGGGGTGTCGATGTAGCCCGAGAGGGTGTTGACGCGCGAGATGCTCCCGGTCTTGGCCATGACGCGTCCTTCGAGCGGGGTGCCGATGAAACGGGTGCGAAGCGAGCCTCGCTTGCCGCTCTGCGGCATCCCCGCGATGAACGTCGCGAACCGCGGATGGTTCCGCATGAAGCGCAGGACCTGCGTGAACGCGAGCGGGCTCACCAGGTTCTCCGAGGCGAGCCCCGACCCGTCGTACACCGCGAACTGCGCCGAGTCGACGCCCACCGAGTCGATGAGGAACCGGCGCTCGACCTTGATCCCTTCCTGCCAGGATCCGGCAGCGCCGAACTGCTTCCCGAGCTGCTTGAGCAGGACCTCGGCGTAGAGGTTCTGGCTGGTGTTGAGGATCGGAAAGATCCAGTCGCGGAGCGGCCGGCTCGCCACTTCCGCGAGCGGCGCCGTGCTGCGTGCGTGCGCGTAGGCGAGCGAGTCGGTCGTCGAGCGCGTCTCGCCGGTGACGGCGATGCCCGCTTCGGCGAGGAGGCTCCGGAGCGCGCGGGCCGCGAAGAGATTCGGATCGGGCACCGCGAAGTAGTCCGTCCCGCCGCGATGGCCAAGGGCCACGGTGCCTTCCGCCCAGGCATTCATGGTGCCGGGATGGCGCCAGATGCGGTCGCCGATGTCGGTCTCGCCCTCGGCTTCGACCGTGCGGGTGCGGTTCTCGAAGGTGAAGCCGTGGTAGTCCGGCCAGATGCTGATCGACGCGGGCGCGCCGACGGCGGGACCCGGAGCCCACTTGATGTCCACGCTGTTGTCGTTGAGCGTGAGGCCGCTCACCGGCGCCGCGTACCACCAGAAGGTGTCGAACCAGTCCCAGGCGGGATGAACGATCGTGGTCTCGAAGTAGCTCCCGTCGCCCACGATCCCGCCCTCGACGGAGCGGACGCCCCTGGCCCTGAGGCCATCGACGAGCTTCCGGAGCGGTGCGGCCGGATCCCGCTCGCAGGCGCCGGAGGCCATCGTGTCGATCGCGTAGCAGCGCACGCCGAAGGCGGGATCGCCACGTCCATACAGCACGAGGTCGCCGCGCAGCACGCCATCGACGACCGGACCGGTGCCGTAGACGCTCGTGTTGACCGTGAACTCCGGCGGAAGGAGCGCCGCCGCCACCGCCGTCACGACGAGCTTCGTATTGCTCGCCGGGATCATCATCCGGTCCGCGTTCCGCCCGTACAGCAGCCGCCCCCGCTCGTCCACCAGCGCGACGCCCCAGATCGCATGACGAAACGGCTCGGCGTCGAGGAGGGCGTCGAGGCGTTTTGCAGACTGCGCGTGGACGGAAGGACGGAAGGACGGAAGGACGGAAACGGCGAGCAAGGCTCCGAGGGTCAGCCCATGTCTCAGGGGCAGCGCTGGGCGGTTCGCGCCCACCCTTCCGTCCTTCCGTCCTTCCGTCCTTCCGACCTCAGTCATACGCAACCCGCGGATCCACTTTCGCATAGATGAGATCGGTGATGAGGTTGACGAGCACGAACACGAAGCTGAGGAAGAGAATGCTGCCCTGCACGGCGGGCAGGTCGCGCTTCTCGATGGCGGTGAGCACGTACCGGCCCACGCCCGGCCAGGAGAAGATCGTCTCGGTGAGGATCGAGCCGGTGAGATAGCTGCCGAAGTCGAGCCCGAGCACGGTGACGATCGGCAGGAGCGCATTCCGGAGGCCGTGCGAGAGGATGACCGGCGTCTCGTTCAGCCCCTTGGCCCGCGCCGTCCTGACGAAGTCGCTGCGCAGCACCTCCTGCATCGCCGCGCGGGTCATGCGCGAGAGGAACGCCACCGACCGCATGCCGAGCGTGATTGCGGGAAGCACGAGGAACGCGAGACCACCGTATCCCGAAGGCGGGAACCAGCGGAGCGTCACGGCGAAGACGAGGATGAGCAGCAGGCCCACCCAGTAGACCGGAAAGGAAACGCCGGCGTAGGCGAGCATCGCCGAGGCGCGGTCGCCCCACGAGCCCGGACGCCAGGCCCCGTAGATCCCGATCGCGATCCCGAGCAGCGCCGCGAAGAGCATCGCGGAGCCGGCCAGGCGGAGGGTGGCAGGGAATCGCTCGATCAGGTCCTGGACGATCGGCCGGCCCGTGATGTACGACGTGCCGAGGTCTCCCTGCACGACCTGGCCGAGGTAGCGGCCGAACTGCACGGGCAGGGGATCGTCGAGCCGGAGCTCGGCGCGGAGCCGCTCGATCGTCGCCGCATCGGCGCGCTCGCCGACCATCGCCTGCACCGGGTCTCCCGGCGCCACGTACAGCAGCAGGAACGTGACGACGAGGACGCCGAGGAGCGTCGGGACGAGGAGCGCGAGGCGCAGCGCGAGGAAGCGGCCCATCAGGTCAGCGCGTGACCTCGGCCTGCGTCCAGCGCTGTCCGGTGAAGACGAGCGGGATCTCCCAGCCGTCGAGGTCCGGCTGCGTGGCCCACATGTCCACGGGGAACCAGAGGAAGATCCAGGGCGCGAGCTCGAAGATCCGTGCATCCGCGGCGCGAGCGAGGCGGCGCTTTTCCTCCTCGTCCGTCGTGGTGCGGAGCCGGACGATCATCGAGTCGAGCGCGCGGTCGGTGATGAAGGCGTAATTGCCGCCGGGACCGTGGCTCGAGGAGTGGAAGAGGGGCCAGGTGAAGTTCTCGGGATCGGGATAGTCCGCCCACCAGTCGCCGAGGTAGAGGTCGGTCTCGCCGTTCCGCACCGCGGCGCGGACGCTCGTGGCGTCGCGCTGCAGGATCTCCACGGTGATCCCGACCTCGGCGAGGTTCTGCTGGACCGCCTGCGCCACGCGCGCGAGCTCGGCGCGCTGCGAGCGCCAGAGCTGCAGCGAAAAGCCGTTGGCGTAGCCCGCCGCGGCCAGAAGGCGCCGCGCTTCGGCGGGGTCGTACCGGTACGGGGACCGCGATTCGTCGTGGCCATCGATGCCGGGAGGAATGGCACCGGCGGCCCGTACCCCTCGGCCGGCCATCACGGTCTTCAGGATCGTCTCGACATCCACCGCCATGTTGAGCGCCTGGCGCACGCGCACGTCCCCCAGCGGGCCGCGGCGCGTGTTGATGGCGATGTACAGGTCCTTGATCGCGGGCCGGCGCTGCAGCCGGTCGCCCTGCTGGGCCTCCCAGCGCGCGGTCTCGCCGAAGGGGATCTCGACCACGCTCAGCTGGCCCGTTTCGAACTCGGCGCCCTGGGTGGAGGTCTCGGGGATGATGCGGATGCGGAGGGAATCGGATTTCGGAGCGCCGCCCCAGTAGCTGTCATTGCGCGCGAGCACGAGCGCATTGTCGTGCGTCCAGCTGACCAGCTTCCAGGGGCCGCTGCCGATCGGGCGCTCGGCGAAGTCGGGCGGGGTGGGCGTCGGCACGACGGCTGCGACCGGCATGGCCAGGAACTTCGGGAAGATGTTGAGGGGCTCGGAGAGCGTGAAGACGATGGTCGTGTCGTCCGGGACCCGCATGCCGGAAACGCCTTCGGCAGTGCCGGCCGCGTAGTCGCGCGCGCCCTGGATCGGTTCGAGCGGCCAGTCCCGGCCGCGGGACCCCGGAGCGAGCGCGCGAAGGATCGAGGCCTCGACGTCCCGCGCCGTCACCGGGCGGCCGTCGTGGAACGCGGCGCCGGTCCGCAGGTGGAAGGTGTAGACCCGCCCGGTCGAATCCGACTCCCAGGTTCTTGCCAGGCCCGGCACCAGCTGCCCGTCGACGTCGAAGTGGACGAGGTTGTCGTACAGCATCGCCACCACTTCTCCCGACTGCACGTCCGTCGACAGCGCCGGGTCGAGGGTGACGGGATCCGCCGTCAGGTAGTACCGCAGCGACCCGCTGCTCGTGCCCGCGTCGGCGCAGGCGGCGAGCAGGATCAGCAGTGCGGGAACGAATCGTCGCATAGATGGCCGGAGGACTGGACAGGCGAGGAGGAGGGGCCGATTGTCAAAAAGTTGACACCGGCGCGTAAGACCGTCAAACTACAGTGCTTACAGAATACCGTCAACCGCACCTGCACGCACGCCGTGCCGGCGCCGAGGAGACCCAGCCGTTTGATTTTCGTGCACCTCTGCGTGCCGTGCAACCCAGGGCCGCCGCGCAGCCGGCGCCCCGCGTCAGCGCGTGCGGCGCTCGCCGCCATGCTGGGGGTGGTCCTGCTGGCTCTCGTGCCGGCGCGGCTCGCCGCTCAGGGGGACCTGGTGGTCCGGCAGCTCGAGTTCCAGGGAAACGAATCGCTGGCCCCCGAGCTCCTGGCGGCCAGCATCGCGACCACGAACTCCGGCTGGTTCGCGCGGACCGCACCCTTCCGCTGGCTCGGCCTGGGCGAGCGCCGTTACTTCAGTGAGGTGGACTTTCAGCGCGACGTGCTCCGCCTCGCCGTGGTCTACAAGCAAAGCTGGTTTCCCGACGTTCATGTATACACCCTGGTCCAGCGCACGCCCGAGGACATCTACCTCACCTTCGTGATCGAGGAAGGGGAGCCGGTCCGGGTGGATTCGTTCGTCGTGAACTGGCTCGATTCGGTCCCTGCCGAGGCCCGCGAGCAGGCGACGGTCGACCTGCCGCTCAGGGAAGGCGACGTCTTCAACCGGATCGTGATGCAGGCGGCCGCCGACACGATCACCCGGCGGCTCCGGGATCATGGCTACCCGAGCGCCGACGTGCTGGTGAGCTATCGCTCCCGGACGGAGGAGCGGCTCGCGTCGGTGACGCTCGACGCCCAGGCCGGGACGCATGCGGTGATCGGCAACGTGCAGGTGGAAGGGGAGACCCGGGTGGACTCGTCGGTCGTGGTCTCGCTCATGCGGGCGCGGCCCGGGCGCGAGTTCTCCCAGACCGACCTCTTCACCAGCCAGCGCAACCTCTATGGCTCCGAGCTCTTCCGGCTCGCGGCGGTGAACATCGACACGATGAAGTTCGTGCCCGGCTCCGATTCGGTGCCGCTCATCGTGCAGGTGACGGAGCACCGCCCGCGCCGGGCGACGGCCGGCGTCGGCTACGGCACCAACGACTGCTTCCGCGGCAGCGCCGGGATCATGTTCCGCAACTTCCTCGGTGCGGGCCGCATCCTCGACATCACGAGCCGGGTGTCGAAGGTCGGCATCGGCGAGCCGCTCGACTGGGGGCTCGAGGACTCGGTGCTCTGCGAGTCGCTCCGCGAGGACTCGATCGGCTCCCGGCTCATCAATTACAACGTGACCGCGTCCGTGCGGCGGCCGGCCTTCCTCTCCGCCAACAACACCCTCGTCTTCTCGACCTACGCGGAGCGGCGGTCGGAGTTCAAGGTGTACCGGCGCCAGGAAGTGGGCGCGAGCATCGGCATCAATCGCGAGACGCCGACGCGCCGCCTTCCCGTGGCGCTCACGTACACGCTCTCCTTCGGCCGCACCGAGGCCTCCCCGTTCAGCTTCTGCGCCTTCTTCAATACCTGCCTCCCGGCGGACGTCGAGTTCCGGAGCCGCCGCCGGCGCCTGGCGACGATCTCCGCCACGGGGACGATGCCGCGCGCGAACAATCCGCTCGACCCGACGCGCGGGTACGTCGCCACGGGGGAGATCACCGTCGCCTCCCGGTTCATCGGGTCCTCCTCGGTCCTGCAGTTCACGCGCATCGTCGGCGACTACGCCTGGTACCGCCCGCTCGCGCGCGACGTGGTGCTCAGCTGGCGCGTCCGCGGCGGGCTGATCTTTTCGCCGGTCCGGCTGGAGGGCAGTGATTTCGCCTTCATCCCGCCGGAGGAGCGTTTCTACGGCGGCGGCCCGAACGATGTTCGCGGCTACCAGCGCAACGAGCTCGGCCCCGTGGTCTACGTGGTCACGCGGAACTACCTCGAGAACGGGGTGAAGGACCCCGATGGCGAGCTCGGGGCCGACTCCGTGCGCGTCGCCGCGACGGGTGGAAACTCCATGGCGGTCGGCAACGTGGAGCTGCGCTTCCCCTCGCCGGTGTTCAAGGAGCGGATGCGGCTCGCGCTGTTCGTGGATGTGGGCGGTGTCTGGGAGCGCGGGGCGACCGACGTGCTGATCCGGATGACGCCGGGCGCCGGCATCCGGGTCGCGACACCCCTCGGCCCCGCACGCTTCGACATCGCGTACAACCCGTCCCGCCTGGCGCCGGGACAGTTCTACATCGCGGAGCCGGACGGCACCCTGACGCCGGATCCCTCGCGCGAAGGGTTCCAGCTCGACCGGAAGAGCCGGTTCACGCTTCACTTCGCGGTCGGGCAGCCCTTCTGATGCGGCGGAAGGCGGCGCGCTTCCTCTTCGTGGTGGTCTTCGGCACGATCGCGACCGTGCTCGGGATCGTCACGTCGATGACGCTCACGCCGCCGGGCCGCGACCTCCTCGCGCGCGTGGTGTCGAGCGAGCTCGACCGGCTGCTGAACGGCAGCGTCCAGGTCGGGAGCATTTCGGGATCCTTCCTCTACGGGCTCACGCTCGAGCGGCTGGTGGTGCGGGACACGCAGGGCGTGCTCCTCGTCAGCATTCCGCGCGCGCGCGTCGGCTACTCGCTGCCACGCCTCCTCAGCGGGGACGTCGTCCTCACGCACGTGCACGTGGACGATCCCGAGATCAATCTCATCCAGCATCACAACGGCGTCTTCAACTATCAGGACGTGCTCCGGATCGGGAAGGGCTCGCCGCGCACGGGCCCGCCCCCGCGGATCGAATTCCACGACGTGCGGGTGCGCAACGGCACGCTGCGGATCGCCATGCCCTGGCGCACCGGCGACCGCCTGGCGGGCGCCGCGCTCGACTCGGCGCTCGCCGCGGAGCGTGAGCGGCCGGGCCGGCTGATCCAGGAGAGCAGGGAAGGACTGCGGCGGGTCATCATCCTCGACGACCTCACCACCGTGCTCTCCCGGCTCCGCATCAGCACGCCCGACCGCCAGCCCTTCACGCTCGATCTCGATTCGCTCGCGACGCGCGTGAACGATCCCGGCGTCACGATCACCGATGCCAAGGGCCGCGTGCGCCTCCGCGGCGACAGCGCCGTCTTCAGCCTCGAGCGCGGCGCGATGCCGAACAGCGTGTTCTCGGGCGGCGGCGCCGTGACCTGGCCGAACGACACCATCCTCTTCGACTTCCAGATGGAAGCGCCGAGGGTGAGCCTCGTGGACCTCCGGTGGGTGTCGCCGGATTTCCCGGACATGACCGGGAGCGGGATCCTGGCGGCGGTGTCGGAAAGCGGCGAGCGGACCGCGTACTCGCTGCAGGACCTCGATCTCCGGCGCGGCCTGCAGCAGGTGACGGGAAGCCTCGTGGCGCTGCAGGACAAGCAGCGCGGGGTGGGCTTCCGCGACCTGGACGTGCGGCTCCGGAACCTCGATCTCGATGCCGTGCGGCCCTACGCCGATACGCTGCCCTTCTACGGCACGGTGACCGGCACGCTCCGGGGCGAGGGATGGCTCGACCGGATGCGCGTCGCGGTGGACTGGGACTTTGCGGACGCGAACGTGCCCGGCAATCCGGTGTCGGCGCTCGTGGGAAGCGGCGTGCTCGGCTTCGGCGAGCCGGCCGGACTCTACTTCGAGAATTTTGCCGTCCGCGACTCGGACATCGACCTCGGCACGGTGAACCGCCTCGCCCCCGCGGTGGTGGTGCCGGGCCGGATCGCCGCCGTGGGGACGCTCGACGGGCCGATGCGCAACGTGACCTTCCGGGGCACGGCGCGGCACCGCGACGGCGAGCGCCCGATGAGCGAGATCGAAGGCACGGTGCGGCTGGACACGCGCGCGGCCGAGCTGGGCGTCGCGCTCAACGTCGCGCTGAGTCCGCTCGTCTTCGACGGCATCCGGCGCGGCTATCCCTCGCTGCCCACGCGCGGCAGCGTGAGCGGCCGGCTGCAGATGGAGGGACGGCTCTCGCGCATGCAGGTGGATGCCGACCTCACGGGCGAGATCGGCGACGTCACCGCGAGCGGCGTCGTGACGATGATGCCGCCGCGCTGGGGCGCCGACAACCTCTTCGTGAGCTTCGCCCGGCTCGACCTCGCGGCACTGCGCGGGAAGGGGCCGGCGACGAGCCTCTTCGGCGACATGGCGGTGAGCGGCTCGGTGGACACGCTGCGCGCGCCCGAGGGCTCGCTCCAGCTCTCGCTCCGCGAGAGCCGGCTCCGCGAGTGGACCATCGACACGCTCTTCACCCGCGTCGCCGTGGCCGACAGCGTCATCACGCTCGACACGGCCTACACCGAATGGAAGGGCGCCCGCGCCGGCGGCTCCGGCACGCTCGGATGGGCGCGTCCGCACACCGGCACGATGGCGTTCTCGGTGGCGGCGGACAGCCTCGTCGCGTTCGATTCGCTGCTGCTCGCCGTCACGAAGCAGCAGCGTGACTCGCTCGGCATCGCCCAGCCGCTCACGGGATCGGGCACGGGCGCGCTCACGCTGAGCGGAAGCCTCGACACGCTGCAGGCGCTCGGCTCGTTCGACCTGCGCGATCTCGCCTTCCAGCGGTATCGCACGCCAAGGGTGACGGGAACCTTCTCGTCGACCGGCGGCAGCGCGCCGCAGTTCGGGCTTGGCGTCGAGGCGGATTCGCTCCTCATCGCCGCGGATACCAGCGGCATTCCTGCGTGGACGCTCGCGGATCTCTCGCTCGATGCCTCCGGCCGCGGCGACTCGCTCGACTGGGGAATCGGGACCACGGTCGGCACCAGCTCGCGCTTCGACGGCACCGGATGGTGGGCACGGTCGGATACGCTCTCCCGCATCGGCGTGGACACGCTGGCCGCGAACCTCGGCACCGGGCTCTGGCGGCTCCTCGAGCCGACGATGCTCGCGCTGCCCGACTCGGGGGCCCCGATCCTGGCACCGACCGCCATCGTCGCCGCCGACCGGAGCGGAGAGCTCCGCATCGCGGGGCAGCTCCCCATGGACGCGCCGGGCGACCTCACGGCGTCGGCCTTCGGCCTCGACCTCCGCGACATCTACGACCTGCTGGGGCGGGACACGACGGGGATCCGCGGGAACATCGCGTTCGAGCTCGAGGGGAGCGGCACCGCCGAGTCGCCGTCGTTCCGGGGCACGGCGTCGCTGGCCGATGCGCAGTTCGGCGACGCGCAGATGCCGTACGTCGAAGGCGTCCTGGCCTACGGTGACCAGCGGCTCGACGCGAACCTCCTCCTCTGGCGCACCGGCACTCCCGTGCTGCGCGTGGCGGCCCAGCTTCCCTACGACCTGGCGCTCCGCGGTGCCACTCGGCGGCGCGTGGACGGCCCGCTCACCGTCCGCGCCACCGGCGACAGCGTGGAGCTCGCGATCCTCGAGGCCTTCATTCCGACGATCGAGAACGTGCGCGGTTTCCTCACGGCGGACGTGCAGGTGCAGGGCACGTGGAGCAACCCCGAGCTGGCCGGCTCGCTCGTCGTGGCGGATGGCGGGATGGAGCTCACCTCGCTCGGCGTCACGTGGGACTCGCTCTCCGCGACGGCGGGATTCGCCGGCGACTCGGTGATCCTCCGCGAGCTGAGGATCTCGAGCGGCGGCGGGACGATGGCCGCAGCGGGGACGGTCACCTTCGAGGAGCTGCCTCGCCCGGTGCTCGACCTCGAGCTCGTCGCGCGCGGCTTCGAGGTCATGCGCGTGCGGAACCTCGTGGACCTCACGGCGTCGGGGCGCTTCGAGCTGAACGGCCCGTTCTACGGCGCCACGTTCACCGGCACCGGCGTGGCCAACGAGGGCGTTCTCTATTTCGCCGACCTCGTCAACAAGCGCGTCATCGACCTCGACGACCCGTCGAACCTCGCGCTGGTGGACACGATGGTGCTCCGCCGCAACCGTCTCCGGGAGGGTTTCCAGAGCCGCTTCATCGAGGAAGTCCGCGTCGAGAACCTCAATCTCACGATGGGGAGCGATTTCTGGCTTCGCTCGAGCGAGGCGAACATCAAGCTGAGCGGCGAGGTGCGGGCCAACAAGGTGCTGCAGGAATACCGCCTGGACGGGACGCTCGAGGCGGGCCCGGGCGCGTACACGCTCAAGATCGGGCCGGTGACGCGCGATTTCACCGTGACGCGCGGTACCGTCGTCTACTTCGGCACGCCCGACCTCAACGCCGAGCTCGACATCGAAGCCGAGCACCAGGTGCGCGCGGCGACGGGCCAGGAGATCCCCGTGATCGCGCACATCGGCGGGACGCTGCTCCAGCCGAGGCTCACGCTCCGGAGCGATCCGACGATCCAGCCGCCGCTCGCGGAAGTGGACCTCGTCAGCTACCTGATCTTCGGCGTGCCGGCGAGCCAGGCGCAGGGACTCGACAACAACGCGGTGCAGAACGCGGCCTCGATCCTCACGAGCGCCGTCTCGAGCGACCTCGAGCGCGCGCTCATCGCCGACCTCGGCTTTCCGGTGGACCTCCTCGAGATCCGCCCGGCACTCGCCGGCGGCACGCGGGCGGGCGGCGCGCTCAGCCAGCTGGCCTTCGGCTGGCAGCTCGGCCGCCGCGTCTTCTTCCGGCTGAACGCGGGGTACTGCTCGAGCGGCACCTCGGGCCTCGGCCTCGGCGCGAGCGTGGACTACCGGCTCAACCAGTCGTGGCGCCTGCAGACGAGCGTCGAGCCGACGTACCAGAGCTGCCGTGTCTTCAGCGAGTTCCGGCCGACCGCCTCCTACCAGATCGGCTTCGATGCGCTCTGGGAAAAGGAGTTCTGATGGCGAAGGCACTCGTCATCATCAATCCGGCTGCGGCGCGCACGCGCGCCGCGAGCGTGGCCGCCGTGGCGGCGGCGATCAGGAGCGGCGGCTGGGATGCGGAGGTCCTCGCGACCGGCGGGCCGGGTGATGCGCGGGTCCTCGCGGAGTACGGCGTACAGCAGGGCGTGGACGTGGTGGCCGTCTTCGGCGGGGACGGAACGACGATGCAGGCGGCGGCGGCCCTGGTCGGCACCGACGTGATCCTCGGGGTCATCCCGGGCGGAACCGGAAACCTCCTCGCCGGCAACCTCCGGATTCCGGCGGCGCCGGCGCGCGCGGCCGAGGTGATCGTGCGGGGCCGGCCCAAACCGTTCGACCTGGGCCGCATGGAGCGGCCCGGCGGAAGCCAGTACTTCGCGGTCGCGTGCGGTGCGGGCTACGACGCGCGCGTCATGGCCGGCACGGCCTCGGCCATGAAGCACAAGTGGAAGTTCGCCGCCTACGTGGCGACGACGTTCCGCCTGCTCGACGAGCTCAGGATCGCGCGCCACTACATCACCGTGGACGGCGTCGAGTACGAGGCGGAGGCGGCGATGGTCCTCGTCGCCAACTGCGGCGAGGTCATCCCGCCGTTCGTGCGGCTCCGCTCGGGGATCACGCCGGACGACGGCATGCTCGACGTGATCGTCCTCAAGGCCAGCAACGTGGCGGAAAGCGTGCGGGCCATCTGGCACCTCCTCAGGGAGCGGGCGGAAGGGGAATTCATCCGCTACGCGCGCGGACAGGAGGTGCGGGTGGTGACGGAGCCGATCGAGCCGGTGCAGCTCGACGGGGAGCCGGGGGGCGTGACGCCGTTCACCGCCACCGTGGTGCCGGGGGCGATCAGGGTGATGGTGCCGGCCTAGCGAGTGCCGGGAACGGGGAGGAGTCGGGTGGGGAGGGCGATGGATTCGGAGAGGATGCAGGAGGCGGGAGCCTCATTACCGGGAGTCGACGATGGCGGATTCGGTGCTTCTGATCGACGATGACGTCGAGGTGCTGCGCTCGATCGGGAATTACTTCGAGCGGCTGGGCCACGAGGTCACGCGCGAGCTGAGCGGCGAGGCGGGACTGGCGACGTTCGATCGCGTCCGGCCGGAGGTGGTCATTCTCGACCTCCGCCTGCCGGGAATGGACGGGATGGAGGTGCTGGAGCACCTGCGGCAGCGCGGCGCCGCCGTCATCCTGCTCACCGGGGACAGCGACGTCGAAACCGCGGTCCGCGCCATGCAGCTCGGCGCCGAGAACTTCCTGACGAAGCCGGTGGACATGGCTCACCTCGCCGCGGCGGCCGCGCGCGTCGCCGACAAGGTCCGGCTCCGGCGCGTCAACCAGACGCTGCTCGTGCACTCGATTCCGGAGCGCGGGCTCGAATCCCTCGGCGCATCGGGGCAGATGCAGGACTTCGCGCACCAGGTGGCGCTGCTGGCGCAGAGCGAGCGGACCACCGTGCTCCTCACCGGGGAGAGCGGGACGGGAAAGGGATGGGTGGCGCGGATGATCCACGACCTGAGCCCGCGCCGCGCCGAGCCCTTCATCGAGGTGAACTGCGCGGGGCTCAACTCGACCTTCCTCGACAGCGAGCTGTTCGGGCACGAGAAGGGGGCGTTCACCGACGCCAAGGACCGGAAGCAGGGCCTCTTCGAGATCGCCGACAGGGGAACGATCTTCCTGGACGAGATCGGCGACCTGGCGCCCGAATTGCAGCCGAAACTGCTCAAGGTCCTCGAAACGAAGACCTTCCGGCGGCTGGGGGGAACCCGTGAGCTCACCGTGGACGTACGGCTCGTGACGGCCACGAACCGGAACCTGCATGCCGACGTGGAGTCGGGCCGTTTCCGGGAGGACCTGTACTACCGGCTGAGCGTCATGCCGCTCATGCTCCCCGCCGTGCGGGACCGGACACGCGAAGACCGGCTCGCGCTCATCACGCGGATCCTCACCGACCTGCGGAAGGAGCTGCCGAACGGGCCGGGCGGCGTGGCCACCGAAGCGATGGAGCGGCTGCTGAGCTACGGCTGGCCGGGGAACGTGCGCGAGATGAAGAACGTGCTCGAGCGCGCGCTGATCCTGGCGCGCGGCCAGGCGATGATCGGGGTGGAGCACCTCCCGGGGGAATTCCGCGCGCGCCCGGGCATCGGCGATCGCCGCCACACGCCGCTCAGCCTCGACGACCTCGAGCGGCAGCACATCGACCGGACGCTCAAGCACCACGGCGGGAACCGCACCCGCGCCGCGGCGGAGCTCGGCATCTCGCGCGCGACGCTGATCAACAAGATCAAGCGCTACAACCTGACGGGGTGAGCCCATGACCGAACAACCCGGCCCGCGGATCCAGGAGCACGACGCGATGCGCTGCCGCTCGTGCGGGCGCGAGGAGCGCGCCTCCGAAGGCTACCCGTGCAGCGAGTGCGGGACGTTCATCTGCCTCATCTGCACCTTCCGCGGCATCACCAGGTGCGCCGAGTGCGAGGCGAAGGCGGCACGATGAGCGGCCTGGTGGTCGGCACGGCGGCGGTGGCGCCGGTGATGGCGACGGGAAGCGTGCGGGCCGAGCAGGTGACGCAGCTGCTTCTCGGCGAGCTCGCGGCACTGCTCGACGACGACGGCGAATGGCTGCGGATCCGCACCGAGCTCGACGGGTACGAAGGGTGGGTGAACACCGGATACGTGCGGCGGCTGACGCCGCTCGAGGCGGAGGAGTGGCGCCGCACGGCGCGCGGATGGAGCGACGGCGCGCGGGTGTCCGTCGGGCGGGACGTCGTGGCGCTGCCGCTCAGGGCGCGCGTGGTCCTCGACGAGGGGCTCGTGACGCTGCCGGATGGGCGCGCCGGGCGGATCGTCGAGGGCCAGGTGCGCGCCGCGGAGACGGCGGTGGAGGAAGCGCGCCGTGCGGCGCCGCACCGCTGGGCGCTCGAGCATTTCCGCGGCGCCCCGTACCAGTGGGGCGGCCTCACGCCCTGGGGCGTGGACTGCTCGGGGCTGGTGCAGACGACGTATGCTGCGCGCGGGTTCGTCCTGCCGCGCGACTCCTCGAAGCAGGCGGCCGCCGGCGAGGCGGTGCCGCTCGATGCGATCGCGCCGGGGGACCTCCTCTTCTTTCACAGCGAGCATGGCAGCCACATCTCCCACGTCGCCTTCGCGGCGGAGCACGATTCGCTCATCCACTCGACGATCTCCTGCGGCGGGGTGGTCGAAGAGCCGTTCACGCCGGGATCGCGCGCCGGCCAGGCGCTCCGCCCCCGCCTCGTCGCCGCCCGACGCATCACGGGCCGGGGCTGAGGGCGGATGAAGCGCCGGCTGGTTCTCTTCGACATCGACGGCACGATCCTGCTGTCCGGCGGCGCCGGCCGCCGGGCGATCACCGCGGCGCTCAGTGAAGCCGTCGGCGACATCGGTGCGTTCAAGGGAATCCGCTTCGACGGGAAGACCGATCCGCAGATCGTCGGCGAGCTCCTCGCGGCGGCGGGGCACGAGCGCCCGCACGACGAGGCGCGCGTCGCCGAGCTCTGCGAGCGATACGTGACGCTCCTCGAGCAGGAGCTGAGTGGACCCGCGACCGGGACGGTCGTCATGCCCGGCGTGCCCGAGCTGCTCGATCGGCTGGAACGGGAAGAATCGGTCGTGCTCGGGCTCCTGACCGGAAACCTGGCCCGCGGCGCGAGGCTCAAGCTCTCGGCCGCGGGCATCTCGCCCGACCGGTTCCGCGTCGGCGCGTTCGGCAGCGACTCGGCGCACCGCCCGGAGCTGCCGGCGGTCGCGGCGCGGCGCGCGGCGCCGTACTTCGGCCGCGTGCCGTCGGGTGAGGAAGTGGTGATCATCGGCGACACGCCGGCCGACATCTACTGCGGTGCGGACATCGGGGCGCGCGCGCTGGGCGTGGCCACCGGCGGCTATCCGCTGGATGCGCTGGCGGCGTGCGAGCCGCATGCGGTCTTCACCGATCTCTCGGATACTGCGGCCGTCCTCGCCGCGATCCTCGAGTGACCATGGCCGCCCCGGAACCGCTCGTCCCCGAGCTCGGACCGCTTCTCGGCCGCCTCTCCGTGCCCCGCGGACCGGCGTCGGGACTCGTTCCCCTCGACGATATCCGGCTCCGCCTCGTGTCCGAGCTGTTCGACCTGGCGGGCGCCGCGCGGGAGTTCGCGGGAGAGGGGGACATTCCGGGCGCGGTGCAGTCGCTCAATCGGCAGGGCTGGCTCGCCGCGTGGGAGCGCGCGGTGGACGCCGCAGCGAAGCGCGTTTCGGACCGCATCTCGGCGCGTATCGAATCGGCAGCGGCGGAAGTCCGGCTTCCGAAGAAGAAGCTCGAGCGACTCCGGCTCAGCGAGGAGGAGCGGCGCGGAATCGAGGTCCGGCTCGGAAGCGGCGGCTCGTTCCTCGTCGAGGCGCTCGACGACCTCGAAGCGACGGTGCGCGAAGCATCGCGGAAGCCGGTGCCGGCGTCCCGGTGGCGAGAGGCGCTCGGCGGCGTCGCGCGGCGGCTCGAGTCCTCGTGGGTCGCGCTCGAGGAAGCCGCGGCCAAGGAAGAGGCGTCGTGGCAGCAGGACATCGTGGAAATTCGCCGATGGCGGCGGCCGCAGTGGCCGCTCTGGCTCGTCACGCTCCTGGTGCTCGGCGCGGCGCTCTACGTCGGGGCGGTCCTGGGCGGACTCACACCCGCGCCCGAGCCGCTCAGGCCGGCTGCGGAGTGGTGGTGGGCCCGGGGATGAGCATCGTGGGCGTCGGGATCGACCTCGTCGAGCTCGAGCGCGTGCGGCAGCTTCTCGCCCGGCGGCGGGATCAGGCGATGGAACGCTTCCTGACCGAGAAGGAACGCGAGTACGTGTCGAGCCGGCCCGACCCGATCCCGCACATGGCCGCACGCCTCGCAGCGAAGGAGGCGGTCTACAAGGCCCTGCAGGAGCTGCCGAACTGCCGCGGCGTGGGCTGGCGGGACATCGAGGTCTCGCGCGACGAAAGCGGCAAGCCCTCCGTTTCGCTCACCGGACTCGCCGCTGCGGCGGCCGACGCGAACGGCCCTCTCCGCATTCACCTCTCCCTGACGCACACTCACGTCTCCGCGGCCGCCGTCGCCGTCATCGAAAGGCGCGGGGCGCCGCGGTAAGCATTCGTATCGTGCGCCAGGCTCGCACCCTCCTGCACTCTTCCAATCCCGACCGCGCGACTCTACTTTTACGCGACCTCGTCCAAAATCGGTTGAGAATGAATCTCAGATACGCAGCCCTCCTCGTCGCCTCGGTCGTGGCGGCGCCACTTGCCGCGCAGGGTGAGGAGACGCCGGTGGTCCGGCGGCTCGCTTCCACCGCACTCCTCGCGGCGCAGGAGTACGCCATCGGCGTACGAGGCGGGCGGATCGTGATGGCGGCCGAGGTGGACGAGGCGAAGCTCTTTCTCAAGGAATCGCGCAGGACGGCGGAGTCGCTGTCGGAAGCGGAGCGCGAACGGGTGCTTTCCGGACTCGACTCCATCATTGCGCTGGTCGATGCAACGGGGAGCCCGGATACCGTCTCCCGGCGGGTGCGTGAGCTCACCGCGGGGCTCGCCGAGCGCACCGGGATCGAGCTCGACGAGCTCCCGGCGCGGACACCGGTTCTGGCTCGTGGCGCGGAAGTCTATGCGGCGAGCTGCGCCAGCTGCCACGGCGAGCGGGGACTCGGCGACGGTGCCGGGGGCCGGGGAATGGATCCGCCGCCGGCCAATCTCGCCGACGCGGAAGCCCTGCGCGACGCATCGCCGATCGACTTCTATCGCCGCATCACGATCGGCGTCGCCGGGACGGCGATGCCGGCATTCGAGACGAGCCTTCCGGCAGAAGACCGCTGGGCCGTCGCGGTGTACAGCACGCTCCTCCGGCTGCCGGCGCCGTCCGGCAGCGTCCCCGACTCGCTTCGGTCATTCGCGACGACCGCGCGCCTTTCCGACGGCGCGCTGCTCGAGGCGCTCGGAGCCCCGTCGGGCGCCCCCCGCGAGGCCGATCTTGCACGCCTCGCCGCGGTGCGCCGCTCGGGCACCGACGGGCCGAGCGGTGCCGCGATCGCCGAAACGTTCGCGCAGGTGCGGCGGCAGGTCGATTCGGTCGTGGCACTGGCGGCGGCAGGCCGCACCGACGAAGCGACCACCCAGGCGCTCGACGCGTACATGACGTTCGAGTCGCTCGAGCGCTCGGTGCGCGCGCGCGACGCTCAGCTCGCGGGGGAGCTCGAAGTGGCCTTCGCCGAGCTGCGCGCGAGGGCCGGCGCCCGGGGCACGCGCCTCGAGCCGGTGCGCGATTCGCTCGGCGCAGGCCTCGTGCGGGCGGAGCAGCTCATCGGAACCCCGTCCTCGCCGCTCGCGCTCTTCTTCCAGTCGTTCGTGCTCCTGGTGCGCGAGGGACTCGAGGCGATCCTCATCGTCGGCGCGCTGCTCACGTTCCTGGTGAAGACGGGCGCCGGACACCGGCGGAAGGACATCCACGTCGGGGTGGGCGCCGCGCTCGCGGCGAGCCTTCTGACCGCGGTCGCCATCGAAACGCTTTTCCATCTTTCGCCCGCGAGCCAGGAGACGCTCGAGGGCGTCACGATGATCATCGCCACGCTCGTCCTCTTCTACGTGAGCTACTGGCTCCTGTCGAAGATGGAGGTGGTGAAGTGGACCCACTTCGTGAAGAGCCGGGTGCAGGATGCCGTATCGAGCGGATCGATGCTGGCGCTCGCATCGGCGGCATTCCTCGCGGTCTATCGCGAGGGCTTCGAGACGATTCTCTTCTACAAGGCGCTCTTCAGCTCGGGTGGTGACGGCGCGCTCGTGCCGGTGGTGCTCGGGATGGCGGTGGGCACCGTCGTGCTCGTGGGGATCTACATCGCCATCAACCGGTTCGGCGTGCGGCTGCCGCTCAAGCCGTTCTTCGGTGTCACGAGCGCATTTCTCTATGCGATGGCCTTCATCTTCGCAGGGAAGGGCATCGCCGAGCTGCAGGCCGGCAGCCTGGTGAGCACCACCTATGTCGCCGGTGCGCCCAACATCCCGGCGCTCGGCATTTTCCCCACGCTGGAGACGCTCCTGGCGCAGGGCATCCTCCTCGTGCTCGCCGCGGCCGCCCTTGCCTGGACCTTTCTCATTGCGCCTCGGCGGCTGGGTGTGACGTCTGTCATGGTCCCGGAGCCCGGCATCGGTGCCGTGAACGTGACGCGCGCAGCCGTCGAGCCCGGGGTCGGTGCGGGAAAGACGCGGGACCTCACCCGCTCGCTGGAGCGCATCGAGGCCGACCTCGCCGAGGTCCGCTCCGAGCTCGAGCGGATGCGCCGCACGATCGGCGAAGGGGAGGGCGCCGAATCCTCGCGCAGGCAGTAGATTCGGGGCGTTCCCCGTGGTGCAGTCTGACCTGCTGGAGGATGCCATGAGATCGAGACTCTTGTCGGCGAGTGCAGTATTGCTTCTGCTGGGCTGTAGTGGCCGGGCCGCTTCGATCAATACCGATGCCCTCGGGGTCGGGGATCGCTGGAATGCGACCCTCACCACCCCGTCCGGCCTCCTCGGCGCCATTCAGGTGAGCGGATCGGCCTGGATGGCCGCCGATGACGATCAATCCAGGACGCGAGCCAGCGCGACGGTGGCCAATGCGACGCCGGGCGGCGAGCATCCCTGGCACGTGCACGTCGGGCGCTGCGGCTCGAACGGCGCGATCGTCGGCGAGGCATCGTCGTATCGCCCGCTCAAGGTTGGCGGAAACGGCCGCGCCGAAGCCACCGCCGAGCTCGACATGCCGCTGCCGCGCTCCGGCGAGTTCCACGTCAACGTGCACGCATCGGCCACGAACCTCGGTACCATCATCGCGTGCGGAAACCTGGCGCCTCCGACGCGCTGAGCGCCTCGTACCGGAAACGACAAAGGACCCATCTTGCGATGGGTCCTTTGCGTAGAGAGGTGGTAGATCGCCCCCTGAGTTTACGAAGACGGGCCAAAGTGCCCGGCTTCACCCTTCTTCGACCTACCACTTTTCCCGGGTCCATGACGGACCGCTTCCGTCCGCTGTAAAGGCAAGGGTAGTGCCAGACTGTCGTTTGCGATCAAAGTGTTCCCCTGAAACGACATAGCGCTCCCGGCCGGAGCGGCTGACCGACGCTCCCGATGTCGCGAAATCGAACGAAGCGCGGGCTGACTGCTCAACGCGATGCGCGAGAGCGAGTTACGCGGCCGTCAAGGAACTGGTCGCCGCCTTCTTTCCGCCGCCCGACAGGTACGCTCCCGGTGCCGGACTCGGGCCCTCCCGCCACTTCGCCACGAGCGCGACGCCGATCAGCACCAGGACGACGCTCGTCAGCTGCGCGATCGTGAAGGGCCCGAGGAAACGATCGTCCTTGGCGCGGAAGATCTCGATGATGAACCGCTCCATCCCTGCCCACACGAGATATGCCCCGAAGAGCCATCCCGCCGGCCGCTCGAGCTTCCGCCATTTCCAGAGGAAGAAGAAGGCGACGAGCATGATCGCCGTCTCGTAGAGCTGTGTCGGATGCACGGCAAGGACGGTGGTGGCGTTCACGCTCGCCGGAACGTCGATGCCGAACTCGCGCAGGTTCGCCGCGGTCGAAGGCGGATAGCCCTGCGGAAACTTCATCGCCCACGGGAGGTCGGTCGGCCGGCCGTAGTCGTCGTTCACGAGGAAGCATCCCACGCGGCCGAGCGCGTAGGCTGCCGCGAGCGCCGGCGCGCCGATCTGCATGGTCCAGCGGAGCGGGACACGCAGGCGCCACCCGTTGAGGATCACGGCGAGTGCCCCGCCGATGAATCCCCCGTACCAGACCATCCCGCCGCGCGAGAAGAGCGCATCCATGTCCTGCGTGAGCGCCACGTACCAGAGCTTGGCGCCGATGACCCCGCCGACCACCGCCGCCACGACCATGTCGGCGGAGTACTCCTCCCGAAGCCCGCGCCGCTTGAGCTCGAGCCCCGCGAGCCAGCCGCCGACGAGGAATCCCACCATCATCATGATCCCGTACCCCGTGATCTCGAGCGGACCGAGGTGGATCACGAAGGGGTAGACGGTGATCGCGGAGTCGTTCATCGACTGGACCCGGTAAGGGTGAGGAGGCCGGGGAGGGGGAGGTCGTCCCGCGGCTCGAGATCCCAGCCGCTCCGCTCGCCGCGGGCGAGGCGCCAGGCCCCGGCGACGGCGATCATCGCGGCATTGTCGGTGTTGAGCCGCGGGGAAGCTACGCTCACCCGGGCAAGGCCCGCCAGACGCGCGGTCATCGCCTCGGCGAGCCGCCGGTTGCACGCGACGCCGCCGCCGATCACGACCGTCGGGTAACCGAGCGCTTCCGCGGCGGCGGCCGTCTTGGCGACGAGCACGTCCACGGCGGCATCCTGGAAGCCGCGCGCGAGATCGGCGCGGTCGCGCGCGAGGTCATCCGACGCTCGCACGGCGCGCAGCACGGCCGTCTTGAGCCCGCTGAACGAGAAGGCGTAGCGGTTGGGGCCGTCGCCGCCGAGCTCCTGCAGCATCGGTCGCGGGAAGCGGAAGCGTCCGGGGGTCCCGGTCGCCGCGAGGCGCTCGATCGCGGCGCCGCCGGGATACCCCAGGCCGAGGAGCGTGGCCACCTTGTCGAAGGCTTCGCCCGCAGCGTCGTCGAGCGTGCGGCCCATCAGGTGATAGGCGCCCCACGCGGGGACATCGAGCAGCATCGTGTGGCCGCCGCTCACGAGCAGCGCGACGAACGGCGGCTCGAGCGACGCGTCCTCGAGCGCGGGCGCGAAGAGGTGCCCTTCCAGGTGGTTCACGCCGATGAACGGGATGCCGAGACTGAATGCGGTCGTCTTCCCGTACATGAGTCCCACGAGGAGGGCGCCGACCAGGCCGGGTCCCGCCGTGACCGCGATCCCGTCGAGCTCACGAAACGCGGTACCCGCCTCGTCGAGCGCGCGGCGAACCACCGAGCCGACGACCTGCAGGTGCGCGCGGCTCGCGAGCTCCGGGACCACGCCGCCGAAGACCTGATGCACATCCTGCGAGAGGATGACGAGGCTGCCGATGCGCGCGCGGCCGCCGTCGGTGAACAGCACGGCAGCCGAGGTCTCGTCGCACGACGATTCGATGCCGAGGATGCGATGCGTCAGCTGCCGCTCCCGAGGAGCCGCTCGATCTGGGCGAGGTTGGCTTCCGACGCCCAGTTGTGCTCGCCGATGAGGCGCTTCACGATGACGCCGTCGCGGTCGAGGAGGAAGCTCTCCGGGACGCCGGTGGTCTGGTAGATCTGCTGGATGCGCCCGGTGCGGTCGTGCAGTATGTCGAAGGTGAGCCCGAATTCCCGCTGGAACGCCTTCACGTCCTCGATCGAGCCCTCGTCGACGCTCACCGCCGCGATGGCGAAGCCGCGGTCCTTGAGCCGGGAGTACGCCTGCTGCATCGACGGCATCTCCGCGCGGCAGGGTCCGCACCAGGTGGCCCAGATGTTCACGAGCGTCACCTTGCCGCGGTAATCCGAGAGCGAGACGGAGTCACCCGAATTGATGTCGAGCGCGCGGAAATCCGGCGCGCGCCGGCCCGGCTGAATCGGGCCGGTCGCCGGCCCGAACTGCATGAGCGCCCAGGCCCCGAGTGCGAGCCCGGCGAGCACGATCGCGACCACCATCCACTGTCTCTTCATTGCCGCTCCGCTGAATCGGCGAGGGTACCCCCGCCTCTGCTAGGCCCGTTCCGCGCAGGCTGCCTTGAGCCTGCGCACCGCTCCACCAATGTCCCGCTCGCCGAAGACCGCGGTGCCCGCGACGAACGCATCCGCGCCGGCTCGATACGCCCCGCCGATCGTTTCCACGGTGACGCCCCCGTCCACCTCGAGCACCGCCCGGGACCCGCACCGGTCGAGCAGCGCGCGCACCCGCGCGATCTTCGCGGTGGCCTGCGGGATGTAGGACTGGCCCCCGTACCCGGGATTCACCGACATCACCAGCACGAGATCGAGATCGTCCACCACTTCCTCGATCAGCGCGAGTGGCGTGGACGGATTGAGCGCGAGCCCGGCGAGCATCCCCCGCTCCCGCACGCGCGCGAGATGGCGCTGCACATGCACCGTCGCCTCGGGATGGAAGGTGAAGACACCCGCCCCCGCCTCGGCGTACTCGTCGATGTACCGCTCCGGCCGCTCGACCATGAGGTGCACGTCCACGGTGCGGTCCGTGAGCTTCCGGAGCGCCCGGATCATCGGCGCACCGAACGTGAGATTCGGGACGAAATGCCCGTCCATCACGTCCACGTGCAGCCAGTCGGCGCCGCCCGCGAGGGCGGCGCTCACCTGCTCAGCGAGTGCGCCGAGATCCGCGGTCAGGACGCTCGGCGCGATGCGAACGGTCATCGGCTCGCTCCGTTGACGATCAGTTCGATCTCATCTCCAGGCAGACGCGCGCTCCCGGCCGAGGGCCGCGTGCCGAGCACGATGCCGACGTCTCGCTGGCGGTCGATCACGGTATCGACCGCGCCGAGCCTGAAGCCGGCAGCCGCCAGGATCGTCGCCGCCTGGCCCGCCTCGACGCCGCTCAGGTCGGGGATCGTAACCTGCATCCGCCCGGCGCTCGGCGTCAGCGTGACCGTGGCTCCCGCCGGCATTGCGACGCCCGGCGGAGGATCCTGCCAGACGACGACGCCTCGTCTCGCCGATGGATGTTCCTGGCCCTCGGCGACGACGACCCGGTAGTCGACCGCGGCCAGCTCCCGCCGAGCGGAATCGAGGCCGAGGCCGAGGACGCGCGGCACGACGTGGTCTCGCCGCACGAGCGGGACGGGCGAAAGCCAGACGACTGCCGCCACGAAGCCCAGGAGCGCGATCGCCGCGATGATGCCGACATCGCGCGCGATCCGGCGCCGCGCCGGCGACGAGACGGCCGGGGGAGGCGTGTGCCGCCGGAAGCGCGGGCCCGTCATGCCGACCGCCTCAGCCGCGCGGCGTATGCGCCGTCCATCCGGTGCCGGTGCGGGTGGATCGTCAGGTCTCCAGCTTCCGAGAGGAGCGAACGGGGAAAGTCCTCTGGCGGCTCGCGCCGGAATTCCGGGTAGCGCGCGAGGAATGCCTCGACCTGGCCCGCGTTTTCCTCGGGCTCCAGGGAGCACGTGGCGTAAATTAACAGCCCTCCCGGCGCGACGATCGCCGCTGCGGAGTCGAGGAGCTCGGCCTGATGCCCGGCCAGCCCCTCGAGCGCCTCCTCCGTCACGCGCCACCGGGCATCGGGATTCCGTGCGAACGAGCCGGTGCCGAGGCAGGGTGCGTCGAGGAGCACGGCCTGGGCGGCGCGCAGTGGCGGCCGGCGTGCATCGGCGATCACCGCATGCTCCCGGCCGCTTCCCGCGCGCCGGAGATTCTCCGCCAGGCGCGCCGCGCGGCGCGGGCTGAGCTCGGCCGCCACCACGCCGCAGATCCCGCGGCCGATCGAGACCGACTTGCCCCCGGGCGCGGCGCAGAGGTCGATGAGCGTCGCTTCGGCCGGGATGTCGGCGTACCAGGCGACGAGCGCCTGCGCGGCATCCTGAACGAGGAAATCGCCCTCGACGAAGCCGGGCAGTTCGTCGGGCCGTGAGCGATCGGTGATCAGTCCGGCACCGTAGGCCGCTGCATGCACGGCGATCCCGGCGGCGCGCCACCGCGCCTCCAGACTTTGATAGCTCGCCCGCGCCGGCTGCAGGATGAGGGGCGGGCGCGCGTTGTTCCACTGCAGCAGTGCTTCCGCGTCCTTCTCCCCGAAGTGCTCGACCCACCGCCGCACGAGCCACACGGGATGCGAGTGTGTGGCCGCCAGGCGCTCGACCGTCTCGGTTTCCTCGACCGGAACGAACAGCGACGGCTCGGCGGCCACCTTCCTGAGGACGGCATTCACGAATCCGCCCGCGCTCGTGTTGGCGACTTCCCGCGCGAGCGCGACGCTCGTGCTCACCGCGGCATGCGGTGGCACGCGATCGAGCGAGGTGAGCTGGTAGGCGCCGAGCCGCAGCACGTCCTGCAGCGCCGGTGCCACCTTCTTCCAGCCGCGGGGAACGAGCGGTGCGACGAGGCCGTCGAGTGCCGACTGGCGCCGGAGGACGCCGGCGGCGAGCTCGTGCGCCAGCCGTCGGTCCGCCTCGCCGAGCCGGCGCACTGCCTGCTCGAGCGCCGCATCGAACGGGCGGCCCTCGCGCACCTGCTCGAGGATGCGGAAGGCCGCGCGACGGGCGGCGGTGCCGTCGTCGCTGCGGCGCTTCATCGTGCGTCCCGCCGCGGGCTCACGCGTCCAGCATTCCGCTCACGGGACTCGACGGCATCGCGGTCTCCCGGCGCGGCATGCGTCCGGCCAGGAAGGCGGCGCGACCGGCGTCCACCGCGAGCCGCATCGCTTCCGCCATCCGGACCGGATCGGCGGCTTCGGCCAGCGCCGTATTCATCAGAATGCCGTCCACGCCCTGCTCCATGACGATGCACGCGTCGGAGGCGGTGCCGACGCCGGCGTCTACGATCACGGGGACCGAGAGGCGCCGCTTGATCGTGCGAATGCTGAACGGATTCAGAAGGCCGAGGCCGCTGCCGATGGGCGAAGCGAGCGGCATCACGGCCGCCGCGCCTGCCTCCTCGAGTCGGAGCGCCGTGATGAGGTCGTCGTTGGTGTAGGCCAGGACCTGAAAGCCTTCCTTGACGAGGGTGGCTGTCGCTTCGAGGAGGCCGTCGGTGTCGGGCAGGAGCGTCTCGCGATCGCCGATGACCTCGAGCTTCACGAATTCGTTGAAGCCCGCCTCACGTCCGAGACGGGCGTAGCGCATCGCCTCGTCCGCCGTATAGCAGCCTGCGGTATTGGCGAGAAGGAAATAGCGGTCGACCGGGAGGCGATGGAGGATGCTCTCCTCCTGGGCGCGATCGAGGTTGACGCGCCGCACCGCCACCGTGACGATCTCCGCGCCGGAGGCCCCGATGGCGCGGACCATGTCGTCGTTCGAGCGGTACTTCCCCGTGCCGACCATCAGCCGCGAGCGAAAGGTGCGCCCGCCGATCCGGAGCTGCGTGTCGGGCGCCATCGTCACCCTCCTCCGACGAAGTGAACGAGCTCGACCAGATCTCCCGCTGCGAGCGGGGTCTCGGCGAGCCGCGGCCGGCGCACGATCTGCCGGTTGTGCTCCACGACGACCATGCGGGCGTCGAGGCCGAGGTGCCGGAGCAGGTCGTCGAGCGTCGCGGGGCTCGGGACGCTGGTGCGGTCGCCGTTGAGGGTGATCTCCATCGTGCTAGTCATCGATCCATTCTTCCAGAAAGGCCAGCGCCGCGCGCGCAGGGTCATCGGCAAGCCAGAGCGCCCGGATCGCCGCGAGACCGTACGCCCCGGCGGCGCGAAGCTCGCGCGCGTGTGGCACCGTCACGCCGCCGATGGCGACCACCGGCACCCCGAGCTCCGAGACGGCACGGACGACATCGAGGCCGAGCGGCGCGCGCCCGGGATGCGATGGCGTCGGGTAGACGTGCCCGAGCAGGAGATAGTCCGCTCCTTCCGCCACCGCGGCGCGGGCTTCCGGGAGGGAATGTACCGAGCGGCCGACCCAGAGGCCGCCGAACGCCGCGTGAACATCGCGCGGCTCGAGGTCGTCCGCTCCCAGCTGAACGCCCTGCGCACCGACGGCGCGGGCCACGTCGGCACGGCCGTTCACGATCGTCGCCGCTTCGGCCGGAAGCGTGTGGGACACGAACCGGTCCGCGAGCGCGGCCAGCTCGGCGGCCGTCGCGGACCGGTCACGTGCATGCAGGGCAACCGCCGAGCCGGCCGAGGCGATCGCGGCCGCGCGCACGCCGAGGTCGGGAAGCGCCCGCACGGCGGCGTCGGTGACGGCGTGGAGGCGCGGCAGCGGTCTCATGTGAAGCGCTCTGCGCCCAGCGGGCCGCGGCCATGGAGCCAGGCGGCAACCGGGAGCCGCTTCTTGCCGGCAGGCTGCACTTCGGCGATCTCGACACCGCCCTCGCCGGCGGCGATGATCAGCCGATCGCCGTTCGCGGTCGGCGTGCCCGGGTCGGCCGGCTCGGACGCGGCGGACGGGCGCGCACCGAACAGCTTCATTTCGGTTTCGCCGAGCCGGCTCCAGGCGCCCGGCGCCGGATCGAACGCCCGAATGGTGCGCGCCACCTGGGCTGCGTCCGCGGCCCAGTCGATGCGCGCGGTCTCGCGCGTGATCTTGGGCGCGTACGTCGCGAGCGCATCGTCCTGCGGGTCGCCCCCGAGCGCGTGGCGCGGCAGGCGCGCGAGCGTCTCGACCAGCGCCTCCGCTCCGAGCCCCGCGAGGCGGCGCGTGAGCTCGCCGCCCGTTTCGTCGTCGCCGATGGTCGTCGCCACCTGATGGAGCACCGGGCCGCTGTCGAGCCCGGCCGCCATGCGCATGATGCTGACGCCCGTTCTCGAGTCGCCGCGCGCGATGGCCCATTGCACCGGCGCCGCGCCGCGGAGCCGCGGAAGGAGCGAGGCATGCACGTTGAGCATCCCCAGCCGCGGCGTATCGAGCACCTGCTGCCGGAGGATGTGCCCGTACGCCACGACCACGCCGAGATCCGCATCGAAGCGCTTGAGGCCGGCCAGGAAGAGGTCTCCCGTCGGGCGGTCGGGCTGCAGGACGGGAAGCTGCGCGGACTCGGCGAGGAGCTTGACCGGGGGCGGGACGAGCACGGAACGCGAGCGGCCATGCGGCCGATCGGGCTGGGTGACCACACCGACGACCTGATGCCCCGCGCGCAGCAGAGCCCGAAGCGAGGCTTCGGCGAAGGCGGGGGTGCCGAAGAAGACGATCCGCATCAGTCGGACGGTGCGGCCGCCGGCGTCACCTCTTTGATGTAGGTGGTGTCGTTGCGGTGGTCCTTCTTCCAGCGGGCGAGCAGCATCTTCCGCTTGATCGGGCCGAGGTGGTCGACGAAGAGGATGCCGTCGAGGTGGTCGATCTCATGCTGGATCGCGCGGGCGGCGAGCGCGTCCGCCTCCAGGCGGTACGGCTTTCCCTCCGCATCGAGCGCCTCGAGGACCACGCGCTCCGGGCGGGTGACGTCCGCGTACACCTCGGGAATCGAGAGGCATCCCTCCTCGGCGGTGGCGCGCCCCTCGACGCCGACGATCCGCGGATTGATCAGGGCGACCCGGTGCCCGTCGGCATCGATCACGGCGATGCGGCGCGCGACGCCGATCTGGTTCGCCGCGAGTCCGACGCCCTTCGCGGCGTCCATCGTCTCGAACATCGACTCGACGAGGGCGCGCACGTCATCGTCCACCTGCTCCACCTCGTCGCTCCGCTGGCGGAGGACGGGCGAGCCGAGCAGGTGCAGGGGCAGCAGCGCCATCAGGCTGGCGGCGGGTTCTGGGCCGGCGAGGAACCGACCCGGATGATGCGCGACCGCTCGACGATCACCGTCGACGTTCCCGATTCGACGGTCACCCGCGTTTCCGTCACCCCGTTGGTTTCGACTTCCTTGATGTCCCGGACCTTGCCGATGATGCCGCCGGCCGTCATGACGTCGTCGTTCCGCTTGAGCCCGGCGAGCACTTCCGCGTGCTTCTTCCGCGCCTGCCCCTGCGGACGGAGGATCAGGAAGTAGAAGACCAGGGCGATCGCGGCGACCTGAAAGAGGAGGATGGAGAGTCCGCCGCCGGCCGAACCGCCTGTCTGCTGGAGAGCGAATAGCATCGTCACGCCTTGTCCTGGCCAGAGTGTCGCCGAAGCCACTCGTGGCTCCAGGCGCCGAACGTTCCTGCGAGAATATGCGCCCGCGCCTCCTCGCCGAGACGGATCAGGAAGCGGACGTTATGGATCGACACGAGCCGGAGCCCGAGCATCTCGCCCGCCATGAAGAGGTGGCGGAGATAGCCGCGGGAGAAGCGCGTGCAGGTTTCGCAGTCGCAGAGCGGATCGAGCGGCTCATCCGACGTGCGATGCGCGGCGCCCTTCACGTTCACCCGGCCGGCGGAAGTCCACGCCGAGCCGTGCCGCCCGTTTCGCGTCGCGGCCACGCAGTCGAAGAGGTCTACCCCGCGGGCGATCCCCTCGATCAGGTCGGCCGGAAATCCGACGCCCATAAGATAACGGGGCACGGCGGTGGGCATTGCCGGCTCCAGCTCCTCGAGGACGCGCCGCATGACGGGCTTCGGCTCGCCGACCGACAGCCCGCCGATGGCGATGCCCGTCCAGTCGCCGGTGCCGAGGATGCCGTCGAGCGAGGCACGGCGGAGATCCGCGTGCGTGCCGCCCTGGATGATCGGCCAGAGCGCCTGGCGGCCGTCGGAGAGCTGCGCATGGCGGTCGCGGCAGCGCGCGAGCCATCGGAGCGAGCGCTCCATGCCTTCGCGCGCGAGCTCATGCGACGCCTGGCCGGGCACGACATGATCGAACTGCATCGCGATGTCGGCGCCCAGGTCCCACTGGATCTCGACGGCGGACTCCGGCGTGATCATCCGGCGCGTGCCGTCCACGTGGCTCACGAAATCCACGCCCTGCTCGGAGATCTTGCGGAAGGTCTCGAGCGAGAAGACCTGGAAGCCGCCGGAGTCGGTGAGCATCGGGCGGTCCCAGGTCGAGAAGCGGTGCAGGCCGCCGAGGGCGCGCACCACCGCTTCACCGGGACGGAGATGGAGGTGGTAGGTGTTGCCGAGAATGATCTGCGCGCCGGCGCGCCGCACCTCGTCGGGATGCAGCCCGCGAACGGTCCCGTGCGTGCCGACCGGCATGAAGGCCGGTGTCTGCACCACGCCGTGCGGGGTCGAGAGCGTGCCGGCCCGCGCCGGGCCATCGGTAGCGGTCAGCTCGTAGCCGAACATGCCGCCCGCCGGGTGACCGCCATCGCGTCTCCATAGCTGTAGAACCGGTACCGGTGCGCCACCGCGTGGCGGTAGGCCGCCATCGTCGCGTCGTAGCCGGCGAATGCCGCCACGAGCATGAGCAGCGTCGAGCGGGGGAGGTGGAAGTTCGTGAGCAGGCGATCCACCACGCGGAACCGGTACCCGGGCGTGATCATGAGCCGCGTTTCCCCGGCGCCCGGGCGGACCGTGCCGCCTTCGTCGGCCGAGCTCTCGAGCGCGCGCACCACCGTGGTGCCGACGGCCCAGACTTCGCCGCCGCGCTCGCGAGCCGCGGCGATGGCGGCGGCTGCCGATTCGGAGATCTCGAACCGTTCCGCGTGCATCGGGTGCTCCGCCAGCGACTCGGTCTCGACCGGCCGGAACGTTCCCGGGCCGACTTCGAGGTCGAGTCGCGCGATCGCCACACCGCGCTCCGCCAGCGAGCGCAGCAGCGCGTCGGTGAAATGGAGTCCCGCTGTCGGGGCCGCGACGCTGCCCTCGCGCTCCGCATAGACGGTCTGGTAACGCTGCTCGTCCTCCGGGCCCGGCGCGCGGGAAATGTACGGCGGGAGCGGGAGCTGCCCGTAGCGCGCGATCGCGCGATCGTCGTCGAGTCCCACGAATCGCACCACCCGGTGTCCGTCCTCGCGCACGGCGAGCGTCTCGATCTCGGCGTCCGGACCGAGACGGATGCGCTTCCCTTCGCGGAGCGCGCTGCCGGGCTTTCCCATCGCGAGCCACGTGCCGGGCTCCGCGGGATGGAGGAGCAGCACTTCCGCCGGGGCGCCGGACGGTCGAGTGCCGAGCAGCCGGGCGTGGCGTACGCGCGTGGTATTGAGGACGAGAAGATCGCCCGGGGGCACGAGCTCGGGAAAATCGGCGAAGGCGCGGTCGAAGAAGCGCGTGCCTTCCCCGGCGCTCCCGGGCTCCACCACGAGAAGGCGGCTCCCTCCGCGCTCCGGCGCCGGGGTCTGCGCGATCAGCTCGAGGGGAAGGGAGTAGTCGAAATCGGAAGTGCGGTACGCGGGGCTCACGTCACTCGTCGAGCAGTGTCGTCTGCCGGGCGGGGGGCGTGAGGCCGAAGCGCTGGTAGGCGAGCGCCGTGGCGCAGCGGCCGCGCGGGGTCCGCTCGAGGAAGCCCTGCTGGATGAGGTACGGCTCGTAGACGTCCTGCAGCGTGCCCGCGTCCTCGCCGACCGCCACGGCGACCGTGCCGAGTCCGACGGGGCCGCCGCCGAACTTCTCGATGATGGTCGAGAGGATGCGCGCATCCATGTCGTCGAGCCCGAATTCGTCGACGTTGAGCCGGCCGAGCGCGTCGGCGGCGACCTTCGCCGTGATCCGTCCGTCGGCCTTCACCTCGGCGTAGTCGCGGACGCGGCGGAGGAGCCGGTTGGCGACGCGCGGGGTGCCGCGGCTGCGCCGCGCGATCTCGAGCGCCCCTTCCGGCTCCGTGGGAATGCCGAGGATCGAGGCGCTTCGCGCGACGATCGTCACCAGGTCGTCCGGCGAATAGAAGGAGAGCCGCTCCACGATCCCGAACCGCGCGCGCATCGGAGGCGTGAGCTGCCCGAAGCGCGTCGTGGCGCCGACGAGCGTGAACCGCTCGAGCGCCATCGGAATCGTCTGCGCGTTGGGCCCGTCCGAGATGCGGACGTCCACCCGGAAGTCTTCCATGGCCGGGTAGAGGAATTCCTCGAGCACCGGGCGCATCCGGTGGATCTCGTCGATGAAGAGGATGTCCCCGGGCCCGAGGCCGGAGAGGAGCCCGACGAGATCACCCGGCTTCTCGAGCACCGGCCCCGACGTGGTGCGGAGCTGGACGCCCATCTCCTTCGCCATGAGCATGGCGAGGGTGGTCTTGCCGAGACCCGGCGGCCCGAAGAAGAGCGTGTGGTCGAGCGATTCGCCGCGCGCGCGTGCCGCCTCGATCGCGATCTGGAGCGAGCTCTTCACGTGCGGCTGGCCGACGAACTCGTCGAGCCGCGAGGGGCGGAGCGCCGCTTCGGCGCTCCGCTCCTCGGGCAGCTCTTCCGGCGTCGTGATCTCGATGGGTGCCATGTTCAGTCGTCCAGCTCCGCCTCCCAGCGAACCGGACGCGCACCCGGCCGGATCTCGTGCTCGGCGCCGCAGTGCACGCAGCGGTCCTCGACCTCCCTCGTGTCGCTCGGCACGAGCTTGCGGTTGGTCGTGCCGCAACGGGTGCAGATCCATTCGGCGGTAACGGCGCTGACGGTCATGCGATCATCTCCCTGCGCGAGTGCCGGCGAGCTGCTGGAGCGCGCGCCGGATGAGCTGTGGCGTATCCTCGAGCGCGACACCCCCCTGCGCGGCGCGCACGGCATCGTCCGCGGCCGCCGGCGAGTAGCCGAGCGCGACGAGGGCCCGCACCGCTTCGTCGGCCCCGCTCGAGCGCGGCCGGGCGGTCTCGATGGCCACGTCGTCGAAGCGGTCCTGCAGCTCGAGCACGAGCCGCTCCGCCTTCTTCCGCCCGATACCACTGACGCTGCTGAGCAGGGCCAGGTCGCGGTCGCGGATCCCGCGGACCGCGCGCTCGGGACCCAGCGCCGACAGGAGCGCCAGCGCGAGCTTCGGGCCGAAGCCGCTCGCACCGAGCAGGCGCTGGAACACCGCGCGCTCGCCGGGACGGTCGAAGCCGTAGAGCTGCCATGCGTCCTCGCGGATCACGAGCTCGGTGTGCAGCCGCACCCGCTGTCCGTCGGGCGGCAGGCGGGCGAAGACGCCGGCCGGCACGGCCACGATGTACCCGACCCCGCCGTCGGTTTCGATGACGACGGCACCGTCGCCGCTGCGACTCGCGATCACGCCGTGCACGCTCGCGATCATCGCGCGAGCCTCGCCTTCGTGCCGCTCGCGAGCAGGTGCGTGAGCGCGATGGCGATGCCATCGGACGCGTCGGCCGGGGCGGGGAGTGCCTTGAGCCGCAGCAGCTGCTGGATCATGTACGCCACCTGCGGCTTGAGCGCGGCACCGCGACCCGCGATCGCCTTCTTCACCGACGCGGGCGAATACTCGGCGATCGGCACGCCAGCTTCCTCCGCTGCGAGAAGGATGACGCCGCGCGCGTGGCCGAGCACCATCGTGGTCCTTGCGTTGCGCGCGTGGAAGGAGGATTCGACCGCCACCGCGTCGGGGCGGTGCCGCTCGATGAGCGCCGTGACGCCGTCGTGGATCACACGGAGCCGCGTGGGGAGGCGGTCACCGGCCCGTGTTTCGACGACGCCGCATTCAATGAGACGGCCGGGCCGGCCGGCCGCCGATTCCACGACGCCGTAGCCCAGGACCGCCGTCCCCGGATCGATGCCGAGGACCTTCATCGGCGCGATCAGGCCTCCGCTTCGGCGAGCTGCGAGGCGTCGATATCGAAGTTGGAGAAGACCTTCGAGACATCGTCGAGCTCCTCGAGAGCCTCGACGAGGCGGATGATGCGGTCGACATCCGGCCCTTCGACCTTCACGGTGTTCTTCGGGACCATCGCGAGCTCGGCCGAATCGATCTCGAGCCTCGCGGCGCGGAGCGCGTCCTGCACGGCGTGGAACGTGGCCGGCGACGTGGACACGACGTACTGGTCGCCCTCGCGCGCGAAGTCCTCGGCGCCCGCATCGAGTGCGATCTCGAGCGTGCCGTCCTCCTCGTAGCGCGCGGCATCGAGGTAGATCTGGCCCTTGCGGTCGAACATCCAGCCGACGGAGCCCGTCGCGCCGAGATTCCCGCCGTTCCTGCTGAAGGCATGCCGGATTTCGGCGACGGAACGCGTCGGGTTGTCGGTCGTGACTTCGATGAAGATCGCGGCGCCGCCCGGTCCGTACCCTTCGTACGTCAGCTCCTCGTAGCTGCTCCCCTCGAGCTCGCCCGTGCCCTTCTTGATGGCGCGGTCGATGTTGTCGTTCGGCATGTTCACCGCCTTGGCCGCATCGATGGCCGTGCGGAGGCGGGGATTGCCGCCGGGATCGCCGCCGCCGGCCTTGGCCGCGACGGTGATCTCCCGGATGACCTTGGTCCATGAGGAGGCACGGCGGGCGTCGGTGACCGCCTTCTTGCGCTTGATCTGCTTCCACTTGCTATGGCCGGCCATGGCCGAGCTCCTTCGGTCTGCCGTTCGGACGGAGGCGTGGCGGGGGACGGGCGTGACGCCTTCGAAGTGCGGAAACATAAGGGAGATCACACCTTGCGGCAAACCGCCACCCCCGCTACTGTCCCCGCCTATGCGCTCCATTTCGCTCGTCCTGCTCGCCGGTTTGCTGGCGGTATCCGCCTGCGAGCCCGCTCCGCCGCCAGCCGAGGATCTTCCCGAGTTCGGCGAGGCCTTTCCCGACCTCCCGCTTCCGGTCGGCGGCCGCATGGTCTCGCGCCAGGGCAGCCGGGACGCGTTGCAGGTCGTGATCGAGGCACCAGCGACGGTGGATGTGGTCGCGGCGATGTACCGGACCAGCCTCTCCACCGCCTCGTGGCGCCTGGTGAGCGATGCGCGCGATTCGACAGGCGCCATCGTCCTGTACGCGGAGGGCGCGAAGCCGCTGTGGGTGCGGATCTCGCCGTCCGATTCGGGCCGGAGCCTGGTCGAGCTCACCGGCGCCGTCCCCGGGCGCGATACGACCTATGCGCGCCAGCGCCAGACGGCCTCGGACACCATCAATACACTTCGTTCCCGCACGACCGCCAAGCCGCCAGAGCAGTAACCGCTCCGGAAGAAGCATCGAAGGCCGGACGGGGTGCCCGTCCGGCCTTTTTTCGTCCGTTGGATTCGGTCAGCGCCTGGCGATTGCCTGCCGCGCGCCCCTGGCCGCGAGCGCCACTGCTTCGCCGGCTTCGACGCCCGCCGTATCGCGTGCGGGGGCAACGAGCTGGCTCAGGATGATCGGCGCGCTGGCGGGTCCTGCGTTCACCAGCTGTGCGAACGCCGCGGCGAGCGCGCGGCGGAGCGGGGGAGGCACCGTGAGGCTCGAGAGCCGCTGCTCGAGCGCCGCCAGGCGGCGACGCTGCGCGCGCTCGGCCGGGGGCGGGTCGAGGAGGAGGTCCTGCACCACGCGCACGGTGAGCCAGAGCGCGTAGACGCCCTCCCGGCGCGGCCCGCGGGCGGTGCGCGTGAGCAGCTCCGCGAGCGCCGACGCCGCGGGGTCCCACCCGCCGGAATGCTGCGATTCGGTCACGGCGGAGAATGTACGGAGCCCCGGAATGGGTCGCCAGCAGCGCGCGGCGCGTTGCCCGCGACCAGTGCGGAGTCTTACCTTCCGTCAATGCCACGCCCGAAGAGCATCCTCTGGGTGGACGACGAGGTCGAAAGCCTGACGTCGCACATCATGTTCCTGGAAGAGCAGGGTTTCGCCGTCGAGACCACGACGAACGGCGACGACGCCCTCGTGCTCCTCCAGCGGCAGCCGTACGGCGTGGTGCTCCTCGACGAGCACATGCCGGGGCGCCGCGGGCTCGAGGTCTTCCGCGCCATCCGCGTGCTGGACCAGGCCATGCCCGTCGTGATGGTGACGAAGAGCGAAGAGCCCGACACGCTCCGCGACGCGATCGGCGCCGACGTGTCCGACTATCTCACCAAGCCGGTCAATCCGCGGCAGATCCTGTCGGTGGTGACGCGTCTCCTCGAAGGGGACCGCATCCGCCAGCAGCGGTTGTCCCGCGATTTCGCGACTCGCTTCCGGGAGCTGGAGGCCCGCCGGGGCGCTCCGCTCGCCTGGCGCGAATGGATCGAGCTGGTGGTCGAGCTCGCCGAGTGGGAAGTGCGGCTCGGCCAGGCCGACGAGCCGGGCCTGCAGGAGGCGCTGCGCACGCTGCAGTCGAGCATCCGTGAGGATTTCGCGCGCTATCTGCGGCGCAATTATGCCGGGTGGCTCCACGACCAGCAGTCCGACCGCCCGCCGCTCTCCGTGGACATCGGCGCCGAATTCCTCCGTCCGGTGCTCGAGTCCCACGGCCGCGCCCTGCTCGTGGTGGTGGACTGCCTCCGTCTCGACCAGTGGGCCATGATCCGTCCGCTGATCAGCGCGCACTTCGACATCGAGACGGCGCACTACTTCTCGATCCTCCCGACCGCCACGCCCTTCGCGCGGAACGCGATCTTCAGCGGCCTCTTTCCCGCCGAGCTCAAGTCCCGCTACCCGAAGTGGTGGGCCGACTACGACGAGGCGAGCCTCAACGCCCACGAGGCGGAGCTCCTCGTCGAGCAGCTCAAGGACCTCACCGGCAAGACCGTCCCGGTGCATTACGAAAAGGTCTTCACGGCGGCGGACGGCGAGGGCCTGCTCAAGCGGCTCCCGGGGCACCTGGCCCAGGAAGGCGTCACCGCGCTGGTCTTCAACTTCATCGACCAGCTCACGCACGGCCGCACCGAGAACTCGACGCTCTTCGAGGTGGCACGCGACACGCCGGCGCTGCGGAGCCTCACGCGCACCTGGTTCGAGCGCTCGCCCCTCTGGGATGCGCTTCGCGAAGCCGAACGCCGCGGCGTGCCCGTGCTGCTCACCACCGACCACGGCTCGATCCACTGCCACACGCCGGCCACGGTCTACGCGAAGCGGGACACCACGTCGAACCTGCGGTACAAGTTCGGCGAGGACCTGAAGGCCCAGGACCCCGATGCCGCGATTCTCGTCGAGGACCTCGCGAGCTACGGGCTCCCGCTGCGCACGCCGTCGACGCGGCTCCTGCTCGCGACCGGAGACCGGTTCTTCGTCTATCCGACGAAGCTGCGCGAGTACCAGGCGCGATACCGCGGCGCCTTCCTGCACGGCGGCGTTTCCCCCGAAGAAGTGGTCCTGCCCATCGCGCTGCTCACTCCACGGCGCGGCTGACGCATGCGTCCCTCACTGCTGCTCGCGTACGACTTCCCGCCGGCGCGTGGCGGCATCGCCCGTGTGATGAGCGAGGTGGCCTGCCGGCATCCGGAAGGCAGTCTCATCGTCTCGACGGGGAGTGCCGGCCGCTCGGACGCGATCGATGCGCGCTATGGAACCCGGGTGGATCGCATGCCGCTTCCGTCGCGCCGGCTGCGCGTGTTCCCTGGCCTGCTCCTCTGGTCGCGCCGCGCCGCCACGCTCGCGCGGCGCCACGACGCAGGCTTCGTCTGGTGCGGGCACCTGAAGCCGGCGGCGTATGCGGCGCGCTGGGTGCGCGAGCGGCTCGACGTGCCGTACGGCGTGATGGTGTACGGCGGGGACCTCCTCGCGCTGCAGCACCAGATTCATCGCTCGCCGCTCAAGCGCCGCGCCGCCGCGACGCTGCTCCGCTCCGCATCGGTCGTGGTGGCGGTGAGCGCGTGGACGCGCGACCTCTTCAACGGGATCATGGGGGAGCTCGAGCTCGACGCCTCGCAGCTGCCGGTGCGGATCGTACCACTCGGCGCCGATCCCGACGAATTCCGGCCCGGAATCGACACGTCGGCGATCCGGCGCCGCCTCGGCCTCGACGGCGGCCGCTGGATGCTGACGGTGGGGGCCTCGGGCCCGCACAAGGGCGTCGACACCGGGCTGCGAGCGCTGGCGACGCTGCGCGAGCGCATTCCCGATCTGGGATATGCCGTCGCGGGGCCGGGGCGTCACATCGAGGCGCTGCAGGGACTGGCAGAGGCGCACGGCGTCGGCGACCGCGTGCGGTTCATTCCCGAAGTGAGCGACGCCGACCTGCCCGGCCTCTACAACGCGGCCGATCTCTATCTCGGCGTGTCCCGCCGGGAGGGGCGCAGCGTCGAAGGCTTCGGGATCGCGCTCGCGGAAGCGATGGCGTGCGAGGTGCCGGTGATCGCCGGGCGCAGCGGCGGGATCCCGGAGCTGATCGCCGATGGGGAGACGGGCCTCCTCGTGGACCCGGAGCGGACCGATCCGCTCGTGGATGCCATCGCGCGGGTGGTCGGCGATCGCGCCGTGGGCGAACGTCTCGGACGGAACGGGCGCGAGGCCATCGCGAAGCAGTTCAACTGGAAGCGGACCACCGAGGGCCTGCAGTCCATCGCGGCGGAGTTCGGGCGCCGCTGAGCGGCGGGCGGAGCGTCAGCCGGCTTTCCGCTGCTCGGCGCCGCTGATCTCGTCGAATTCGATCGCCGCCGTCGGGCACTCGTGCACGTACCGGCCGTCGAGCGGGGACCACTCGCGCTCGGGCTGCGTCACTTCCGCCTTGTCTCCCACCATACGGAACACGTCGGGCGCGCTCAGCGCGCAGAGTTGGCACCCGATGCACTTCGCCTGGTCGACGCGGAGGCGCACGCGGCGGCGCGGATAGAGGCCGTCGGGAAGGTCGTGGAGCGCGCCGGGAAGGGCATCGATCGCCTCGAGCGTCGCGCGCCGGCCCTCCGTGATGAGATTGTCGGTCTGGGTGAACGAGAACATCGACACATGCGCCACGTGCGGCTGCACCAGCAGCAGTGGCGGGCCGTCCCAGTGCTCGAGGCTCGTCTGGCTCTGCGTCTGCATCACGATCTCGAGGCCGCGAATGTAGGTCGCTGCGAACCCCGCGGTCTCGTCGGGTGAGCGGGCGGTGCTCACCTCGGTGAGGTTGATGGCGAGGATCGGGTCGGCGCTCGCGATCTCGGCGAGCCGCACCGGAAGGTTCTCGACCACGGCGCCGTCGACGTAGGTCCGCCCGCCGATCACCCGCGGCGGGAAGATGCCGGGGAGCGCGCACGAGGCGAAGACGGCTTCGGCGACACGCGCGTCGCGACGCCCGGGCAGGCCCCAGAAGACCTGCCGTCCGGAATGCAGGTCCACGGTGTTGATGAGGAGCGGCCGCTGGAGGTCGTCGAAGCGCCGCTTGCCGACCAGGCTGTGAATCAGCTCCTCGAGCGGCTCCGGCCGGTACACGGCCGGTGAGAGCATGCGCTTCATGGCCATGTCGTAGTGGGCCACCCGGAAGACGTGACGGCGCCGGACCAGCAGCGCGCGGACCTTCATCTCCCGCGGCGACATGCCCGTGGCCCACGCGGCGGCGACGAGCGAGCCCATGCTCGACCCGATCACGAGGCCCGGCTTGACGCCGCGCTCCTCGAGCGCGGCGAACACGCCGATGTGGGCGAGCCCCTTGAGGCCGCCACCGCTCAGCACGAGAGTTACGGTTCGATCAGTCATCCGGTTGCCGGAATATCCGCGGGGAGGCTAACCTACCGCCATGCTCCGCCGTCCAGGTTCGCTGCCGTCGCCATTGCGCCGTCGTCTGGCGCGTGACCGTTTCTTCCAGTTCGGGCTGCTCCTCGTGTCGCTGGTGGTGCTCGCGGCCGCGCTCGCGCCCTGGATCTCGCCGCACGACCCGCTCTCCGGCGACCTCCGCGGCGCCTATCTCCGCGACCCTGGCGGTGAGTACCTCCTCGGCACCGATTCCCAGGGGCGCGACGTCCTGAGCCGCGTCATCCATGGCGCCCGGATTTCGATCTCGGTGGGCCTCATCTCGCAGAGCGTGGCCGTGCTGCTCGGCGTGACGCTCGGACTCCTTGCCGGCTATTACCAGCGCTGGGTCGACGCCCTGGTCATGCGGCTCGCCGACATCACGCTCGCCTTTCCCACCCTCCTCCTGCTCATCGCCGTCGCCGCCGCCGTGCGTCCGTCGCTGCCGGTGATCTTCTTCGTCATCGGCGTCGTCGGGTGGGCGGCGATGGCGCGCATCGTCCGGAGCCAGGTCCTGGCGCTCAAGCGCTCCGAATTCGTGCTGGCCGCGCAGGCGCTCGGTGCGCGCGACGCGCGAATCCTCTTCCGGCACCTCCTGCCGAACGTCCAGGCGCAGGTGATCATCGCCGCGACGCTCGGGATCGGCGGGGCCATCATGGCGGAAGCCGCGCTCTCGTTCGTCGGACTCGGGGCGCAGCCGCCCACGCCGAGCTGGGGCGCGATGGTGGCGGACGGGCGCGACCTCCTGCGCGTGGCCCCCTGGGTGTCGTTCGCGCCGGGCATCGCGATCGGCATCGCCGTCCTGGGCTTCAACCTCGTGGGGGACATCCTGCGCGAGGTGTACGATCCCCGGCTCCGCACCGAGCGCTGAAGGCGTGACGTCGATCCGCAGCACCGAATTCGGCGCGCTGAAGGACGTCACGTATCTCAACAGCGCCAGCACCGGCCCCCTGCCCGAGCGGACGATTCGCGCGCTCGAGCGCTTCAACCGGATGCGGGCGGCGCCGCACCTCCTTCCCGATCCCGATCTCTTCGCCATCTTCGCCGAGTCCCGGCGGCTCATCGCCCGCCTGATCAACGCCACACCGGACGAGATCGCGCTCGCGACCAACACGTCGTACGGCCTCAATCTCGCCGCCCTCGCGCTCCCGCTCGAGAAGGGCGACATGGTCCTCGTGAGCGACCGGGAGTTCCCGGCCAACGTCTACCCCTGGCTTCATCTCCGGCAGCGCGGCATCGAGGTCGAGCTGGTGCCGGTCACCGCCGAAGGATGGCCCGACGAGGCGTACCTGCAGGAACGGCTTGCCGAGCCGCGGGTCAAGGTGCTCGCGGTTTCGCTCGTCCAGTTCAGCAATGGCTATGCCGTGGACCTGGAGGCGCTGTCCCGGGCCACCCGGGCATCGGGCACCTGGCTCGTCGTGGATGCGATTCAGGGTGTAGGACAGATCCCGCTGGACCTGCAGCGCACGCCGGTGGATATCCTGAGCTGCGGCGGCCAGAAATGGCTGCTTGCTCCGTGGGGCACGGGCTTCATGTACGTCCGGAAGCCGCTCATCGAGCGCCTTACCCCGCCGCTCGCGGGCTGGACGGCATTCGAAGGGACCGACGACTATACGCAGCTCACCGCGTACCGGACGGAGTTCCGCGACACGGCGCGGCGATTCGAGACGATCACCCTGCCGTTTCAGGACTTTGCCGGGCTCAACGAATCCCTCGGGCTGATCCTCGGCGAGGGTCCCGAACGGATCGGTGCGCACGCGCGAGCCTGCCAGGAACCGGTCCTCGACTGGGCCCGCCGGGCGGGCGTCCGGGTCAGCTCGCCGGTCGGGAAGCACGGCTCCGCGATCCTCTGCGTTGCCCCGCCCGATGCGGCCGGGGTGCACGCCCGGCTCCGGGAGGCGAAGATCTTCTGCAGTCTCCGTGAGGGCTCGCTCCGTTTCAGCCCTCACATGTTCAATACGGTCGACGAAATGGATCGCGTGGTGACCATCCTGCAGCATTCCATGGAGCGCGCATGAGCTCATTCGCAGACATGCTGGGCGGCTACGGCTTCGACGTGCCGGCGATCACGCTGGGCGGCGCCCTCGATCGCGACGGGGCGATTCACCCAGCGCCGCTCGTGCGGATCCCCCTGGCCATGATGAACCGGCACGGCCTCATCGCAGGCGCCACGGGCACCGGGAAAACCCGCACACTGCAGCTCCTCGCCGAGCAGCTGTCCGCGCAGGGCGTGCCGGTGTTCGTCGCGGACATCAAGGGCGACCTGCAGGGCCTCGCCGTTCCCGGAGAGGCGAACGACAAGCTCAAGGCCCGGGCCGAAGGCATGGGCTACGACTGGAAGGCGGCGGGCGCGCCGGTCGAGTTCGTGAGCCTCACGGGCCGGGACGGCGTGCAGCTGCGCGCCACGGTGAGCTCGTTCGGCCCGCTGCTCCTCGCCAAGGTGCTCCGGCTCAACGAAACGCAGGCGAGCGTCCTGAGCCTCGTCTTCAAGTACTGCGACGATCAGGGGCTGCCGCTCCTCGACTTCCCCGATCTCCGGAGCGTGCTCCAGTTCCTCACGTCGGATGCGGGCAAGGGCGAGCTCGCCGAGTATGGGGCCATCTCCTCGCAGAGCGTGGGCGTCCTGCTCCGGAAGATGGTCGAGCTGGAACAGCAGGGGGCGGAGCGCTTCTTCGGCGAGCCCGAGTTCGACATCAACGACCTGCTCGCCACGACTGCCGATGGGCGGGGAGTGGTGACCTGCCTCGAGCTCGCGGACGTGCAGGATCGACCCGCGCTCTTCTCCACCTTCATGATGTGGCTGCTGGCGGAGCTCTACCAGAACCTTCCCGAGGTGGGCGACATCGCGAAGCCGAAGCTCGTCTTCTTCTTCGACGAGGCGCATCTCCTCTTCGACGATGCGCCGAAGGCATTTCTGGAGCAGGTCCAGCAGGTGATCCGCCTGATCCGCTCGAAAGGGATCGGCGTCTTCTTCGTGACCCAGACGCCGAAGGACGTGCCCGAGGAGGTTCTCGCGCAGCTCGGGAATCGCGTGCAGCACGCGCTCCGGGCACACACGCCGAACGACGACAAGGCGCTCCGCGCCACGGTGCGGACCTACCCCAAGACGGACTTCTACGATCTCGAGGAAACGCTCACCTCGCTCGGCACCGGTGAGGCGGTGGTGACGGCGCTCGATCCGAAAGGGCGCCCGACGCCTGTGGTCGCGACGAGGCTGATACCTCCCGGTGCCCGGATGGCCCCGCTCACGCCCGAGGAGCTCAAGGTCGAGTTGGCCCAGTCGGACCTGCTCGCGGAGTATGGTGCGGCGGTGGACCGCGAGAGCGCGCACGAGATGCTGGCGAAGCGGCTCGCCGATACCGAGCCGCCGCAGGAAGCAGGAAGACCCGGCACCGGCGCGCGCGTGCGAAAGACCGCCACCCAGGCCGCGATCGGGGCCATCGGACTCACCATCGGCCGCACCGTGGGGCGCGAGATCGCGCGCGGCGTACTCGGCATGCTCGGCGTGAAGCCACGGCGCGCCACCCGGAAGCGTACGCGCTGGGGCTTCTAGGCCACGACGCCGGTTAGCGCCGGGTGATGTTGAGGAGCCGGGAGCGGGTCGCCGTCGCGCCGGTGCCTTCCTCCACGATCGTTACCGTGAGTCGGTACTGGCCGGGATCGAGGTCCTCGAGGCCGATCGTCCGGCGAAGCTGCATCGCGGGGCGATCGGCCTTCTCGTCGAAGACGAGGCTCACGCCCCGGTCGTCACCGCCATCGAGCCTCCGCACCGAGAGCGTCGTTTCGTAGGAGCGTCCTGGCCGCAGGCCGTAGGCTTCGTAGAACACCGGTGCCGCATCGCCGGCCCTGTAGGCGTTCAGGGCATTGAGCATGACGACGGTGCCACGGTTGTCCCACCGCAGGCCACCGGTCTCGCGCTCGAGGAGCAGGTCGCTCATTCCCAGCCCGCCCTGGCCCGATCCGAGCGCCACCGTGCCGAGATTCGCGGCTGAGCCGGCGCGCTCGTCCTGCTGGTAGACCGCCACGCGCACGGTGTACGCCCCGGCCGGCGCCGGCATCTCGACGAGGCCGGTGAGGAACGCGCCCGCGCGAATCGTGTCGCGCGCCACGAACGAGCGCAGCGAATCGAGCCCACGGATCAGCTGGTGCTGCCGGTCGACCGCCGAGATCCGGACACCGAGACGATATCGCACTCCACCCCCGTCGATCGGCTCGGGGGTGAGTCGCTCTCCGGGCACGGCGAAAACGACGAGGAGCCGGCCGGTTCCATTGTGCGGCTGCCCGACGGCAACGGCCTGCAGGATCGGATCGAGCGGAGCGGGGAAGAGGAGGGAGTAGCTGTCGGTCTCGACCGAGGCGATCATCGCTTCGCGCGTTTCACGCCGGAGCTCCATGCGTGTCGGCATGCATTCGACCGGCCCCGCCCGCCGCATCCCCGCTCGCTCCAGCTCGGCCGCGAATGCGACCTTCCGGTACCGGGGATCGAGCGCAGCGACGCGATAGAGGAGGTTCGCCTCGAGCGGGATATACGAATAGAGCGTAGTCGGGGCGCTGCGGCCCAGCGCGAGGCTGCCGCTGAAGTACATGAGCCGACTCTCGCCTTCGAACCAGTACTGCCAGATCTCCCGGGCATCCCACCCTTCGATCGCGCTCTCGGTCGCCGCGGGGAAGGCGAAGGGCTCATCGCCCTCCCCGAAGGCCACCTGCGGCGGGGTCGCCGGGCCTGCCGCGAGCGGGGCGTTATCCGCATTCACACCCGGTGCCTGGATCCTGGCGGCGGGCTCACCGTGACGCAGATACACGACGCCGCGGTGGTCGAGCAGGCGCTCGCGCCGGCGCGCGTCCTCGAGGCGGGCCGGATCCTCGAACGCGAGGTTGTCGATGCTCTTCGCCCCGCTCTCCTTGCACGGCCCGATGTCGGGATTCATGACCATCCGGAAATCGGTCTTGCGCTCGGGATCGATGACGCGGAAGCGCCGGTACGCATGCGACCAGCGACGCAGGTGCTCGCGGAGGCGCTCGCCGGGGCGCCGTACCGACTCGGCGTCGCGCAGCGCCCAGAAGCCCGCGATCCAGTCGCGCATCATTGCCTGCGGCACCGAATCGAACACCACGAGCTCCGAGTCCGTGGCCACCCAGGCGAGATCGCGCCGGTAGACCGGCCGGGTCTCCGCACTCTCGAGCGCCGCGCCTCGCAGGTACGATTGGGCCGCCGCATCGAGCCGCCCAAGTCCAGCGAGGCTTCGCGCGCGCTCCAGGGCAGCCGTACCCGGATCGCCTCCGGCTGCCTCGAATCGCTGGAACGACTCGAGTGCCCGCTCATCGAGCCATGCGGTCCGATATGCGCGGCCGATGATGAGATGGACGGCGGGGCCGATGTCGGGATTGCGTCCGGCAGCAAGCTCGAGCGCACGGATGAAGGCCGCTGGCTGCACGCGGTCTCCCTGCGGCGGCAGCAGTCGGAGCAGGAGCGCGACCCCGGGCTCGAACTCGGCGTCCTGTTCGAAGGCGCGGATGAGGTCTTCGGTGAAGCCGACGTAATAGTTGCGGCCGTACGGCTGCCCGCCGAGCGGTTTGGGACGGAAGCCCTTCTCGCTCAGCGCGAGCTTGGCGAGGCCGCGGCCGTACCAGGGATACGGCCAGTGGCGTGCGACCGTAATGGCCCAGTCGAACTCGACGAGAGCGCGATCGAAATCCGCCCGCTTGCCGGAAATGCGGCCGGCGGCAAGCGCATGGAAGCCGCGCCGCAGCCGCTCCATGGCGGCAGAGGCGTCGGCGGACCAGTCGCGAGGGATCGTTTCGAGGCGGGCGGGGGTGTCGGCAGCGTCGAGCGAGTCACGCAAGGCCGCGAGGGCGGCACGATCGGCCGGCGCCTGAGCCGCGAGCGGCCGGCCAGCGCCGGCGAGCAGGGCCAGTGCGAACAGCGTCAGGGCAGGGAGTTCATTCCTCGACCACCAGCATCGCATACGTCTTCTTCCCCTTGCGGAGCAGGATGTAGCGGCCCTGCCGGACATCATTGCGGGTCAGCCGGCGCGCGACGTCGTCCACCACGGTCTCGTTGACGGAGAAGCCGCGTCCCTCGATGCCGCGCCGGGCGTCCCCCTTCGAGGACGCTAGACCCGCGCGGACGAGCACGTCACCCAGGGCGATGCCTCCCTCGATCTCGGCTGCGGAGAGGCGGCTGTTCGGCATCGTGCCGGCGAGCGTGGAGTAGTCCGCGTCCTCCGCGCTGCCGCCGAAGATGGCGGAGCTCGCGGAAACCGCCCGATCGGCCGCATCCTTCCCGTGCACGAGCGACGTGACTTCCTGTGCCAGGAGCCGCTGTGCCACCCGGCGCGCCGGATTCCGCCCATGGTCGTCCAGCGCCATCGCGATCGTGTCGAGCGGCAGAAAGGTGAAGAAGCGGAGGAAGCGCGCCACGTCCCGGTCGTCGGTATTGAGCCAGAACTGGTAGAACTCGTACGGGCTGGTGCGGTCGGGATCCAGCCAGACGTTTCCGCCTTCGCTCTTCCCGAACTTGGCGCCCGAGGCCGTGGTGAGGAGCGGCAGCACGAGGCCGTGCACCTGCCGCTGCTCCCGGCGTGCGACGAGCTCGATCCCGGCCGTGATGTTTCCCCACTGGTCGCTCCCGCCCATCTGAAGCTCGCACTGTTCGGTCCGGAAAAGGTGCCAGAAATCGTACGCCTGGATCAGCATGTAGCTGAACTCGGTGAACGAGATCCCGGTTTCCATCCGGCTCTTCACGGCTTCCTTCTGCAGCATGTAGTTGACCGTAAAGTGCCGGCCGGTGTCGCGCAGGAACTCCATCAGGCCGAGGCCGCGGAGCCACCCGGCGTTGTCGAGCATGCTGGCTGCGTTCGGGCCATCGAAGCTGAGGAAGCGCGAGAGCTGCGCCTCGAGGGCACGGGCATTGCGGTCGATCTGTTCGAGCGGCATGACCGGGCGCTCTGCCCGCTTGCCGCTCGGATCGCCGACCATGCCGGTGCCGCCGCCCAGGAGCACGATCGGCCGCCCGCCGCACCGCTGCAGCCACGCCAGCGCGACGACGGGAACGAGGTTGCCGGCATGGAGGGACTCGGCCGTCGGGTCGAAGCCGACGTAGCCGGTGATCGGCCCCGCGGCGAGGCGCTCGGCGGCGCCGGGAGTCGCCTCCTGCACGAGTCCGCGCTCGAGCAGGATGTCATGAAGGGAGGTCATAGCCGCCAAGAGTAAGGTACGGCACCCGGGAGCGGCAAGCACGATCCCGCGCGGAAAGCCCGTCACCGGACCGGTGACAGCGACGGTGTCTGGCGGCTAACTTAGGATGCATATGCCCCGCCTGTTCGGAACTCGATCGAAACCCGCCGAGGACACGCCGCGCCGCCGCTGGCTCTCGCCGCGCGCGCGCCGATTCCTCCTGCTCGCTGCCTTTGGAACAGTGGCCCTGGGCGTGGCCATCGTCCTCGCGCTCTGGTTCACGGTCTGCCTCGGGAACAGCTGTCCCTCGGTGGACAACCTTGGCACCTACGATCCCGATCAGGCGGCCAAGGTGTACGCCGCCGACGGCCGTCACATCACCGATCTCGGGCTCGAGCGGCGCACGGTCGTGCCGCTCGACGAGATGTCGCCGGCCGTGGTGGCCGCGTTCATCAGCACCGAGGACAAGCGCTTCTACCGGCACCACGGGATCGACTGGATCCGGGTCTTCGGCGCCGCGAAGGACATCCTCATCGAGCGGCGGATCGCCGGCGGCGCCTCCACCATCACGATGCAGCTCGCGGGCAATCTCTGGCCCGACGCGATCGACCGGCGGGACCGCTCCCCCCGGCGCAAGATCCGCGAGGCGAAGGTGGCGCGCGAGATCGAGGAGAAGTTCACCAAGGAGAAGATCCTCGAGCTCTACCTCAACCAGATCAACCTCGGCAACCGTGCCTACGGCGTCGAGGCGGCGAGCCAGCGGTATTTCGGGAAGTCGGTCCGCGACCTGAACGTCGCCGAGGCCGCCACTCTCGCGGCGATCCCGAAGGCCCCCGAGCGGTACAATCCGCGCCGCTTCCCGAACAACAGCGTGCAGCGCCGGAACGTGGTGCTCGGATTGATGCGCGACAACGGCCGGCTCACCGCGGCCGAGACCGAGCGATGGAAGGCGTATCCGCTCCAGCTCTCGTCGCGCTCGGACTTCTCGGGCGTGGCGGAGTATTTCGTCGAGTACGTCCGGCAGATCCTGCAGGCCCGCTTCGGCCAGGATCTCTACCGCCTCGGCTATCGCATCTACACGACGCTCGACCTCGACATGCAGCTCACCGCCGAGCGGGCGCTCGAGTCACAGCTCCGCGCGGTCGAGGCGATGTCCCAGTTCCGCCACGATACCTACCAGGAATACCTCGAGGAGCGCGCGCAGAACGGCGCCTCGGGTGACGACGAGCGCGCCAATACTCCGTACCTCCAGGGCCTGATGGTGACGCTGGAGGCGCAGACCGGCGCCATCCGCGCCATGGTCGGCGGCAGGGATTTCGAGGACAACAAGTTCAACCGGGTGACCCAGGGAGAGCGCCAGCCCGGCTCGACGTTCAAGCCGATGGTCTATTCGGCGGCCCTGCGCCTCGGGTATCCGCTGTCCCAGATCGTGGTGGACGAGCCGTTCGCGCTGGATGTGCCGGGCCAGGACCTCTGGACCCCTCAGAATTACGACCTGGCCTTCACCGGACCGCACACGCTCCGCTGGCACCTGTACCAGTCCCGGAACATCCCGGCCATCAAGCTCGGCATCGAGATCGGCGAGGAATCGGTGATCAGCGAGGCGCGGCGCTTCGGCATCACCTCGCGCATCATACCGGTGCCGTCCATCAGCATCGGCGCAGCCACGGTCACGCCGCTCGAAATGATCGCAGCCTATACCGCCTTCTCCAACCTGGGAGACCGCGCGGTGCCGAATCCGATCGAGCGGGTCGAGGACCGTGACGGCAACATCGTCTGGGAGCCGCGGCCCCGCCTCGAGCCGGTCATGAGCCGGGAGCACGCGTGGCTGATGGTGGACGTGCTGCGCGACGTCGTGCGGCGCGGCACGGCCGCGGGCTCCGTCGGGTCGAAGATCAACTTTCCGGCGGGCGGGAAGACCGGCACGACGAACGACTACAACGACGTGTGGTTCGTCGGCTTCACGCCGGACCTGGTGACCGGCGTGTGGATGGGGTTCGACCGGCCGACGCGGATCATGAACAACGCGCAGGGTGGGCGCCTGGCCGCACCCGCATGGACGGCGATGATGAACGAGGTCTACGATCGCCGACCGGCACCGTCCGCATGGGGACGCCCCTCGGCGCTTACCGTCGCGGAGGTGGACAACACCACGGGCTATCTCGCCGCGCCGGTCTGCCCGAAGGAAGTGCACTACATCGAATCGTTCATTCCCGGCACGGAGCCGACGGAATACTGCCCGATCCACACCCAGGGCATCTTCAATCCGTTCGGGATCGGGGCGGGAGCGCAGCCCGGCGATACGACGACCCCGCTCTCCGGACAGGTCACGCTGCCCGACACGGGCACGACGCCGCCGTCGGGCACCCGGCCGCCCCAGCCCGCTACCCCGGCGCCTGCCGACCCTCGCTGATACGCGCGTGCGCCTCCTGAGCGCCGACTGGCTCCTTCCGATGGACGGAGCGCCGGTGCCAGGCGGCGCGGTGCTGATCGGCGCCGACGGCCGGATCGTCTCGGCGGGAGCCGACGACGCCGTTCCCCGACCACCCCACGCCATCGCCGCTCACCATCCGGGCTGTGCGCTGATGCCCGGGCTCGTGAATGCCCACACGCACCTCGAGCTCACGGGGCTGGCCGGCGCAATCGAGGCCCCCGACTTCGCCGACTGGATCCGCCGGATCATCGCGCTCAAGGCAACCTTCGACTACGGCCATTTCCTCCGCGCTGCGCGAGAGGGCGTCGCCGACTGCTTCGCCGCCGGCGTCACCACGATCGCCGATACGGGCGATTCCGGAGCGGTCATCGAAGCGCTGCACGAGGCGGGCGGCAGCGGCATCGTCTACCACGAAGTGTTCGGGCCGGATCCGGCGCAATGCGAGGCGAGCCTTCAGGGCCTGCAGCGGCGCGTCGCCGAGCGCCGGCGCTTCACCACCGAACGCATCAGGATCGGCGTGTCTCCCCACGCGCCGTATACCGTGAGCGGCCCGCTCTACCGCGCCGTGGCCGTCTGGGCCCGGGAGGAAGGACTTCCGGTGGCGACGCACGTGGCGGAGCCCCCCGGTGAAGTCGCGCTCTTCCGGAATGGCACGGGCTCCTTTGCGGACATGTGGATGCGGCGGGGAATCACCCTGCCGCCCGCGCCGGTGACGCCCGTCGAGTGGCTCGACCAGCATGACGCGCTCGGGCCGGAAGTCCTCTGCGTCCACGTGGTGCACGCCAGTTCCGCCGATATCGATCGCATCCGGCGCGCGGGCGCCGCCGTCGCGCACTGCCCGCTCTCGAACCAGGCTCATGCGCACGGCACCGCGCCGCTCAGCGCCTTTCTCGAGGCAGGGCTGCGCGTCGGATGCGGCACCGACTCCGTGGTGAGCGTCGGCCGGCTCGACCTGCTCGCGGAGGCCCGTGCGGCGCGGGTGCTGGCGCGCCTCGAGGCAGCGGAAGCTCTCGCGCTCTGCACCCGCGATGCGGCGCGGGCGCTCGGGCTCGGCGACGAGATCGGGAGCCTGTCGCCAGGAATGTGGGGCGATGTGGCGATCGTCCGCGTCGGAAGCGCCGAGACGGCGCGCGACGCGTACGAACGGACGCTCGCATCGCGCCCGGAGGATGTCGCAGAAACGATCATCGCGGGACGGACGGTCTTCCGGCAGGCAGGTTGAGCTTCGTTCGGCCGATCCCGTTGCGGCGCAGGCGCCGTACTTGTTAGCGTACAGAGGCCGGGGACGGTGCCCGGCGACGTTCACGTCCCGTCCTCGGAGCCGAGCCCGTGCGCTGTCTCGCCCTCAACGCCTCATTCGAGCCGCTGACGATGGTGCCCGTGCGCCGGGCGCTTCGCCTCGTCATCGAGGGGAAAGCGGAGATAGTCGAATCGGAAGAAGGCGGGATGGTGCGAAGTGAACGCCTCACACTTCCCAAACCCGCCATCATCCGCCTCGTCAAGTTCGTGCACGTCCCCCGCCGCTTCCGCCGCCAGGTCACCAACACCTTCCTCTTCGCTCGTGACGGCTACCGGTGCCAGTACTGTCATCGCGCCCATTTCGAGCTGAGGTCGCGGGAGTGCCTGACGCGTGACCATGTGGTCCCGCTCTCGCGTGGGGGTGGCAACGAGTGGACCAACGTCGTGACGGCGTGCAGCAGCTGCAACACGCGGAAGGGGAACCGGCTGCCGGCCGAATGCGGCATGCAGCCCCTGGTCCCGCCGCACGAGCCGCACTTCGTGCACCTGTCGTGGGCGGTGCGACGGCTGTCGGCCCCGCAGTCGAAGTACATCAAGCTGTTCTACGGCGACGCGGCGCTCCGGGCGCTGGGCGGCACCACCGCGGTAACGAGTCTCGACGCGTAGCCGGCCGCCACCCAGCCGAGCAGAAGCGCGACGGTGCACGCGGCCGTCGTTTCCCACCCCTGACTGGCGCTGCCGGTCAGGGGTGGAATCACGACGAGCCCTGCCCCGAGCACCCCGCCCCACACGAACAAGGCCATGACTGGTCGCGTGCGAGACAGCCGGCTCCAGTAGCCGAGCAGAAGCAGCGGGAGTGCGGTCCAGACCGCGCTCGTGATGTCGGGCCGGTAGTCGAACGGGTAGAAGCCGAGCGGAAGGACGAGCATCCACCCCAATCCCGGGGTCAGGCGCGTCTCCGTCGTCTGCCGGGTTCCGCCGACGGTGGCAAAGGCGGAGAGTGATCGGTCGTCGAGCCTGCCGCCGGCGCGGAAGGTCTGACCACGCGGTGGAGGGAGCGCCCGGTAGACCTTTGCCGAGGGCGCGCGGAGCTTGAGCGACTGCGACCGGGACCGGACCGTGAAGGTGATCTTCTGACCCAGCTGGCCGAGGATCGCGACGGTGTTCCACCGCTCATCCACCACGTCGGCGATCGGAGCGGTTATTTCCGGCCAGTTCAGGAGCGATGCCTCGACGGTCAGTGTCACCGGTCCTCCGTCCTGCACCGCCCCGGGCTCGATCCGGCCCGGGTCACGCTCGATCTCATTGAACATCAGCGACCGGATCTCCCCGGGAAACCGATCGTACATCGGAACGATGGGTGCCTTGCGAAGCGTCAGCCCGCTGGCCGGAAGGTCAGGCTGTACTGCCCAGCCGGTCAGCGCGAGCGTCGCCAGCCAGGCAATCGCAGTTCCTCCGGTCAGTCGAGCGGCCAGCGCGGACTCCGGGCGGAGCAGGCGGGGCAGCCCTGCCGCCAGGATGGCCCCGAGGGCGGCACCGGAGGTGTTCGTGATGAGATCGCTGAGGCTTGAGTCCCTTCCGGCCACGATCGTGGCCTGCAGCAACTCGACGGCACCGGACAGGGCGAGTCCGACGAGAGCGGCTCGCAGGGGTGACAGCCCGACGCGGCCGAGCGCGAATCCCAGGGGGACGAAGAGGGCGAGGTTGAGGAGGACGTCGACCGTGCCGAACGGTCCGCAAACCAGGCAATTCCATGGGGTTGCGGCCGACAAGGGAGCCTGTCTCCCGCGGGGCTCGAGCGTCAGGAGCGCGATCACGCCGACGGCGACGGCGACGGGGAGTGCCCTCAGGTACCGGCGCCAGGGGATGGGCATGGCGGCAAGATAAGCAGGGCCCCGGTGCTGCGGAGGGCTCACAACATGTGGGTGTCCCGGCTCGCCACAGCCCCCTACCGGAGCGCCGAACTGTCCAGTAATTTGTTGTCAACAAATTAGATAGCCCCTCGGGGGCAGCGCATAAGTGCTGGCCTGACTTGTGCATAAGTTCCCCCCGTTACCCCAAACGACCAACCGAGAGGACCGATGGCTGCTCCGCGCGTGCTGGTGCGGGACGAGGATCGAGGTGCGAGAAAGCGCTGGATTCCCCCCGCTCCGGACTTCGGCTGGGAACTGATGGGGCTGATGGGTGGGGTGTTCTTCCTCATGGGAGGGATCGACATCTTCCTCGCGGGATACCCCTTCCAGTTCGGAAACCCTGAATGGGAGTTCGGTACGATCGGGTCGTGGTTCAACGCCCTGTCGGTGCCGACCCTGGGACTGACCCTCCTCATCGGGTCGGCCGTGGCGCGCGGCTGGGCGCTCGGCGTGAAGCTGTGGTCGATCGTGCTCCTTCTGGGCGCCCTCATCGTTCTGGGCCTGCTCGTGGTCTATTCGCTGAACCTGCCGCTCGCGTTCCGGGCGGTGCAGGAGCCCCTGGCCCGCACCGGGCTCAAGAAGTCGGTGCTCAAGACCGTCATCCAGGGCGTGTTCTATCCGACGATTTTCCTCATCGTCGCATTCAAGGCGTGGCGTCATTCCGGCGCCCGGCGTTAGCAGGCGTGAACGCGTTTCAACTTCACCAGAGGGGAGAGTGGGCACGATGAAGATCACCGTCCGCACGTTGGGTGCGACCACCGCACTCGCGGCCGCCATGGCCACGAATGCCTGGGCGTTCCCGACGTACAGCAACACGGAGGTGTGTGGTGGCAACAACTACTACACCTGCGTGACCCTGACGTCGTCGTACAACCCGGCGACGAACACCCTGACGCTCGAGGTGGCCAATACCTCGACCCAGGGCGATTTCTTCACGGCGATCGGGATCGGCAACCTCCCGGAAGGCGTGACGATCACCGGCTCGACCGACAATCACCCCGGCACCTGGACGGTCGCCGCAGAGATCGATGATCTCTCGAATCCGGGTGGCGGCAACGATAACAATTACTTCTTCACGGGCGTCGAGAAGTCGGGTAACCCGAACGAAGCCCTCGGCAACGACGGCAATACGTACACGTTCACGTTCACGTTCAGCGGCGCCGTTGATCCCGAGACGCTGGCCCTGGCGTTCCGGTCGCAGGCTGGTCCGGCGGAATGCTCCGGCTCGGCCAAGCTGTATGTGGACACGGACGGATCGGTGAACACCGGCTGGTCCGAGCTCTGCGGCCCGCCGACCACGGTCGTTCCGGAGCCAATCACCATGACGCTCATGGCCACCGGCCTGGCCGGCATGGGCGGCGTCGGCGCCTTCCGCCGGCGGAAGCAGGCCTAAGCAGCACGCGAAGTTTCCGAAGTACAAAGCGCCCCGGTTCTCCGGGGCGCTTTCTTTTCCCTACACCTTTCCTGTCCTCCGCTATATAATTGACCCGCCAGCCAGCAAACTGGTGTTTTTGTGCTCCCTGTCACTTTTTTTCGCCGTCCGCGGGGAGATTATAAGGCGGATTTCCGCGCCTGGCGGGGAAGTCCCATTGTGCACAATGGCAATCACGTAGGGTAGCGCTGCTTCACAGGGAGGGTACACATGAGGATTGCGGCAAAAACCTTGGGTACGGCTTCCATGCTCCTGGCGTTGGGTGCCGGGCAGGCATGGGCGTTCGGCCCCTACGACAACACCCAGATCTGCGGCGGGGCCAGCTTCTACTCGTGCGTCACGTTGACGACACAGTACAACGCTGAGACCAATACGCTGCAGTTGACCGTCCGCAACGACGGGATGGGTACACTTGGGACGATCGGCATCGGTGGCCCGACTGGCACCGCGCCGACCGGTGGCACCCCGGCACCCGGGTATGATGCGTTCGCGGAGCAGAATGAACTGAACGGCGGCGGTGACCTGGGTTTCGATTATTTCGGCTTCAACGCAGCAAACACGCCGGACGCACTCGCACCGGGTGAGACCGGCACGTTCGTTTTCACGTTTGATCCGACGTTCAACGACGATCTGGGTCAGCTCGCTCTCGGGATGCATTTCCGCGAGGGGCCGAACCAGGCCTGCAGTTCGAACAAGCTCTGGATCTCGCCGACCAATACGCCGACCGGCCCGGATGGCGGTTCGTATGCGGCGGGTTGCGGCCCGACCACGGTCGTGCCTGAGCCGATCACGATGACGTTGCTCGCCACCGGCCTCGCCGGCATGGGCGGCGTCGGCGCGCTTCGGCGCCGGAAGAAGTAATTTCCGGAGAGTTCCAAGCGGAGTGTGAAGCAAGCGTGAGAGCGCCCCGGAAGTCCGGGGCGCTCTTTCTATTCTGGGCACTGTGCCGCCGCTTCGGATGATCAGACCGGTGCTGCGGCCTCCTCCATGAACCAGGCCCACGTCCGCCGGAGCCCCTCCTCGAGCCCGACGGCGGGGACATAGCCCAGCACCTGACCGGCACGCTCGAGACTCGCCTGGGAATCGCGCACGTCTCCCGCACGGGGCGCCTGATACTCCCGGGCGACAGGCCGGCCGGTGACTTGCTCGATGAGCGAGAGCAGGGCATTGAGCGAGGTGCGACTGCCGGCACCCGCATTCGCGACCCAGCCGTTCACCCGTTCGGTCGGGCCGAACGCCGCCAGCAGGTTGGCCTCGACGACGTTCTCCACGTAGGTGAAGTCCCGCGTCTGCTCGCCGTCACCGTTGATGTACGCAGTCTGGCCGCGCTGCGCGCAATCGAGGAGCGCCGGGATGATCGCTGCGTAGGCGCTCCTGGGGCTCTGACGCGGGCCGAAGACGTTGAAGTATCGAAGCGCCACGCCTTCGAGCATCCCGGCGCGCGCGTACGCCAGCACGTACTGCTCGCCGGCGAGCTTCGCCGTGGCGTACGGTGAGCGGCAGAGGGGCTCCATCGTTTCGATCTTCGGCAGCGTCGGGGTATCGCCGTACACCGAGCTCGAGCTCGAATAGACGACCCGGCGGACCCCGGCCTGCCGCGCCGCCTCGAGCAGCCGAACGGTGCCGTTCACGTTGTGATCGTGTGAGGCCCACGGATCGGCGATGGACCGGGGCACGCTCGGAAGCGCGGCGACGTGAAAAATGACGTCGACGTCCGCGACGGCCCGCTCGCACGCGGCGGCTTCGCGAATGTCTCCCTCGATGAAATCCACGCCGGGCATGCCGGCCAGATTCTCCCGGGACCCGGTCGATAAATTGTCGATGACACGCACGTCGTGGCCGTCGCCGATCAGCCGCTGTACGATGTGCGAGCCGATGAAGCCGGCGCCGCCGGTGACCAGGCAGCGGACGCTCTTCCGCGTCACGCCGCACCCCCGACGCGGGCGTGCGCCTTCGCGCCGTGGAGCAGCGTCACCTCGGCGTTCGGCTGAACGGTTCCCCAGAAGCCGGCCGACTTGAGGACCTGGATGTGTGCCCCCGGGCCCGTGGCCACATCGCCGCGGTGCTCCTTCTTCCAGATGCTGGAATCGAGGCCGTAGAGTCCTGGCTGGACGTTCATCTGGAGCGAGAACGCGATCTGGAACCGGCCCTCCCGCGGCAGCGTGATTCCCGCCGTGTCGGTCGTGATGATCGAGAGATCCCGGCCATCCTGGAGGTTGCGCAGCGTCAGGGCCACGAGCTCGTCGCCGACGGCCCGGTCCGGGTTCACGCGGCCGCTCAGCGTGACGCGCACCCGCTCGCCGGATGGGACTTCGGACTCGTCCACGCGGATCTCGTCCAGGAATACCGGACTGTCGGCATCGGTAACCTGCCGCTCGACCGAGAGATATTCCTGGATGCACGCGCTGGTATTGCCGGCCAGCCGGATGCGGCCGCGCTCGAGCAGGATCGCACTGGTGCAGAGCTCGGCGACGCGGTCGAGCTGGTGCGAAACGACCACGACCGGGATCCCGCTCCGCGCCAACGCGAGCATCCGGCCGAAGGCACGCTGCTGGAAGTCGAAGTCCCCGACCGACAGCACCTCATCGATGATGAGCACGTCGGGGCTCAGGTGGGCGGCGATGGCGAATCCGAGCCGGGCATTCATGCCGCTCGAATAGCGCTTCACCGGCGTATCGATGAACGCGCTGACACCCGAGAAGTCGATGATCTGGTCGAACCGCTCCTTGATGAGCGCCTTCGGCATTCCCATGATCGCGCCCTGCAGGAACACGTTCTCGCGACCGGTCAGGTCCTGGTGAAAGCCCGCGGCGATCTCGATCAGCGCGCCGACGCGCCCTCGGACCTCGGCTCTTCCGAGGGTCGGCGGAATGATCTTGGTCAGCGTCTTGAGGATCGTGGACTTGCCGGCGCCGTTCCGCCCGATGATGCCGAGCACGTCGCCCGGCCGCACCTGGAAGCTCACGTCCTGCAGCGCCCAGAACTGGTTCGCAGCGAGCTCGTGGCGGGCCGGCGCCTTGCCCATCATCCGCTTGGCGACCGCCGGGATCAGGTCCCGCAGGCTGTCGTGACGCTCACCGGTCTGGAATTTCTTCCAGACGCCCTCGAAATCGATGCCTGCGTCGGCGCTCGGCTTAGACATTTTCGGCGAATGCGGGTTCGAGGCGATGGAAAACCAGCGCCGACAGCGCGAGCCCGAGCGTGCCCCATGCCGCGGCATAGAGCAGGCCAAGCGGGTTCCACGCGACGATCGACTCCCCGCTCCGGCCCGTGACGGTGAGCGGCTCGAGGAGATTGTGCCCCTCGACGACGCTGAGGCGCAGGCCCTCGAGGATCGGGCTGAGGGGGTTCAGCTGCATCAGCGCCGCGCCGCGCTCCCCCATCATCGCCGGCTCGTAGAACACCGGCGTGAAGAAGATGCCGAACGTGAGGAGCACCTGCACGATGTACTTGACGTCGCGGAAGAAGAGGTTGGCGCAGCTCAGGAAGAGCGTCGCGGCCGCCGTGACGAGGAAGAGCATGAGCAGCAGCAGCGGCGCCCAGACGAGCGTCCACTGGAGCGTGACGCCGAGGAACGGCAGCAGCAGGGCGAGCGCAACGAGGCCGATCGCGGTATCGAAGCACTGCGCCAGCAGGGCGGAGAGCGGCAGCACCTCGCGCGGGAAGTACACCTTCGAGATCAGGTTGTGGTTCGTCGTGAGCGTCGTCGTGGAGAACGTGATGGTCCCGACGAAGAAGGCCCAGGCGATTCCCTTGACGGCAATGCCCGCGATGTCACTGGTGGCGACGCCGCTTCCCGACATCTGCCCCATCGCGACACGAACGAGCACGCCGGACATGACGATGAGGATCGGCATGAAGACCGCCCAGCCGAATCCCATGACCGCCTGCTTGTAGCGGATCCGGATGTCCCGGCGGGCAAGCTCGAGCAGCAGCTCGCGATAGGTCCGGAGATCATCGATGATCTCGCGGAACGTCCCGACCACCGACTGGCGCGGGGGATTGCCCGCGGGCGGAGCCGGTGCGTCGGGCTGGCGCAGCTCCGCTGCGGAGGGACGGGCGATCGTGGTTTCGGTCAAACGTTTCTGGCCTCGGCAAGAGCGTGGGCGCCGCGGGTCGGCGCGCCCGCGGAAGTGCAAGAACCGTGCGCCCGAACCCCCGGATTGGGTGGAACCGGAATATAGCGCCGTCGGCCGGTGGCCCCACCGTACGACAACGCTGTAGCACCTCCGCAACGGATCGCCGCGCCTCCGGGCCCGACCTGCGGAACCCCAGCCGGATCGCTAGGTTCGAGTCTCTGGGGCTGGCAGAACTATTGCGTCCGGGATGGCCGGCATGATGAGACTCTCAGGATGGCGAGCGACCCCCGAGCGCGAGGCCGCGCCGGCAGGTTCGAAGCTCGTCGCCGTGGTGGTTCCCCTTCCGACCGGGCGCCCCCTCACGAGCGATGAGCTCGTGTCGCTGCGCCATATCGAGCATTTCCTCGGCGGGCATGACCGGTATTTCCTCGCGCCCGAGGGAATGGCCGTCGACCACACGCCCGGCTTTCAGGTGCAGCGGTTCCCGCCCGAGTTCTTCGGCAGCGCCGTCGCGCACAACACGCTCCTGCTGCGGCGCCGATTCTATCAGGCATTTCGCGAGTACCGCTTCATCCTGATCTGTCACCTCGACGCGCTCGTCTTCTCCGACCAGCTCGCCGACTGGTGCGCGCGCGACTGGGACTTCATCGGCGCTCCCTGGTTTCCCTGCAAGCATACCCGGTGGCTGGAGAGCTACGGCCGCACCTCGGGCGTCGGGAATGGCGGGTTCTCGCTGCGGAAGGTGGAGGCGTTCCTTCGCGTGCTCGGATCGAAGCACCGGGAGATGGAGCCGGACGAATACTGGCGGAACTTCGTCGCCAACAAGCCGAGGCACGTGCGATTCCATCAGTTCTGGCGGCGCTGGCTCAAGCACCTCAGCATCTTCAACAACGTCCGCTGGTCGCTGTACCGTCACCGCGTCGCGGAGGACATCTTCTGGGCGTTCGAGGCCGTGCGCTTCGACCCCGCGTTCCGCGTGGCGCCGGTCGACGAGGCAGTGCGGTTCGCCTGGGAAACGGAGCCGCGTCGCTGCTTCGAGATGACCGGGGGCGCGCTGCCGTTCGGGTGCCATGCCTGGCCGCGGTACGATCGCGCCTTCTGGATTCCCCACCTCCTCGAAGATGCGCGCGGCACGCTCGAGGCGGAGCCGTGGGCGCCCGACGCGCGAGCGTCGAACACGGCGTCCTAGACCGGGGCGGGGGCGAGCGTCTCGCCCGGCACGGGAAACCGCGCATCCTGCTCCGCCCGGAGCCGGTCCACCAGCCGCCCGGCCGGGAGCGTGACATCCTCGTAGGTCAGGACTTCATCCCGCTTTACCGTACGTCGCAGCACCGCCCCCTCGCTCAGGCCCATCGGCAGCAGGCGTCCCTTCCGCGCCGGTTCCGCATTCTCCGCGGTACCGAACGTGTGAAACCCTCCGATTCCGTCGAGCGTGGTCCCGGCGGCGAGATCGGTCTTCGCGACCGTGACGACCTCGACGCGAGGGCCCGCGAGCGGTTGCAGCACCGGATCGCCGAACAGCACCACCCGGGCGACCGAGAACGGCAGCTCGAAGTGGCAGAGATGGTACGGGGTATAGAAGCTGTAGAGCGGCCCCTCGCCCAGCTTGTAGAGATTGAGGTAGTGGCGCTGTTTGGGATCGTCGTGGGCCGCCATGCAATAGACTCCCGGCCCCGGCTTCGCACCCACCACGTAATCGACGGCGCCGCCGATGGCGCGCAGCGCGTCGATGTCATAGTGCCGGGTGAGCTCGTCGACGTGGCCGGGCCACTGCAGGCCGTTGCTCATCCCGCGCTGCAGGACCTGCATGCCGGTCGCATTGGCGACGATCGCCTGTTCGAAGCACATCTTCGTCCCATCGGCGAAGCTCGTCACCATCTCGGGCCGCTGGCCCCACTTCTCCGCGAAGCCGCGCTGCGTCTCGGGGTTCCGGTAGGGATCCTGCAGCCCCTTGATGTTGCCCAGGACGAGCGGGGTGAGCCCGATCCCGCGCACGAACCGGTACAGGTTCATCTCGACGCCCGGCTGGTCGCCATCACTGCCCGAGAGGATCACGCCCTGGCGATCGGCATGGGCCTTGAGGATGGAGCCGACGGTGCCGTCGACCTCCGCGTTCATCGTCACGACGTGCCGGCCGTGCTCGATGGCGCGCATGATCACCTGCGCGCCGAACTCGACGGCGCCCGTCACTTCCACCACGCAGTCGATCCCTTCGGCATCCGTGGCCCAGGTGAAATCCTCGCAGACGCTCGGCCGCCCGGCGCGGATCGCGTCCTCCAGCTCGCCGAGGTTCTTCGGGCGCAGCGGCGTGATGCCCGCGTCCGTATAGCATTGCAGCGCGTTGGCGATGGTGCGGTTGGCGATCACCGCCAGCCGGAGGCCCGGCACGGAATTGACGACCTGGTTGGCGATCCCGCGCGCCATGAAGCCCGCCCCGACCATGGCGACACGGATCGGCTTCCCCTCCTCCTCGCGCCGGCGCAGCGCGCGGTCCACGATGATCATCGGGTCGCCTCCCGCGCCGCGAACGCCGGCCAGGACGCGTCCTTCTCCGAAATCACCTCGACCGGCGCCGGCCAGGTGATTCCGAGCGCCGGATCGTCCCAGCGGATTCCGCGCTCGTAGCCGGGTGTGTAGAACTCGCCCACCTGGTAGGCGACTTCGGTCCCCGGCTCGAGCGTGAGGTAGCCGTGCGCGAACATCTCCGGGACGTACAGCTGGCGGCGGTTGTCCGCCGTGAGCTCCACGCCCACGTGCTGCAGGAAGGTCGGGCTCTCCGGCCGCAGGTCGACGATCACGTCGTGGATCGCGCCCCGCGTGCAGCGGACGAGCTTCGTCTCGGCGGCAGGGGGAAGCTGGTAATGCATCCCGCGCATGGTGCGCGCATGATGGTTCCAGGAGACGTTGCACTGGACCATGTCGGGCTTGAGGCCGTGCGCCTCGAACTCGGTGCGGCAGAAGGTGCGCGCAAAGAAGCCGCGTGAGTCCTCACGCGGCTCGAGATCGAGGATGAACGCCCCGGCGAGGCGGGTCTCGGTAAAGATCATTGCTGAGCGCGAGCCGGCGTCGGCTCACTCCTTCCAGTAGAAGTCCTGGTCGATCTGCTGGGTCTCGAGCAGATACTGGATCTGCTTGAGGCGGGTGTGGGCGCGGGACTCGAAGAGCTCGGTGGGCATCCGGATCCGCTCGAAGATGCCGAGCAGCTGTTCCGCACCCTTCTTCACGTTCCAGCGCGGCGCGAACCCCGGCAGGTGCGCGGCGATCTTGTCGAAATTGACCTTGTAGTCGCGCTGGTCCCCGCCACGGCTGCCGAAGGTCACGGCGCACCCCGGAAACGTTTCGCCGACGATGGTCGCCACGTCGCGCACCTGATAGTTCTCGCTGTTGGCGCCGACGTTGAAGATCTCGCCGTGCACGGCCTCGCGGGGGGCCTCGAGTGCGCACGCCGCGGCCTGCGCGATATCGAGAATGTGCACCAGCGGCCGCCACGGCGTGCCGTCGGAATCCATCCGGATCTCCCGATAGCACCACGCGCGCCCGGCGAGATTGTTCACCACGAGGTCGAACCGCTGGCGCGGCGAGGCCCCGTAGGCGGTGGCGTTGCGGAGGATCGTCGGCGAGAACCCGTCCGTGGCCATCGGGCGCAGGTCATGCTCCACGAGGAGCTTGCACTCCGCGTAGGCCGTGAGCGGCTGCGTGGTGCCGTTCTCGTCCTGCGCCTTGTCGGCGCTCGCCCCGTAGACGCTGCAGGAGCTGAAATAGATGAAGCGGGACACACCGACCTCGCGCGCCAGCCGGGCGAGCCGCACCGATCCCTTGTGGTTGATCTCGTAGGTGATGTGCGGTGCCAACTGACCGACCGGGTCGTTGCTCAGCTCGGCCAGGTGGATGATCGCGTCGTGGCCGGCGATGTCCTCCTCGGTGATGTGCCGGATGTCCTTGTTCAGGACCTTGGGCATGGCCTTGACGCCGTTGTACAGCCAGCCGATCCGGTGGAACCCGGTGTCACACCCGGTGACTTCGTGTCCGCGGTCCATGAGGTACGGCCCGAAGACCGTGCCGATGTAGCCGTCGATGCCGGTAACAAAAACCTTCGCCATGTTCGTTCTCCTCGGTCCCTGTT
>DAINRR010000010.1:0-64264 GCA_036741715.1 Gemmatimonadales bacterium
CATGACGAACCCGATACCCTCAACCCGGAACAATGTGTCCGGTAATGACAGCTAGAACGGCGGCAGCGCCTGATGCCCGGGGTCGTCGAGGCGGATCGCGAGGATGTCGGTGCCGGCCGGAGTGTCGTGCTGGCCTTCGGGTATGACCAGAAGCGCGTTCGCGCGGACCATCGAGGTGAGGATGCCGGAGCCCTGCGGTCCGGTCAGGCGCGCGGTGCGCTCGCCCTCCGGACCGGAGACTACGGCGCGCAGGAAGTGCTGCAGCTTCGGCCTGAGCGAGATGCGCTCCGCTGCCCGGGCCACGACGGCCTGCCGAAAGGGGAGCTGGTGGCCCGCCATCCGGCGGATGGCGGGGCGCACGAAGAGCTCGAAGGTCACCATGGTGCTGACCGGATTCCCGGGGAGTCCGATCCACGGGATCCCGCCGAGCAGCCCGAAGCCCACCGGGGCTCCAGGCCGCATGCGCAGCTTCCAGAACTTCTGTTCGGCGCCCATGGCGGCGAGCACGTCCCGGAGATGGTCGTGCTCGCCGACGCTGATTCCCGCTGTCGTGACGATGAGGTCGCAGTCGAGGCCCCGTGCAAGGTGCGCGCGGACGCTCTCGGGCGTGTCCTTCGCGATGCCGAGGTTCACCGGCTCTCCCCCGGCGCGGCGGACGAGCGCGACGAGAGTGTGCGAGTTGCTGCTCGCGACCTTGCGCCCCGACAGGATCTCCTCGGGCTGGTCGATGTCTACGATCTCGTCCCCGCCGCCGAGGATGGCCACCCGCGGGCGCCGGTACACCAGTGGGTGCGCCAGGGCGATGGATGCGAGCACGCCGAGCTCGGCCGGGCCGAGCGGCGTGCCGTCGCGCAGGACGACGTCTCCGCGCCGGAGATCTTCGCCCGCCTGCCGGATGTTGACCCGGGCGTCACGGTCGTCGTAGAGTGAGACCACCGCGGTGCCTTCGTCCGTGTCCTCCTGCCTCACGACGGTGTCGGCCCCCTCGGGAAGCGGCGCACCGGTGAAGATCCGCGCCGCTTCGCCCGCGCCGATGGGGCGCGTGGGGAACTGTCCGGCAGGAATGGTTTCGACGACTCGCAGGAGAACCGGTGCCGCGCGGCGGGCCCCGCCGATGTCCGCCGCGCGAACCGCGTACCCGTCCATGGCCGAGTTGGTCCAGGCGGGGAGGTCGACCGGGCTCGTCACCTCCTGCGCGAGCACCGAATCGAGGGCATCGTCGAGCGGCACGCGAAGCGAGGGCTGGCGGGAGACGTGCTCGAGAATCACGAGTGCGGCGTCGCGCGCGGCGAGCGGCGGCGCGCTCATTCCGGGATCTCGAGCGCGCCGCTCCACACGAGGCTGGCCATCGTCGAGAGCCAGGCGGTGTCGCCGAACCGGAGCACGGGGCAGCCGGCGCGGAACGACGGATCGTCGGTGACGATGGCCAGCCACTCATCGCTGCGCGGGTCCGCCGGGTCGTAGTGCGGCGTGGGCGCCACCGACGGCCGGAAGACCTCGATCTTCGGCAGCGGCGCGCGGCTGAACCCTTCGGCGATGATGATGTCCGCGCCCGTGAGATACCGCCGCGCGAGCCCGACCGGGTCGTAGTCGTCGGGCGCGCGCTCGAAGAGGACCCGCAGGTCGGGTGAGGCGATGAGCGTGCGCTCGGCGGGCCCTTCGTGGAAATGGCGCCAGGTATCCGTGCCCTGCCGGTCCGCCAGCGCGGGGTGGTGCCCGTGCTTCAGCGACATCACCCGCTTGTGCCGCCGGACGAACTCGGAGATGAGCGCCACGGCGAGCGTGGTTTTCCCGGCGTTCTTGCGGCCGATTATCGAGACGATACGCGACGCCACAGCAGCTCCGCCCGGGTGAGGTCCTGCGCCGTATTGACGTTGAAGAAGAGCTCCGCGGGATCGCCGATCTCGGCGACCTGCGCTGCGGGCAGCGTGGCCACCCGGACGCTCGAGTGAAACCCGATCGCGCGCAGGTCTCCGGCCGCGATGGACTGCTCGATCGGCCCGACGCATCCCGGACCGTAGGCCGCGCAGAGGGGCTCGACGCCCCGGCGGTTCCCGCTTTCCGGAATGCACACGTCCGCATCGGCGAGTCCGGCGGCGAGCCTCAGGACCAGCGCCTCCGTGACAAAGGGCATGTCCCACGCCACGCACACCACCGGGGCCGGCGCCTCGGCCACCGCAGTGAGGATGCCCCCCAGCGATCCAGCACCCGGCACCCGGTCGGTCACCACCCGCAGGCCGGGAACCCAGGCGGCGGCATCGGGCGCATTGGCCACGAGAAGCGGCGCGTTTCCGAGCGCCCGGTCGAGCAGCGCAACGAGTCGATCGATGATGCGCGCGCCGCCGACGACCTCGAGCCCCTTCGGCGCCCCGCCGAAACGCGTGGCGCCACCACCGGCGAGAATGGCGCCGGCCACGCTCAATAGCGGCGCCCCCGCTCCCGTTCGAGCACGACGTCGAAGCCGATCTGAAAGCCGAAGAGGTGGCGGTACCGCAGCGACGTCGGCGGCGGCACGCCATCCTGCACGGTGGGCCCCGTGACCCCGCGCACGCCGACGATCCGGTCGGTCACCTCCCAGCGCACCTGGTAGCCCCGACCGATCACCGCCGTGAATCCGAGTGCGAGCGTGGCGGCACCGGTCAGCCGCGTATTCACGTCGTCCGGATAGAGCTCGACCTCGACCGGCTCGCCCTCGGGATTGGGAAAGCGACCGATCATCTCGATCGAGCTCTGCGTGCTGATCACCCCGCCGAGCCCGACGCGGGCAAAGGGCGAGACCGTGCTCCGGCTGTTGATGCGATAGATGGCGCCCGCGCCGACGAGAACGGCCGATCCGGACGACTCCGCATTGTCGATGTTGCCGCACACCGACGTGTTGCGCGAGGAGGCCGTGGCGAACGTCCGTGTGCACGAATCCCGGAACCCGAGGCCGATGAGCTGCGCCTCGCCGAGGAACCCGAGGTTGTCGCTGGCGAAGTAGATGGCCTGCGCCCCGAACGAGAGCGAGGGGCGGATCCGGCGATTGATCGTCAGCGAGTCGATCTGAGCCGGGTCGGGGAATTGATCGTCGTAAAGCGGCTGGCCGCTCACGCGCCAGCCGGACGTCCCCGGGATGTAGCCGGCGTTCACGCTGAGCACGAGGCGCGCCTGGTCGGCCGTGGCCTGCGCGGAAAGAGTGCCGCTGCTCGCGAGCACGATCGCGAAGAAGGAGAGGAGCCGGCGCGAGTGCATCAGAGGCCCATGAGTTGATGGTCGACGGCGAGGCAGCGATTCTGGACCGCGGGGATGCCGGCCGCTTCGAGCTCGGCCAGCGCCGCATCGTGCCGTATTCCTACCTGTAGCCAGACGAGCAGCGGGCGCACGGCGACACATTCCGGCACGAGGGCAGGGATCGCCTCCGACCGGCGGAACACGTCGACGATGTCGATCGGCCCGGCGGCGGCGGCCGTCTCGAGATCGGCGTACCCCTGCTCGCCGAGCACGACCTCGGCTCGCGGATGGATGGGGATGATGGTATAGCCGGCGCGCTGCAGGTAGCCGGCCACGCCGTACGCCGGCCGCATCGGGTTGTTCCGGAGCCCGACGACGGCTATTCGCCGGGCGGCACCGAGGATGGAGCGGAGATCGGGTTCGGAGGGTGCCATCATTCTGCCTCGACCGGAGGGCCGTGCCGGTGGGGATGCCCGCTGACCGCCCGGCCGACGAGGACCATCCCCGAGCGGCGGGCGATCTCCACCGCGAGCGTCGAGGGAACCGAGGGTGTGGCCACCCACGCGAGCCCTGCCCGTGACGCCTTGAACGCGAGCTCTCCCGAGATCCGTCCGGTCACGAGCATCCCGAGCCCCAGGACACGGCGGCGCGCGAGGAGTGCGATCCCGATCGCCTTGTCCACGGCGTTGTGGCGGCCGATGTCTTCCGCGTGCGCGATCAGCTCGGCGCCGTCCGTGAGTGCGGCGGCATGGATCCCGCCGGTATCCCGATAGCGCTCGCCGCGCCCGAACAGGTCCTTGAAGCGGGCGCGGAGCACATCGACGCCGGGAGGCTCGCCGCGCGCGGGCTCGGCCTCCACGGTGACCGGATCCGCCAGGAAAGTCGTGACGGCCCCGCAGCCCGACGCAAGCACCGGTCGGCGCCGCTCGGCGTCGACCCGGCTCACCCGTTCCGGGTCCACTTCGGCCCAGAAGCCGAGGTCGCTCGCACACGGGCGGAGCCGCACACCCGCGGCATCGTCGATGAATCCCTCGCCATGCAGCCAGCCGATGGCGAGCTCCTCGAGCAGGTCGGGCGTGCACATCCACGTGACCACCGGCCGGCCATTCACCTCGAGCCAGACCGGCACTTCCTCGACCGCCGCCGACTCCGCCATGGCGCCACCGCGCTTCGGCGGCCGGTCAGGCGGAACGGCCGGATCGGGCATCGTCAGAACCTGACCATGTACCCGATGCCCACCTGGAACCATGGGTTGATCGTCCATTCATCGAGCTTCCCATCGGGGATCACGGCATTCGGCGCTTCGGGCGTGCCGGGCTCCTCCGGCGGCTCGATCCCGAAGGACGTCGGGTAGTTCACCTTCCAGAAGATGCCGCGAACTTCGGCCCGCAGGTGGAGGTTCCGGGTCAGGAAGAACCGCGTACCGAGCTGAGGGCCCACATAGAACTTGCTGCCGAAATCATAGCCGCTGGTATCGGCCGCGAGGTCCTCGCCGAACGCGACACCGAGCGTCACCCCCGTGAACGGCGCCAGGCCGTGCCACGTCTTCGCGCCGGTGACGTTGAACTGGACCGTGGCATCGAGGAAGGTCGTCGTCTGGTCGAACGGTCCGCTGCGGCGCCGGGCCAGCGCAACGAACGGGTCCACGATGAACCGGTCGAGGGCACCGCGGGCAGCGCTGAACCCGAACTGCACCGTCTTTCCGGCGCGCAGGTCGTAGCGCAGGCCGTAGGTATACCCGTTGTGCGCGCCGATGCCGAACTTGCCGCCGCCCCCCGCGAAGTAGCCGGCGACGGGCGTGAAGCTGTGGGCGTCGACGATGTCCTCGTACGGGCTCGCGGCCGGCGCGTGCCCGACCTGGGCAGTGGCCGGGGCGGGTAGCGCGAGCATGCAGAGCATGGCGCCGATCGGCAGTGTCCGCATGTGCCTCGTCATGGTTCGCGCAGGTCCCTTCCGGTCATCTCGGGTGGCGGCTCGATGCCGAGCAGCCGAAGCACCGTCGGGCCGACGTCACAGAGCGCGCCGCCGGAGCGGAGGCGCGAGGTGCCGGCCCGTAGGGCCACGAGCGGCACGGGATTGGTCGTATGGGCCGTGTGCGGTCCGCCACTCACGGGGTCGATCATCATTTCGCAGTTGCCGTGGTCGGCAGTGACCAGCACGGTCGCATCCGCCGATTCGGCTGCCGCGAGGACGCGGCCGAGGCACGTGTCCACCGTCTCGACGGCGCGGATCACGGCGGGAATCACGCCCGTATGCCCGACCATGTCGGCATTGGCGAAGTTGCAGAGGAAGAAGTCGTGCGCTCCCTCGGCCAGCCCGCTGCACAGTGTCTCGGTGATCCCGGCCGCGCTCATCTCCGGCGCGAGATCGTACGTCGCGACTTTCTGCGAGGGGACCAGCCGCCGGTCTTCACCCCGGAACGGCGGCTCGTGCCCGCCGTTGAAGAAGTAGGTCACGTGCGGGTACTTCTCCGTCTCGGCGGTCCGCAGCTGCGTCCGCCCGTGCGCCTCGAGCACCTCGGCGACGATGCGCGCCATGCTGAACGGCGGAAATGCCTGCGGCAGGGTGAACGTCTGGTCGTACTGCGTCATCGTGACGGCGGCGAGCGCAGGACGATCCGACACGTCGAACCCGGTGAATCCATCGACGGTGAGTGCCGAAACGATCTGCCGCATCCGGTCACTCCGGTAATTGACGCAGATCATGGCGTCACCGTCCTGCATCGGCGCCACCGGGAGGCCGTCGCGATGGACCACGAGCGGGCGGATGAATTCGTCGGTCTCGCCGCGCGCGTAGCACGCCTCGACGGCGCCGGCGGGATCGGCGATGGACTCGCCGGACCCGTGCACGAGCGCGTCGTAGGCGGTGCGCGTGCGCTCCCACCGGCGGTCGCGATCCATACCGTAGTACCGCCCCGTGAGCGAAGCGATCACCCCGCGCGCTCCCGCGGCCCGGGCAAGATCCCGGTCCAGCCGGCGAACGACGTCCGCGCCGAGCGTCGGCGAGGCATCCCGCCCGTCGAGGAAGCCCTGGATCGCGATGCGCGGCACCCCGAGGCGCGTGCCCAGCTCGATGCACGCGAGCCAGTGTGAGTCGATGGCGTGCACCCCACCGGGGCCGAGCAGCCCGACGAGATGGAGCGTGCCGCCGGTGCGCCGCAGGTGCGTCCCGAGCGACAGGAACGGCTCGAGCGCGAAGAAGTCGCCCCGCTCGATGCTCTGGTTGATGCGGACGAGATCCTGCGGCACCACCCGGCCGGCGCCGAGGTTGAGGTGCCCGACTTCGCTGTTGCCCATCTGCCCGGGCGGAAGGCCCACCGCGAGACCGCTCGCCTCGAGGAGCGTCCGTGTCTCGGAAGCCCAGAGCCGCTGCCAGACCGGCGCACGGGCGAGCTCGATCGCGTTTCCTTCGCGTTCGCTGCGGTAACCCCACCCGTCGAGCACGACCAGCACGACCGGCGCTCGGCGCGCGGTGCCGTTTGACATGATTCTCCGCGTGTTCTACAATGCCGAACGATGACTTACGCGCCGCAATCTAGTCCGCCCCGAACCCGGCTACCAGCCTGTATCGCCGCCGTCCTCGCGGTGTTGCTCGTCGCGAGTGCACCCCTCGCCGCGCAACAGCGCCGGGGCGTCGCTCCCACGTCGATCCATGCCGCGCCGAGCGGCGTGGTGCTCGCGCGCCTCCCGGATCGCACCACGCTCGCGACCGGCTCGTCGCGGAGCGGCTGGCGCGAGGTGACGCTCGACGGCTGGGTCGCGACGTCACTCCTCAGGGCCGATCGCCGGAACGGATTCGACGTCTCGGTGACGGGCACCGATGTCCGTCTGCGCGCGGCGCCGGATGGCGCGCAGATCGCGCTGCTCGAGAAGGGCATGCTCCTCGATCGCGTCGGCACGCGCGGGCGCTGGACCCACGTGCGCCGCAGGGGCTGGGTGCGCGGCAGCGCGATCGCAGCCCCAGCCCCGGCCACCGCCGCCCGGCAGTCTCCCCGCACCACGGCGCCGCGGCCGGCCGATTCGGCGCGCGCGACCGCGACACGCGACACGCAGCCCGACAGCGCGGCGGCGTATCGGCCGATGCAGGCACCGGCACCGGCGGGCACCACCCCGGCCACCACGCCCGCCGACACGGAGATCATGGAGGCGGCGCGCGCCGCATCGCTTCACGCGGTTCCCGAGGGCCCCCGGAGCGGGAGCTTCGTTCCCGGCACGCCGGTCACGATCGTCGGCCGGGCGGGGGAGTGGGTGCGGGTGCGGGCCGAGGGGTGGGTCCGCGAATCCGAATTGAAGCCCGCCACCGGTGGGCCCCTGGTGGGTGTGACTGCCGCCGAGGTGCGCGCCAATCCGGAACGCTACGTCGGGCAGACCGTCGAGTGGCGCCTGCAGTACGTCTCTACCGCGGTGGCGGACGAGCTGCGTCCGGAAATGCCGCCCGGCCAGCCGTACATCCTGGCGCGGGGTCCGCTGCCTGAGCCGGGGTTCGTCTACCTCATGGTCACGCCGCAGGAGCTCGCCCAGATCAGCGCCTTTCCCGCGCTCACCGAGCTCACGGTCAGGGCCTCCGTCCGCGCGGCGCGCACCCGCTTCCTCGCCACGCCAGTCATTCAGCTGCGGACGCTCGTATCGCCCGCGGCGCGCGCCGGCAACTGATGCTGCTCGCGGTGCCGTCGGATGCCGTGCTTTCGATTCCGGCCATCCTCCTCGTGCTCGCGGCGACACTCGCCGGCGCCAAGCTCGTCGGCGAGCTCGCCGAGCGCATCGGCCAGCCCGCGGTCCTTGGCGAGCTGATCGCCGGGGTCATTCTCGGTCCATCCATCCTCGCGATCGTCGATCCCGGTGTCCCGGTCATCCACATCCTCGCCGAGATCGGTGTCGTCATCCTGCTCTTCCAGATCGGGCTCGAGACCGACATCCGGAAGCTGATGTCGGTCGGCGGCACGGCGGCGATGGTGGCGCTCGTGGGTGTGGCCCTTCCCTTCGGGCTCGGGTACGGCATCGGTGCGGCGCTCGGATTCGGCCACCTCGAAACGCTCGTGATGGCAGCGGCGCTGACGGCGACGTCGGTCGGCATCACCGCGCGCGTCCTGTCCGATCTTGGCCGCCTGAACGACACCGAAAGCCAGGTGGTGCTCGGCGCGGCCGTCATCGACGACATCATCGGCCTCATCATTCTCGCGGTCGTCTCGAAGCTGGTTGCGGGCGGGGAGCTCACGCCGCTCGGCGTCACCGTCACCACGCTCACCGCGTTCGGGTTCGTCGTGGTCGCCCTGGTGATCGGGCGCTTCGCGGTCCCGCCGCTCTTCGGACTCCTCGAGCGCCTGAGCACCGAGCAGACGGTGGCGATCATGGGCCTCGTCGTCGCCTTCCTGGTGGCAGTGCTGGCCGACGCAGTCGGCTCGGCCCTGATCATCGGCGCGTTCACGGCAGGCCTCGTCTTCGCCCCCACCCGCCATGCGCACACGATCGAGCTGGGCGTCGTGAGGCTGGGGCATTTCTTCGTGCCGATCTTCTTCATCTGGGTCGGCGCGTCGGTCGACGTGCGTACGTTCGCCGATCCGCGCGTGCTGATGGTCGGCGGGCTGCTCATCGTCGCCGCGATCGTCGGCAAGCTCGCGGCCGGGTACGCGCCATTCTGGTTCAAGGGGCGGAAGCTCGTGGTCGGTGTCGGCATGATTCCGCGCGGCGAAGTCGGGCTGATTTTCGCCCAGACCGGCCTGAGCGCCGGGGTGCTGACCGCAGGAGACTTCTCGGCGGTCACGCTCATGGTGATCGTGACGACTTTCATTGCACCGCCCCTGCTCAAGCGCCTGCTTGGCCCCGGTACCGGAGCGAGAACGACGGGCGACGATGCCGAGCGTCCCGGCAGCCTCGTGCACGAGGCATGACCCGCTGGAGTAGCGTCCCGGCCGGCGGCGTGTCACCTTTCAGGATGTAACGCGGCCGGCCCCCGCCGGCCGCCGATCCGTGCGCCGGGAGCAGGCATGAATGACCTTCTGAAGCAGCGCATCCTTCGCGCGCTCGAAACCCTGAGCGACGACAGAGCGTATCAGGTCCTCGATTACGTCGAATTTCTCGAGAGCAAGTATGCCGAGCGGCAGCGGCCGAGCGGGATCCTGGCCCGGCTGACCGAGACGGTCGAGGACACGATGCGGGCGGGCAAACTGCCCGTGAAGGCGATCAGCGGGACGATGGGCATCATGGACAGTGCGGCCAAGGTCATGAAAGGCCTCGCCGCGGCGGGCCAGTCCGTCGTGGAAGAGGCGGTCAAGGTCGTCGAGCCTCCGCGACCGGCTTCCCCGGCGGCCTCGGAGCCGGCGCCGCCCCGACCGCCGGCCGAGGGAACGGGAAGCTGACCAGGCGGTGTGCGGCGAGCTCGAAAACGCTTGATTTTGGGCCATTTCCGCCCTAGAATTCGAGATGGCAATGACACATTCCGGCCCTTCGACGGCCCCGTGCGGGCGCCGGGGGGCCGTCCCGCATCGGGCAGCGCTGCCGCGATGAGTCGGGTCCGGCCCTCCGCTGGATTGACCTTCGACGATGTGCTGCTCGTTCCGCGGCACTCGACCGTCCACCCGCGCGACGTTTCGACGGCCACCAGGCTCACCCGCAGGATCCCGCTCAACATCCCGCTCATCTCCGCCGCCATGGACACGGTCACCGAGGCCGACATGGCGATCGCCATGGCGCGCGCCGGAGGGATCGGGGTGCTCCACAAGAACATGTCGGTCGAGCGCCAGGCTGCCGAAGTGGACCGCGTCAAGCGGAGCGAGAGCGGGATGATCCTGAATCCCATCACGCTCGGGCCGGACCGGCCGCTTCGGGAGGCCGTCTCGCTCATGCGGCGCTTCCGGATCTCGGGCGTCCCGATCGTCGACGGCAACGGACGCCTCGTCGGCATCATCACCAACCGGGACCTCCAGTTCGAGCGGAACCTCGACCAGCCCATCCAGGAGGCGATGACCCGCGAGAAGCTCATCACCGCCCCGGTGGGCACCGACCTCGACGAGGCCGAGCGGATCCTGGCGCGACACCGGATCGAGAAACTTCCCGTAGTGGACGAGAGCGGGGTTCTCAAGGGACTGATCACCGTCAAGGACATCTTCAAGCGGCGCGACTTCCCGTACGCCAACAAGGACCAGCACGGCCGCCTCCGCGTGGCGGCAGCGGTCGGCGGCGCGGCCGGAGATATCGTGCGTGCGCGCGCGCTGATCGACGCGGGCGTGGACGTCCTCGTCGTGGACTCGGCGCACGGGCACAGCGAGGGCGTGCTCTCGACGGTCGACACCCTGCGCCAGGCGTTCCCGGATGCCCAGCTCATCGCCGGGAACGTGGCCACGGAGGCGGGAGCCGCCGCGCTCGTCAAGCGCGGGGTCGATGCCGTGAAGGTCGGGATCGGTCCGGGGAGCATCTGCACCACGCGCGTCGTGACGGGCGTCGGCGTCCCGCAGGTCACGGCCATCATCGACGCCGTTCGCGGCGCCGGCGAAGTTCCCGTGATCGCCGACGGCGGCATCAAGTACTCGGGCGACGTGGTGAAGGCCATCGCCGCCGGCGCCTCGAGCGCGATGATGGGCTCGATGCTGGCGGGGACCGAGGAGAGCCCGGGCGAGAGTGTCCTTGCCGAGGGCCGGCGCTTCAAGATGATCCGCGGCATGGGAAGCCTCGCCGCCATGCAGGACGGCTCCGCCGACCGGTACTTCCAGGAGGGCGAGATGGCGCCGTCCAAGCTCGTGCCCGAAGGCATCGAGGGCCGCGTTCCCTACAAGGGGCCGGTCAACGACGTGCTCTTCCAGATGGTGGGCGGCCTCCGGAGCGGCATGGGCTACTGCGGCGTCGCGAGCATCGCGTCGCTGCAGCGGGACACGGAGTTCGTGCAGGTCACGTCGGCGGGCCTCCGGGAATCGCACCCGCACGACGTCACGATCACGCGTGAGGCGCCGAACTACAGCGCCTGACGTTTCTCGCTTCACATCCGAAGTGTCATGGGGTCCGGCGGTCTCCGCCGCCGGCCTTGCCGTGCCTGATCCCCCGTCCCGGGAACCTGATGCCACGCTTCCTCATGCTCGTTGCCAGGCTCGCGCTCGTCCTCGTCATGCTCGCGCCCGGCATCTCCGCAGGATTGGCCGCGCAGGATCCGGTGCCGGCGCCGGCGATGCCGGGCGTGGCCGATACGTCGCCGTCGATCCCCATCGAGGGCCAGCAGCCCGCCGCGGCGGAGGCGTCGCCGACCGGCTTCATGGCGACGGCGGACCGCTACATGGGCGTGCTGAACGGGTGGCTCGGCGCCGTGATCTTCTGGGACGTGATGTTCTGGGACCCGGACCACACCTTTCCGCTCGTGGTGCTCTGGCTGATTCTCGGCGCCACGTACCTGACACTCAGGATGGGGTTCATCAACCTCCGCGGCTTCCGCCACGCGATCAACGTGACGCGCGGTCGGTACAGCGATCCGTCCGATGCGGGTGAAGTCAGCCACTTCCAGGCACTCTCGGCGGCGCTCTCGGCGACGGTCGGCCTCGGCAACATCGCGGGTGTCGCGATCGCGGTTTCCATCGGCGGGCCGGGCGCGACGTTCTGGATGATCATCGCGGGGCTCCTGGGGATGTCGTCGAAGTTCGCCGAATGCACGCTCGGGCAGAAATACCGGCAGATCCGCCCGGACGGGCGCCTCATGGGCGGGGCGATGTACTACCTCTCGAACGGCCTGGGCGAGCTGGGCATGCCGAAGTTCGGGAAGGTGCTCGCGATCGTCTTCGCGATCATGTGCATCGGGGGGTCGCTCGGCGGCGGGAACATGTTCCAGGTGAACCAGTCGATGAACGCGCTGCAGGAGAACGTGCCGCTCCTGACGCCGTATCCCTGGGTATACGGCCTCATCATGGTGCTGCTCACCGGGATCGTGATCATCGGCGGCATCCGCCGGATCGCATCGGTGGCGGACAAGATCGTGCCGTTCATGTGCGGGCTCTACGTCGTCGCCTGTATCGTGGTCATCCTCACGAACGTCCCGGCCATCCCCGCGGCCTTCGGCGCCATCATCGACGGCGCCTTCAGCCCCGGTGCGGCCTACGGCGGGTTCATCGGCGTGCTGGTGCAGGGCTTCCGCCGGGCGGCCTTCTCGAACGAGGCCGGCGCCGGCTCGGCGGCGATCGCGCATTCGGCGGCGCGGACGCCCTATCCGGTCCGCGAGGGCATCGTCGCCCTGCTGGAGCCGTTCATCGACACGGTGGTGGTCTGTACCATGACGGCGCTCGTCATCGTCATTACGGGGGCGTACGCCAATCCGGACTATGCGCAGATCATCGCCGACAACCAGGGTGCGGCGCTCACGTCGCGGGCCTTCGGCGAGCACATCACCTGGTTCCCGCTCGTGCTCTCGCTCGCCGTGATGCTCTTCGCCTATTCCACGATGATCAGCTGGTCGTATTATGGAGAGCGCTGCTGGGTCTATCTCTTCGGGGACGGGCACACGCGCGTCTACCAGGTGCTCTTCCTCGTCTTCACGTTCCTCGGCTCGATCATCACCGCCGCGAACGTGCTCGACTTCGGGGACTACATGATCCTCGGCATGGCGTTCCCGAACCTGCTCGGCGTCTTCCTGCTGAGCGGCAAGGTGCGTCGCGATCTCGACGCGTACTGGTCGAAATACAAGGCCGGGGAGTTCCCGGTCTACAAGTAGCCGTCGTCACCGTTCACCCCTTTTCCCGGAGCCCTTGTGGCTGATGAAGTCGTTCACCGCGAGCAGTGGGGCTCGCGCATCGGGCTGATCCTTGCCATGGCCGGCAACGCCGTCGGCCTCGGCAATTTCCTTCGCTTCCCCCGCCAGGCGGTCGAGAACGGCGGCGGCACGTTCATGGTTCCGTACTTCATCGCGCTCATTCTCGTGGGCATCCCGCTCATGTGGATCGAGTGGGGCGTGGGGCGGCACGGGGGGCTCCGCGGCCACGGCTCGACGCCGGGCATGTTCGAGGCGCTCTGGAAGCATCCGGTGGCGAAGTACCTGGGCGTGCTCGGCCTCTTCATGCCGATCATCGTGCTCATCTATTACTGCTACATCGAGTCGTGGACGCTCGCCTGGACCTGGTTCTCCCTCACCGGGGCGACGCAGGGGCTCGACCAGGCGGGGATGCAGGCATTCTTCGGCTCGTACGTGAACCTGCAGAACGGGACGGTGCACGGCTTCTGGGTGCCGTTCATCTTCTTCTTCATCACGATCACGGTCAACTTCTGGGTGGTGAGCAAGGGGCTCACGGCGGGCATCGAGCGGCTGGCGAAGATCGGCATGCCGATCCTCTTCGTCTTCGCCGCGATCCTCGTGATCCGCGTGCTCACGCTCGATCCGCAGCCGGAGCTCGTCGACGGGGTCGCGACCGGGCGCATGGTGGGGCCGATGGACGGGCTCAACTTCATGTTCAATCCCGACTGGTCGCGGATCACGGAGCCGTCGGTCTGGCTCGCCGCCACCGGACAGATCTTCTTCACGCTCTCGGTCGGCATGGGCTCGCTGCAGGCCTATGCGTCCTATCTCAAGAAGACCGACGACATCGCGCTGTCCGGCATCGCGACGGCGGCCACCAACGAGACGGCGGAAGTCGTCCTCGGCGGCTCGCTCGCGATCCCCGCCATCGTGACGTTCTTCGGGGTGGCCGGCGCGATGCAGATCGCGTCGCAGGGAAGCTTCGACCTCGGCTTCATCGCCATGCCGCTGGTCTTCAACCAGCTGCCGGGCGGCGCGATCATGACGACGCTCGCGGGCGTGATGTGGTTCGGGCTGCTGTTCTTCGCCGGCATCACCTCGTCGGTGGCCATGGCGACCCCGGCGCTCTCCTTCGTCGAGGAGAATTTCGGCTGGACGCGGAAGCGCACGGCGTGGAGCCTGGCCGCGATCGCCGTGGCGATCGGGATCCTGCACATCGTCTACAACACGCGGGGGTTCCTCGACGAGTGGGACTACTGGGCGGGCACGTTCGGCCTGGTGATCCTCGCGCTGGTGGAGACGGTCCTCTTCGTCTGGGTGCTCGGGCCGAACCGCATGTGGGAGGAGCTGCATGATGGCGCGGCCATCCGCCTGCCGCGGATCTACAAGTTCATCCTGACCTTCATCACGCCGACATTCCTCATCATCATGATGGGATGGTGGTTCGTGCAGGATGCGCTGCCGATCCTGCTGATGGAGGACGAAACGCCCGAGCGCCAGACGGTGCGGTGGGCCTCCCGTGCCATCATGCTGGCCATCCTCGTGCTGCAGCTCTTCCTCATCCGCGCGGCCTGGAAGCGTCGCCGCGCCGCTGGAAAGGAGACCGCCTGATGACCACCGGCGCCCTGATCTTCCTCATCCTGGCCTGGACGTTTGTCCTCGGCCTCACGATCTGGTCGTTCCGCCGGCTCATGAAGACCGAGCCGTCGAAGGAGCCGCTGCCGCCACCGGGTACGTCGCTCTGATCCCTGACCTCCGGGCGGCGTCACGCATCTGCGTGGCGCCGCTCGCGGCATCGAGGCAGTACTTACACCCACTCCGAGCCACCCATGGACCTGTTCCGCCGGAAGAGCGTCACCGCACTGCAGGCCGAAGCCGAAGGGGACCATAGTCTCGCGCGGACGCTGGGCCCGTTCGCCCTCACGATGCTCGGCATCGGGGCCATCATCGGCACGGGCATCTTCGTGCTCACCGGCACGGTGGCGGCGCAGAACGCCGGCCCCGCCGTCGTGCTGTCGTTCGTGCTCGCCGGGCTCGCGTCGGTCTTCGCGGCGCTCTGCTACTCGGAGTTCGCGTCGCTCGTGCCGATGGCGGGGAGCGCGTACACGTACGGGTATGCCACGCTGGGCGAGTTCATCGCGTGGATCATCGGGTGGGACCTCGTCCTGGAATACGCGCTGAGCGCGACGACGGTCGCGATCGGGTGGTCGGGTTACGTGGTCTCCTTCCTCGCCGACCTCGGGATCCACGTCCCGCCGGCGTTCTCCGCGGCGCGGGGGACGATGGTCACCGCTCCGGACGGCTCCCAGGTCACGGCGCTCTTCAACCTGCCGGCCGTCGTCATCGTCGCGCTCGTCACGGCCCTGCTCGTGGTCGGTATCCGGGAATCGGCGAACGTCAACAACGTCATCGTGTTCATCAAGGTGGCGGTGGTCGTCATCTTCATCGCCCTCGCTGCTCAGGCGATCGATCCGGACAACTGGCGCCCGTTCATTCCCGAGAACACGGGCCACCGCGAGAACTTCGGCTTCAGCGGCATCGTGGCGGGCGCCGGCGTCGTCTTCTTCGCCTACATCGGGTTCGATGCCGTGTCCACCGCGGCGCAGGAGGCGAAGAATCCGCAGCGGGACATGCCGATCGGCATCATCGGCTCGCTCCTCATCTGTACCGTCCTCTACATCATCGTGGCCGGCATCGCGACGGGCGTCATGCACTACAGCCAGCTGGACGTGCCGGACCCGATCGCCAAGGTGGCCGACGCCGCGGGCCTCGGCTGGATCGCCTCGCTGATCAAGCTCGGAGCCATCGCGGGACTCAGCTCCGTCATCCTGGTGCAGCTGCTCGGCCAGTCCCGGGTGTTCTACAGCATGTCGCGCGACGGGCTCCTGCCGCCGTTCGTGAACCGGGTTCACCCGAAGTTCCGGACGCCCTGGATCACGTCGATCGTCACCGGCATCGCGGTGGCGATCCCGGCCGGGTTCCTGACGGTGCGCGAGGCCGGGAGCCTCGTCTCGATCGGCACGCTGCTCGCCTTCACGATCGTATCGATCGGGGTGCTCGTGCTGCGCGTGCGGGAGCCGGGCCTCAAGCGGCCGTTCAGGGTTCCCGCCATCTGGTTCGTCGCGCCGATGGGCGCGATCTCTGCGCTCTACCTCATGTATTACCTCCCATGGAGGACCTGGGAGCGGCTGCTCATCTGGCTCGCCCTCGGCATGATCGTCTACTTCGCCTATGGCTACCGGCACTCGAAGCTCAATCGTGGAGCGCCGCCGGCTCCGGGCGCCTGACCGAACGCGTTTCGAAGGCGGAAGGAAGCGGATCGGAGCGGCCCGGGAATCACTTCCCGGGCCGCATTCGCTCCATGCCGGTTCGGCTTGCCGCCGTTCCCCATGCCGCCCATCTTCCCGCCCATGCCGCATACCCTCACGGAAGACAAGATCGCCGCTGCGCGGGACATCGCGAACATCGTGCAGCCCGGGCAGCGCATCTGCCTCACGACGCACGTGAATCCCGATGGCGACGGCCTGGGCAGCGAGGTCGCGACCGTCGATCTCCTCCGCGCCCTCGGCGCCGACTGCATCATCACGAACCCGACGCCGACGCCGAGTCGGTTCGGCTTCCTCTTCGAGTCCCTCGACGGGGCCGATCGGACGGCCGAGGCCGTGAAGGAGCTCCGCCGGGCGGACCTCATCATGGTGCTCGACATCTCCGATCTCGGACGGCTCGGCATGCTGTCGGAGACCGTGCGGACGCGCGGGGTTCCGGTGGTCTGCATCGATCATCACGTGAGCGACGGCATCCTGCCCGAGGGCCCGCGCTACCTCGATCCCGCCGCCTCCGCGACGGGCGAGCTCATCTACGAGATCGCGCTTGCCAACGGCTGGGGTCTGTCGGCCCCGGCGGCGCGCGGCCTCTATGTGGCGCTCCTCACCGATACCGGGGGGTTTCGCTTCAGCAACACGCGCCCTCGCACGCTCAGGATCGCGGCCGATCTGCTCGAGAAGGGCCTCGATCCCGAGCAGATCTATCTCGACGTCTATGCCAGCTCGCCGGAAGGGCGCCCGCGCCTGATCGCCGAGGCGCTGCAGACGCTGGTGGTGGAGCCGGAGCACCAGCTGGCGTGGGTCACGATTCCGCCCGGGGCGCTCGAGCGCCACAACGTGTCGACCGACGATCTCGACGGGGTCGTCGAGTTCGCGCGGGCCATCGAGGGCGTGCGGATGGCCATCCTCTTCCGCGAGGCGTCGCAGGGCCGCATCAAGGTCTCGCTCCGCTCGGTGGGCGGCGTCGACGTGGCGGCATTCGCGAGGCGTTTCGGCGGCGGCGGGCACGTCAAGGCGGCGGGGCTCGCACTCCCGGGGACGCTGGCCGAGGTGCAGGCCACCGTCCTCGCTGCGGCGCGCGAGTATATTCCGGCATCATGACGACCGATATTCTCGACCGCATCGAACGTACGATCGACACGCTCCGCCCCTACATCGCATCGCATCGCGGCAGCGTCGAGGTCATCGATTTCGACGCTGCCGACGGCGTGCTCCTGGTCCGCATGGGGGGTACCTGCCACGGCTGCGCCGCTTCCACCGTGACCCTCAAGCAGGGGCTCGAGGCGCGGCTCCGGCAGATGGTTCCCGAAGTGCGCCACGTCGAGGCCGTATGACGCACCCCGTGGAAGGGCGCGTCTTCGAGGCGCTCTCGCGCATCCGGAACGAGCGGATCGGCAACGATCTCATCTCCGCCGGCATGGTTCGCGACCTCGCCGTGGACGACTCCGGCCGCGTCACCTTCACCTTTCTCCTCGGGAATGACGATCCGGGGACGTTGGTGCGCGCCGCCCGGAAGGCTGTCGAGGGGCTCGAGGGCGTCGCCGAGGTCCGGATCAACGTGACCAACCCGTCGGGCCCGGCGCGCGCCACCCATGCGCCACCGGGCGCGCAGCCCGCCGCGCAACCGCCGGCGGCCCCGCCGGTACCCGAGGCGATTCCGGGCCTGGGGCACGTCGTCGCGATCTCGTCGGGCAAGGGCGGGGTAGGGAAGTCGACCGTGGCGGCCAACCTCGCCGTGGCGCTCGCCCAGGCAGGCCATCGTGTCGGCGTGATGGACGCCGACGTCTACGGTCCCAACATGCCGCGAATGTTCGGCATTTCGGATCGTCCGATGGTGGACCCGGTCACCCGGAAGATCCAGCCGCTCCAGGCGTACGGGGTGCGCATCATGTCGCTCGGGCTCCTCGTGGAGCGCGACGCTCCGGCCATCTGGCGCGGCCCGATCATCATGAAGATCATCCAGCAGTTCCTGCGTGACGTGGACTGGGGCGAGCTCGACTACTTCATCGTCGACCTGCCGCCCGGCACCGGCGACGCGCAGCTCTCGCTCGTGCAGGCCACGAGCGTCGGGGGCGCCATCATCGTCACCACGCCCCAGGAAATGGCCGTGGGTGACGCGCTCCGCGGCGCGAAGATGTTCGAGAAGGTCGGTGTGCCCGTGCTCGGCATCGTCGAGAACATGAGCGGGTTCACCGACCCGGAGACGGGCCGGTACTGGCAGCTCTTCTCCTCAGGCGGGGGGCAGCGCCTGGCCGATGAGCTCGGCGTGCCGCTGCTCGGATCGATTCCCCTGCAGCCCCGCCTCGCCGAGGCGGCCGACGAAGGCAGGCCGGTGATCGTGGCCGAGCCGGCGTCGCCTGCCGCCGGCGTGTTGCAGGCGATCGCCGCACGCGTACACGACACGGCGGCCCGCCAGGCCATCACCCTCCCTATTCTCCGCGGGTAACCCCTCGGCCGATCCGGCATCGCCCCCGCCCCCGCCGACGCTCTACGCCGAGCAGCACGACGTCGCGCCGGCGATGGCGCCGCCAGCGCATGCGGCGAAGATCCGCGCCATCACGGCGGGCCCGCTCGACCGCGCGATCCTGATGCTGGCCGGCCCCGCGGTCGGCACCACGCTCTTCCAGATCCTCTTCAACATCACCGATACCTTCTGGGTCGGCCGCACGCTCGGCGCCGTGGCGCTCGCGGGCGTCAGCATCGCGAGCTACAGCGTCTGGGTCATCGTGTCGATCGGCGAGCTCGTGGGGGTCGGGCTGACGGCGGTGTCCGCCCGCCGGCACGGCGAAGGCGATCCGCGCGCCGCCGCGCGCGCGGCCGGCACAGGGCTGGCCCTCGCTGCTGCACTTGGCGTGACCGTCGGCGTGGGCGGCGTCTTCCTCCTGTCGCCGCTGCTCGACGTGATGAATGCGACGCCCGAGGTGGGGCAGGTCGCGCGCGAGTTTCTCGTCGTGCAGTTCGCCGGGGCGTTCCTCATCTACGGCTACTTCGTGGTGGCCGCCGCCTTCCGGAGCTCCGGCGACACGCGCACCCCGTTCTTCCTCCTTGGCGCGTCGGTTCTGCTCAACGTCGTGCTCGATCCGCTCCTCATCCTCGGGATCGGCCCCTTTCCCGAGCTCGGGGTCTATGGTGCCGCGCTTGCGACGGTCCTCACACGCGCGCTCGCATTCATCGTGGGCCTAGGACTCCTCGTCAGGCGCGGGATGATCCTTCCCGACTGGAGCGGACGCACGGCGCGCACCATCGCGCGGGTCGGGACGCCGACGATGCTCACGGGCGTGCTCTTCAGCCTCATCTACATCTGGCTCGCGCGCGTCACCGCCTCCTTCGGAACGCCCGCACTCGCGGCGCTCGGCCTGGGCCACAAGATCGAGGGGGTGAACTACATGATCTGCATCGGGTTCGCGATCGCGGCCGAGACGGTGGTGGGCCAGAACCTCGGGGCGCGGCAGCCGGAGCGCGCGCGGACCGCGGGGTGGATGACCGCGCGGTACGCGCTCGTCCCGGCGACGCTCATCGCGGTCGTGTTCCTCGTGATCCCCGAATCGCTCGTGCGCATCTTCACGGACGATCCCCCTACGATCGCGGCAGCCGCGCTGTATCTTCGTGCGGTCGCTATCGCCCAGCTTGCGCTCCCGTTCGAGGCCGTGCTCGAGGGCGCGCTGGCCGGTGCCGGATTCACGCTCTGGCCGATGACCGCCGTGGTCGCGCTGAATGCGCTCCGCATTCCGCTCGCACCGCTCGCGGCCGCGGAGTGGGGACTCGCCGGGGTCTGGTGGCTCCTGTCGGTCACGGCGATCGCGCGCGCGCTCGCGCTCGTGGCATTCTGGCGCTGGAGCCGCTGGGCGCAGTCGCGCGTGTGAGCGCGACGCGTCCGCACGTCCCGAGCCGAGAGGTCACCGTACGCCTTCCATGACGCTGATCACGCTCCTCACCGATTTCGGCACCACCGATGCGTATGTCGCGGAGATGAAGGGGCGGCTCCTCTCCCTCGCGCCGGAGGCGCGACTGGTCGACGTCTCGCACACGCTCGCGCCCGGGGACGTCCGCGCTGCCGCCTACGTCATCGGCCGCGTCTGGCGGCAGTTTCCGGATGGGACCGTGCACCTGGCGGTGGTGGACCCGGGAGTCGGCACCGACCGGAAGGCGCTCGCGGTGGCGGCTCACGGCCATTTCTTCATCGGGCCCGACAACGGCATCCTGAGCTCGGTGATCCGCGACGCGAAGGTGAGCGTCGTCGCGCTTCCGATTCCGGACGGCGTCTCGTCCACGTTTCACGGGCGTGACGTCTTCGCGCCGGCCGCGGCCGCACTTGCCGGCGGCGCGGCGCTCGGGCAAATCGGCGAGGTCTTCGGCGGGGTCCCGGTGCGCATCTCGACGCGCGAGCCGTATCACGAGGGAAAGACGCTGATCGGGGAAGTGATCTACGTCGACCGCTTCGGCACGCTGGTGACGAACTTCAACGCCGACAACCTTCCCGACTATGCGCGCGTGGAGATCGAGGGCGTCGAGGTCGGAAGGCTCCGCCGAACCTACGGCGACGTCGCCACCGGAGGCCTCGTCGCGTACCTGGGCTCGGGAGGTGACGTCGAGATCGCGGTCCGCGACGGCTCGGCGGCGCGCCGCTTCGGCATCGGCGTCGGCGGAAAGGTCCGGGCGAGGCTGGGCTGAATGCCGGCGTTGATGATTCGGGGCTCGTGAGCGGATGCCGGCATCGCCGTGCGGTGGGCAAACGGCAGCTGACTATCCCGATCCCGCCCCCGTCGTCGCCGCCACGGCGCGCTGGTAGCCGTCCCGGACCTTGGCGATCGCACGGCGGAAGAAGCCGTACAGCTTCCAGATGATGAACCCGGCGATCAGGACCAGGACGAGGACGATGCCTGCGGTGAGCACCGGATGGGTCGCCGCGAGCCAGCTGAGGGCGACGGCAATGGCGTCCTCGAGGAAGCTCAGGAACCAGTTGCTGAACGGCTCCGGGCTCGCGTTGGCCGCGGCGCGGGCGGATGCCTTCGCGCCGTGCGAGGTGAGCGCCACGCTCCCGCCGAGGAGGCCCGCGCCGAGTTTCCAGATTTCCGGAACGTCACCCCCGAAGGAGGCGTAGGCGAGCACCATCGCGGCCGGCGGCCGGATGAAGGTATGCACCGCGTCCCATGCGCTGTCGACGAGGGGGATCTTGTCGGCGATGAACTCGATGAGGAACAGCGTCACTGCGATCCCCATGACCGCGGGATGCGCGAGGATCTGCAGCGACGCCGGAAGCTCGACGATACCCAGCCGCTGGAAGAGCCCGGCGGTGGCCATCGTGAGGTAGAGATTGAGCCCCGAGGCGAACGAGGTCCCGAGGGCAAAGCCGAGCGTCTGCAGTGGATCCACGTCGCACCTCGCTTCGAGCGGTGACGATGCGGTAATCATACGGGCGCGAGCGCCAGGATGGTACCGGGGGACGATCGGGCAGTCGTGCCTCGACGCAGAAGTCACCGGACAAACGGCATTCGACTGCGCACACGAAAACACGAAAGAACGAAGGCATGAATGGCTACGGCTTCGGGCCCCGCTGCAAAAAAACAGCTCCGGACCCGCCCGGGATCCGAAGCCGACCGTGGACATACGTCCACAATGCCTTCTTTTCTTTCGCGTTTTCGCGCTTTCGCGATTCTACCAGCCCCCCACCCGCATCACCCTCAACCGCCCGCACGCCACAACGGCCCCCGTTCACCGCCGCCCTCTTTCGCCCCCGCGCGGCACGGTCGACTGTCTAGCGCAGCCACTCCACGTTCACGTTCCCGATCGTCGTCGACAGCGAGATCTCGACCTTGCGCTCCGATGCTGCGTAGCCCGGCGAGAGATAGATGTTGCCCTCGCGCGTCCAGCCGGCGTCGGCGAAGCTCGCGAGGAACTTCGCCATCTCCACACGTACGCCGACATTCCTCGGCAGCCGCAGGGTCAGTTCGCCCATCGTCATCGAGACGTCGAGCTTCGCATCCGAGGCCCACACGCCGCTCAGGTCGAGGAGGGCCGTGCCGACGCCGCCGCTGAAGGTGATGCGGTCGCAGCGGCTGTTGCCGAGCCCGGTCAGGATCACTTCCGCCGCGCCCGCCTCGATGACCGCGGCGCTGCACGGTGCCAGGTTCGGCGTCGAGAAGCGAATGGCCGATCGGCTCGCGCCGGTGCCGATCCGGAGCGTGGTGACCCGCAGGCCGCCCAGCTCGATGTCCGCATCCACCGCGCCGAGTGCCACGTCGAGCGCGAGCGAAACCGACGGCGAGAGGTGTACGACCGCCGTCTGCTCGAGATGCTCGCGCGACGAGACGCGAATCCCCGACCGGCCCGTGCTTTCGAGCCCGAGGTGGACCGAGCCGGCGACAGGATCGAAGCGGCTGATCGGCCGGAAGCGTTCGGTATCGTACGCGAGCTGGAGACCGTAGAGGCGGCTGGGCGGTCCGGGGGCGAGCCGGAGAGACCCGGCACCGAAATCGAGGCGGGTCGAGAGGCGGCTTTCACCGTGCCGCTGACGCGCGGAACTGAACTCCCGCATCTGCTGCGCCGCACCGGCTGCCGGGACGAGCAGCAGGGCGGCAGCCATCGCGAGGACCCCGCGCGTCACGCGCCGGGTCCGGTGGTGCGACTGCCCGCGCCCGGCCGCTTGACGGCGGGGACGCCGAACTGCGGGGTGGCCCAGAGGTACTCGTCCGTCAGCGCTTCGGGGGGGATGATGCGGCCGGCAAAATTCTCCCGGATCCCCGCCCGGCTCAGCAGGGCGGCGCCGAGGCCGGCGGTCGCGAGGAGCCAGGTGACGAGCACCGCCGCTCCGCGGATCAGGGCGCCCGCGACAGGCACCCACCCGAACAGGGCCCACGCGAGCCAGAGCGCGGTCGTCGCAACGAGGCCGACGAGGAGGAACTGATAGCTTCCCGGCGCGCCGACCAGGATCCCCTGGGCGAGCCGGCGGCGCGTGTAGGTCTCTCCCATTGCATGCGCCACGGCGAGGTAACCACCCACGACGCCGATGATAACCAGGAGCAGGTAGACCGCGACGGCGAACGGCAGCAGCAGAATCCCGGCGACGCTCAGCACGAGCCCGACCACGAGCATCCCGAATGTCGGGAGGATGAGGATCTGCCCGACGAGTCCGGTGACGAAGGAGCGACCGAAGCTGTGGGAGACGGTATCCGAGACCACCTGCAGGTTCTGCCGGCCGAACGCGGCGAGACCACAGCCCAGCGCCGCCAGCGCCAGGAAGACGCCCACCACGCCGGCGAGCCGCCGAAGCGTGGCCGCTCCCGCGGACAGCGGCGGATCGGCGGCGGCTACCTGGGTGGTCGATGCACTCAGCGTCCGCGCCTCGCCGCCGATCTCGCCGCCCCGATCGTGCACGGCGCCGTGGATCGCGACGACGTCGCCCGAGATGACCGCGCCCGGGTGGACGACGATGTCGCCGTCGTAGGTGACGAGGTTCCCCTGCAGGCGGCCGAAGATCTGCGCGTCGCCGCGGACCACGAGCAGGTGACCGGCGATCGACTGATCCGAGCCGACGCTGTACGCCCCCAGACGGGCCGTGCCGTTGGGGATCGTGACCCGCATTTCGCTTTCGGGCAATGCGGCGAGGCGGTTCAGGTGCTCTTCGAGGGCGAGGGGGTTCGAGAGATCGGAGAGGTCGAGCGAAAGGCCCTGCGGCGGCGCCTCGGGAATGGCCTGCGGCTGCGCGGCCTGCGGACGGGACCGCACCGTGCGGACCGAATCGCTTCCTTCGCCCCGGATCTGCTGCAGGAACTGCCAGATATCCCGTGCGGCTCCGGCGGCGACATCGGCCGCATCCCCGGGATCCGCCTGGACGGGCCGGGCCGAGCCGCCGCCGACCAGCAGCGCAAGCGCGAGGGCGACGCTAGGCGTGCGCATGCGCCCCTCCCTGTGGAGGAAGGGCCATCAGCTTCCGCAGCGCGAAGACACCGCCGAGATAGACCGTCGAGATCACCGCGGAGAGAATGGCGAGGCGGGTCGGTGAGCCGAGGAAGCCGCGCGCCGCGGCATACCACGGCTGCTCCATCAGGTTGGCCGCACCGCCACGGACGGCGATCCAGAGCCAGCCGACGGCCTCGCCGCCGAGCCACGAGCCGGCCGCCGCGAGGGTCTCGCGATTGCCGAGCGTCCAGATGATGCTTGCCGCCATCGCGCCGACCACGATGATGGCGACCGAAGCCGCTGCGGCAAGCGAGCGCCGCGTGGCGAACATCCTGCGCCGCGCGGTGCCGAACGAGTGGAGCGCGAACGGGTCGGGCAGTACCACGCGCGCCATGACCTGCTCGGGGAATTCCGCCGAAGGGGCAAAGCGTGAGAGCGACTCCAGTCGCGTGACGAGCGTGCGATCCGCGGCGACCTGCTCGCGGCACGAGGCGCATTCGTCGAGGTGCCGGTGCGCGTCCTGGCTCGCGGCGCCCTCGAGGAGGGCGTCGAAATCGTCGGACGACAGGTGCGGATTCGCGGACCGGGTCATAAGTGAACCCTCCTACGGCAGGTATTCATCGAAGGTTTCATTCGCGGAGGTGGGCGAGCGACTGTCGCAACTCGTTACGCGCCCGGTGGATGTACGTCTTCACCGTACCGAGGGGAAGATTGAGGATTTCGGCGATTTCCTCGTACGCGCGGCCCTCGACGTGGCGGAGGAGAATGCAGGAGCGGTACTCGGGCCGGAGCCGGCCGATGGCCGCCTCGATGGCGCCGCCGAGCTCCTTCGCTTCGACGGCATCGAGAGGGGACTCGAGCCGGTTCCCGATCTGCAGCGCCGTCGCCTCCATCGCCTCGGGCGTCTCGGCGTGCGGCGAGCCGTCGAGCGAGAGGGTATCGAGCTCGCGCCGGCGGAGGTGATCGATCGCCGCGTTGTTGGCGATCTTGAAGATCCAGGAGGAGAACTTGAACTCGGGACGGTACGACTCGATGGCGTTGAGCGCCTTGACGAACGTCTCCTGGGCGAGGTCCTCGGCGAGCTCGCGATCGCGCACCATGCGGAAGACCAGCGAGAAGATCGGCCGCTCGTAGCGGCGGATCAGCTCGCGGTACGCCGGCTCGTGGCCCGTGCGTGCGAGGGCCACGACTTCCTGGTCCGTCGCGGCGGCGAGCGCGGCGCGCCGATCGGTCACAGGCCGTGCCCGCTGCTTGCGGCGGGGCTCCGCAGGGGACTACATTCTGCGCCTATGTTCGCCTCGGATCGTGAGTTACCAGTCTCGGGCGGGGCGGAGAAGCGGGCCTACGTCCGCCAGATGTTCACCGCCGTCGCGCCCACGTACGACCGGCTCAACCGCATCATCAGCATGCGGCTGGATCTGTACTGGAGACGCAAATCGGTCGAGCAGCTCGACTGGGAGCGGGCTCCGGCCGGCCGCTATCTCGATCTCTGCGCCGGCACGCTCGATTTCGCCGCCATCCTCTCGCGCCAGCCGGGATTCCGCGGCCGGATCATCGGCGCGGATTTCGTACAGCCGATGCTCGAGCTCGGACGGCACAAGTCGGCTCGCGTCGATCCGGTCACGGCCGACGCCCTCGAGCTGCCCTTTCCTGATGCCGCGTTCGACGGCGCCGTGGTAGGATGGGGCGTCCGGAACCTGGCCGACCTCGATGCCGGGCTCCGGGAAGCGGCGCGCGTCCTGAGGCCGGGAGCGCGGCTCGTCGTGCTCGAAATGAGCACGCCGCCGCACCAGCCGCTGCGCGGGCTGTATCTGGCCTACTTCGAGCACGTGCTGCCGCGCATCGGACGGTTGATCTCGAAACATACGACGGCGTATGACTGGCTTCCAGAGTCCGCCCGCGTCTTTCCCGATCCGCCGGAGCTCGCGCGCCGTCTGGAAGCCGCCGGATTCGCCGACGTCCGCTACACCCGCTTTCTTGGCGGGGTCACGGCAATGCACGTGGGAATTCGAAAGGAATGATCTGTTCTTGATCTTGAACCGCGGAGGCGCGGAGGCGCGGAGACACCACGGAGGGCTCCTGGTTGGGGTGGCTCCGTGAACAGTGTGAGGTTCCGTGAGGATTTTTGTGGGCTCGCCCACCGGCTCCGCGCGCCGGAGGAAGCCGGAGCCTTCAGAAAAATCAAAGCCGGATGGCTGCCCGGTGCACGGCGCTCTTCAATTCACGGAGCCCCTCCGCGTTCCCTCCGCGCTTCCGCGCCTCCGCGGTTCACAATGAAGCTTTCAACAAGTTCAATCAATGGCGATTGACAGTCTGCGGGACTTCATCACGGAAATCGACGCGATCGGCGAGCTGGTCCGGGTCACCGAACCGGTCCGGGCTCGGCTCGAGGTGGCCGAGATCGCGGATCGGTGCATGAAGAGCCCGGGCGGAGGGCCGGCGCTGCTGTTCGAGCAGGTGATCCTCGACAACGGCGAGCGCAGCGCGCACCCGGTGGCCATCAATCTCTTCGGCTCGATGCGCCGGATGTGCCTGGCACTCGGGGTGCAGTCGCTCGATGAGGTGGGCGGGCGGATCTCGCAGCTTCTCGACCTCAAGGTGCCCGACGGACTGTTCGGGAAGCTCTCGATGCTCCCGAGGCTCGCGGAAGTCGCGAAGTTCCCGCCGAGAACCCGGAGCGGTCGGGCACCCTGCCAGGACGTGGTGCTTCAGGGACGCGAGGTGGATCTCGATGCGATCCCGTTCCTCACCACCTGGCCCGGCGATGGCGGCCGCTACATCACCCTGCCCATGGTGATCACCACCGACCCCGCGCGCGGAACGCGCAACGTCGGGATGTATCGCATTCAGGTGCTCGGCCGGGACACGCTCGCCATGCACTGGCAGCGGCACAAGGTCGGTGCCGCGCACTGGCGCGACATGGCGGCGCGCGGCGAGCGGATGCCCGTGGTGATCGCGCTCGGCGGCGATCCGGCGAGCATCTACTCGGGCTCGGCGCCACTGCCTCCGAACATCGACGAGTTCATTTTCGCCGGCTTCCTCCGGAGAGCACCGGTCGAGCTCGCCAGGGCGATCACGTGCGATCTCGAGGTGCCCGCCGAGGCGGAAATGGTGATCGAGGGCTACATCGATCCGGCCGAGGAGCTCGTGCTGGAGGGACCCTTCGGCGACCACACGGGATTCTACTCGCTCGCCGACTACTACCCGAAGGTGCACGTCACGGCGATCACCATGCGCCGGAACCCGATCTATCCGGCGACGCTCGTCGGGAAGCCGCCGATGGAAGACTACTATCTCGGCCATGCCACCGAGCGCATCTTCCTGCCGCTGCTCCGGCTCACGGTTCCCGAGATCGTGGACTACCACATGCCCGCGGCCGGGATCTTCCACAATCTCGTCTTCGTGTCCATCGACAAGCAGTATCCGGGGCAGGCCTACAAGGTCATGAACGCCCTCTGGGGCCAGGGACTGATGTCCCTGGCGAAGGTCCTGGTGATCGTGGATCGCGAGATCGATGTCCGCAACCCCGATGAGGCGTGGTGGGCCGCCCTCAACAACATCGATCCGGAGCGCGACGTGCGCTTCACGATGGGACCGGTGGACGTCCTCGACCATGCGAGCCGCGCCTTCACCTACGGCAGCAAGATGGGCATCGACGGTACGCGGAAGTGGCCGGAAGAGGGGTTCGCACGCGAGTGGCCGGACGTGATCGAGATGGATCCGGCGACGAAGGCGCGCGTCGATGAGCTGTGGCCGAAGCTGGGCATCACCTTGTGAGCCACGGAGGCGCGGCCACGCGGAGGACGCAGGAAGGACAGACGTTCGGCGGCGACTCGCTGCTGATCCGGTACGTCAACTTCGTGAAGCTGCCGCATACCCTCTTTGCGCTGCCGTTCGCGCTGCTCGGCGTTCTGGCGGCCTCGCGCGTCGCGCCGGTCGAGTGGCGGACGGTCCTCTGGGTCGTCGTCGCATTCTCCGCGGCGCGCTGGGTCGCGATGGGGTTCAATCGCATCGCGGACCGCGCCTACGATGCGCGCAATCCCCGGACGATGAACCGCGAGCTGCCGAAGGGGACGCTCTCGCTCGGGCAGGCCTGGACGTCGGTTGCCCTGGCGTCGGCGCTGTTCGTCGTCGCGGCATGGTCGCTCAACCCGCTTTGTGCCCTGCTGAGCCCTGTCGCGCTCGCGTGGATCGTCGCCTACAGCTTCGCGAAGCGGTTCACGTCCTGGCCGCATCTCTGGCTCGGGATGAGCCTCGCGATCGCGCCCGTGGGCGGTTATATCGCCGTGACGGGCGCGTGGAGCCGGCCGGCGTGGCTGCTCGTCGCGATCACGATCGGCGTCGCGACGTGGGTGGCCGGATTCGACATCTTCTATGCGCTCCCCGACGAGTCGTTCGACCGATCGGAAGGTCTCCGGAGCGCCGTGGTCCGCCTCGGCCAGCGCCGCGCGATCCTCGCGGCCAAGCTCCTGCACGGCGCCACGATCCCGGCACTCGCGCTGTTCGGGTGGGGTGCGGGGTTCGGGATCTGGTACTACGCCGGCCTTCTCGTGGCCGCAGGCATTCTCGCCTACGAACACCGGCTTGTGACGCCCGGCAACCTCTCGCGTCTCGACGCCGCGTTCTTCACGATGAACGGCGTGATGAGCGTGACGGTCTTCATCTTCGCGCTGGCGGACAGGCTCGTTCGATAGAACCGTCGAAGGCGGCGGGAGCGACCATCGGGGACAGGGAACCGTTTCAAAAGCACACGAAAACACGAAAGCGCGAAGGGGCCCGATTTCGGGCGAGGCTCCCAGCTCCGCCCCAGCTCAAAGTCTTTCGTAGTGTTCGTGTTTTCGCAGTTTCCCTGTTTTCGTGTTTTCGTGTGCGGCAGTTTACTACTCCCGGGCTGATTCTCACCTCGCACGCCGATCCGAGGTCCGATGACCCGACAGCTTCCAACGGTACTTGCGATCACGGGTGCGAGCGGGGCGCCGTATGCGGTGCGGCTCCTCGAGGTGCTCACGCGGGCTCGAGTGCCGGTCTGGCTCATCGTCTCCGGCCACGGCATGCGACTCCTGCAGGAGGAGTGCGGAATCGGCAGTCTCGAGGCACTCGAGGGGGCCGTGGCCGCAGAGGGGTCCGATGTGCGGACCTTCACCGACTCGGATCGCGGCGCGAAGCCGGCCTCGGGATCGCAGCCGACGGCGGGGATGGTGATCTGTCCCTGCTCGATGGGCACACTGTCGGCCGTTGCCCACGGCTCGAGCCGCTCGCTCATCGAGCGCGCGGCCGACGTGACGCTCAAGGAGGGGCGGAAGCTGGTGCTCGTGCCGAGGGAGACACCACTCTCGCTGGTCCACCTGCGGAACATGGCCGCCTGCGTCGAGGCGGGCGCCACCGTGCTGCCGGCGGCGCCCGGCTTCTATCACCGGCCGACGCGGGTCGCGGAGCTCGTGGATTTCGTCGTGCAGCGGATCGTGGACCAGCTCGGACTCGGCCTCGACATCACGCGCCGCTGGGAGGGGTGAGGTGCGGCTCGGCATCATTTCCGATACCCACAATCTGCTGCGGCCGGAAGTCTTCGACATCTTCCGCGAGGTGGACCACATCATCCACGCCGGGGACATCGGCGAGCCGGATATCCTGACGTCGCTCGAGGCGATTGCGCCGGTCACGGCGGTGTACGGCAACACCGACGGCTGGGAAATTCGGAGCCGGGTGCCGCAGGTGGCGAAGGTCCGGCTCGACGGCTTCGACTTCGTGGTGACCCATGGCGATCAGCTCGGGCGGCCGACGCCGGAGACGCTGCATGCGGCATTCCCCGAGGCGGAAATTCTCGTCTACGGTCACACCCACCGGCCGCTCATCGAAACGGTGGACCTCGTGGTGACCGTGATGAATCCCGGCGGCGCCGGTCCGGCACGCTTCGACATTCTCCCGTCGGTCGGCATCATGGAGCTCGAGCCAGGCATCCCGCCGCGGGCCCGGCTGGTTCCGCTCACGGACGACTGAGGGCGTCTCGTGCCGGCATCGATTCGAATCCCGCGCCGCAATATCGCGTTGCTGCTGGCGGCAGCGGCGTGCGCCCCATCGGAGCCGGCATCCGCCCCGGTATCCGTTCGAGACAGCAGCGGCATCCGCATCGTCGAACACGACATGGCGCAGCTCACCGCGACCTGCAGGGCGGATTCGGTTCCGTCACTCACGATCGGGGTGGCGGAGGGTCCGGAGGAGTACCAGTTCCATCGCATGTTCGGCGCGACGCAGTTGTCCGATGGCCGAATCGTGATCGTCAACCAGGGCAGTGAGGAAATCCGCTACTACGCCCCCGACGGAGCGTTCCTGCGGCGGGCTGGGCGTGCAGGGCAGGGCCCCGGCGAGTTCTCCAACGCCTTCTACCTCTGGCCCGCGCGCGGCGACACGGTCTTTGTCGGCGACTACGATCCGTGGCAGTTCGAGGTCTTCGCGCCCGACGGAACATGGCTCCGCAGCGTGCAGCCATCACCGGCGTACGTGAATTCGCCCGGCGTCATCGTCGTGCTCGCAGACGGCAGGTCCGTGCTCGCCGAGGATCCTTTCCCCCTGTCGCGGGGACCCGGATTCGAGATGCAGGAGTACGTGCTCGTCGTCCACGCCGCCGACGGCACGCTGCTCGACACGCTGTTGCACCTTCCGAACGCCAGACTCGGCACGCTCGATGGGAGGCCGGAGAGCGTGCGGATCTATCCGCTGTTCGAGTCCTTCGCCGAGGTGGCGGGACGCGGCGCGCGGCTGGCCGTGGGCCACGGTTCCCGGCCGGAGCTGCAGCTGTATGCCGGCGAGACCGGGCTCACGCTCGAATCGATCATCAGGTGGTCCGGCGACGATCGTTCGATCACGCCGGACGCCATCGATGCCGCACGGGCGAGCCTTGCCGTGATGTATCCCGATATGAGGGAGGATGAGCGAAAGCATTTCGTCGGGCCCCTGATCGACCCGGCACGGCCCGTAGCCGACAGCTTTCCGGCGTTCCAGGAAGTGATGATCGGGAGCGACGGCCGGATCTGGGTGCAGCAGTACCGTCGGCCGGGCGACGAGATCGAGCAGCGGTGGATGGCGTTCGACCCTCGGGGTCGTTTTGCCTGCAGGACGGCCGTGCCGGTGGGCGAAGAGGTGCTCGAGTTCGGCGACGACTTAATCCTGGTCGAGGATCCGGACCCGGATGGCGTGGAACGGGTATCGCGGCTCAGGCTGGGATCACTTCAGTCGGAGTGAGGGAGCGCGCGCTCAGGCGTCGGTCGGCGCCGTCAGTGTCTCGTGAACGACGTTCCCGGTGTTCCGCACGCCGAGCGGCTCGAAGAGGAGGAGGGTCACTTCCTCCTCCGCGACCGGCCGGTGCTCGACCCCGTGCCCCACGATGAGGAACTCCCCCGGTCCGATCTCCCGCGCGCCCTCCCTGAATTCGATCCGGAGCCGCCCCGAGATCACGAGGAAGAGCTCGTCCTCGGCTTCGTGATGGTGCCAGACGAATTCGCCCTTCACTCGCACGAGCTTGACCGCCTGTCCGTTCAACTCCCCGACGAGCCTGGGCCGCCAGTGCTCGGTGATCGCTCCGAGGGCCGCCTCGAGGTTCACGACATCCGGCAGGCTCATCCCGCCGCCTCGTACGCCGCCGCGATCCAGCGGAGGAGCTCATCGTCCACCTGGGAGGGCTCGATCACTCTCACCTTGTAGTTGCACATCTGCCCGGCCGGCAGCGCTTCGAGTCGCGCGGTTCCGGTCAGCCCCTTCACGTTGAGTCCGACCTCGATTCGCGAATTGGTGGCTGGTCCGATCGTCGCGAACTGCTTTCTGCGCCGGTAGCTGATGTAGGCCTTCTTCGGCGCTTCCTCGAATTCGCCGAAGGTCCGAATCGCCTTCAGCAGGGCCTCGTGAATCGGGCGGAGCGTGGCTTTCGGACCGGCATAGAGGTCATCGAGCGCCTGCGCGGGAGTCGGGTCACCCACGCCGGCGCCCGAGGCTTCCGCCTTGCGGATCGAGTGCACCAGCGTGTTGGCATCGCCGTGTCCCATCCCGAGCTGCGACTTGAGCATGGCGACGATCTCGCCATGCTTCGTCAGCCGGCTCTGCTGCACGACCTCCGTGAGCTCGGCGAGGGACTTCCCGGTGCGTTTTTCGATGTTGGCGAGCTGGGTGGCGACCGCCTTGTCGAGATCGGCCATGAGGCGACTCCGTCTGGAAGGTGATGCGGTCCGGTCCGTGGCCTTACGGTGGTTTCGGCCGATTGGTGACCGCGCCGGGCCTCAGGCGGGAGCCCAGTCGGCGAGCGGGCTCGTGCGCTTGAGCGCCTCCGGGTGTGCCCGGAACCACGACTGCATCAGCAGGATCTCGTCGATCGACTCGAGCGGGAGGGCTCCGGTGGGCGGCGCGGGGCGGTCGAGCTCGGCCTGGACCACGGCACGGAAGGCCTCTTCCTCGATCGGTGTCGCCGGCCAGGGATACGAGGCACGCACGACACCCTGGCGCAGGACGTAGGCGCGGTCGTCGCCCCGGTCGCCCGGATCTCGATAGACGAAAGTGAGGAGGTCGATCGCCGAGCGTGCGCGGCTCGTCGCGGCGAGGAGCCATTCGAGCTGCTCGAAACGCTCGCGCCACCGACCTGCCAGCTCGAATTCCGCCTCTTCGGCCGCCCGGCTCATCTCCGTCACGACGCGGTCGATCGGCTTGATCGTCCGCCCCTCGAGAAACGCCGCGGCTGTCTCCACCCGTTGACGGTAGGCCCACTCCGCGATGAATCCGGCGCACGGCGCACCGCACGAGCCGAACTCGTGGCGGGGGCACGCGGCGCGGCGGTCGGCGCCGAACAGGTCGGCCTGACCGGAAAACACCATGGGCATGTTCGCCGCGCAGTCCCGCAGACCGAGGAGGTCGTTGAGCGTGCGCACCGCCTCCTGCGTGCGCTCCATCGAGCGGAACGGCCCGTAGACACGCTCATCGCCTGCCGCGACCGCACTCCCTGCGTGGACCCGCGGCGCAGGGCCGCCGGAGATCTTGATGAGGACGGAGCGCCGGGTGCGGTTGAGCTTGAAGTTGAAGTGCGGGCGGTACTCGCGGATCTGGCGGAGCTCGGTAAGGAGCGCGGCGAACTCGCTCGGGACATAGGTCCACCGGATCTCGTGCGCCGCATAGAGGATGCGCGCCGCCTTGTCCGCGGGATACTCGGCCCGAAAGTAGCAGAGCAGCCGTGTCCGGAGCCGTTTCGCCTTTCCGACGTAGAGGATCTTTCCCGTCCCATCGATCATCTGGTACACCGCGGGCCGGTTCTCGGCCAGCGCGCGCACCCGCGTGCGAAGGTGGTCGAGATCGGTCGCCGGCAGCGCCAGCAGGCGGGTGCGGCGCTTCAGTGCTGGCATCGATGGCAGAACACGGTGGACCGCCCGTCGATGAGGTGTGTCAGCGTGAGCCGGGTGCCGCACCGGCGGCACGGCTCGCCTTCCCGGCCGTAGACCAGGAGCTCGAACTGGAAGTTTCCCTTCTCGCCGGTGCCGGTGCGGTAGTCGCGGAAGGTGGTGCCCTTCGATCGGATCGCCGCCGTGAGGATCCGGCGGACTTCGGCGTGGAGTGCGGCGTATTCGGCCGCCGTCACGCCTTTGGCAGGGCGCGACGGATCGATCCGCGCCGCGAACAGCGCTTCGTTCGCATAGATGTTCCCCACGCCCACCACGTATCGCTGGTCCATCAGCACCTTCTTGATCGCCTGGCGGGAGCGGCCGAGTCGTCCGGCGAAATCGTCTGCGGTGAATTCGGGGTCGAGCGGCTCGGGGCCGAGCGCCTCGTCGTACTGCCGCCATGCCGCGTCACTCAGGAGGAGGAGTGTTCCGAGCCGCCGCACGTCCCGGTAGACGAGCTCCCGCCCGTCGTCGAGCGCCGCCCGGAGCACGGCGTACCTGGCGTCCGCACCTGCCAGCGGCTCCTCCGCGATGAAGAGCACTCCGCTCATGCCCGGCTGGATCACGAGGCGGCGACCGGTGTCGAGCGCGAGGACGGCGTGCTTCGCGCGGCGCGACAGATCGACGACCTCGGCGCCCCGGAGCCCGGCGAGGAGGCGGCGGCGAGTGACATCCCGCAGGACATCGTCGTGAGAGAGGGCAGCCCGGAGAATCGTACGGCCCAAGAGCGCCGGGCGCAGGTCGCGCACGATCGTCTCGACTTCGGGGAGCTCGGGCATTCTTGATTGAAGATAGGATGGGAGGGCGGAAGGACGGAAGGACGGAAAGACGGACAGACGGAAGGATGCGTGGTCCGCCGGACGTGCGGCGAGCGTGTTCGCAGTGTTCGATCAGTTCTGCGGGATCGTTTCGGCGGCAGCCTGCTGGTTGCGGTGAATGGACGGCCCCCGATCGCGGACGATCAGCGAGTAGCCGAGCCAGATGAGCAGAAGTCCGAGGAGCTCCGTGACGTAGAGGACCTCGGTGTATCCCATGCGGGTGTACATCCCGCCGATGCCCGGCAGGATCGCGCCGATGGCAATGGCGATGTTTCCCCACATGCGGTTCTCCGCGCCGATCTGGCGGAGGTACCTGCCGGCGGACCAGAAGGCGCCGCCGATGAGGAGGATCACGGCGTACAGGTTCACGAAGGGAGACACGAGCCGCACCCGGGGCCAGGCGAATACCTTGCCGCTCAACCGGAACGGCTCGACCAGCTCGTAGCTGATCGGCGAGGCGAGCACGAGCGCGGCTCCGAAGCCGATGACGAGGAGCAGGGCGATCGTGAGCCCGTCGGCGACGCGCCGCGGAAGGAGGAGGTACGCGGTTCCCTGCGCCAGCGGGGCGCCGCCGAGCAGGGCGCCCGTGATGTACCATGCGCGAAACACCGGCTCCTGCCATCCGAGCAAGGTGGTGAGGCTCTCGGTGAGCGTACCCGCGCCGTAGGCCACCAGCCCGAGGAACCACCAGAAGAGATATCTCGCGCCGGGCCGCCGCCGCCAATGCCGCCACAGCTGGACGGCAAAGACCGCCGACAGGATCGTCGTCAGGATCGGGATGTAACTGATCAGCGAGAGGCGCATGGTTCCGGGGCTCGAGGCACCCCGAACTTCGCCCGTCACCGCCCGCCTGTCACTCCGGAAGATTACCGAGCGAGCCGCGCACTCTCCCGCCATCCGATATCCGGACGGAACTGCTTTCCCTCGAACTCGATGCGGGCGGCCGCTTCCCGGCTCAGACGCTGGGCATCGGTGAAGCGGTCCGCCACTGCGGTCACGTTGAGCACTCGCCCGCCATTGACGCGCAATGTTCCCTCGTCGTCGAGGCGCGTGCCGGCATGATAGACGGTCACCTCGGCCGGGAGATCGTCCGGGATGCGGATGACCGCACCCTTCGCCGGCGCATCCGGATAACCAGCCGCGGCGAGCACCGTCGTCACCGCCGCGCGGGAGCCGGTGCGGAGCGGCCGGATCCCACCCCCGGAAGCGATCGACTCGAGGCACTCGGTGAGGCCTGCCTCGACGAGGGGGAGGACGACCTGGGCCTCCGGGTCCCCGAGGCGGCAGTTGAATTCCACTACCGAGGGCTCACCGCGGTCGATCATGAGGCCGGCATACAGGACACCCTGGAACGGCGTGCCCTGCCGGCGCATTTCCGCGAGCGTCGGAAGCAGGATCCGGCCGGCGACGCGATCGAGCAGCTCGCGTGTCGCGATCGAGACCGGCGCATAGGCGCCCATGCCCCCGGTATTGGGACCGCGATCTCCTTCGAGGAGCCGCTTGTGGTCCTGCGATGGCGGCAGGAGCTCCACATCCTCACCATCGGTGAGCGCGAGGACCGACAGCTCCTCCCCGGCGAGGAACGCCTCGATCACCACCACCCGGCCCGCGTCGCCGAATGCGCCCGCACCCAGCATCGACTGCACGACGTCCCTCGCCTCACCGCGCGTGGCGCAGACGACGGCCCCCTTGCCGGCGGCAAGACCCGAGGCCTTCACCACGAGCGGCTCGTCCTGCCGGTCCACGAAAGCGAGCGCCTCGTGCAGGTCGGAGAACGTGCCGCTCGCCGCGGTGGGCACGCCCGCGGCGCGCATGACCTCCTTCGAGAACGCCTTGCTCGCCTCGAGCTGGGCCGCCGCTGCCGACGGACCGAACACCGCGCGGCCCTCGGCGCGGAGTCGGTCGGCGAGGCCACGCGCGAGCGGGGCCTCCGGCCCGATGATCGTGAGCCCGATGCCGTACATGTCCGCGGCATCGGCGATGCGGTCGATGTCGTCGGCCGCGATGGGGAGATTGGTGGCGACGGATGCGGTGCCGGGATTTCCCGGCGCGCAGTAGATCTCGGCGTCGGGGTTCTCGCGGCGAAGGGCGAGACAGAGCGCATGCTCCCGCCCCCCGCCCCCGACCACGAGCACCCTCACTTCTGCTGGGCGTTCCGGAAGGCGTCCCGGGCTGCGCCGGCTGCGCGTCTGGCCGCGCCGGCCACCTCGCGGGCGAGCTCCTTCGCCTCGGTGGAGTAGTAGTCCTTCGCGGCCGTCATGTCGTCGCGGAAGGGACGGTCCTTTGCTTCCGCGCCCCGGCGCGTGTACTCGCCACGAAGAATGCGGTCGTATTCACCCGCGGCCACCCAGCGCTGGAGCTCGGCCGCGCGCACGGTGTGCATCGGGTGTGTGAGTGCCAGCGTGTTGAGGATCTTGTAGACGATGTCGAGTCCTTCGTGCGCGTAGGCATATTCGTGCGCCTGCGTCATGAACGCGTCGACGTTCATCTGGCCCGCGAACGCATCCCCCCGCCCGCCGCCGGCCATCTTCATGTCGAGCCGCTGGGCCATGACGATGTCCTGGCAGCCGAGGAGGCCGGCGCGATCGGAAGACAGTTCGGATTTCCTCGACCATTCGAGGAACGCGAGCCGGACCGGCAGGACCGCGAGCGCCGCCAGGGAGGGGAGGACGCCGAGACTCACGAGCGCGAGGATCGCGGCGATCGTGGTGTAGAGCGCGTGCCCGCTCATGACGTGTCCGAGCTCGTGCGCGAGGAGCGCGCGAAGCTCACCTTCGTCGAGGACCTCGAGCGCGGCCGAATGGAGCACGATGAACGGATCGTCCACGCCATACGCGCCGGCGTTGAAGAACGGCGTCTGGGAGACGTAGAGCTCCGGCACCTTCGGCCAGTCGAACGTCGTGCAGGTCTCGATGTGCAGCGTCCAGATGTGTGGAAACTGGTCGGGCCCCACCCGGACGGCGTTCCCCTGGAACAGGAGCCGGATCCCGCGCTCGCCGCCGAGGAGCGCGATGACCTTCCGGATCACTTCATCCACCCCCGGGACGGCCCGAAGTGCCTGCAGCGCTGCACGATCGGCCGGGTGTTCCCAGCTCACGGCCGCGATCTCCGGAAAGGTCTGGCGGGGTCGAGGTGCGGGTATGGATCCGCTCATGGAATGCTCACGGGGTTCAGGATTCCGGCCCTACGAACGAACGGCCCGATTGTTTCATTGTGAACCAATCTATCGCGATGCAGAAAATGCCTGGTCGAGGTCTGCGATCAGGTCGTCCGCGTCTTCGATTCCGCAGCTCAGGCGGATGAGGCTGTCCGTGAGCCCCATCGCCTCGCGCATCGGCTTCGGGACGGACGCATGCGTCATCGACGCAGGGTGACCGATGAGGCTCTCGACGCCGCCGAGCGACTCGGCGAGAGCGAAGACCCTGGTCTTCTCCACGAACCGCCGTGCGCGGTCCGCGTTCCCCAGGTCGAGCGAGATCATCCCGCCGAAGCCGCGCATCTGCCGCTTCGCGAGCTCGTGCTGCGGGTGGTCGGCAAGCCCCGGATAATAGAGCTTCGTCGCCACCTTCGAGCTGGCGCACCACTCCGCCACGCGCCGGCCGTTCGCATCGTGCTGGCGCATGCGGAGCGGCAGGGTCTTCACGCCGCGCAGGGCGAGCCAGCAGTCCATGGGCCCGGGCACGCCGCCCGCGGCATTCTGGATGAAGCCGAGCCGCTCCGCCAGGTCGTCGCGCGAGGTGACGAGCATCCCGCCGACCATGTCGCTGTGACCGTTCAGGTACTTCGTCGTCGAATGGAGGACGATGTCGGCGCCGTGGCGGAGGGGCTGCTGGAAGTACGGCGTGGCGAACGTATTGTCCACGACGTACAGGTATCCGTGCGCCTGCGTGAGGTCGCCCACCGCGGCGAGGTCGGCGAGCGCCATCATCGGATTGGTCGGCGTCTCGCAGTAGACCATCCGCGTGGCGGGAGTGAGGGCGCGCTCGACGTTCGCGATGTCCCGCATGTCGACGAACGTGAAGGTGAGGCCGAACTTCGTGTAGATCTGCTCCATCAGCCGGTGCGACCCGCCGTAGACGTTCTCTCCCGACACGACGTGATCGCCGGCCTTGAGCAGCTTGAGCGTCGCGTCGAGGGAAGCGAGGCCCGACGCAAAGGCGAATCCATGCTCGGCCCCCTCCAGGCTCGCGACGCACCGCTCCCATGCCTCCCGGGTCGGGTTCTGGGTGCGGGCGTACTCGTATCCCTTGTGCTTGCCGAGCCCCTCCTGCACGTAGGTGGAGGTCTGGTAGATGGGAGTCATCACGGCGCCGGAAAGCGGCTCGCGGACCTGTCCGGCGTGGACGGCGCGGGTGCCGAAGGCGTGCTCGTGGTCGGTGGGGAGGATGCGCGTCATCACATTGCTCGGCAAAGGGATGCGGAAGCGTAAGGACGCTTTCGGCGCGCGGCAAGCGCGTGTCTGGCGCCGTTGCCCCTGAACGCGGTGCCGGATAGCTTCGCAGGCGTGACAAAGGCTCTCATGCCGGCTCCGGCCGCCGCCCGCTGCCTCCTGGTGGACGACGATGCGCAGGTGCGGTCCGTCCTCACGCGCCTCATCGAAGGCCAGGGGCTCCAGTGCCTGCAGGCGCCGAACGGCGCCGAGGCGCTCCGCATCCTCGAGGAGCAGGGGGAAGTCCCCCTCTGCATCACCGACATCTACATGCCGGTGCTCGATGGCGTCGGCTTCCTGCGGGAAGCGCGCCAGCGCTATCCCGACATGGCGGTCATCATGCTGACCGGCGTCGCCGAGGTCGCCACCGCCGTCGAGTGCCTGCAGATCGGCGCGATGGACTACATCTCGAAGCCGGTGATGCTCGACGAGGTCCGGATGCGGGTGGCCAACGCGCTCGAGAGGCGGGACCTCGTCCTCCAGAACCGGTTCTACCAGCAGTCGCTCGAGTCGCGCGTGCGGGAGCTCGACCTGCGCAACAAGCAGTCGCTCCTCAACGGCGTGGAGATGCTCGTGTTCGCGCTCGAGGCGAAGGACGCCTACACGAGCGGCCATTCGCTGCGGGTCAAGGAATTCGCGACGCGCACCGCCGTGCAGCTCGGCTTCACGGGCGAGCTGCTCGCCCAGATCGAGCTCGGGAGCAAGCTGCACGACATCGGCAAGATCGGCATCCGCGAAACGATCCTGAACAAGCCCGGGATCCTCTCGCCCGAGGAGTTCGAGCACGTGAAGCTCCACACCGTGCTCGGCGAGCGGATCCTGCAGCCGTTTCTGGCGGAGCAGCCGCCGGTGCTCCGGATCGTCCGGAGCCACCACGAGCGGCTCGACGGAACCGGGTTTCCCGACGGCACTGCCGGTGAGAAGATCCCCATCGAGGCCCGGATCGTGGCGGTGGCGGATGCCTACGATGCCATGACGACGAACCGGGCGTACCGTCCGCCGAGGGATCCTGCGGGAGCGGTCGAGGAACTGCGGCGCGGAGCAGGGACGCATTTCGATCCGGACGTCGTCACGGCCTTTCTCCGGACCTATCCCGACCTGGCAACCCACCCGCTTCACGCCTGAGCGCCCCACCGGAGCACGTCTCGATGTCCGACACACTGATGATCAGCGTCTCCGGGATGCGCGGCCACGTGGGGACCGACCTCACGCCGGAGCTCGTCGCGCGCCATGCGGCGGCGCTCGGCGCGTGGGCGCGCTCGGCGGGACGGCCCCTGGTGGTGCTCGGACGGGATGCGCGCACGAGCGGGGCGATGTTCTCCCAGGCCGCCGCCGCCGGCCTCATGAGCGTCGGCTGCGATGTCATCGACCTCGGGATCGTGCCCACCCCGACCGTCCAGCTCGCCGTGGAACATCACCTCGCCGGTGCAGGACTCATCCTGACGGCGAGCCATAACCCGATCGAGTGGAACGCGCTCAAGTTCGTCGGCCCCGACGGGATCTTCCTCGATGCGGAGGCCGGGGCGGCGGTCCGCGAGCTGGCGTCGCACGGGCCGGCGCGCGCGCGGTGGGATGGGATCGGCGCACTCCGGCAGGATGCCGGGGCGCTGCAGCGCCACCTGGACCTCGTCCTCGCGCTCCCCGAGATCGATGTGGACGCCATCCGCCGGCGAAGGTTCCATGTCGCACTCGACTGCGTCCACGGCGCTGGCGGCGGCTCGATCCCGCCGCTCCTCGAGCGCCTCGGCTGCCGCATCACGGGCATCGGGCTCGAGATGGACGGGCGATTTCCCCGGGCGCCCGAGCCCGTTCCCGAGAACCTCGGTGACCTGGCTCGCAGTGTGCGCGAGAGCGGGGCGGATATTGGGATGGCGGTCGATCCGGACGTGGACCGCCTTGCGCTCGTGGATGAGAGCGGCCGGCCGATCGGCGAGGACTATACGCTCGCCCTTGCCGTACGCGCGGTGTTGGACGCGCACCGCGGTGCCGGCTCGCCAGCCACGGTCGTCGTGAATCTGTCCACGAGCCTCGTGGTCGAGGACGCCGCGCGCGACTTCGGCGCGCGGTTCGTCCGCGCGCCCGTCGGAGAGGCGAACGTCGCTCGCGCCATGCGGGAAGAAGGCGCGCTGGTGGGTGGGGAGGGAAACGGCGGCGTGATCTTTCCGGCGCTCCATATCGGCCGGGATGCGCCGCTGGGGGTGGCCTTGATCTTGCACTACCTCGCGAGATCGGGAGGAACGGTCTCGGACCTCGTCGCCGCCTCCCCGCGGTATGCGATCGTGAAGGCGAAAGGCCCTCGCGGGCCGGAGCTCCGCCCCGTGTACGACCGGCTCACAGCGCACTTTCGCGACGCAGTGACCGACGAGCAGGACGGGCTGAGACTCGCCTGGCCGGACCGATGGCTGCACGTCCGGCCATCCGGCACCGAGCCGATCGTCCGTATGATTGCGGAGGCACCGACCGCCGCCGACGCCGAGGCACTCGTGGCGGCCGCGCGAGAACTACTGAGCCAGGGGATCCATTCATAGATGTGTGGTATCGTCGGATATACGGGACCCAGGCAGGCCGCCTCGCTCCTCATCGAAGGACTTCGCCGGCTCGAGTACCGCGGATACGACTCCGCCGGGATCGCCGTCGTCAATGGCCGGGGCCTCGAGATCATGAAGGCCGCCGGGAAGCTGAGCGCGCTCGAGCAGCAGCTCGCCGGCAACCTGCCGCAGGGCACGGTCGGCATCGGGCATACCCGCTGGGCCACGCACGGGGCGCCGACCACGCCGAACGCCCATCCCCATACCGACCAGTCCGGGGACATCGCCGTCATCCATAACGGCATCATCGAGAACGCCGGCGCCATCCGGAAGATGCTCGAGGGGCGCGGCCATACCTTCACGTCCGAGACCGACACCGAAGTCCTGGCCCACCTCGTAGGCGAGCTCTACAACGGGAGTCTCGAGGAAGCCGTCGCTGCCGCGCTGCGGGACGTGGACGGCGCCTACGGCCTCGCCTTCATTTCCGAGCGCGAGCCGGGCGTCGTCGTCGCGGCGCGAAAGGGGTCGCCGCTGCTCGTCGGCGTCGGCGAAGACGAGTACTTCATCGCGTCGGACGCATCGCCGCTCCTCGAGCATACCCGCTCGGTCGTGTATCTCGACGACGGCGAGATGGCGATCCTGACGCCCGACGGGTACCGGATCCGGAACCTGGAAGCCACGCAGATCGACAAGCCGGTCAACCAGATCGAATGGGACCTGGCCACGATCGAGCGCGGCGGCTACCAGCACTTCATGCTGAAGGAAATCTGCGAGCAGCGGGAGAGCGTCACCAACACGCTCCGCGGCCACCTCCTCGAGGAGGAGGGCACGGCCCGCGTCACCGGCCTCAACCTCTCCGACGAACAGCTCAAGCGGATCGAGCGGATCGTGATCACGGCCTGCGGCACCTCCTGGCACGCCGGACTCATCGGCGAGTACATGCTGGAGGAGATGGCGCGGGTTCCGGTCGAGGTGGAATACGCCTCCGAGTTCCGTTACCGCAATCCCGTCGTGGACGAGCGGACGCTCGTGATCGCGATCTCGCAGAGCGGCGAGACCGCGGACACGCTCGCCGCCGTGCGCGAAGCGAAGCTGCGGGGCGCGCGGACCATCGGCCTCGTGAACGTGGTGGGCTCGACGATCGCGCGCGAAGTGGACGGCGGCATCTACCTGCACGCGGGTCCCGAGGTCGGTGTCGCGAGCACGAAGGCGTTCACCAGCCAGGTGGCGGCGCTCGCGCTCGTCTCGCTGCGCATCGCGCGGCTCCGGAACCTCAGCATCCTCCAGGGGCGGGACTTCATCCAGCACCTGCAGGCGCTCCCCGACAAGATCCAGGAGATCCTCGACCGCTCCGCCGAGATCGAGCAGCTCGCCGAGCGCTTCGTGCGCGCGTCGAATGCCCTCTACCTCGGCCGTGGCGTCAATTTCCCGGTGGCGCTCGAGGGTGCGCTCAAGCTGAAGGAGATCTCCTACATCCACGCCGAAGGGTATCCGGCGGCGGAGATGAAGCACGGCCCGATCGCGCTGATCGACGAGATGATGCCGGTGGTGTTCATCGCGCCGAAGGACGCGGTTTACCAGAAGATCCTCTCGAACATGGAAGAGGTGAAGGCGCGCGGCGGCAAGGTCATCGCGCTCGTCAACGAGTGCGACGCCCAGGTGGATCGCCTGGCCGATGCGTGCATCGAGATCCCGGAGACGCACGAGCTGCTCTCGCCGATCCTCACGATCATTCCGCTCCAGCTCTTCTCCTACTACGTGGCCGTGCGCCGCGGGTGCAACGTGGACCAGCCGCGCAACCTGGCCAAGTCGGTGACGGTGGAGTAGCCGGCGACCTGATAACGCCGCCCCACCAGCAACGCCCCCGGGAAACCGGGGGCGTTTGCGTGAAGTGATCTTCATGACGGCTTCGCGTTCCCGTGCATCGTCACGGCGCAGTTTGCCCCCGGGAGGGCTCCTCGAGCGGGAGGCGTCGCATGGGATATCGCGGGTGGGCGCGCGGGGCGGGAGCCTTGCTCGCCGTGTGCATGGTGACGGGAGCGGCCGAGGCTCAGCGCGGGATCACCGCGGGCGCCTCGCTGCGCACCCGCGCCGAGGCATGGGACTGGTTCGACGCCGGACCAGAGGGGCGATACGCCTTCTCGGGCACGCTGCTGCGCGGCTCGGCGCTCTGGCGCGGCGGCGCCACCTCGGCGCGCATCGAGGTCGCGGCGCCGATCCTCCTCGGCCTTCCCGACGATGCCAATGCTCCCGCGCCTGCCGGCGCCCTCGGCCTCGGCGCGAACTACTTCGCGGCCGGCTCCGGCGACCGTCACGCGGCGCACCTCTTCCCGAAGGAAATCTGGCTTCAGTTCGGGGGCGCCACCGGCCATCGCCTGCGCGTTGGCCGCATGGAGTTCGCGGACGGGGCCGAACTCGCTCCCGCATCGCCTGCGCTCGCGGCGCTCAAGGCCCAGCGCATCGCGCAACGGCTCATCGGGCCGTTCGGATGGTCCCACGTGGGTCGCAGCTTCGATGGTCTGCTCTACGGGTGGGGGCGGGGCGGGTGGAGCGCGACCGTGCTTGCCGCGCGCCCGACCCGCGGGGCGTTCGACGTGAACGGCTGGGATCGCCTCGACCTCGATCTCGGCTATGCGGCCCTTGCCGCCGCCGGAAAGCACGGCGATGCGCGCGTGTTCGCGCTCTTGTACGACGACGACCGCCGCCTGCCGAGAAGCGACAACCGCCCGGCGGCAGTGCGCCTCGCGGACAGCGCAGGCGCCGAGATCGTCATGGCCGGCGCGCACGTGCTCCGGGAGATTCCGACCGCCGCTGGCGCCATCGACCTGCTCGCATGGGGGGCGCTCCAGTTCGGCGACTGGGGGAACGACCCGCATCGCGCCGGCGCGCTCGCGCTCGAAGCAGGGATCCAGCCGAAGGGCGTGCCGCTCCGCCCCTGGCTTCGCGGCGGAGTCTTCCGCGCCACCGGCGATGACGACCCGGGCGATGCGCGGCACGAGACCTTCTTCCCGGCGCTGCCCACGCCACGCATCTATGCGCGCATGCCGTTCTTCACCACGATGAATGTCGAGGAGGCGTTCGGGAGCCTCGCGCTTCGCCCGGGGCAGCTGGCGGTGCGCGCCGACGTGCGGTGGCTGCGGCTCGCGCAGGCGGCGGACCTCTGGTATGCGGGTGGCGGGGCCTTCGAGGCGGAATCGTTCGGGTATGCCGGCCGGCCGGCCGCCGGCCGGGCGCTCGCGACACTGACCGACCTGAGCCTGGAGTGGCGGCCGCGTCCGGCCGTCGCGGTCACGCTCTACGTCGCGCGCGCGGGCGGGGGAGAGGTGATCGAGGCGATCCACGGAGACGGCGCCGCCGGGTTGTTCGGATACCTGGAGGTCGAGCTCCGGCGCTGAGGGTGGACTCGGATGCCCGTCGCGGGCATGATGCAGGGCAGGGTGACATCGGCGCGGAGGGGGCATGCGGGCTGGGCGGCTCATGATCATCGCGGCGGTGCTCGCCGGCATCACGCTCGGGCTCGGGGCGTACACCTTCGGGTATGCGAAGGGCGCGTCCTACCTGACCACCGATCCGGCGGCATGCGCGAACTGCCACATCATGGCGGAGCACTACGCCGCGTGGCAGCGCTCGAGCCACCGTGCCGTGGCCACCTGCAGCGACTGCCACATGCCGCACGACCTGATCGGGAAGTACGCCGCGAAAGGAGTCAACGGTTTCCTCCATTCGCTCGCCTTCACCACCGGCCGCTTTCCCGACCCGCTGCAGATCCGGGAGGCCAACCGCTCCATCACCGAAGGCACCTGCCGCCACTGCCATGAGCCGATCGTCGCAGCCATCGAGGCGGGATCCACGGGCCGTGACGTCGTCGTGCCGCCGGGTACCTTGCGCGACCCGGACGGTCGCCGCCAGATCCACGACGGGGTCGTCCGCAACGACGATCGCGCTTCCTGCATTCGCTGTCACGTGTATGTCGGCCATCAGGTCCGCTGATGCGGGCCCCAACGTCCGGGAGACTTGAATGACCGATCCGGCCCCCGCTCGCGCGAGCCGCAACCGCTGGCTGATCCCGATCGTGCTGGCCTCGGCACTCGGCGCGGTGGCGATCGCGGCACTGCTGACGAACATCTTCGCGCGGCAGCAGGAGGCGCGGAACCCGTTCTACCGCGTCGTCACGCTCACCGACACGACGAGCGACCCTGCGGAATGGGGGAAGAACTTTCCGCAGCAGTACGACTCGTATCGCCGGACGGTGGACATGGTGTACACCCGCTACGGCGGCAGCGAGGCCACGCCACGGACGCCGACGGCCATCGATCCGCGCGCGGTCGTGTCGCAGTCGCGCCTCACGGAGGATCCCCGGCTGCGCGAAATGTGGGCGGGCTACGCCTTTGCCCAGGATTTCCGCGAGGAGCGCGGGCATGCCTACATGCTGGACGACCAGGTCTTCACCGAGCGCCAGCAGGTCGCGAAGCAGCCCGGGACATGCCTGCACTGCCACGCCAGCATGTACGTCCCCTACATGCGCGCTGGCAACGGCGACCTGATCAAGGGGTTCGAAGCGCTCAATCCGCTCCCGTACGCGGAGGCGCGCAAGCACGTCCAGCACCCGGTGGCGTGCATCGACTGTCACGATCCGGAATCGATGCAGCTGCGGGTGACACGGCCCGGATTCCTGGAGGGCATCCGCGCGCTCAAGGCATCGGAGGGGATCCGGGATTACGACGTCAATTCCATGGCGACACGCCAGGAAATGCGGACGTTCGTCTGCGGACAATGCCACGTCGAGTACTACTTCAAGGGCGCGGAGAAGCGCCTCACCTATCCCTGGAGCCGCGGGCTCAGGGTGGACAGCATGCTGGCCTATTACGAAGCGGACGGCCACGCCGACTGGACGCATGCGCGGAGCGGCGCGCGCGTGCTCAAGGCGCAGCACCCCGAATTCGAGATGTACAGCCAGGGGATCCACGCCCGCTCGGGCGTGGCCTGCGCCGACTGCCACATGCCGTACGAACGCACCGGCGCCCTCAAGGTCAGCGACCATCACGTCCGGAGCCCGCTCCTCAACATCAACCGCGCCTGCCAGACCTGCCACAAGATGAGCGAGGACGAGCTGCGGCAGCGGGTCCACACCATCCAGGACCGCACGTTCGAGATGCGGAACATCGCGATCGACGCGTTGCTCGACCTGGTGCGCGGGATCGAGGCGGCGGGCGCCCGGGACAGCGCGAGCCCGGCGGTGGCGAAGGCACGCCGTTACCAGAAGGCCGCGCAGTTCTATGCCGATTTCGTCGAGGCGGAAAACTCGATGGGCTTCCATGCCGATCAGGAGGCGGTCCGGATCCTCGGCAACTCGGTCAATTTCTCGCGGCTCGGCGCGGCCGCCCTGCGCGGCGAGCCGGTGCCCGACGCACCGCTGGAGGCGGCGGCAGCCTCCGCGCTTCGGCCGAAGCAGGCCGCCGCGGCGCGCTGACCATGCCGGCCAGCGCCATCCGGCCCGGCCCATGTTGTGGCCGCGCCGGATGGCGCATAGCTTGAGGTCGAGAAGCTCCCCGCTGCCGCCGGCCAGGTTCCCGGACCGTATCTGACCTCGATCCAGACGCTCACGACCCCTTCGACGCGCCCGCCGCACCTCGCCGGAGATGCCGCGCTGGAGTTTCTCGCGCGCGCGAGCGGCGCGCTCGGCGCTTCGCTCGATTACGAGACGACACTCGGGACCGTCGCGCGGCTGATGGTGCCGACGCTCGCCGACTGGTGTGCGGTGGACATCGCGGACGGGAGAGGCGGGCTGCGACGTCTCGCCGTCACGCATGTCGATCCCGCGCGCGAGTCGCACGCGCGGGCCATCGGAGAGCGGTATCCTCCGTCGCCCGATGACCGGTCCGGCGCACTGCAGGTATTCCGGACGGGCCAGCCGGAGCTCATCGAGCACATTTCCGACGACATGCTCGTCGCCGGCGCGCATGACGCCGAGCACCTTGCGCTCCTGCAGGCGCTGCAGCTGCGGTCGTACCTCGCCGTGCCGCTCACGGCACACGGGAGGACCCTCGGGGTGCTGACCCTCGCGACCGATGCAGAATCCGGCCGGCGCTACGGACCGGGAGATCTCGCGCTGGCGATGGAGGTCGCCTCGCGGGCAGGGCTCGCGGTGGACCACGCGCTCGTGCACCAGGCGGAGCGCTCGGCGCGGGCGTCGGCGGAGCGGGCTGCGCTTCGGGCCACGCGGCTTCAGGCTGTGAGTCTCGCGCTCGGTACCGCGATCACGGAGGCCGAGGTCGGGGCGGTGGCACTCGATGCGATCGTCGCTGCCCTGGAGCCGTCGGGGGCAGCGCTCGTTCTGCGCGACGATGACGCCGACACGGTCTCGATCAGGCAGGCGCGCGGTTACCACGCCGAGATCGTCGAGCGCTACCGTACGATCCCGCTCGCCGCGGATCTGCCGGTCTGCCTTGCGATCCGCACCGGGGAGGCGGTCTTCCTCGAGTCCCGGGCGGAGCGGAGCGCCGCGTATCCCGCGCTCGATCCCGAGCTCGCGCAGACGCGGTCCGGAACGCTGGCCTCGCTGCCCCTGGCCGTGCACGATCGGGTTCTGGGCGCACTGGCGCTGAGCTTCTCCGATGAGCGCCGGCTGAGTGAGGGCGAGCGCTCGTTCATGCTCACGCTCGCCTCCCAGTGCGCCCAGGCGGTGGAGCGCGCCCGGCTCTTCGATGCCGAGCGCCACGCGCGCGATGCGGCGGAGCGGTCGCTCGAGGCGCTGAGGGTGAGCGAGGAGCGGTTTCGCAGCATTTTCGAGTCGCGCATGCTCGGCATCGCCTTCTGGAACGGGGCGTGCGTCAGCGATGCGAACGACGCGTTCCTCGAGATGCTCGGCTATTCGCGCGCGGACATGCTGGCGGGCGAGGTGCGGGCTGGCCGCCTCTCGCCTCCCGAGTACCGGGGCGCGGACGAGCGGGCGACGCGGGAGTGCCTGGCCCATGGGAGCTGCACGCCGTACGAAAAGGAGTTCTTCCGGAAGGACGGCAGCCGCGTCCCGGCGCTGGTGGGCGGGACGGTCTTCGAGGCGGGTACCGGCGTCTTCTTCGTGCTCGACATGAGCGAGCATCGCCAGGCGCTCGAGCAGCTGCAGGCGGCACAGCGCATGGAGGCCGTCGGCCGGCTGGCCGGTGGCGTGGCGCACGAGATCAACAACGCGCTGCAGGGCGTGCTCGGCTTCAGCCGCTTCGCTCTCAAGGCGCTGCAGCCGGGTGACCCGGTGCGCGCCGACGTCGAGCAGATCGAACAGTCGGCCTATCGCGCGGCGGGGATCACGCAGCAGCTGCTCGCGTACGGCCGCCGGCAGCTGCTGCGCCCGGCGGCGCACGACCTGGCCGCCGTGCTGACCAGCTTCGAGCCGATGCTGCGGCAGGCGCTCGGGCCGGAGCGCCACCTCGAGATCGTCGCGCCGACCCGGCCCGCGAGGATCCTGGCCGACCGCGGCCAGGTCGAGCAGGTCCTCCTCAACCTCACGCTCAATGCCCGCGATGCGATGGCGCCGGGTGGACGGCTCCGGATCGATGTCGGCCGAACGGAGACGCCGCGCGGCGCGGATGGTCGTGCGGGACGGTACGTCGCCCTCACGGTGTCCGACGACGGGCACGGCATGGACAGCGCCACGCTGGCGCAGATCTTCGATCCATTCTTCACCACCAAGCCGCCGGGGGAGGGCACCGGCCTCGGGCTCGCCGTAGTGCAGGGGATCATCCGGCAGAGTGGCGGCCAGATCTTCGCGACGAGCGAGCCGGGGCGTGGCGCCACGTTCCGCGTCCTGCTCCCCGAGGCCGATGCAGGGCCTTCGACCGAGGCGTCCCCGATGGCGGCGCCGCTGCATCGGGGCACGGAGACGATCCTCCTGGTGGACGACGAGGACGCGGTCCGCGCCTACATCAGCCGGCTCCTGGGCGAGCTCGGCTACCGGGTTCTCGAGACCGGCACACCGACGGACGCCCTTGCCGAGCTCGCCGCCGCCGCCGGCCGTGGCGAGCCGGTAGCACTCGTCGTTTCGGACATCATCATGCCGGCGGGTGGCGGCGAAGCGATCGGCCGAGGGGTGGAGGCGTGGCGGGCGCGGCACCCGGGCCCGCCAATTCCCGTCCTCTACATTTCCGGCCACAGCGACGAGCAGATAGCACACCGGACGCTCGAGGGACGCGCGGCGTTCATCCAGAAGCCGTTCGACGCGCCGCTCCTGGCGCGGACGGTGCGAGCGCTGCTGGACGCGCGCCAGGATCGGTGAGTCGCCATCATGCGAGTCGTGCTCCAGCGGGTCTCCCGGGCCTGCGTGACGATCGACGGAGTGCTGCGCGGAAGCATCGCGCGGGGCTTCTGCATCCTCGTCGCCTTCGCGCACGCGGATACGCTGCGCGAAGCGGAGTGGATGGCGGAGAAGGTCGGCGGGCTCCGTCTCTTCGCCGACGACGAAGGGAAGATGAACCGGTCGCTCGATGAGGTGGGCGGCGGCGTGCTCGTGATCTCGCAATTCACGCTCTACGGGAATGCGGAAAAGGGGCGCCGGCCGTCGTTCATCGGTGCCGCGCCGCCTGCCGTCGCCATCCCGCTGTACGAGGGCTTCATCGCGGCGCTGCGCTCCCGAGGCCTTTCCGTCGCCACCGGGGAATTCGGGGCGCACATGGAGGTGGAGATCCACAACGACGGGCCGGTGACACTGGTGCTCGAGCGCGGGCCCGAGTGACCGCCCGCGTCCTCACGCTCGCATCGGCGAGCCCGCGGCGGCGCCAGCTGCTCGACATGCTGGGCATCCCGGTCGTCGTGAAGCCTTCGCACATCCCCGAAATTCACGAGCCGGGTGAGTCACCGGAGGCGTACACCGTGCGCCTTGCCCGCGCCAAGGCGGCGAGCGTGCCCGGCGACTGGGTTCTCGGAGCCGACACCACCGTCGTGCTCGACGGCCGGCTGCTGGAAAAGCCGAGCGACCCGGCGGATGCGGTGCGGATGCTGTCGATGCTGCAGGGGCGCACGCACGACGTCGTGACTGCGGTGGCGCTGGTGGCGGGGGGCGCTCTGCGCGAGCGCGTGGATGTCACGCGGGTGACCTTCCGGCCGATGGACGAACGGTTCCTCCGCGCCTATGTCGCCACCGGCGAGCCGATGGACAAGGCCGGCGCATACGGCATTCAGGGATACGGGGCGGCGCTCGTCGAGCGGATCGACGGCGATTTCTTCAGCGTGATGGGCCTGCCGGTGCGGCTCGTGATCGAGCTGCTGGGCGCGGCGGGGTGGGCGTACGAGTTCGCGGAGCGGTGATCGCCGTCCCGCGCCTCCGATTTCCCGCGCTTCCGGTTTTCCGCTACTTTCTCCCGATATGACCGCGTACCGCCTCGTCGCCGCCGAAGGCACCCAGAGTTTCGACCTGCCCAGTGGTCGGAGCGTGGTCGTGGGCCGCGGCGTGACGAGCGATATCGCGCTGTACGATCCCACGATCAGCCGGCGCCACGCGGAGCTCACCGCCGGCCCCGACGGTGTCCAGGTACGGGACCTCGGCAGCTCGAACGGCACCTGCGTGAACGGCGCGCGGATTGCGATCGGGCTCATGCAGCCCGACGACTCGATCGCCTTCGGCAAGGTGCGGTTCCAGCTCGAGCAGCTCGCCGAGCCGGGCTACGACCGCCGCCGCTCGAGCGGCGGGCTGACGCCCCACGGCACGATCGTGCGGCAGCTGCACGTGCGCGGCGGAATCGTGCCGGTCGAGATCACGATGAGCGGTCCGGTCGCCGTCGGGCAGCTCCGGCTCGGCGGGCCGAACGATGCCGAGCGCACCACCCGCAAGCTCTCCCTCCTCCTCGAGATCTCGCAGAAGCTCTCCGGCGAGTTCGATCTCGACCGCCTCCTCGGCACCGTGGTGGACGTGACGTTCGAGATCATGAACGTGGATCGCGTCTCGATCCTCCTGCGCAACGAGGAGACCGGCGAGCTCGTCCCCCGGATCTCGCGCAGCCGCCTCGGCGACACGCAGTTCAAGCACGTGCCCAAGTCCATCGCGCAGAAGGTCGTCGAAGAGCGCGTCGCGGTGCTCTCCCACGATGCGGCGGCCGATACGCGCTTTCAGGGGCAGTCCATCGCGCTCCAGAGCGTCCGGAGCGCCATGTGCTCGCCTCTCATGGCGGAGGGGGACCGGGTGCTGGGCCTGCTGTACGTGGACAACCTCACGTCGGCGAATTCCTTCTCCGACGAAGACCTGCAGTTCCTGGTGGCCTTCAGCGGACTCGCGGCCGTCGGCATCCGGAACAGCCTCTACGCCGTGCAGCTCCAGCGCGAGGCGATGGTGCGCTCGAATTTCGAGCGGTACTTCGCCCCGAACGTGGCCGCGGAGATCGTCCAGCAGAACGAGGCCGTGAAGCTCGGCGGCGAGCGGCGGCCGCTGACCATCCTCTTCAGCGACATCCGCGGCTTCACCACGCTGTCCGAATCGATGCCGCCCGAGGACATCGCGGGCCTCCTCACCGACTACTTCTCCGAAATGGTCGAGATCGTCTTCGAGCATGGCGGAACGCTCGACAAGTTCATCGGCGACGCGATCATGGCGCTCTGGGGCGCGCCCATCGCGCACGAGGACGATCCCGATCGCGCGCTCCGGGCGGCCATCGCCATGCAGAAGGCGGTGACGCAGCTCAACGCCAAGTGGAGCGCCGCGGGGCGTCCACAGATCGGCGTCGGCATCGGGATCAACTACGGGGAGGCGTTCGCGGGAAACATCGGCAGCCACCGCCGGCTCGAGTACACCGTCATCGGGGATGCCGTGAATACGGCGGCGCGCCTCTGCAAGGATGCGGAGGCGGGAGAGATCGTGGTGGGAGCGCCGTTCCGCGCGGTCGTCAGGGAACAGCAGCTCTTCGAGCCCGCCGTCGAGATGTCCCTTCGGGGGAAGTCGGCCGCCGTCGAAGTCTGGCGGGTCCGGCGCTGATGCTCACGGGGCCGGCGGCGGCGCCGCGTCCCGAGGCGCACTCACGATATACGAGCCGGGACCGGGAAGCGTGGCGCCGAGGTTGTCGGTGGCGGGTCGTGCCGAGGGGAGGAACGTGACCCGGTCTCCCTGCAGCGCCCCGACGAAGAGCTGTCGCTCGAAGGCGATGTCGCTGCCGTAGCGGGCCCGCGCATCCGCCGGCGCGAGGAAGTGCACGGCGTACTTGAACGTCACGCGCGCCTGCCGCAGGCCGCTTCCCGATTCGAGATCGATGCCGTAGACGCCCGGGCGGGGCCGGATCGTGACCTGCGCCTCGCCCCCTCCCGCGGCGAACGAGGCACTGTCGAACGCCACTTCCGCGAACATGGCGTGGTCCGGCGCCGGGTGCCGCACCACCACGACGCGCGGCGTGCCGGCGGTGAACGTCACCGTGGTATCGGCGGGCGGGCCGCCGTCCGCTTCGAGGACATACACCTCGCCGATCGCGCGCGGCGCCGGCACTCGCGCCTCCGGCGGTACCTCCGCGGTGCCGGCCGCTCCGCCGCCGCACGCCGTCGCCGCCACCGCGAGCGCAAGCGCGAGCGCGACGAGCGTTCCGCTTGCCCTGCCTTGCCATGCCCGGGATATTCCGCCCAATGTCCGCCCGCTTTCCTCTGATGGTTGCCGCCGCAGTGCTGCTCGCCGCTCCGATGCCGGCCCGTGCGCAGCAGTGGAACACGCCCGAAGCACTCGCACTCGCCGCGGCGGGGAGCGCGCGCCGGCAGGAAGCGCAGGCCGATTCGAGCCTCGCGAGCTACCGTACGCGCGCACACGGGTTCGTCTTCTTCCTGGCGCAGGTCGGCGAGGAAGGGCTCGCCCAGCCCCCGCGACTCGTGAAGGCGGACGAGCTGCAGGTGGAAGTGTATTGGCGGGCGCCGAACCGGAGCAAGCAGGTGATCCTCGGCTGGCGCGACGGCACCTTCCTTCCCACCGACATCAACTACCATCGCGACCACCTCGGCATCGTCACCAACAACTTCGGCGACCTGATCCGGATCGGCGAGGGGGACGAGGTGCGCGACGTGCCGCACCCGTTCTCGCCTGGGGGGCTCGAGGCGTACGATTTCGCGATCACCGACTCCGTCGTCGTGGAGGGTGTCGAGGGGTCGGTGAGCCTTCTGGCGCTCGCGGTGCGGCCGAAGGATTTCCGCCGGCCCCTCGTCGTGGGAACGCTCTATCTCGACGCCGCGAGCGCCCAGCTCGTCCGCTTCCGGTTCAGCTTCACCCCCGCCGCCTATCTCGACCGCCAGCTCGAGGACATCACGATCACCCTGCAGAGCTCGCTCTGGGAGGGCCGGTACTGGCTGCCGTATCGCCAGGAAGTCGAGATCAGGCGGCGGTTCAGCTGGCTCGAATTTCCCGCGCGCGGAATCATCCAGGGCCGCTGGGAAATCGAGGACTACGAGGTCAATGCCGAGTTTCCCGATGCGATCTTCGCCGGCCCCGCGATCGGCGGGCTTCGGCGCACGGGTGGACCCGATTCCCTCTTCGCGGAGCCGCTCTCCGAGGCGATTGCGGCAGTTGCCCGCCCGCTGGACGAGCGCGAGATGGCCCAGATCCGCGCCGACATCGAGCGGCTCGCGGGCAACAACCTGCTGAGCGGGCTCCCGACGGCGCGCATCGGCGGGTCAGGGATCAGCGACTTCGTGCGGGTGAATCGGGTGCAGGGGCTCGCACTCGGAGGCCGAGCGGTGCTCGGGCTGCGGCGGAACCGGGTCCAGATCATTCCGTCCCTCGGTATCGGTACGGCCGATGGCCGGGCGACGGGTGGCGTGGCGGCGCGGGTCGGTGCGGGGGCCACCGAGCTCTCGGCGTCGGTCGGCCGGCAGGTGCGGGACTTCGGCGAGGAGGCGGTCATCGCGCCGGTGCTCAATTCGATCGCCGCGCAGGAGTTCGGCGAGGACTACGGCGACTACCTCCTCCTCGACGCCGCCATGGCCGGGATCGGCTACCGGGTCGATGCACGTCATCTGGTCTCGGTCGAGGGCGCCATCGAGCGCAGCCGGTCTCTCGCCGTGGAGGCATCGCCAGCGAACGGCACGTATCGCCCGAATCCGGCGCTCGGCGCCGGGATCTACCGGATCGGCCGGCTGAGGCTGGAGCGCGGTGCGGGCTCGTCGGTCGCGCAGGTGAGTGATCTCCGGGGCACCGTCTCGCTCGAGGCGGGAAATGGCCCCACCGATTACCTGCGCGCCGCAGCGACCGCCCGCTGGCTCCGGCCGATCGGCGCGAGCCAACTGCTGCTCCACGCCTCGGGCGGCGTTGCGAGCCGCGGGGTGCCGGCCTACCGCGCCTTCGCGATCGGCGGCCGAGGCACCCTGGTCGGCGAGCCGTTTCGTGCCTTCGGCGGGCGCCGGTCGCTGCTGGGCCACGTCGAATGGCGCTTCGATGCCCCCGCACCGGCGATTCCGCTCGGCTCCTTTGCCTCGACCGGGAGCACGATGGTCCTGGCGCCGTTCGCGGCAGTCGGCTGGACGGGTGGGGCGATGGACGGAGGCGTCGGAGGCGGCAGCGACGGGGCCCGGCCCGTCCTCGGCCTCGCCGCCGAGCTCTTCATGCGTCTCATCCGGATCGAGGCCGGCGTGGCGCTTCGCTCCGGCGAGGTCGGGGTCACGATCGATATCGGCCGGGATTGGTGGGGTGCCCTGTAGGGCGGCATGCTGCCGCCCTCGGCGGGGCCCCTCATCCCCGATTGACCCCCCCCCCCAGTCCGTTTTCCCCACCCCCCCGCTATCGTTTACGTTCCCCTTTTTCATCCCGCAGCCCAAGAAGCCGTCGCATGCAATTCACCGACGAATGGCTGGTCCCGACCATCGAACCGCTGCTGCCCGCCGGCAGCATCGCAACCATCCGCACCGAAGCGGGGGGCCGCCCGACCTCGCTCTGGGACATCGTCGTGCAGCGGAAGCTGCTCGCCGACGACAAGGTGGTCGCGGCCCTCGCCGGCCGCTTCCGGATACCGGTCGTGCCCTCGGTTTCGGCCGATCATGCGGTCAAGGAGGCCGTGAGCGAGGCCGTCATCCGCCGCTTCAACGTCCTCCCCTTCCGGCTCACCGACAGCCACCTCGACGTGGCCACCTCGGCGCCGTTCGACATCGACGCCGAGAAGGTGCTCGCGTTCACGACCGGGCGGGAAGTGCGGTTCTTCCTGGCTTCCCCGTCGCGGATTCGCGACGGGATCTCCGAGCTTTTTCCGTCGGAGGATGCGGTGGCCAAGCTCCTGGGGGGCCTCGATCACGGCGCGGACGTCCAGCAGCTGGATGACGACTCGGACGATCTCGGCACGTCGGCGGAGGAGGCGAGCCACGCCCCGATCGTTCGCCTCGTGGACATGATGCTCGCCGACGGCATCGCGAGCCGCGCGAGCGACATCCACGTGGAGCCGGTGGACGGCGGTGTAGCGGTGCGCTACCGCATCGACGGCGTGCTCCGCCAGGTGATGAAGGTGCCGCGGAGCGCGGGAATCCCGCTCATCTCCCGCGTCAAGATCATGTCCGGGCTCGACATCGCCGACCGCCGGCGCCCGCAGGACGGCCGGGCCCGCGTGTCGGTGAACGGCAATCCGATCGACCTGCGCGTCTCGACGCTGCCGGCTGCGGGCGGGGAGAAGGTGGTGATCCGCGTGCTCAACACGCGCGCCACGCTCCTCTCCCTCGAGGCACTCGGCATGTTCGAGGACGAGCGCGAGCGGATCGCGTCGCTGCTCGATCACAAGGAGGGCATCCTCCTCGTGACCGGGCCCACCGGGTCGGGCAAGACCACGACGCTCTATTCGGCGCTCCGCCTGGTGCAGGGCGAGGGGATCAACATCGTCACGGTCGAGGATCCCGTCGAGTACAAGTTCGGCGAGAACATCGTGCAGGTGCAGGTGCAGGAGAAGGCGGGCCTCACGTTTGCCTCGGCGCTCCGCTCGATCCTGCGCCAGGACCCCGACGTCGTGCTCGTCGGCGAAATCCGCGACCATGAGACGGCGCAGATCGCCGTGCAGGCCTCGCTCACCGGCCACCTGGTGCTGTCGACGCTGCATACCAACGATGCGGCGAACGCCGTCACCCGCCTCGTGGACATGGGCATCGAGCCGTACAAGCTCGCCTCGGCGCTCCGCGGCGTCGTGGCGCAGCGGCTCATGCGGCGACTCTGCATGGCGTGCCGCACGCAGATGACGAGCTCCCTCGGCCCGAAGCTGCGCCGGCACGTTCCGGAGGGCGTGACGCTCTATCAGGCGGTCGGCTGCCCGGAGTGCGCGATGACCGGGTACCGCGGCCGCTTCAGCATCGTCGAGGTGATGGCCGTGACGCCGGAGATCGAGCGACTGATCGGGGCCGGCGCCACGGCGGACAAGCTCGCCGATTCGGCCCGCGCGGCCGGAATGCGCGCGCTCTGGGAAAGCGGGCTCAGGCATGTGCTGGCCGGGGAGACGTCCACCGAGGAACTGCTGCGCGTCACCGACGTGCCCGCCGAGCGGCGGGCCAGCCCCGCTCCGGCGGCCGAGCCTCCCCGCAGCGCCGCGGCGGCGACACCGGCCGCCCCCTCGGCGCCGGCGCCGAGCGGCTACGCTGCGGCCGACCTGAGCGGCAGCTTCGACCTGCTCGACGAGCTCGAGCCACCGGCCGCCGGCGCCGCCCCACGGCGCGCCACGGTCCTGCTCGTCGAGGATGAGGACTCGCTGCGCAAGGTGATGAGGGACCTGCTCGAGCGCGACGGCTATGCCGTCGCGGAAGCCGCGGATGGCATCTCGGCGCTCGACCAGGTGGACCGCGTGGCGCCGGACGTCATCATGCTCGACCTCAACCTCCCCGGCCTCGACGGCTATCACGTCCTCCAGCAGCTGCGCTCCCGCGCCGCCACGAGCCGCATTCCGGTGATCGTGCTGACGGCCAAGGGTGACGAAGACAACGAGGTGCGCGTCTTCCAGCTCGGCGCCGACGACTTCCTCACCAAGCCCTTCCGGGCGAAGGCGCTCTCCGCCCGCCTCGAGGCAGTGCTCGGTCGCCGGCGCGCCTGAGCCTGCCGTGCACGCCCCTGGCGCCGCTCCGCCCGCAGGGGTGCGTGTCTCCCTGATCGATCTCTACGTGCTGCGTGGCGCGGGGCCGGACCTCCGGTGCCTCGTGCTTCGCCGCGCGCGCGGAACCCGGTGTACGGGCGCCTGGGAGGTGGTGCACGGTCACATCGAGCCGGGGGAGACACCGGTCGAAGCCGCGCGGCGCGAGATGCTGGAGGAGACCGGCCTCACGCCGTCACGGCTCTTCAACGTGAGCCGCGTCGAGGTGTTCTACCAGCATCGCAGCAACGAAGTCGCCCTCGTTCCGGTGTTCGCCGCCTTCGTGGATCCCGGCTCCGAGCCCGCGCTCGGCAACGAGCACGACCGCGCGGAATGGCTGACGCCCGAGGATGCGCGGGCGCGCGTTGCCTGGCCGCGCGAGGCACGCGCCATCGAGGACATCGTCCGGATGTTCGGCACGGGCGACGCAGGTGTGATCGGGGACGTGCTGGAGATCTGACGGATGTGGCCGCGCCGCGCACTCGCGCGTCTCATACCGCAGGCCACCCCAACCGCAGCCGCAAAGGACCGATTTCTTCCGTGACTCGCCCCACGCCATACGTCGCCCTGCTCGCCGGCGCAGCCCTGCTGCTTCCCCTCGAGCGTTCGGGCGGAGCACCCTGCATTCGTCCGACGCGCGCCGGCACCCAGGTCCAGGGGGAGGTGCAGATCTGCCCCGGGCGTTACCGGGTGCCGGATCCGGCCGGCCGCGGCGTGATCGTGGCGGCGAGCAGCGGCACCCGGATCGACCTCACCGGCGTCACGCTCCTGAGCGGCGATACGCTCGCCGAGCGCTTCACCGGGCGCGGCGTCCTGGCGACGAACGTGGACCACGTCACCATCATCGGCGGGACGATCCGCGGGTACCAGTACGGCGTCCGCATCGAGGGGGGGCGGGGCCACCGGATCAGCGGCGTGGATGTCTCGGGCTCCCGCGCGCAGCGACTGCATTCGACCCCGGAACGCTACGACGAGCGGGACTGGCTGGACATCTTCCGGCCCGACACCTTCGAGCAGTACGGGAGCGGGATCTACCTGCGCGGCACCGACGGGGCCTCGGTCACGAACATCGTCTCGCGCGGGGCGCAGAACGGGATCGGGCTCTTCGCGGCGCGCGCGTCCTATCTGGCCGACAACGACGTCTCGGGGAACTCGGGCTGGGGCATCCATCTCTGGCGCTCGTCGCAGAACATCATCGTCCGGAACCGCGCGCATCACAACGTGCGCTGCGAGAGCGAGCGCTACCGGCGCGGCTGCGACTCGGCGGGCATCCTGCTCCGCGAGCAGAGTGACTCCAACACGATCGCGCACAACGATCTCTCCCGCTCGGGCGACGGCTTCTTCCTGAGCGGGCACCGACCGCTCGTGAAGCCGTCGGTGGGGAACCTCGTGATCCGGAACGATGCGACGGGCGCCTGGCACAACGCCTTCGAATCGACGTTCAGCTGGGGCAACACCTTCATCGAGAACCGCGCCGACAGCTCCGATTACGGCTTCTGGCTCGGCTACTCGAGCGGGAACATCGTCCGGGGAAACACGATCGTCGGGTCACGCACGGCGGGGATCGCGATCGAGCACGGCAGCGACAACACGCTCGCCGCGAACGTCGTGATCGGCGGGCCGACCGGCATCCGCCTCTTCGCGCCGAGTGCCGGCGCGGAGCCGAGCCGGGGGTACGCGGTGGACGACAACGTCCTGGCCCGGCTCGAGCGCGCCATCGTGCTCGAGAACACGACGCGCGCGCGCATCCGGGGCAACCTGTTCGACGGAGTCGGGAGCGGGCTCGTGGTGGATTCGGCCGGCCACGATGCGGCCGTGAGCGGAAATATCTTTCTGCGCGCGAGCGGACGCTTCATCGACGCGGCCGCACTCGAGGCGGGGGGAAACTTCTGGGGCGGGGCCAGCGAGGCGGACGCGAAGGCGCAGGTCGCGCCCGGCGTTACGATCGCACCGTGGCGTCCGGCACGGGCGGCGGGGTACTGACGGCGCCACCCGAGAGGATCTCGTCGGCGAGCGCGCGCAGCCGGCGAAGGTCGAAGGGCTTGCTCACGCGCCGCTCCTCGTTCCCGCTCCCCACGACCACGAGCCGCTCCGCCCAGCGCGGGTCGGACTCCCGCAGCTCCTGAACGAAGGGCCGCCCCGACGGTGCAGCGATCGTCGCATCGACGATGACGAGGTCGTAGTCGGTGGCCGCCGCCATCGCCATCCCTTCCGCACCGTTCCGCGCGCTTTCCACCCGGAACCGATCGGTCGAGAACAGGGCGGACACCACGCGATGCGCCGTCGGGTCGTCGTCGACGATGAGGATCCGGCGCTTCCGGGCCACCGGCGCCGCTGCCGCCCCGGCCTTCGGCGGCTCGGCCGCCGGCAGCTCGATGGTGAACTCCGCGCCGCCATCCACGCCTTCCTCGTACGCCAGCGTGCCGCCGTGCGACTGGATCAGCCCGTAGCTCAGCGAGAGCCCGAGCCCGGTTCCCTGACCGGCGGGCTTCGTCGTGAAGAAGGGGGTGAACAGGTTCGCCACCAGCTCGGGCGGCACACCGTCGCCCGTGTCGTGCACGCCGAGGATCACGCGGTTCTCGTTACGCGCGGTCTCGATCGTGATCCGGCGCTGCCGCCCGGGCGGGAGGTCGGCGAGCGCGTGCACCGCGTTGGTCAGGAGGTTGAGCAGGACCTGCTGCAGCTCGTGCGGGTCACCCATGACGATCGCCGGATGCGGATGCAGGCGCGTCACGAGTTCGATCGCGCGCAGGTCGATCTCGTACTTCACGAGCATCGTCGTGCGCTCGACGACGTCGTTGATGTCCACCGGGGTCTGCTCGGTCGTGCCCTTGCGCACGAACGTCAGGAGGTTCCGCACGATGCGGCCGGCGCGCCCCGCCTGCTCGTGGATGATCCTGAGGTGCTGCCTCGGTGTGTCGCCACCCACATCCCGCTCGAGCAGGAGCTCGGTGAGTCCCGCGATCGAGGTGAGGGGATTGTTCAGCTCGTGCGCCACGCCCGAGACGAGCTGGCCGATCGCGGCCATCTTCTCGTTCTGGAAGAGCTGGGCCTCCATGGAGCGCTGCTCGGTCACGTCCTCGACGAGCGCCACCATGGAGCCGCCCGCGGCGCCCGCGCGCTCGCCGGCGCTCTCGAGGGGCGCGATGGTGAGGCGGAGGAAGCGGTCCCGTCCCTCGGGGCGCAGCACGACGGGCGGCGGGCTGTCTCCCTCGTGCGCGGCCGCGATGAGCGCCGCCGCGGCCTCCGTGTCGCCGAAAATCAGCTCGCGGAAATTCCGCCCGATCAGCTCCTCCTCGGTGAGCCCGGCCAGGCGCGCGAGCGAGGAGTTGGCGCGCTGGATCGTGCCCGCGGGCGCGATGACGGCGATGCCTTCCCGCAGCGCGTTGAACGCCGTCTCCCATTCCCGCCGCCCCTGCTCGACGATGGCGAAGAGGCGGCTGTTGGCGAGCGCCACCGACGCGTTGGTGGCCACCGTGGAGAGGAGCCAGAGGTCCTCGGTGGTGAACGGGCCCTCCTGCCGCTCGGTCACGGCGATCGCGCCGATCCGCTCGCCATGGAGCCGGAGCGGCACCACGGCGGCGGAGCGGGCCCGGATCGTCCCGAACACGAGCACGTCGCGACCCTCGGCCTGCTGCGCCACTTCGATGCGACCCCGCTCGATGGCGGTGGCGACGAGCGAGCCCGTCGCGGTGCTCGCGGCCGCGCGGTGACCGGAGAGCGTGCCTTCCGCTGCGACGATCTCGAGCATCGTGCCCCCCGGCTCGCCCAGGACGACGATCGATCCCTCCGCCTGGAGGAACCGGGCGGCGTACCGCGCCACCTGTTCCACGATGTGCTCGAGCTGGAGTGACTCGCTGAGGACGTAGCTCAGCTCGCGGAGGGAGAAGAGCTCGCTGATGCGGCGGTCGAGCTGCGCGGCCGTGTCGTCGCGCTGGCGCGAGAGGTCGACGAGTGTGCGACGGAGCCTGCGCGTCTCGAGGACGAGCCCGCCGAACGCCGTGACGACCGGCAGCACCAGGAGCCACCAGGCGGAGAGGCCGAGGGCGCGAAGCACGAGCCACCCCGAGAGCGCGATCAGCAGACCGAGCCCCGTCGCCGCGAGCGCCGGCGGCACCGTGCGGCGGGGCGTGCCGTTCAGCTGGACGACTCTCCCGGCCGGCGGCTCACCCGCTCGGTCACGTAGCTGTCGGGCGGAGCATTCGGCTTGACCCGCACCGACTTGGCGGGAATGCCGACGTTCACGTGATATGGCCGGACGTCCTTGGTCGCGAGCGCCGAGGCGCCCACCATCCCGTTCCGGCCCACCCGGACGCCGGCGAGCACGGTCGCGTGATAGGTGATCCGCACGTCGTCCTCGAGCACGGTGCGGACGCTCGTCACGTCCTTCTGCTCGACGATGCTGTGCGTGTGGCTGTAGATGTTGGCGTAGTCGGAGATGCTGACGCGGTCGCCGAGCGTGATGCCGCCGCGGTCGTCGAGGAGCACGTGCCGGTGGACCACGACGTCGTCACCGACCTCCATGTTGTACCCGAAGGAGAATTCGGTGTGCTGGAAGCATTTGAAGTTCTTCCCGCAGCGCGCGAAGATCCGTGGCGCGAGGATCCGGCGGAGGCGCACGCCGAGGTCCACGTTCTGGGCCCCGGCGGCGGTGCGGTCGAAGCTGTACCACAGCCAGAGCAGCGGCTTCACGCGGGCGAACCGCTCGCGGTCCACGTCGCCGTAGTACTCGGGCTCGAGCGTGACGTTGCGGGGATCGAGCGTCGCCAGCATGGCCTTCGTCGCGGCGGGCACCGCCGGATCGGCGAGCCGCTCGGCGAGGTCGGCACCGGGAGCGCAGAGATCGACCAGGGTCTGCCGGCAGATCGCGTACCAGTCAGCATCCTTCGCGCCGAGCTTGTCGTCGAGCTCGCCGAGCCAGGCGGCATAGATCCGCTCGGCGGCATCGGGCAGGGCGACGGGGCGGAGGGGCAGGTTCACCATGGGATCTCCTGGTGCCGGGGCTGGTGCTCGCCGACGGTCGGGCGGCGCGGACTACCTCGGCGTGGCCGCCAGCCGGTCGCGCTCCCGCTGCAGCTGCGGCAGCCGCCGCTCCCACTCGCGGGATGCGAGCGTCTCGTAGTTCACGGTGAACGGCTCCCACACCGGCAGCAGCTCCTCGAAGATGTAGACCGCCATCGCACTCTCACGTGAGTTGAGCTGGGCGGCGCCGAAGCGGGGGCTCAGCGGCACGATGGCCATGGGCCGGAGGAACTGGTTGCGGGCGGTGAGCGTGAGGAGCTCGGGGTCGAACCGGGCCCCGGGCTGCAGCGCGAAGAAGGTGACGAGCGCGAGGCCCGGCTCGGAGACACCGGCCGCGCGCCCTGCGGAATCGATGGCCGGCCGGTTCCGCTCGACGAGCCGCTGGAGCGACTCCGCGCCGTCGCGCGCGAGGAGGGTCGTGATCCGGATGTCGAGCGGCACGAAGCGGATCTCGAGCTCGTCGGTGCGGAGCCGGATGGCGATCTCGTTCTGGCTGAGCGTGCCGTAGACCCCGGCCGGGACCACGACAGAATCGGAGGCGCCGGCCGGTGCCGTCGCCGCAGGAGGCGTCTGCGCCCGCGCGCAGGCGGCCGCGGTGGCGACCGAAACGAGGACCATCGCCAGCGAAGCGACCGTGCGTCTCATGCCGTCTCCGGGTTCAATGCCGCGAGGATGCTCGCGCCGAGGTCGGCGATCCCCTGGCCCGTCTCGCTGCTCACGAGCTGCGTCTGGCTCTCGTCGAGCCCGAGGGCGCGGGCGATGGCCCGGCTCTGTGTGACCTGTGCCTGCCGCCCGAGCTTGTCCGCCTTGGTGAACACCGCGAGCACCGATGTTCCCGACTCGATCAGGAGCTCCTGCATCGCGATGTCGTCCTTCGAGGGCATGTGGCGCACGTCGAGCAGCCATACGACGCCCATCAGCCGCTCGCGCCGGCGCAGATAGCCGTCGACGAGCGTGCGATAGCTCTCGCGCACGGACTTGCTCGCCCGCGCAAATCCGTAGCCCGGAAGGTCCACCAGGTAGAACTCCGGCAGCCGGAAGACGTTGATGTGAGCTGTCTTTCCCGGCGTGCCGCTGACGCGCGCGAGGCCCGCCCGGCCCGTGAGGGCGTTGAGCAGGCTCGACTTGCCGACGTTCGATCGGCCGACGAAGGCGATTTCCGGGAGGCTGGGAGAGAGCCGGACGGCCGGATCGGGGAAGCTGCCGATGAAGTCGACGGGGAGGTCGTAGAAGGGGCGGACGAAAGGACGGAAAGACGGAAGGACGGAAGGCGTCGCCGCGCGGCGGAGATCCTGCAGTTCCTTCGACCTTTCCGTCTTTCCGTCCTTCCGTCCTTCCGTCTCCCGGCTCACGCCTCCCGCTTGGCCCTGGGCCGCTCGGTCACGATGAGCGGCTGCTTGCCGTCCGTGACCGACTCCTTCGTGATCACCACTTCGCGCACGTCATCGCGGCTCGGGAGGTCGAACATCATGTCGGTCATGAGCATCTCGAGGATGGAGCGGAGGCCGCGCGCACCGGTGCCGCGCTTGAGCGCCTTCTCCGCCACCGCCCGGAGCGCCTCGGCATCGAACGTGAGGCCGACGTTCTCGAGCTCGAAGAGCTTCTTGTACTGCTTGGTGAGCGCATTCTTCGGCTCGAGCAGGATGCGGACGAGCGCATCCTCGTCGAGCGCCTCGAGGGAGACCACGACCGGGAGCCGGCCCACGAGCTCGGGGATCAGGCCGAAGCGGAGCAGGTCGTCCGGCTCCACCTCGGCGTAGGGATTCTTCTTGTCGAGCTCCGGCCGCGAGTCGCGCCCGCCGGCGAAGCCGATCTGCTGCCGGCCGGTCCGCGCCTCGATGATCTTCTCGAGGCCGTCGAACGCGCCGCCGCAGATGAAGAGGATGTCC
>DAINRR010000011.1:0-63575 GCA_036741715.1 Gemmatimonadales bacterium
TGGTGGCCGAGTGGCTGAAGGCACCGGTTTGCTAAACCGGCATAGGGGGTCAACCCCTATCGAGGGTTCGAATCCCTCCCGCTCCGTGGGGACGGGGAACAGGGAACGGGGAGCGGGGAACGGGCGTTCCCCTTGCTCCCCGTTCGCATTCCCTGTTCCCCCGGTCGTTCCAGGTCGAGCCCGACTCCCGGTCGCCTCTTCCCCGTTTTCCCTTTTCCCTGTTCCCCACTATGCCCTCCCCCCGCGTCCGCTTCGCTCCGTCGCCGACCGGCTATCTGCACGTAGGCGGTGCCCGCACGGCGCTCTTCAACTGGCTCTACGCCAAGCGGACCGGCGGCACGTTCGTCCTGCGAATCGAGGACACCGACCGCGAGCGCAGCACCGACGCCCACACGACGGTCATTCTCGAGGGGCTCTCATGGCTCGGGATCGACTGGGATGAAGGGCCGTATTTCCAGGGCGCCTACGGAGACCGGCATCGCGCCGATGCCGAGCGGCTGCTCGCCGAAGGACGCGCCTATCGCTGCTTCTGCACCCGCGAGGAGCTCGATGCACAGCGCGCGAGTGCCGAAGCGCGGAAGGAAGGCTTCCGCTACGACGGCCGCTGCCGGCGCCGGACGGCCGGCGACGTCGAGGCGCAGCTCGCGCTCGGCACGCCGTTCACCCTCCGTCTCATGATGCCGGACGAGGAGCTCGCCTGGGACGACGCCGTGCATGGCCGTATCAGCTTTCACGGGCGCGATCTCGACGACTTCGTCATCCTCCGGAGCGACGGGACGCCGATCTACAACCACGCCGTGGTGTCCGACGACATCGCCATGGAGATCACGCACGTGATCCGGGGCGACGATCACATCTCGAACACGCCGAAGCAGGTCGCGCTCTACCGCGCGCTCGGCCGGCCCGAGCCCGTCTTCGCGCATGTGCCGATGATCCTCGGCAGCGACGGCAAGAAGCTCTCGAAGCGCCACGGGGCCACGGCCGTCGGCGATTACCAGGACCGGGGAATCTTTCCGGCGGCGATGCGGAACTTCCTCGCGCTCCTGGGCTGGTCTCCGGGCGACGATCGCGAGATCATGCCCGAAGCCGAAATGATCGCCGCGTTCTCGCTCGAGGGAATCCAGAGCAAGCCCGCCGTCTTCGATACCGCCAAGCTCGAGTGGATGAACGGCCAGTACCTCTCGGCAACCCCCGCGGCCGACCTGCTCACCCCCGTCGAGCGCCAGCTCGGTCGAATCGGTGTCGCGGCGAGGGGGAATGAGCTGCTGCCACTCATCGACGCGGTCAAGGCACGGTCGCGCACGATCACGCAGCTCGCGGATCAGGTGGCCGTGCGGTTGAGTGGGCCCGCCGCACTCGATTCCAAGGCCGAGGCGCTGAAGGCGAAGATGGGCGACGGCTTCGCAGCCAACCTGCGTCGCGCCGTCGATGCGCTCGAGCCGCTTCCGGAATCGGAATGGCGGCCCGAGCCGCTCCTCGAGACGCTCAAGTCCGCCGCCGAATCCGCCGGCGTCAAGCTCGGCGATGCCATGCAGCCGATCCGGGTGGCATTGACCGGATCGACCGTATCGGAGCCGGTCAACGAGCTCCTCGCGATCGTCGGACGCGCGGCGGCACTCGACCGGATGAAGGCGGCTGCGGACGCATGACGCCGCGCGCACGGCTCGGCATCTCGCTCCTCGTGCTGCTCGCGGCGTGCGCCCGTCCGGCACCACCTCCGTCGCCCGTGCCGGAGCCCGCTCCCGCCGAGCCGGTCGTCGCGCTCCCGGCGCCCGACACCGCCCCGGTCGCGCCTGCCGAACCCGTGCGCCTCTGGCCTGAGAGCGTGACGCTCGCCTTCACCGGTGACATCAACCTCGGCACGACGACGCTGCCGGGCGGCGTCCCGCCCCAGGACGGCCGAGGGCTCCTCGACGCCGCACGCCCCCACCTGACGGGGGATCTCGTCGTCGGGAACCTCGAGGGCGTGTTCGCCGACTCCGGCGTGAGCGAGAAGTGCATCGACCGGCAGGCGCTCGCGCGGATGCGTCGCGCAGGACGCGAGCCGACGGAGCCGCCGGTGCGCGCCAACTGTTACGCCTTCCGGACGCCGACGAGTCTGGCGCCCCGCCTGCGCGAGGCCGGCTTCACGCACCTGAACCTCGCAAACAATCATTCGGGGGATCTCGGCCCCGCCGGCCGCGCCTCCACCCTCGCCGCCCTCGAGTCGATGGGGCTGACTCATTACGGTCCGCTGGGCAGCATCGCGGTGGACACGATACGGCGAGGCGACAGCGTGAGCGTCGTGGCCCTGGTGGGATTCACGACCTATCCGTTCGCGTACAACCTGCTCGACATCGAGCGCAGCGCCGCGGTCGTGGATTCGGTTCGGAAGGCGGTGGATGTACTCGTCGTGACGTTCCACGGCGGGGGCGAAGGGGCGAAGGCCGTGACCACCGCGGACGGCCCGGAGTTCCTCGGCTCGGAGCCGCGCGGCGATCTCCGCCGCTGGGCGCGCGCCGTCATCGACGCGGGCGCCGATGCCGTGGTGGGTCACGGACCGCACGTCCTGCGCGGTATCGAGTTCCATCGCGGCCGTCCGATCGCCTATTCCCTCGGCAACTTCGCGACCTACCGCGGCTTCAACGTCGATGGGGTCCGCGGATTGACGGGCGTGCTGCAGCTGAGGCTTTCCGGCCGGGGCGAGTTCCAGGGAGGGCGTTTCGTGCCGATGACACAACGGCCGCGCCGGGGTCCCGAGCCCGATCCCGACGCTGCGGCACTGACGCTCCTGCGGAGGCTTTCCCGGGAGGATTTCGGCGCCGGCGCCGCGCGCATCGCTCCCGACGGTACCATCCTCCCGCCATAGCGCGCCCCGGCTGCATCCGGCTGGCCGTCCTTGTATAGTTGGGCATGACGAACGTGCCTCCATCGAACGATGGCTCCTCGCCGGATCCGGTCTCTCCCGACTCGCCGTCACCGGTCGCGCTGGCAGCCACGGAAACGCCGGTCGAGCTTCGCGTGGCGCTCGTCGAGGACGACCGCACGCCCGCCGGGATGGTCTGCATGGGGACCTATCGCGGCGATCGCCTCATCGCGCGGTGTGTCCTGCCGCCGGCCGCGTGGGCGCAGATCGAGGAATACGGGCTCTTCGACGAGCCCGTGCCGGTGGTCCTGGTGGCGCGGGAATCGCCGCCGGGCTTGCAGTGCCAGCTCTTTGCGATGGTTCCCGTGCCGGACCTCGACGAGGAAGAGCTGGACGAAGAGGACGACAGCGAAGAGCCGTGGGCCGCGAGCGTCCCGGGTGCGGGGTACGAGGCCGCGATCGCCGAGGAAGCGGTGGACGGGGAGGAGCTGGATGGGGACGAGGAGGAAGAGGAGGATGATGCCGGCGTCACGCCGCTCCCGCTCGGAAACATCGTCCGCTACGAGCGCGACCGGGTGCACCCCGACAGTCTCCCCCACGAGGCGGCCGATGTGCTGATGAAGATCATCGAGGGGAAGACGTCGGAAGTCGTCGATCGGGCGCTGGCGGACCTGCTCGGGCTGTAACCGGACGCCGCGCGCAGGACGCGAGCGTCGCGCCTCGAACGCTGCCTACACCATCATCTCGGTCCTGAACCGCCAGATGCGCTTGAGGAGATCGTCGAGATAGCCGTGCACCACGAACGCATCCACTGCCGCTGAGGTCGCTGCGGCATCCGCGCCCCAGAGTCCCGCCCGCTTCGCTTCCCCCTCGAAATCCGCCTGCACGTACACCCGCTCGTCGTCGTTGAAGATGGTGGGCAGGGTCGGCGCGAACTGCTGGGTCACTTCGTTCACGCCCGGACCCCCGATCGCGATCGTCGGGTGCTGGTGCAGCATGCCGCTCTCGAGATACCAGACGTCGTCGGTCACCACCGCCCGCCGATAGGCCTGTCCATCACCCCGGCGGTCGATCTCCCCCTGCAGCCAGAGCGCGAGCGGGCGGTCCCGCTCGATCGCGGCGTCTCCCGATCCCGTGACGATGACGATCGTCTCATCGGCGTCGAGCAGCTTCACTGGGCCTCCAGGTCTCCATCGGCGCGATCCGGCTCGCGTCGCTGATTGCGTTGGAACTCTCGCTCGCGCTCGGTCCGCTCCCGGATCTCGCGTATCGCGTCCTTGAACTCCGCCACGTTCTGCGAGCGCTGGGCGGCACGCCGCAGATCGTCGTACATCGCGCCCGAGCGGTCGAACGCCTTCAGTTCGTTCCCCGCTGCCGGAATGGGGAGGAGCGCCAGCACGGCGGCCGGAATCCTGAGTCCGGCGACGTAAAGATACTTCGAATCGAGGCCGAATTTCGTCCCTGCCACCGTCGTCGTCCAGCTCGGCAGGGCCACGCCCTGCGACCTCGGATCGCGCGCGATCGAATCCAGGAACGCCTGGACCACCTCGCTCACGGCGCTGTCGACGAGCTCGGTGTGCGAGCGTGTGAGCCGCCGGGCGAGTTCCCTCGGTGGCAGCGGCAGCGGGGGCACCCAGAGGCGGCCGCGGGCGATCCCCGGTCCGATCCGCCCCGCAACGGATCGCGGCTGGTCGGCGGTATCGGGAGCCTCCGCCAGGTCCGGCATCGGAGCAGGTGCCATGCTCGCCGAGTCGGTGCGCGGGGGACGTGCAGCCGCGCCAGGGGCGGATCGGGAGGGAACTCCCGGGCGATCCGGTGAAGTCGGGCCCATCGGAGCGACGGGGACCTGAACGATGGGATACGGCGGGAGCTCGACGATCCGGACCTCCGGCGGCGCCAGGACGGCCACCCCCGGGCGCCGCCCCTCGATCGACAGCGTAGCGAACAGCACGACATGCAGCGCGGCACTGACGGCAAGGGCGACGCGCGAGAGCCGCGGAGGCGGCGGGAGCCGAAGGTCAAGGTGCCGGCGCAAGCGCCTCCCGCTTCGTGTCGGCCAGCACCGTCCCGAGCCTCGCGATGCCTTCGGCGAGGCGATCGGAGCTGACGGTCAGGGCGATCCGGAAGAACCCCTCGCCCGCCGGGCCGAACGCGGCCCCGGGGAGCACGATCGCCCCAGCCTCTTCCATGGCCCGCCGCGCGAAGGGCTGGGATCGCACGCCTTTCGGCAGCGCAACCCAGAGATACATCGCGGCCTTGGGCGACTGGACGGTGAGCCCCGCCGCGCGCAATGCCGCGACACCCGCATCGCGGCGGCGCTGGAACTCCGCTCGAAGCGGAGCGACGAACTCCTCGCTCCGCTCCAGCGCGACGCACCCGGCCTTCTGAATGGCGAGGAACGGGCCGGTATCCACATAGCTCTTGACCCGCGTCAGGGCCCCGATGAGAACCGGGTTCCCCACGGCATATCCCAGCCGCCAGCCGGTCATCGAGTAGCTCTTCGAGAGCGAGAGATATTCGACCGCGACGTCGCGTGCGCCGGGTATCTCGAAGATGCTTGGCGCCACGTAGCCGTCGAACGTGATGTCCACGTACGCATTGTCGTAGGCGAGCAGGATCCCGTGCTTGCGGCAGATCGCGACCGTCTTTTCCAGGTACTCCATCGGCGCGATCGCCGCCGTCGGATTGTTCGGGTAATTCAGGTAGACCACGCGCGCACGCGCGAGCACGGACGGTGGGATCGCATCCCAGTCGAGCAGAAAGTCGCGATCGGCCCTGAGGCCGCAGATGTGCGGTTCCGAAAGCGAGAGGAGCGCGCCGCCGATGTACGCCTGGTAGCCCGGCTCCGGCACGAGCACCACGTCGCCGGGATTGCAGACGGCGAGCGGCACGTGGGACAGCCCTTCCTTGGAGCCGATGAGGGGCAGGATCTCGGTGAACGGATCGAATCGCTGGTTGAAGCGCTGTTCCACGAACGCGGAGCACGCCTTCCGGAATTCCGGGAGTCCCTGCTGGAAGCCGTACTTGTGATAGCGGATGTCCTGCATCGCCTCGATCAGCGCCTCGACGACCGGCTGCGGCGGCCGGAAGTCGGCATCGCCGGCCCCCATGTCGATCACATCGATACCGGCCTCGAGGAGTCGCCGCTTGATCGCGGGAATCTCCGCGAGCGGATAGCCGGGAAGCCGCTCGACACGCTCGCTCGCCTTGATCATCGTCCCTCCGCTGCGGTCACCGGATTGCTGAGCACCCCGACGCCGGGAATCTCGACCTCGACGACATCCCCTGCCGCGAGGAGGCCGACCCCCGCCGGCGTCCCGGTGGCGACATAGTCTCCCGGCTCGAGGGTCATGATGCCGCTGATGTATGCGAGCAGCTCGGGGATCTTGAAATGCATCTCCGAAGAAGGCGCGCGCTGCCGGACCTCGCCGTTGACCCGGGTCATCACCTCGAGGCCGCGCCAGTCGAGCCCTTCGGCCACCACCGGTCCGGCCGGGCAGAACGTATCGAATCCCTTGGCACGCCCCCACTGCCCGTCCGGCTTCTGAAGGTCGCGCGCGGTCACGTCATTGATGCAGGTGAAGCCGCGGATGCCCGCCTCTGCTTCAGCCGGTGACGCATGACGCAGCGACCGGCCGATCACGACACCGATCTCTCCCTCGTATTCGACGCGCGCGGAAGCGGGGGGAAGCACGATCGCTTCGCCTGACGCGACGAGCGCGCTGGGCGGCTTGAAGAACAGCATGGGCCGCTCGGGGACCTCGTTGCCGAGTTCCTTCGCGTGCGCCACGTAGTTCCGGCCGACGCAGACGATCTTCGAGGGACGTCCATTCCTCATACGCTCGCTCCGATCCCATACCGCGCGAAGAAGTCCTCGCACCGCGTGCGCACCTGAGCCCAGGTGCCGACGACGCGATCCGCCCGGGGAAGGCCCCCGAGCACCAGCGGGCCGTACCGCTTGGTCACGACCCGGCTGTCGAGCAGCACGACGACGCCGGCGTCCTGACGGCTCCGGATGAGCCGCCCGAACCCCTGCTTGAGCTTGAGCGCCGCGTGCGGCAGCAGGTAATGCATGAAACCGTCGTCACCCTGTTCGGCGAGGCGCTCGAGGCGCGCCGACGTGACCGGCTCCGACGGGACCTTGAAAGGTAGCTTCGTCAGCACGAGCGTGCGGAGTGCGCGCCCGGGCACGTCCACGCCCTCCCAGAACGAATCCGTGCCCAGCAGGATCGCGTTCCCCGCCTCGCGAAAGCGGCGGAGGAGGACGTCACGTGGCGCCTCTCCCTGCACGAGCAGCGGCCAGCGTGCACCGACATCGTCTCGCAGCCGTTCTGCCGCGCGGCGGAGCGCCGCATGGCTCGTGAAGAGCACGAACATCCCCCCGTCCGACGCGTAGGCGAGATCCACCACGACGCGCGCGATGGCCTCGCCGTGGCCGAATTCGTCCTCGCGCGGCTCCGGGATATCGGTCGGAATGCCGAAGAGGCACTGGCTCGGGAAGTCGAACGGCGAGGCAAAGACCTCCTTCACCGTGACGGGCGAGTCGTCGCCGGCGAGTCCGACGCGCGACTCGAGAAAGTCGAACTCCCCGCCCGCCGCGAGCGTCGCGCTCGTGAGCACCACGGTCTCCAGGCGATCGAAGAGGAGCTCGCGCAGCACCGGGGCGAGGTCCAGTGGCACGGCCGCCAGCGTGACGTCCTGGTGCCGGCGCCCGCTGCGCTCCATCCATCGGACCGTCGGCGCTCCGCCGGCCACCGGCCGGAGCGTTCGATTGAGTCCGTCGGACAGCGACTCGAGCCGGCGCACGACACCGCGCATCTCCTGCAGCAGCTGCGTGCGCCGCTCGGTTTCCTCGGCCTGCTGCAGCCGGTCCGCGATCGTTTCGACGAGCTCGCGGAGCGCCCGGTAGGCCGTGAGCGCCGCGTCGAGGTCGAAGGTCAGTCCTTCGGCCCAGATCGGGTCGGCCGCGAAGTCGTCGCCGAGCCTCAGCTGACCGGCAGGCGCGTCCTCGAGCCGGCCCCGCAGCCGCTCGAAGAGGGCTTCGGTGGCGCGGCGCGCATCACCGACGGCCGGAAGAAGCCGCTCCCGCAGCAGGTCCAGGCTCGCGCGGCTCATGAGGTCGGCGCGCGCGGCGAGCTCGGCGGCGAGCGCCGGAGCGAGCCCGCGTCCGTTCCGCTCGAACCGTGAGAGAAGGCGGCGCGCGCCGCGGCTCCCGACCTGCGCCCCCAGATGGTTGGCCGCGACATCCTCGAGGTGATGGGCCTCGTCGAGGACGAGCCGCTGGTACGGCGGCAGCACGGCCGCCTCGAGCCAGTTGTCCGACGCGTGCCGCACCGCGAGGTCCGCGGCCAGCAGATGATGGTTGACGACCACCACGTCCGCCTCGGCCGCACGGCGCCGGGCCCGGAAGAGGAAGCACCGGTCGAAGTACTGGCACTTCATGCGGGCGCAGAGGTCGGGCTCCGCGCTCACCTCGTCCCACACCTCGCTCGTCGGCTGCACGGGCAGGTCGCTGAGCGTGCCGTCGGGGGTGCGGCCCGCCCATTCGGAGATGTCGTAGAGCTCCGCGAGCTTGTCCTGCTCGAGGAGGGAGCGCTGCGCGGCCACGGCACCGTGAAGTCGTGCGAGGCAGAGATAGTTCCGCCAGCCCTTCAGCAGGGCGAACGTCGGCGTGTGCTCCGCCGTCTGGAGCGCGCGCCGCAGGAGCGGCAGGTCCTTGCCGACGAGCTGCTCCTGGAGATTGATCGTATTGGTGCTGATGACGGTGCGCTCGCCGTTCGCCTTGGCCCACGCGAGCGCCGGCACCAGATACGCGAACGACTTCCCGACCCCCGTGCCGGCCTCGAGCAGGAGCACCCCGCCGTCGTTGTAGCCGTCGGCGATGTAGGCGGCCATGTCCCGCTGGCTCGGCCGGTCCTCGTACTGGCCGAGGACGGTCGCCACTTCGCCACGTTCGCCGAGGGTCGCGATGATGTCGAAGGGGTCGATCCGCTTGAGCTGGCGGTCCCGCGGCACTTCGACGACGACGTAAAGTTCCGTGGCGTCGTTGTCGAGGATGCCGAAGCCGATCCCGCCGTCGTGCAGGCGCGCCGCGACGTTCAGGTCGGCGCCGGAGGGGGAGAGGTTGCCGCTCGGGTGGTTGTGCAGGAACATCTCGCCGCGCTGCGCCACACCGGGCAGCGCCAGGACCATGTCCACGGTACCGCGGGCCACCGCACGCGCGGACGTGATGACGCCGTCGCGGTCCACCGCCGCGACGAACGACACTTCCCGCCCCCCCGCCGAGGCGATCTCCTCGGCGAGGTGGGCGCGCACACCCGGCGCGATGCGTTCAGACATGCAGGAATTTAATCGCGGAGACGCCCGTGCGGCGTCCGGAAATCACGTCTTCAGTTCCTTTTTCTTCGCGGCCGGAAAGAGGACGTTGTTGAGAATGAGGCGATACCCCGGGGAATGCGGATGCATCGAGAGGTCGGTCGGGGCGTCCCCGATCTGATGCTGCGGGTCCTCCGGGTCGTGGCCGCCGAAGAAGGTCCAGGTACCCTGCCCGTGCTGGCCGTGAATGTACTTGGCCCATTGCGCGCCGGGCTCGTCGGCCAGGACCGTGACGGCCGGCTTGATGGTGCGCCGGGAGAACGAGGTGGTGAGGCCGTAGAAGTCCGGGATCACCTGCCGGTGGTTCTGGACGAGCATGGCCGGCACGGGGTCGATCTTGGCGCTGAAGCTGAAGAGGGAGAACGATCCGAGCGGCTGCCGCCGCTCCGGCGAGTTCACCTGGTGCCCATCGATGTCCGAGAAGACGGCCATCGTCGGGCTCAGCTCGAGCCGAGCGCCCTGGAACGCGAACGACCGCTCCCACCGCATCCGCTGCGTGGCACTCGGATCCATGGGAGAGTTGTCCGCGTACGAGGCGGCGATATCGAGGCCGTCGCTCGCGAGCGCCAGGTCGATCGTCTCCGTGGCGGTGCACATCGCGAAGAGGAACCCGCCCTGGTCCACGTAGGCGCTGATCGCCTGCGCCACCGCACGCTTCATCGCCGGCACCGACGGCATGCCGAGCGCGCGCGCCATCGAGCGGTTCCGCTCGATCATCTCGGTGAGCCAGGGCGTTCCGGCGTAATTGATCACGAACTTGGAATACTGGCCGGTGAAATCTTCGTGGTGGAGGTGGAGCCAGTCGTACTCGCCGAGCCCGCCCTGCAGCACCTCCTGGTCCCAGACCTTCTCGAAGGTGACGCCGGCGTAGTTGAGCGCCATCGTCACCGCATCGTCCCACGGCGCCGCGTTGGGTGGCGCATACACGGCGACCTTCGGCGCCTTCTCGAGCGGAACCGCGTCCATGTTCGCCTGTTCGATCTCGGCGCGGATCCGCGCCACCTGTCCCTCCTCGACCGGCTCCGACGACACGCCGGACAGGGCGCAGTCGCGCGCGGTCGCCGCGTCGCCGGGCAGGAGGAACGCGCCACTCCGATAGTTGAGGAGCCACTCCGCCTTCTGGCCGCGTTCCAGCGCCCGGAAGGTCACGCCGTAGGCCTTGAGGTGGTCCGTCTGGCTGTCGTCCATCGGCACGAGCAGCCAGGGCGCCGAGCGCCGGGCCAGCAGTGCCTGCACTGGCGATGGCACCGACGCCACGGCAAGCCCCGCCGCTGCCGCACCGAGAAAAGCGCGTCGCTTCATGTCCGGGGTATCGCTCCCCTCGCTTCGTCGAGGAGCCGCCGTGCCTGCGGCACGAGCGCGCTCGTCGGATAGGTCAGGATAAGATGCTCCAGGAGTGTGACAGCCTCGGCCTGTCGCTGCACGGTGAGCAGGAGCCGGGCGAGCTCCAGCTCCGCGGCCGGGGCCGTAGCCGGAGCTGACTCGCTGCTGGCCGCACGGAGGAGGCGCTCCGCGGAGCCATGCTCCCCACGCAGGCGCTCGATCCGGCCGGCGAGGAGCCGCAGCTCGGCACCGCCCTTGTCGGTCGGCAGCCGCCCCGCAATCCGCTCGAACGCCTTCGCCGCATCCGAGGAATCGGAGCGCTCGAGCAGCAGGAGCGCCGCGCCGAGCTCGGGAAGACTGTCGGCCTCGATCGGCTGCAGCAGGGCGAGGAGTGCCGTCCGGTCGGTGGCTTCCTCGCGGGTGCCCGCGTACGGACCGGCCATGCGCAGGAGCGTGACGCCACCCGTGATGTCACCCCGGTAGACGGCGATGCGCCCGCTCAGCGCCAGGCCTTCGACCGTGCTGTCGCCCGCCATGCGGCGTTCGGCGGCGGCGAGGTTTCCGCGCCGCACCCACCCCCGCGCAATGCGCCGGTTGAGGGCCTGGAAGTCCTCGGTCGGCATCCCGGGTCGCAGCTCGGCCAGTTTCCGCTCGGCCTCGTCCATCTTCCCGTCATCGACGAGCACACTGATCAGCGTTGCCGCGCCGTTCGCCGGCACGGCCGCTTCCGACCCGATGTTTCCGAGCATGCGACGCGACGCCTCGCGGTCACCGGCCTCCTGGTAGGCCCGGGCGGCCTCGAGCCGCGCGCGCGACGCCGCGGCGCCGGTCGAGCGCTCGGCGAGCTCCTCGAGCACGAGCGCACGCGCACGCGGTGCGTCGGCGGAGTTGAGCGCGCGCAGCTGATCGGCGAACTGCGTGAGGATCTCGACACTCTGCATTCGCGACGGCGTCACGAGCGAAGCGATGAGCTCGCGCGCCCCCGCCAGCGGATCCCCCCAGCGCGCCATGAGCACCGCCTGGAGGCGGCGCGCATCCACCGAAGCCTCGCCTCGAAGCGTGCGAAGGATCTCCGCCCGGGTCCGCTCCGGCGCCGGGGTGAGCGCGGCAATCGCGGTCAGATGATGGCCGGGAAGCTGTTCGATCGCCGCGAGCCATTCGCGAGTGGCCCCCGTCCAATCGCCTTCGGCGGCGAGAAGCTGCGCCGCTTCATAGGCGAGCGCGTAGTCCTGGCCGACCCGCTCCCGCGCGGCCTCGATCGCCGAGCGTGCGACCGCCCGGTTGCGGCGTTGCAGCGCCGCGGTCACCAGCTCCCGATAGGGTGCCGGATCCCGGGGCGCGAGCCGGGCCCATGCATCGGTGGCCGAACGAGCGCTGTCCGGTGCGCCCGTCGCCATGTAGGTGCGGATGAGGATCGGATACACGACGGCGTTCGGAACTGCGCCGACGGCTCGCCGCGCGTGCGGGAGGATCTCGAGGCTCCGCCCGAGTGGCTCGAGCGAGCGCTCGAGCCCGAGCAATGCGGACGCATCGCCCGGGCGGGCGGAGAGCACGCGCATGAACGCGCCGGCCGCCTCGGCGTGGTTGCCCTTCCGCTCGAACTCATGTGCCTGCGCGAGCGCATCAGTCCCGGCGGTCGGCTGCTGCGCCGCGAGGGAGGCCGCACCGGCGACGAGCGCGACGAGGAGGCAAGCGGGACGAAGGCCCATCACGGCGCCGGCTCCGAGAGCTGGCGGAAGTAGTCAACGACCAGGCGCCGCTCTTCCGGGCTCAGGCGCTGCAGCTCGTCCCAGCTCGGGAACCGCGGGCGGCCGTTCTCCTCCAGCCGGGCGCGGAGTGCGGGCGGAAGCGCGACGTTGCTGTCGTCACCCGACTTGCTCTGGCGCTCCTTTCGTTCGTCCTGTTCCTCGCCCTGCAGGGTCCGTCCCGCGTCGAGCATGCGGCGGAAGAGCCGCTGCTGGCGCTCCACCGTCTGGCGGTCGATGCGCCCGGCCTCGAGCCGCCGCGCCAGGTCTTTCGCCTCCTCGGCGAACTCGGCGGCTCCGGCAGGGCCTCCCTGCGCGCGGAGGCGCTCGAGCTGCTCCGCCATCGCGCGCTGCTGCGCCCCCAGCTGCTGGATCTGGGTGCGCACGTCGCCACGGCCTGCCATCGGCAGAAGGCTGGCGCCCTGTTGCCCCATGGCTCCCTGCTGTCCTGCCATCTGGGCCATCTGCTCCATCGCTTCCCCCATACCCGAGCCGGACGCGGCTCCGGCCACGTCCTCACGCGAGCGAAGCAACTGGTATGCCGCGGCGTTGAGCGCGTCGACGGCTCCGCCCGCGCGCTCGGCCGCCGCGCGCGGGTTCGGCGATGCGGTCGAGATCGCCTCGCGCGCCTGGCCCATCTGGTCCTTCGCGAGCGCCAGCGAGGCGGCGATCTGCTGAGACACGAGCGCGTTCTTTCCGCCCGCCGCGCGCACCTGATCGAGGAGCCGCTCCACGCCCTCCTCGATGGCGCCCTGCTCCGCTCGCGTCTGCGGCGTCGGCGCTCCACTCCGGAGCGACTGCTGGACCGCCAGCTCGCGCTCGGTCAGCCGGCTCGTCTCCGCCAGCGCCCGATCGAGCGCTGCGGCCACTTCCTCCCGCCACTCCTGCTGCATCGAGGTCCGCTGCTGGTCCATTTCCCCGGCCAGCGGGGCCAGCATGTCGGCGGCCTGCTTGCCTCGCTGGCGCGCGCCCTGTCGGTCTCCCTGCTGCATCGCCTGCTGGGCTTCGCGCATCTGGGCCGCCGCCTGCTCCGCCTGCTCCGCGCTCCCTTCCATCTGCTCCTGGCGCGCCTGATCCCCGAGCTCGGCAGCTGCCTCCTTCATGGCCGACGCCAGCGAATCGGCGCGATCGGCGAGCGCCTGTTCCTCGGCGGCCGCTGCGGCACTGTCGGCACGCTGCGCATCCTCGGTCCATTCGCGCTGCTCGGCGGCAAGATCCTTCGCCTCTTCCGCGAGATTCGCGAGATCCCCCTCGAGTGCTGCGCGCTCGAAGAGCTCGCGGCTCCGCTCGAGGGCCTCGCGCAGCTGCTCCTGGGCCTTCGCCAGGTCCTGGAGGGCCTGCTGTGTCTGTTCCGCGTTCAGCTCCTGCAGGGCGCGCTGCAGCTCCGCGAGCTTTTCCCGCATTTCGGGTGTCAGGGCACGATCCAGCTGTTCCTGCAGCTGCTGGAGCTGCTCGCGGAAGGCCGGGTCGTCGAGCCCCGCCTGTTCCACGCTTTCCTCGAGCTGCTGCAGCGCCTCCTTCAGCGCTTCCGCCTCTTCGAGCAGCGCCTCCTGCGCTTCGGCGATGGCCTTGGCCTTCTGCGCCTGGTCATAGGAGAGCGCCTGCTCGCCGAGCCGCGCCTGGTTCTCGCTTCGAGCCTGCTCGCGTGAGGCATCCTCCGTCTGGCGCTCGAGCTGGCGGCTCCGTTCGGCGAGGGAATCGAGGCGGCTCCCGATTCCCTCCGTGACGTTTCGCTGCGCGGCCCTCAGCTCGGTCGCCGTCGGAATCCGCACCGAGTACTCGCGCGAGCGGCCACGGTGGCGCGCGGGGGCATCGTCCACGGCCGTGGCGCGATAGTAGAGCGTATCGCCGGGCCGAAGCTGCAGCGCCGCTAGGTCGAGGTCGTGGGAGAGCATTGCGCGGTCGGGCCGGCCGGTCGGGATCGTGAGCGGCGTCGACCGCACCGAGTCGCGGGCGCCCCGCCCGCCGCGCCGGGTCTCGAGCGCGACCGCGGCAAGTCCGTGGTCGTCACGCACATCGATGACGATTCCGAGTCGCATCGAGAGGGGTGCGACCGTATCGGCGCCCGGCACCGGCAGATCGACGATCGGTGCACTGTCCGGCACGACCCGCAGCGGAAGCCGCACGGTGTCGCCGCCGAGCGGGCCGCCTTCGCGCGTCGTGAGCTGCAGCAGGAAGGACGCGGAAGCGGCGGGGACGAAGTCCCCGGTGAACGCCGTGCCGTCCACCTCGAGGCGATGCGCGCGCGCGCCGTCCTGCCATGCGGCAGCCGCGAGCGGTGCCGTGGCGGCGCCGCGAGTCGAGAGCCGCGTCCCGGCGGGGATGATGATCGTGTCGCCGCTGGTCGGGACCGGCTCGTCCTCGAGGCCGAGATAGCGCGGATAGCGCGCGGTCACGGTGAGGGAGCCGAGGAAGACGGGCAGGCGCACCTGAACCAGCACGGTGTCGGAGGAACGGCTGCCACTCGTGAGGCGCGCGTGCAGGTCGCTCCGCAATGGACCGATGACGCGCGCGGCCCGGCCGAGGGAGTCCAGCTCGATTCCCTGGGGGCGCCACGATTCGCCGGGTGCGCGCGTCCACAGTGTCGCATGCTGCCGGCCGACCGCCTCGAGCTCGAGCCGTACGCTCGCACCGCGGTCTACCTGCTCGGCGCTGGCCCGGATGCGTACGGGCGCCGTCGTCATTTCCCACGCACGCGCCGGATGCCAGAGCGCTGCGGCCGTGCCGCTCCGAGGCCCAGCGGTCCCGAGCGTCGCCAGCCCGAGCAGGAGCACCGCGACACCCGCGAGCGCGCGCCGGCGCACGGGACGCCCGATCGGCTCGATCGCCGCGCGCCCCCGCTCCTCCACTTCGTGCGCTCGCGCCGTGTCGGCCGCGCTGAGCAGCGCATCGCTCGTTCCCACGGCCGCCGGCTCGAGCAGCGAGGTGAGCGCGCCCTGGCGCCAGGCATGGCGCGCCTCGAGCCAGTCGGCCACGCCCCGGATCGAGTACGTCCCGTCCATGCGGCGCGCGAGAACCAGGAGCGTGCCCGCGACGGCGAGCGCCGCACCCCACGCAACGAAGATCCACCACGGAGCGGAAAAGAGTCCGATCCGCACGGCCCATGCGCCGAGCCCGAGCAGGAGCAGGGCCGCGCCGGCGGCGAGGGTCCCCCACCCCGCGCGGCTCCCCCGCTGCATCGGCCGCGCGAGGTCCGCGAGCGACCGCCGAGTGGCGCCCGTCATCCCCCGTAACCCACGGCGTAGGCGAAGAGGTTCACGCCCATCCGGAGCGCCGCCTCGCGCTGCGCCGGCGTGTCACGGTGCACCTCCGGATCCTCCCATCCATCTCCCAGATCCGTCTCGTAGGAATAGAAGACGGCGAGCCGTCCTTCGAGGAAGATGCCGAATCCCTGAGCCGGCTTCCCGTCGTGCTCGTGGACCTTCGGAATGCCGCGCGGAAACGCATAGACGACCCGGTACACGGGATGATCGAGCGGCACCTCCACGAGCGGCCGGTCGGGAAAGAGCCGCCCCAGCTCGCGCCGGATGGACTGGTCCATTCCGTAATTGTCGTCGACATGGAGAAAGCCCCCTTGCCGCAGGTAGCGTCGCAGCGTCTCCAGGTCCTGGTCGCTGAACCGGACGTTCCCATGCCCCGTCATGTAGAGGTACGGCACAGTCCAGAGGTCGTCGGCGTCGAGCCGCACCACGCGCTCGGCCTCCGTCACCCGAAGCGACGTCCGTTCCCGGACAGCTTTCAGCAGGTTCGGCAGGCTCGACGGATTCGCGTACCAGTCGCCGCCGCCCTCATAATGCAGCCGCCCCACGGTCAGGTCCGCTCCCTCCTGCTGCGCAGCGAGAGGAGCGCCCGACAGCACGAGCGCGGCCACGATCCATGTCCTCATTGCAGCTCCATGACCATGCGATACGCCTCGTTCCGCGCGATGCCGAGCCGTGTCGTCAGTTGCTCGACCACATCGCGTCGCGAGAGACCGGCAGCGAGCAGTGCCTGCGCGAGAGTGCCGCCCTCCGCCGTCCGGTCCGGGGGCTCTTCCGGAACGCCGGTTCCCGCCAGGACGACCGTGATCTCCCCGCGCGGCTCGGTCTGCGCATAGTGCAGCGCCAGCGATCCCAGGGTACCCGTACGGATTTCCTCGTGGATTTTCGTCAACTCGCGGGCGACCATGACCTGCCGGTCGTCGCCCGCCAGGTCGGCGAGGTCCGCGAGGAGCCCACCCAACCGGTTCGGGGCCTCGAAAAAGACCGTGGGCCACTCCTCCTGCGCCGCGCGGGTCAGGAGCCGCTGACGTTCGGCGCCCTTCCGCGGGAGAAAGCCCAGAAAGAGGTAGCGGTCCCCCTCGAAGCCGGAGACCGAGACCGCCGTCGCCACGGCGGACGCCCCGGGAATGGGGACGACCGGCACTCCGGCCTCCCGCACGACCTGGACGAGCGACGCGCCGGGATCGCTCACCACAGGGGTGCCCGCGTCGGAGACGAGCGCCACATCACGGCCGCTCTGGAGGATTTCGAGAAGGCTCTGCGCTCGCGCGGCAGGCGAATGCGCGTGAAAGCTGAGGAGGCGTGGCGAGGCGCCGAGATGCGACAGGAGCCCCCGGGTACGGCGGGTGTCCTCCGCGGCCACGACCGGCACCGTCCGGAGCAGCTCCGCCGCCCGCGGCGTCAGGTCACCGAGATTGCCGAGCGGGGTAGCGACGACGTAGAGGGTACCGACGTGCATCGGGGCTGGAGGGCGGCAGCGCGAGGATCACGCTGCCGCCCCGGTGGCCTCAGGCGAGGTGCTGCTGAATCCGCTGGTCGAGCGTACCCTTCGGCACCGCACCGACCACCGTGTCCACATGGCGTCCGTCGCGGAAGAAGAGGATGCTCGGGATCGACCGCACATTGAAGCGCAGCGTCGTCTGCTGGTTGGAATCGACGTCGAGCTTGGCGATCTTCACCTTGCCGGCGTGCTGGCTGGCCAGCTGCTCGAGCAGGGGCGCAATGACCTGGCACGGCCCGCACCAGGTGGCCCAGAAGTCCACCAGGACGAGGCCCGACGCCTGCTCCACTTCGGCGGCGAAGGTCGCATCGGTCACGTGGGCGATCTGGGTATTCGTTGCGGTCATGCTGATATTCTCCCGGTCATTGCGGCCCTGAGCCGCAGCATTGAACAAGTCTGCCGGACCATCCGGCCATTGGTTCAGGAGCGACGAGTGTCCGAAGCCCCTCGCATCGCGCATGTCGGCATTGCCGTTTCCGATCTCGACATCGCCTCCGCCTTCTACCGGGAGGTACTCGGCATCGAGCCGCACGCCCCGGAAACGGCCGACGGCGCCGACATCCTGTCCTTTCCGTTCGGCGAGTCGGAAATCGAGCTGCTCGCGCCGCGTGATCCCGCCGGCCCGATTGCCCGGTTCCTCGAGCGGCGTGGCCCCGGCATCCATCATGTCTGCTACCGGGTGCCCGACCTCGACGCCGCACTCGAGCGGTGCCGCCGGGCGGGATACCGTCTCGTGGACGAGGTCCCCCGCCAGGGCGCCGGCGGCCGCCGGATTGCCTTCGTCCATCCGAAGGCCACCGGCGGCATCCTGCTCGAGCTTACTGAATAAACACCGGCCGGTTCCCGCTCAGCCGTCCGCGTTCTCGTCGCAATTGCCGCCCGGAGCGCCAAGGAGCGCCAGGTCGATCGAATTCACGAGCCAGTCGCCCGACTCGGTCCGGACCATGCTGAATGGGACCATTTTCACGCAGTCCCCGCGCCGGAACTCCACCTGGACGATGCGTCGGCCGGGATCGCTACCCTCCTGCGCATTCGACATCAGGCGGTGACGCCGGTCGCGAAGGTATGCCTGCATGATGATGATCCGGCGCTCGTAATCGTTGGGCTGGCCGGTTTGCGCCGCCGATCCCTTGGCGGTGCCCCAGAGTTCGGCCATCTTGGCGAGGTTGCTGTCCGCCACGGCCTCGATGAACTGCTGCACGGCCGCTTCGGCGTTCGCCGCCGGCTCGGGCTGCCGGGTCTGGGCGACCGACGAGGTGGCATTGCCCCCGCAGGCGGCGAGGGTGAGGGCCGCAGCCAAAAGCCAGCGCTGACTCAAGCGATGCTCCGTGTCAAAGGTCTCAAGCGAAGATAACCGGACGGAAAACCCCCGAACACCCATGCGGATGCGCCTCTACGTCAATATCGACCACGTGGCCACGCTGCGCGAAGCACGGCGGACCGACGAACCGGATCCGGTCGAGGCGGCGCGCGTCGCCGAAGCGTCCGGGGCGGACGGGATCACCGCGCACCTGCGCGAAGACCGGCGCCATATCCAGGACCGGGACGTGGAAGCGCTTGCAAGCTCCGTGCGCGGCGTCTTCAACCTCGAGCTCGCCACGAACCCGGATATCGTCGCGCTCGCCTGTCGCCTCCGTCCCTTCCAGGCGACGCTCGTCCCCGAGCGCCGGGAAGAAGTCACCACCGAGGGAGGACTGGACCTCCACCACCGGAATCCCCGCCTGGCCGAGGCCGTCGCGCGGCTCCGTGACGCGGGGATACGGGTCAGCCTCTTCGTCGACCCCGACGGCGCCGCGATCGAAGCGGCGCACCGCCTCGAGGTACCGGCCATCGAGCTTCATACAGGCAGGTATGCACTCTCCTGGCGGCGCGATGACAGCGCCCTCGAGGAGCTTCGCCGCGCGGCGCGCCTGGCGCGCGACCGGGGCCTCGCGGTGCACGCGGGCCACGGACTGACCGTTCCGAACGTCGGGTCGGTCGCAGCGATCCCGGAGATCGAGGAGCTGAACATCGGGCACAGCATCGTGAGCCGCTCGATCTTCATCGGCCTCGGGCCGGCGGTGAGCGAGATGCGCGCGCTGATCGATGCAGCGCGTCCGTCGGCGTACGCCGGATGATTACCTTTCGCGTCGAGCCCACATGACAAGACCCCACGGCACCGCGGATTTCTTCGCGCTCGAAGCGGGCGAGTGTCTCGACCGACTCGAGCAGGCGATCACGCATCCCGACGGACCGCGCGCCGACGACATGCTGCGCGCCGCCCGCGCGCTGCGCGGCTCGGCACTGATGGCGAGCCAGGCGGGCGTCGCGCGGGCCGCCGCCGGCTTCGAAGGTCTCGCGCGCGCGGTGCGCGACCGGGGCCGCACCTGGGACGCATCGGTGCGCGAGCGGAGTGCGCAGGGCGTGGACGAGCTCCGGCATCTGGTCCGCCGCGCGCGCGAATGGACTGACGCCGATACCACGCGGGCCGGCCGACTCGCCGCCGATCTCGATGCGCTTGCCGGCAGCTCTTCCGGCGACATGCTCCGCCCCGGCGGCCCGCCGGCTCCCGGGACCCCCAGTACCGGCGTGCGGGCGTTCGTGGCCCGGGAGGGCGCGCTGATCGCGAGCGCGCTCGACCGCGCGGCCCGCGCGCTGGAGGCCGCGCCCGAATCGCGCGAGCCGCTCTACGCCGTGCTGCGACGGATGCAGTCGCTCCGCGGACTCGCCGAGATCGCCGATCTGCCCCCGCTGCCGGAGATTCTCGACGGAATCGAGCTCGCGGTGGGCGATCTCACCCGACTCTTCGCCCCGCCGCCAGGCGTCTCCGCAGTCCTCGATGCCGCAGCGGCCGCGCTTACGCGGATCTCGCGTGACGTCACCGAGCACGGCCGTCCCCAGGGCGATCCGCCCGAGGCGCGTGCGTTCACCGCGGGCCTTCTCCGCGCCTTCGCCGCGGAAGCGGACGTCGTGCCGGTCGAGTCGTTGTACCGGGACGGGGACACCGCACCGATGCAGCGTTCCACCGCGCAGCCGCAGTTCGCGCCGCCATCCGCGCTGGGTGTAGTGGAAATGGTGAGCTACGGCGAACACCTGGTGCAGGCTGCCGACCGGATCGCCGGCGCTTCGCACGCCTCGGCGCGGGATCTCCGGCTCTATACCCTCGTCGGCACCTTCCGCTCCGTTGCGGTTCCCGGCAGCGACCCTGTCTCGCCCGCGCTCGCGCGCTTCGGCCGGGCGGCGCGCGATGCGATCGGCACCGGGAGGGCAGCGAGTGATCCGTCGGCGTTCGCCGATGCACTGCGCGAGGCGGGCGCAGTGCTCAGGAGTCTCGCCGAAGGCGCCGCGGAGGCCGAGGCGGGGCGCCGGCTGGGGGCGCTCGCCGAGCGGCTCGAAGGACGGGCGTCGGCTCCGGCCGAGCAGGTGCCGCTTCCGGCGGAGATTGCGGTCACGAATATCCCGGCGCCGGCAGCACCAGCGTTCGAGCCGCCCGCGAGCGAGGTCGCGATCGAGACGCTCGCGTACGATGGCGAGAGCATCTTTGCGGCCGAAGTCCTCCCGATCGACGTGCTGGCTCCGACTGGCCGGATCGGACTCGAGCGCGGCTTCGACCGCTACCGGCAGCTCCTCACCCAGCCTGCGGCCGTGCAGCCCGGGATCCCCTCCGCAGCGGCAGGGGCTGCGGTCGCCCCGCCGGAGCCGGATGCGGACGTCGTGGACATCGGCGCGCTCTGCTATGCGGGGCGCCGGGCGCTCGAGCGGGCCGCCGAGATTCGGGCGGAGATTGCGCTGCATGCGCGGGAGGGCCGGGATCTGAGTGGCGTCGAGCCGCTCGTCCGCGAGTTGCTCGATCTCGTTCCGCTCGCCCTCGCGGGGTGAGGTGAGCGCATCCTCGCGGCGCGTCTGGATGGGGCTCGCCGGCGTCGCCATTTCGGTGGTGGCGCTCTGGTGGGTGCTGGCGGACGTGCACTGGAGCGAGGTGCGCGCCCACATCGCCGACGCGCGTATCGTGCCGCTCCTGGCAGCGGTCGCCGTTGCGACCGCCACGTTTCCCCTCCGCCTTCTCCGCTGGCAGCTCCTCCTGCGCCGTGAGGATGGCTCGGCCCTGCCCCTCGCTCCGCTCTGGCATGCCGTCGCCATCGGCTTCATGGCCAACAACATCCTTCCCTTCCGCATGGGCGAGGTGATGCGCTCGCTCTCCGCCAGCCGGCTGGCGAACGTGCGATTCACGGCGGCGTTCTCGTCGGTGGCGGTCGAGCGCGTCTTCGATGGCCTGACGGTCGTCGCGCTCCTCGTCATATCGCTGTTTGCCGCCGGGCTTCCCGCCGGCGTCGAGGTCGCGGGCGTGCCCGTGACGCGCACGGCGACGATCGCCGGGCTCGCCATGGGCTCGGCGCTGGTGATGGCGCTGACTGTCGTCGCGTTTCCGGCGCTGGCCGAGCGGATCATCACGGCCGCCGTCCCCTCGCGGAGCTTCGCAGCGCGCCTGCTGCACATCGTGGAAGGGCTGCGGCACGGGCTCTCCGTGCTCCGCTCACCGGGCCGCGCGGCGGCGGTGGTGGCGATGTCGATCGTGCTCTGGCTGGTGAACGCGCTGTCGTTCTATCTCGCGTTCAAGGCCTTCGGCATCCCCGCCAACTTCGCCGCGGCCCTGCTGCTCCAGGGAATTCTCGTCTTCGGCATCGCGGTGCCGACGACGCCGGGGTACGTGGGGGTCTTCGAGGGTGCCATCAAGGCCGTCCTCCTCGTCCTCGGAGTCGGTGCCGACCACGCGGTGGCCTACGCGCTCACGTACCACGTCACGACCTTCGTCCCGATCGTTCTTCTCGGGGCCTGGTCGCTGATCCGGACTTCGCTCTCGCTCCAGGAGATCCAGGAGGCGCCGTCGACGTGAGCGCGGAACCGGTACGCGTGCTCGCGCCAGCCAAGGTCAACCTCTTCCTCCGTATCCTGGCCCGGGAGGCCGACGGGTATCACGGCATCGAAACGCTCTTCTGCCTCCTCGACCTCGCCGACGAGGTCGAGGCGAGCCGCACGGAAGCGCCGGGCGTCACGCTCGACGTGGAGGGCGACATCGACACCGGTCCGGCAGCTGAGAACCTCGCGGTGCGCGCGGCGCAGGCGGTCCTCGACGCCACCGGTCGCCCCTTCGGTGTGCGCCTGCGCCTCATCAAGCGCATTCCGGCCCGCGCCGGCCTCGGCGGAGGCTCGAGTGATGCGGCCGCCACGCTGACCGCCGTGAACCAGCTTGCGAACGGCGCGGTCCCGCGGCACGAACTGCTGCAGTTCGCCGCGCGTCTGGGCAGCGATGTCCCCTTCTTCTTCTCGGGTGCGTCCCTGGCACTCGGGTGGGGCCACGGCGAGCGACTCCTCCGCCTCCCCTCCCTTCCCACCGCACCCGTGCTCCTCCTGACGCCTCCGGCTCCGATCGAAACGACCGCGGCGTATGGCTGGGTGGATCAGGCGCGCCAGTCACAGGGACGGCGCGGGGGCGTGGTCCTCGACCTCGGCGTACTCCGCAGCTGGGGGGACATCGGCAGGCTGGCCGGAAACGACTTCGAGTCCTCCGTCTTCAGCCATGCGCCCGCGGTGCGCGCGGCATTCGAGGCCCTGGTGCTCACGAGGCCCCTCGTCTGCCGGCTGAGCGGCTCGGGATCCACGCTCTTTGCCGTATACCGCTCCGTGCGTGACCGCGACGACGCCCGGATGATGCTCGGGTCGAAGTACGGCGAGGTGCGGGCGGCCCTGACAGCAGGCGGCAGTGGATCGTGATCCGGTGCCGGTGAGGCCTTATACTCCTCTCATCGACGGTGGCCCTTCGTCCAATGGCAGGACATCGGACTTTGGATCCGAGAATGGTGGTTCGAATCCACCAGGGCCAATGCAGGAACGACGAACGCCCCGGGCAGGTGCCCGGGGCGTTCGTGCGACGTCGCGCTGCGCTCAGGGAACCGGGATGGCCCGGACGCGAAGGACGATGTCGTTGAAGTCCGAGTCGCCGCCATCTTCGAATGTCAGCGTCCATTCCGGATAGGCGCCCGACGATACGAACGACGGCGGATTGAGCTGCTCGAAGGAATCGATCCTGAAGTTGAGCACCGTTCCGGCCGGATAGGGTCCGTCGAACTCCCAGACCCTGTTGATATCCTCGTAGCAGGCATCGTCGGTCAGGCGCTCCGACTCCGGGGCGGTGACGTGAATTTCGTTGTCGCGCGCCGCGCAGCTGACGCTCAGGAGCGTCACCTCGAAGCGTGCCTGCTGATCCAGCGGGAGGCCGCAGGGCTGGACCTCGCACTCGAGCGGCGTGTCGATCGGATCGCCACCCGGCTCATTGCTGTCCTTGCAGGCAGCAAGGCCAAGGAGGAGTGCGAGGGCGACGATCGTCCGGACTCCACGAACATTCCTCATGCAGGGCTCCGTTCTGTTGGGCAAGCGTCGGTCAAACGCAGTAGGGGGTAAGGTAACCAGGGTCGCGCGACACTCGAGGGTCCGGGCGGCGACGATCCACCGGTCTTCAGACCCCCTGCAATATTGATTCCGTCACAATTCTCCGACAGTGACGTGCCCCACACCGCCTCCGGGGATTCCGCCGTGGGGGCGATCCCGGGGGGCGAAAGCGCCCAACCCCAATCGGCGGCGAGAGTTGACGCTCTCCCCCCGGCAGGATATTTTTCGCGGCTATCGTCATGACGGACCTTTCTCTGTCGCGCAGTCAGATGCTGCTTCTCAGCGGCACTGCCAACCGCCCCCTTGCGGAGGAGGTTGCGGCGCATCTGGGGCAGCCGCTCTGTGCGGTGACGCTGCGGCGGTTCGCGGACGGAGAACTGTTCATCAAGATCGACGAGAACGTGCGCGGGCGGGACGTCTACATCGTCCAGCCGACCAACCCGCCCGCGGAGAACATGATGGAGCTGCTGCTCCTCATGGATGCGGCCAAGCGCGCGAGCGCCGCGCGGGTCACGGCGGTGATTCCGTATTTCGGCTACGCGCGGCAGGACCGCAAGGACCAGCCGCGCGTGGCGATCAGCGCGAAGCTGATGGCGAACATGGTGTCGATGGCCGGCGCGGACCGCGTGCTGGCGATCGATTTCCACCAGCATCAGCTGCAGGGGTTCTTCGACCTGCCGGTGGACCATCTCTACGCGGCGCCGGTCCTGGTGAATCACTACCGCCAGAAGTCGCTGCGTGACCTGGTCATCGTGGCGCCCGACGTCGGCTCGGCCAAGATGGCGCGCGGATTCGCCAAGCGGCTCAATGCGTCGCTCGCGATCATCGACAAGCGCCGCCCGTCGGCCAACGTGGCCGAGGTGCTGAACGTGGTCGGCGAGGTGCGCGGCCGGGACTGCATCATCCCGGACGACATGATCGACACGGCGGGCACGATGGCGGAGGCGGTGAACGCCCTCAAGCGGCTCGGCGCGGAGGACGTCTACTGCTGCGCGACGCACGCGCTCCTCTCGGGGCCCGCCGTCGAGCGGCTGGTCGCCTCGCCGGTCAAGGAAGTGGCCGTCACGAACACGATCAACCTGCCGGCGGAGCGCCGCTTCGACCGGCTCAAGGTTCTTTCGATCGCCGGACTCCTGGCCAAGGCGATCGGCTACACGCACAGCGACCAATCGGTGAGCTCGCTGTTCGATTGAGGCCTTCGGGCCACTACACGCGAAGGATCGGGATCATGGCACAACAGGTGAGGCTTGAGGCAGCGACGCGCACACGGACCGGCAAGGGCGCTGCGCGCTCGATGCGGCGCGAGGGCAAGGTTCCCGCGGTCATCTACGGCCACGGCCGCGAGCCCGAGGCGCTCGTGATCGATGCGCCCATTGTGGCGCGGGCGCTCGCCGGCGCCACGTCGTCCACGGTCATGGAGATCGTGGTCGACGACCGCGCACCGGTGCGGGCGCTGCTGCGCGAGGTGCAGCGGAACCCGATGCGGGCGGCCGACATCCTGCATCTCGACCTCTACGAGGTCCACGCGGACGAGAAGATCACCGTGGCGGTGCCGGTGCACCTCGTCGGCATCCCCGACGGCGTTCGCAATTTCGGCGGCGTGCTCGACCAGGTGCTGCGCGAGCTCGAGATCGAGGTTTTCCCCGGTGACATCCCGGAGAGCATCGACGTGGACGTGACGGGCCTGGCCATCGGGCATTCCCTCTTCGTCCGCGACATCAAGCTCGACAAGGCCGAGATCCTCAACGACCAGGACATCCCGGTCGCCACGGTCGTCGCGCCGCGCACCGAAGAGGCGGCTCCTGTCGTGGCCGAGGAAGTCCCCTCGGGCGAGCCGGAGCTCATCCGGAAGCCGAAGGCCGAGGCGGACGACGCCGAGGACAAGGCGTAGGCCCTGCTCGCGATCGTTGGGCTCGGCAATCCCGGGCCCGAGTACGAAGGCACCCGGCACAACGCCGGGTTTCGACTGGCGGACCACCTGGCCCGGCGCTGGGGCACCGGCCCCTTTCGCCGCGGCGACCGCGCGCGTGAGGCGCGCGCCACCGTGGCGGACCGCCCGGTCCGGCTGATCAAGCCGCAGACGTTCATGAACCGGAGCGGAGCGGCCCTCGCGCCGCTCCTCGCCGACCCGGCCTTCGACCCCTCGCGAGACCTGCTGGTCCTGGTGGACGACGTCGCCACGCTGTCCGGAAAGTTCCGGCTGCGCGGCGCCGGCTCGAGCGGCGGCCACAACGGCCTCAAGAGCATCGAAGGCACCCTGCGCCGCCAGGATTACGCGCGGCTGCGCATCGGCGTCGGCCCCTTGCCGCCGGACGCCCCCGATCTCGCCGACTACGTGCTCGGCGAATTTTCCCGCGACGAACGCGCGACGCTCGATGCCCTCCTCGACCCGATGGCCGATGCCGTCGAAGGCTGGGCCGCGGACGGCATCGAGCGCGCCATGAGTCGCTTCAACCGTTGACGGAGGAGTCGTGAACCTGCTCGCACCCTATGCCGCCGCGGCCGGCGGCCTCGGCCTGATCATCGCCTTCCTCATCTACTTCTCGCTCAAGCGGCAGCCGGCGGGTACGCAGGTGATGCAGGACCTCGCCGAGCTCATCGAACAGGGGGCGATGGCGTTCCTGCGGCGCGAGTACACCGTGCTGCTGCCCTTCATCCTGGTCATCGCGGGCCTCCTCTGGCTCGCGATCGGGCCCAATACCGCCATCGCCTATATCTTCGGCGGCCTCTGCTCGATCGGTGCCGGACTCTTCGGCATGAAGGCGGCCACGAAGGCCAACGTCCGGACGTCGGAGGCGGCACGGAGCTTCGGCCAGGCCAGGGCGCTCCGGATGGCGTTCAACGGGGGCGCCGTGATGGGCCTCGCGGTCGCGTCGCTCGGCCTGCTCGGCATCGGCATCGTCACGACGTGGCTGCTCGACTGGGCCAACATCGCGAACCTCCCGGCCGAGGGCTTCTGGACCTACAGCGAGACCATCAGCGGCTTCGCGATGGGTGCGTCGTCCATCGCGCTCTTCGCGCGCGTCGGCGGCGGTATCTATACGAAAGCGGCCGACGTTGGTGCCGACCTCGTCGGCAAGGTCGAGGCGGGGATTCCCGAAGACGATCCGCGCAACCCCGCGACGATCGCCGACAACGTGGGCGACAATGTGGGCGACGTGGCCGGCATGGGTGCCGACATCTTCGAGAGCTACGTCGGCGCCGTGATCGCCACCGTGGCGCTCGCGGCGACGAGTCCGGCCATCGCCCTCGCCGGCCGTGGCAACGCCGTGGCCCTGCCCATCGGGATGATCGTGCTCGGTCTCCTCGCATCCCTGGTCGGCATCGGCGCGATGAAGGTGCTCGAGAAGGGCTCGCCCGCGAACGCGCTCCGGCTCACGACGTTCATCGCGGCCGGCCTGTTCATCGCCGGCGCCTGGTTCCTCGTTGCTGCCCTTCCGATCGGCATGGAAGGCCGCCCGGCGATGGGGCCGTTCTGGGCGGTGGTCGCCGGCACGGTCGCCGGCATCGCGATCGGCCTCGTCACGGAGTACTACACGTCCGCGAAGCCCGTCCGCGACATCGCCCAGGCCTCGCTCACCGGTCCGGCCACCAACATCATCGCGGGCCTGTCGGTCGGCATGATGAGCACGCTGCTGCCGCTGCTCCTCATCTGCGGCGCCATCTGGGTCTCGTTCGACCAGGCGGGACTGTACGGCATCGCCATTTCGGCGGTCGGGATGCTCGCGACGGTCGGGGTCACGATGTCGGTGGACGCGTATGGCCCGATCGCCGACAACGCCGGTGGCATCAGCCAGATGAGTCATCTCGGTCCCGAGGTCCGGAAGATCACCGACGGCCTCGATGCGCTCGGCAACACGACGGCGGCGATCGGCAAGGGCTTCGCGATCGGCTCGGCCGCCCTCACGGCGCTCGCGCTCTTTTCCGCCTACGCCACCGCCGTCACGCCCCCGGGCGAGGTGCTCGCGCTCGACCTGGTCGACCCGATGGTGGTGATCGGCCTCTTCATCGGCGGCACCCTGCCCTTCGTGATCGGCTCGCTCACGATGACGGCGGTCGGCCGCGCGGCTGCCGGCATGGTCGATGAAGTGCGGCGCCAGTTCCGCGAGATCCCGGGGCTGATGGAAGGCACGGCCAAGCCGGACAGCGCGCGCTGCGTGGACATTTCGACGAAGGCCGCCCTGCGCGAGATGATCCTGCCGGGCGTGGTGGCCGTCGCAGCACCGGTCGTCGTCGGCTATTTCCTCGGCATCAAGGCGCTCGGCGGTCTGCTCGGCGGTGCCACGCTCTCCGGCGTCCTCCTCGCGCTCTTCATGGCCAACGCCGGTGGCGCCTGGGACAATGCCAAGAAGTACATCGAGGGCGGCGCGCACGGCGGCAAGGGCTCCGAGCCGCACAAGGCCGCGGTCGTGGGTGACACCGTGGGCGACCCGTTCAAGGACACCTCGGGTCCCGCGATGAACATCCTCATCAAGCTGATGAGTGTCGTGTCGCTGGTCCTCGCTCCCTGGTTCGCCCGGATGGCCGGGTAGCGCGCGCATGCTGCGGCTGGGCATCGTCGGGCTCCCGAACGTCGGCAAGAGCACGCTGTTCAACGCGCTCACCTCGGCCGGTGCCCTCGTGGCGAACTACCCGTTCGCCACGATCGAGCCGAACACCGGCGTGGTTCAGGTGCCCGATCCGCGCCTCGATGCCCTGGCGAAGATCGTGAGCCCGGAGCGCACGCTGCCGGCCACGGTCGAGTTCGTGGACATCGCCGGGCTGGTGAAGGGCGCGAGCCAGGGCGAGGGTCTCGGCAACCAGTTCCTCGCCAACATCCGCGAGGTGGACGCCATCGTGCACGTCGTCCGCTGCTTCGAGGACGACGACATCCAGCACGTGATGGGGTCGGTGGATCCCGTCCGCGACCGCGACGTCATCAACATCGAGCTCGGGCTCGCCGACCTGTCGAGCGTGGAGAAGCGGCTGGACCGCACCGCGCGCGCCGCGAAATCGGGCGATGCGCAGTCGAAGCTCGAGGCGCGGCTTCTCGAACGGCTGCAGCAGGCGCTCGCGGCCGGCCAGCCGGCCCGCGCCGTCGTGCCGACCGACGACGAGCGAGCGGCCTATCGCTCCTTCAACCTGCTCACGTCGAAACCCGTGCTCTATGCCGCCAACGTCGCGGAGGACGAGCTGAACGGCGGCAACGCGAACGTCGAGCGGCTCGCCACGGCTCTCGCGGCCGACGCCGAGGACGCCGAGATCGTGACGTTTTCGGCGAAAGTCGAAGCGGAGCTCGCCGAACTGCCGCTCGAAGACCGGATGGATTTCCTCGACTCGCTCGGGGTGAGCGAGTCGGGGCTCGACCGCCTCGCGCATGCGGCATACCACCTGCTCGGCCTGCAGAGCTATTTCACGGCAGGAGAGAAGGAAGTCCGCGCGTGGACGATCCACCGCGGCGATCGCGCCCCGCAGGCCGCAGGCGTGATCCACTCCGATTTCGAGAAGGGCTTCATCCGCGCCGAGACCGTCGCCTACGAGGACTTCGTCCGCGTGGGCGGGTGGAAGGCGGCACGCGAGCAGGGCCTCTCACGCGCCGAAGGGAAGGAATACGTCGTGCAGGATGGGGACGTGATGCTCTTCCGATTCAGCAGTTGAGGGCCGCTCAGGCCGGCTCGGTGACGCGCACGAGCGTCATGATCTGACCCGCGTGCCGCGCCGAGTGCTCGGCGCCATGAAACAGCAGGCCAAGTGCCGTCGACGGCGCCCGCGCCCTGCCGACTTCGCGATGGACCAGCAGTTCGTCTTCGTTCGTGTTCCGAAGTTGCCCGAGCGCCGCATCGAGCGCGCGCTCCACCAGCAGGACCAGTTCCCCGACATCCGGCTGTTCTCCGTCGATCGCCCGTTCCCGCGCGAGCGCCGCGCGCTGCCCCTCACTCAGCGCTTCGCCGCGCGCGTAGGTGAAGAGGCGGTCGAGACTACCCGCCAGGTGCACGGCGTGATACCCGATGGACGCCGACCGACCGGGCCGTTCCCAGACTCGGCCGGCCGGCAGCGAGCGAAGCAGCGGCGGCAGGTCGCGCCGGACCTGCTCGAGTGCGTGCGCCGCGGGCTGCAGCAGCGGCGTGACCCCCGGAAGTGGTCCGGACAACCACGCCTCGACCTGTGCGCTCACATGTGCCTCGAGGAAACGAAGGTGGGAGATACGCCGGCAAGGGTGACAGCTGTCACCGCCCCCGTGCGATGATCTGCGTAACGATCAGGCCGTAGATCACCACGGCGGCATGGATCGCCACAGCGGCTGGAAATCATTGCGAGGAGTGTCATCAGATGAGCAAGCTCTTGCGGGCATTGGCGGCAGGCTACGGTGCAAAGAAGCTCGGGGGCGGCTGCATCAGCACCGTGCTGATCTTCATCCTCCTCTGGTGGCTCCTCGGCAATTTCGGAATCTTCCAGTAAGGCCGCGAGGTCACTTACCACGCGGTGGGGCAAGCCGGCGGGTGAAGTCGAGCCGGCTCACATGCACGTTGACCCCCGGGCCGATGCGGAGCCCGAAGGCACCATCCACCGCCGGCGTCCTCGGAATGGCGCCGATCCGCTGGCCATTCACGATGAAATGAGCGGAATCGCGCTCCGCCTCCACGCGCAGGATCACGCGCGCGGGCTCCGCGCCGGGCACTGGAACCGAATCGTGTGCGGCCCACGCGACGAGCGGGATGAGTCCGCTGCTCCCATGGCGCACGATCGCAGCCTTGCCGTCCCGACGCGCGAGGAACCCGATCCATTCCGATCCATTCAGGCCAAGCACGATTCCGTATTCCGATGCCGATGAATTCGGAAACAGGAAAACCTCCGATTCCACGACGAAGCGTCCAGCCGCCCGATAGGCAGAATCCGACAGGACCGCGCCAGGGCCCATCGTGACGTGCCAGCCCGGCGGCATGGGCGAGAAGGCATAGGCCGAATCCGGCGCTGGAGCATCGAGCGAGACCGCGAGCCGGGCAGTGCTTTCCTGTGCGCTGAGGATTCCCGGGATCAGCAGCAATCCCGCCGTACACCACCCGACGTTGCGGCGCATCGATGGAACTCCGCCTGAGGGAACCCCGACACCCGGAAAAGCTGTCCGGGCTGCAACCTTGCGAGCCGCCGGCCCGTCGTGGATTCTACGGTCAGCAGGCCCCGAGAGCCAGCGGGCCGGGTGCACCGTTCGCCCCGGCCTGCGTCTCCCGGCAGTTCGCTCCTCGTTCCCCTGTGCCCCGGGGATCCATGTTCGAATCCCGATGTCTTCTCTTCTGTGCCCTGGTCGCGTCAACAGGCGTTGCCGGGGCGCAGGCACCCGCCGCCGGCCTGGCGCCGGCCGATACCCGATTCTCCTGCGCCGAGGCCGCCGGGATCCTCGCGGGCCGTGCAGCGACGGAGAGACCAGCCCCGGTTTTCCGCATCGAAAGCCGCAGCGACGTCGATGCCGTGCTCCGGAACCTGACGGACCTCGCGCTCGGCCGTGAGCGATGCGGGGCAGCCTACGGGGTTCGCGGGCTCGTGAAGTGGCAGCTGGTCGGTACTCCCTGGACCCCCAAGGAGGCGCCGGGCCAGCGGCCGGGCGTGCCCTGGAACGCCGACGCGATCTACGATCTGACGCTGGCGGCCGAAGCGGGTGGTGCATCTGCGGCCACGTCCGGTTCGATCGCCGTCGGGCTGCTGCTGGCCGAGGGAGCCGAGCTCCCCTGGCTCGTCCGCGAGGTTGGTGCGCGGCTGCTCGGCGCCCTCGCGGCTCCGGGCGACGTGGCCGACTCGATGCGCCAGCTGCAGCGCGGGCGGCTCGCAGCATGGCTCTGGAGCCCGCACGTCGCGGATTCCGCGTTCTCGGCATACCGGCTTGCCGGTGGCGGCAGCGACCGGGCCGCCCTCGAGCTCGCGCGCATCAGACTCGCCCTCGGACGCGACGATGGTGATTCTCTCTACTACACCGCAGCCGGATCGAACGACTCGAGCGTGATCCGGGGACTGCGCACGGATCTCGCCCTCGTCGCGGATTCGGCCGACCTCGCGAGCTACGACGCGCTCGCACCCGCTGCGCGTCCCGCATGGCTTCACGCTTTCTGGGAGGAGCGCGACCTCGAGTCCCTGAAGCCCAGAGGGACGCGTGTTGGCGCGCACTACGAGCGCATCGGCTCGGCACGCCTCCGGTTCCGGCTCCTGACCTATCCGCGGCGCTACGAGCTGGACGAGCTCTGGGTCAACCGGAGCGCCGAGTTCGACGACCGCGGACTCGTCTTCATCCGGCACGGCATGCCGGACGATACGGCTTCCGCCGTGCGCGCCGGTGCCTGCCCCAACACGTCGTGGCTGTACCGCCGCGCGGACGGCAACCTCATCTTCCATTTCGTGGCGCGTGAGAACCCGGACGACTGGCGACTCGTCGAGACGCTCGCGAACGTGTCGGGTGGCGCGGGCGCCACGACACGCGTGCGGCAGGCCGGTCCGGCGCGAAGCTGCGGGGCGGTGGATGGATTGCTCGAGTCGCGTGCGTCCCTCGACCCGATCTACGGCCGCCTCGCGGTGAGTCCGTCCCGCATGAACTGGGAACGCGAGCTCGCGCTCACGACGCGGAGCCGAGAGATCGGAACCACCACCGACTCGGACGCACTGCGCTATCCGCATGTACTCGACGTCGCGTGGCGCGCCTACGGTCTCCTCGGTGACGGCGGCCGCGGCCGGATCCTGCTTCTCGTGTCGGTGCCGGGGCGATCGCTCCGCCAGATCTCTCAGCAGCCCATTGGTTACGGGTTCGACATGCGCCTCGTGGGCCGGTCGGGAACACATCTGATCGAGGTAGACACCGTGCGCCGGCTCGCCGTCCGGCAGGTACCTGCGCCCGATGAAATGCTGACATTCGTCACCGAGCTCGCAGCAGCCCCGGGCACGTGGCGCCTCGGCGCGTCCCTCGAGCAGCCGGCGGACTCCTCGGGCCAGTTCTTCCGCGATTCCGACGTCTCCGTGCCCTCGGCCGGAGGCGGGCTCTCGCTCAGCGACATCGTCCTGGGCGAACTCTCCGGCGGGCGTCCGTGGCAGGCCCCGGACGGGCCCTTTCCGCTCAGCTCGACCGGGAGCTATGCACGCGGGAGCTCGATCCCCATCTACTACGAGGTGGCTGGTGCGGCCGCCGGGACCGAGATCGAGACGGAGATCGCCTTCACCCCGGAAGATGACGATCGCGGCGTGACGGTCGCGTTCACCGAGCGGGCCGCCGGCGCCATCGAGCGCACCCGCCGCGAGCTCGGGACCGATCGCCTCAAGCCCGGCCGCTATCTCATGCGTCTCACGGTGAAGACGGCGAACGGGCAATCTGCGACCCGCGAGACGGCCGTGTATATCCTCGGCGACTAGCTGAGTTGGATTCCCGTCCGACCTCCTGGGGGACGGGGTGAACCTCAGCCGGTCCCTACCATCGCCGGGCCGGCGCCGCTATCTTCTCAGGCTCACAAATTTCCTCCTCGGCCCCGCACCGGGCCGGGGCGTGGCGCCCGGCTGTTCCGGGCAATGTCCAAAGGACGGTGTCATGACCCACCAGTACGAGGTGGTCTACATCTTCGACAGTGCGCTCGAAGAGACCGCCATCACCGAGAAGCTCGAGCGCTTCCACGCGCTCATCCGCCAGGAAGGGGTCGAGCCCCCCGCCCTCGACAACTGGGGCAAGCGGACTCTCGCATTCCCGATCAAGAAGCGCGAAACCGGGCACTACGTCATCGCCAAGTTCGAGACGGCGGCGACGGCACTTCCCGAGTTCGAGCGCGCCATCAAGCTCGATGACGGCGTACTGCGCCACCTCGTCGTCGTGCACGAGGGTGCGCAGCCGGTACCCGTGACGGCAGCCAAGACCGACGAGGAGGACGACGAATGAAGCGCGCCGCCAAGACCTGCGCCATCTGTGAATCGGGCGTCCGGGTCGTCGATTTCAAGGATGAGCGGACGCTGCAGCGCTTCCTCACCGAGCGGGGGAAGATCCTCCCCGCCCGGCTGTCGGGCACGTGCGCGCGCCACCAGCGGCAGCTGAGCACCGCCATCAAGCGGGCGCGCGAGCTTGCCCTGCTGCCGTACATCAAGGGACACGTCGGCTGACCGGACCCGGCCTGTCCGACGGCCGCCGCTCCTTGGGGCTGGTCGGATTGCTGGCCGTCTTCATCCTGCTCGTCCCGCCCGTGTTCGTGCTCGGGCCGCTCGCGGGGATGCTCCTCGTGTCACGGCCCGCCACCGGCCGGGAATGGTTCTGGCTCGCGGCGAGCGGTGCGCTGCTCTGGCTCTCGCTCCGGAGCGGCGGGCTCGCGGAGGGATTCGTGCGAGCGACCGGCATCTTCATCGCCGGCGCGTTCGTGGCCCTGTCGGTGTGGAGCCCTCGTGGCCTCTTCCGCCGGGCCGCGCTCGCAACGGCGTCGGGCCTGCTCGTCGCGCTCGTCCTGGCGTCGGCCCTCGGTGTCGGCTGGAGTGGCGTCGAGAGCGCGCTCGAACGCGGGCTGCGCGACGCGTTCCTCGCGCAGGCGCGCATGACGGAAGCGGCGGGCTTCGGTCCCGGCGTGGTCGGGGCCCTGCGCGACATGGCGCGGGGCGCGGGAGAGAGCGCGTCGTTCTATCCCGCGCTCCTCGCGGTCACCGGGATGGCGGGGTGCGCGCTCGGATGGCGGTGGTTCCGGCTCGTGTCCGAGCCGCGGGGGCTGGACGACGAGCGATTCGCCGGCTTCACGTTTTCCGATCAGGCGGTATGGCTCCTGATCGGTGCGCTGGCCGTCACGCTGCTGCCCGGGAGCGAGCGTACGGTCCTCGGCGCCACCGTCGAGACGTGGGGCAAGAACGTCCTCGCCGTGATGGTGGCGCTCTACATCGCCCGGGGGCTCGCGATTTTTTCCGCGGCCTCGCAGCGCACCCCGCGGCGGATCGTCACGGTGCTGGCGCTCGTCGGGCTCCTGCTCTGGCCTTTTGCGGCCGGTGGCCTGCTGCTGCTCGGCCTTGCTGATTCGTGGGTAGATTTCCGGCGACGCCTCGAGTCGCCGCCAACCGGAGGAAGTGAACGATGATGGAAGTGATTCTGCGGGACGATGTCCGCTCGCTCGGCAAGGCGGGTGAGCTGGTGCGCGTGAAGCCGGGCTATGCGCGCAACTACCTGCTCCCGCAGGGCCTCGCCTACGAGGCGACCGAAGGCAACCGGAAGCGCATTGCCGCCGAGACGAAGGCCCGCGACACGCGGCTTGCCGCCGAGAAGACCTCCGCCGAGGCCTTTGCCCAGACCCTTGGCGCGCTCACGCTGACGATCCCCGGGAAGGCAGGCGAAGAGGGTAAGCTCTTCGGCTCCGTCACCGCCGCGGATATCGCCGAGGCGATCGCTGCCCAGGGGCATGAGGTCGATCGGCGCCGCATCGAGCTCGACCAGCCGATCCGCCACGTCGGCGAGCACACGGTGGCGGTCCGGCTCCATCCCGAAGTGCATGCCGACGTGCGGGTGACGGTCGTCGCCGAGTAGGCGGCGATGACGGCGGGCATTTCCTATGTCGACGGCGAGCGCCTCGCGCGCGCGCTGTTCGCCGCATCCGACTGGGTCGCCGCCGGCCGCGAGGAGATCAACCGCATCAACGTCTTCCCCGTTCCGGACGGGGACACCGGCACCAACTTCAGCCTGACCCTCCGCGCCGTCGCCGACGCCCTCCGGGCGCTCGGCGACGCGCCGCTTCCGGCCACGGCCCGGGCGGCGGCGCGGGCCGCCGTGCTCGGCGCCCGCGGGAACTCCGGGATGATGCTCGCGCATTTCCTGCTGGGTTTTTCCGAAGGCATCGGCGACCGCCCCACGGCCGGCACGCGCGAGGTGGCGGCCGCGATCCGGCGCGGCGCGGACCAGCTGTACAACTCGCTCGACGATCCCCGCGAAGGCACGATTCTCACCGTGGCGCGCGACGCGGCCGCGGCAGCCGAGCGCGCGTCACTCGAGACCGACGACATCGGCGAGTTCATGCGGATCATGCTTCGCGAAGGCGAAGTGGCCCTCGCGCACACGCCCGACCTGATGGCGGTCCTCAAGGAGGCCGGCGTGGTGGACGCCGGCGGCATGGGGTTCGTGCGCATGCTCGAAGGCGTCGTCCGTTTCATCGAGGGCGATCCCATTCTCCCCGCCGAATCGCTTCCCGTGGTCGAGGAGTACGTGCCGGCCGCGCTCGCGGAGATTGCGGCCGAGCGCGACTTCCAGTACTGCACCGAGGTGCTCGTGCGCGGCGAGGCATTGCCGGCCGCCAACGTGGTCCGCAGCGCGATGCACGCCTTCGGCGGATCGATCGTCGTTGCGGCGGTGGGCGACGTCCTCAAGATCCACGTGCATACGGACACGCCCGAGGCCGTGTTCAGCTTCGCGGCGCGGTGGGGGCACGTCGAGACGACGAAGGCGGAGGACATGCGCGCGCAGCATCGGCGGCTGGCGCATGACGAGCGCCGCCCGGTGTCGGTCGTCACCGACAGTTCGGCGGACCTTCCCGATAGTGTGCTCGACCGGCACCGCATCGCCCTGGTGCCGCTGCAGGTGGTCTGGGGCAGCGAGACCTTTCGTGACCGGGTGCAGCTCGCGCCCGACGAGTTCTACCGGCGCCTGCGTGGCGCGAAGGATCTCCCGACCACCTCCCAGCCGAGCCCCGCCGAGTTTCTCCGCGTCTTCCGCGACGCGCGCCAGGAGGCGCATGACGTCATCGCCGTTCTCCTCTCGTCGGCCCTCTCCGGCACCTTCCAGTCCGGTGTGGCGGCACTCAGGGCAAGCCAGCTCGACCACGTGCATATCGTCGACAGCCGGTCGGCCTCGCTGGGCGTCGGGCTCCTGGCGCTGCGCGCCGCCGAGCTCGCCGAGGCGGGCCGTCCAGCCGTCGAGATCGTGTCCGAGCTCGAGCGGATCAAGGGGCAGTCGGGGATGCTGCTGACGGTGGACCGCTACGACAACCTTCTGCGCTCCGGCCGGGTCAGCCGCGGCAAGGCGTGGCTCGGCGGCATGCTCGACGTGAAGCCGATCCTGTCCCTCGATGGGAGCGGCCGGGTGATCCCGCTCGACCGGGTCCGCGGACGCGACAGGGTGGTGCCCCGCGTGCTCTCCCTGCTCGAGCGCCGCCTCACGCCGCGTCCACGCGCGGTCCGGTTCGGGGTGGCGCATGCCGATGCGCCGGAGGAGGCGGACCGGGTGCGCACCGCCCTCGTTGCCGCGTACCAGCCGAAGGACTGCTTCGTGACGCTCGCGACCGGGGTCCTCGGGACCCATGTCGGCCCGGGCGCCTGGGCGGTTTTCTATCAGGTCGAGGACGGCCCGGACGGCCGGCCCGCGGCATGAATGCAGCCGGCGGAAGGGTCTTCGTGCGCCTTTACGGGGTTCATACGTCATGGTGAGAAAGACGCTGCCGGAGGGACTTCGGGTCGCGCTCGATGCGATCGAAGACCTGAAGGCCCAGCAGCTCGTGGTGCTCGACCTCCGCGGAATCAACGATGCGACGGACTATTTCGTCATTGCGTCGGGCACCTCGGATGCCCACGTCCGCGGCATCGCCGAATCGGTGATGGACAAGATGGGCCGGCGGGGGTTCCGGACACACCATGTCGAAGGCGTCGTCGGGGGCCGGTGGGTCCTGCTGGATTTCGTCGATTTCGTGGTTCACCTGTTCCATCCGGAGACGCGGGCGTTCTATCAGCTCGAGCGGCTCTGGAACGATGCCCCGGAGCTGCTCACCGGCTCCTCCTGACGAGGTGCGTTCTATGTCTGCTCGCCCCACCCGCGGGCTCTTCCTGGCCATGGCGGTCGCCGCTGCCGCCCTGCTCCCCTCCTCGCTGGCAGCCCAGTACTTCGGCCAGAACAAGGTCCAGTACGAGGCGTTCGACTTCAAGGTGCTCGCCACCGAGCACTTCGATGTCTACTTCTACGAGCGGGAGCGGACCGCCGCGGTCGACATGGCGCGGATGGCGGAGCGCTCCTATGCGCGGCTCTCGCGGGTCCTGAACCATCAGTTCCGGGAGCGGAAGCCCATCATCCTGTACGCCTCGCACTCGGACTTCATCCAGACCAACGCCACCCCCGGCGAGGTCGGCGAGGGCACCGGCGGCTTCACGGATTTCCTCAAGCACCGCAACATCTTCCCGCTGACCGGGTCCTATACGGACAACGAGGAAGTGCTGATGCACGAGATGGTGCACCAGTTCCAGTACGACATCTGGTCGGGCGGCAAGGCCGGCAGCGGACTCGCGACGATCATCGCGGTGAACCCGCCACTCTGGTTCGTCGAGGGCATGGCCGCCTACCTCTCGCGCGGTCCCTACGACACCGAGACGACGATGATCCTCCGGGACGCGGCGCTCGAAGGGAAGCTCCCGACGATCGACCAGATGACCAACGATCCCCGGATCTTCCCATACCGGTTCGGCCAGGCACTCATCTCGTACATCGGCGAGCGCTGGGGCGACGAGGCCATCGGCGCCATCCTCCAGGGCTCGCGGATGGGCGGGCTCGAGGCGGCCTTCCGGCGCACCACCGGGCTCACCTTCGCCCAGCTCTCCGAGCAGTGGCGGGATGCGGTGCTCAAGAAGTACCTCCCCGAGATCGGCAATCGCGTGAAGGCGAGCGCCGTCGCGACACCGCTCCTCACCGAGGAGAAGAGTGACGGGACGCTGCACCTCGCCCCCGCCCTCTCCCCCGACGGCAGCCGCGTCGCGTATTTCAGCGAAGCCGACTTCTACTTCGTCGACCTGTATGTCGCCGACGGCGTCACTGGAAAGCGGAAAGGCCGGCTGTTCAAGTCCACGTTCAGCAGCAATTACGAAACGTTCCGCTTCATCAACTCTTCCGCGAGCTTCTCGCCGGATGGACGGTTCGTCGCCGTGGCGGGGAAGCGGGGGCCCAAGGACGAGATCCTGATCATCGACGTCGAGCGGAACCGGCAGGTCGGCCGGATCAAGCCGGCGGTGGACGGCATCACCACGCCGTCGTGGAGCCCGGACGGGACGCGCCTCGTGTTCACCGGGTACACCGGCGGCATCTCGGACCTGTTCGTGGTCGGGCGGGATGGGCAGAACCTGCAGCGGCTCACCAACGACAAGTACGCCGATTTCCACCCGGTCTGGTCGCCGGACGGCCGGTCCATCGCCTTTTCCACCGATCGCGGTGAAGGCACCGATTTCGAAACGCTCCAGTTCGGCAACTGGCGCATCGCGACGTTCGACCTGGACATGAGCACCGTTCGCGTGCTCGAGCAGATGGAATCGGGCCGCAACGTGAGCCCGCAGTGGTCGCCCGACGGCGCCTCGCTCGCCTTCGTGTCGGACCGGAACGGCGTCGCGAACCTCTTCCTGTATGAGCTGGCCTCGAACGAGATCTACCAGCTGACCGACTTCTACACCGGCGTCCAGGGCATCACGGGGCTCTCCCCGGTGCTTTCCTGGGCCCGGGACGCCGACCGGATCGCGTTCGTCTATTACGAGAACAACAAGTACGACGTCTACTCGATCGAGAACCCGCGCTCGCTGCGCCGCGCCCCGTACGAGGCGCTCCCGCCGGCGCACGTCGCCGCCCTCGCGAGCACGACGGCCGGCACGAGCCCCGTCGCGGCCGCACAGGACACGGTGCGCCCGTCACAGGCCGGCGTCGGCGTGGGCGGATCGCTCTATCGCTCCCGCCAGGGTTTCCGCTCCGCGAGCGAGCTCGCGCCCTCGGATTCCGGCCGCGTCGAGGGCCCCGTCTCGATCGTCGCATTGCTCGACTCGGCGACGCTCGCGCTCCCCGACTCCGCGGAGTTCACCGAGCGCCCCTACCGCGTGAGCTTCACGCCGGATTACGTGGCCCGGCCCTCGATCGGCTACACGCGAGACACCTTCGGCCGCGGATTCTTCGGCGGGAGCACGGTGGCGCTGAGCGACATGCTCGGCAACCACCAGATGGTCTTCTCCGGCTATGTGAACGGCAACATCATCGAGTCGCAGATCCTCGCGGCCTACGCGAATCTCTCGAGCCGGATCAACTGGGCAGCGGGGCTCTCGCAGGACCCCTACTTCTTTCTCGAGCCGAGCGAGATCCGCACCGGCACGCCGTTCCCCGGCGAGAATACCTTCGTGACGAACATCCGCCGCATCATCCTGCGGCAGGGCTTCGCGCAGGCGGCGTATCCGTTCAACCGTTTCCGGCGGATCGAGGCGAGCCTGCGGGCAGTCAACGTATCGGACGACATGCTCGAGATCCGGGAGCCGTACGATCCGAACACCGGATTCCCCACGGAGGAACCGTCGCTGGTCACGGTCGATGGCAACGGCGCGAACTATCTCCAGCCGGCCCTCGCGTTCGTGCACGACAACGCGCTCTTCGGATATACCGGCCCCTTCTTCGGGCGTCGCTGGCGCTTCGAGGCGGCCTCGAACATCGGGTCGTGGCGCTTCTCGCAGCTCTCGGGGGACTATCGCCGATACGACCAGATCGTCGGCCCGATCGTGTTCGCGACACAACTGCTCTACTTCGGACGGATCGGCCGGGATGCGCAGGAATTCCGCATCTTCGCGGGAACGCCCGACCTGCTGCGCGGCCATACGTCGGGCTCATACCGGCGCGAGGAGTGCCTGGATGAGTTCGATGCCGGCACGAGCACGGGCTGTGTCGAGCTCGACCGCCTCGTCGGCACGCAGATCGCGGTGGGCAAGGCGGAGCTGCGCTTCCCGCTCCTCACCCCCCAGATCTTCAAGGGCCTTCCCCTGGGCGTGCCGCCGATCGAGGGCGCATTCTTCTATGACGTCGGCCTCACCTGGGACGAGAACAGCACGCTGCGCTGGAAGCAGGAAACGGGAGACGCGACCAATCCGAACGTGCGTGTGCCGCTCCACACCGTCGGTGCATCGCTTCGGACCAATCTCCTCGGCTTCGTGATCATCCGGCTCGATTACTCCCGACCGATCAACCGCCCCGGCGTCGGCGGGCTGTGGACGGTGAGCCTCGGGCCGACCTTCTAGCGGGGAACGGGGAACGGGGACCGGGAACCCCCGCTCCCCGCTCCCTGTTCCCTATTCCCCGTTCCCTGTTCCCTGTTCCCCGCATTATCTTCCGCGCGTGACACGCCGCCGAGCCCTCGCCGGAGCGTGCCTGGCGCTGGCCGCAGCCTGCAGCGGCTCGCCGGATGCCTCGGACCTGGCCCCCGTATCCACTTCCAGCTCGCCGTCGACGAGCCTCGTTCGCCTCCCCGCTGAGGGCGGGCTCGCCCGCGCGTATTCGCTCCCGGACCTCACCGAAAGCGACTGGAAGCCCGAGGGCCGGCTCCCCGCGATCGACAGCGTCATCGGCATCAATGCCGAGCAGTCGATCGTGTATGCGCGGGATTCCCGCGGCGCCATTGCGTCGATCGACCTGCCCGGCGCGCGGGTCCGCACGCCGATCCGCGGCGTGCGCAGCGCATCGGTCGCGGCCGACGGGACGCTGTATACCGTCGATACCGCCGGGGTCGTCGTCGCGTACGGCCGTCGCGCGCCCGAACGCTTCGCGGCCCGGTATGACGGTGCGCCGCCGCGGCTGTACGGCGCGCTGGGAGGGCGCCTCATCGCAGTCGCCGCCGAGGGCGGCGAGCTCGCCATCAGCGCCGCACGCGATTCGGCGCTGATCCAGCCCATCGCGGACGGACCCGTCGCCGTGACGCTCTGGGGCGATCTCGTCGCGGTCGCCGCGGACACTGCCGTGCTCGTCTACGACCCGACGGGGCAGCGGCCGGCCCGTTCCATCGATATGGAGAACGGGGCGCGCAGCGTCGCGTTTTCCCCGTCGGGTCATCAGCTGTACGTGGCCCAGGACGATGCCAGGCTCGCCGTGATCGAGCGTTTCTCGCTCGAGGTCCGGGGGCGGATCGACCTTCCCGGGCGAGCGGATCACCTGCGACCGGGGCCGTTCGGCCGCTGGCTCCTCGCGCACGCGATCGGCTCCGACTCGATCTGGGTCGTGGACCTGGAGACGGAGCGCGTCGCGGGCGCGATCGTCGCGACCTGGGACGGCGATCTGCCGCTCGTGTCCGGCGATGGCCTGCTCGTGCTCCGGAGCGGGGACGACGTACGGGTGCACGACCTCGCGGCGCCCGGGTTTCCCGAGCGCGGCCGCGTCGCCGGCGGAGCGGCGGATCGCTGGGTGGCTCCCAGCTGGTCGCCCCCGGGCTCACCGGTCTCCGCGCCGGAGGCGCCCGACAATGCTGCAGCCGACACCGCCGACTCCGCGGCGCCGGATTCCGCCGCCGCGTCGGCCGATCGGGTGTACCTGCAGATCAGCAGCTCCCAGAATCCGGAATGGGCGCGAGAGCTCTCCGACAAGCTGACGTCGGCAGGCCTCCCCGCGCGCGTGCTGCAGCCCGCGAGTGCCGGCGATCCCTACCGGGTCGTGCTGGGCCCCTACCCTTCGCGCGAACAGGCGGAAGAAACCGGGCGCTCGCTCGGGATGCCGTATTTCGTGATCAACGCGACCGACCCGGCTGCACCCTGACCTTTCCGTCCTGAGGATTCGACGCACATGAAGCTCTCCAAGCTGGAGCTGTCCGGCTTCAAGTCGTTCGCCGATACGATGACCCTGACGTTCGAGGAGGGGGTGACGGCGATCGTCGGGCCGAACGGCTGCGGCAAGTCGAACGTCTCGGATGCCGTGCGCTGGGTCCTCGGCGAGCAGTCCGCTCGGCTGCTGCGCGGTGGCAAGATGGAGGACGTGATCTTCCAGGGCTCGTCGGGGCGCCGGCCGGTGAACGTCACCGAGGTGTCACTCTACCTCGACAATACGGACGGCGATCTGCCGATCGCCTATCAGGAAGTCGTCGTCACCCGCCGCCTGTCACGGTCCGGCCAGAGCGATTACCTGCTGAATGGCGCGCCGGTCCGTCTCCGCGACATTCAGGACCTGCTCCGCGGTACGGGCCTCGGCAGCGATGCGGGCGTGGTCATCGAAGCGAAGATGATCGACCTGCTGCTCTCCGACCGCGCCGACGAGCGTCGCTCGCTCTTCGAGGAAGCCGCCGGCATCGGGCTGTACCGCGACCGGAAGCACAGCACCGAACGCCGTCTCGAGGAGACGGCGCAGGACCTCCAGCGGGTCGAGGACCTCATCGCGGAGGTGCAGTCCCAGATACGGAGCCTCGCGCGCCAGCGGGGCAAGGCGGAACGGCACGCGAAGCTGACCGAAGAGAAATTCGCCGTGCAGGTGACGCTCGCGCGCCGGCAGCTCGACCGGCTCACCGAGGACGTTGCCGGGATGGAAGCGCGCTATGCCGAGCTCGGCGAGCAGCTCCCTGCCGCCCGCACGGCGCTCGCGGGGGCCGAGACAGCGCGTGATCGCGCGGCGCTCGAACGCGAATCGGCGGAGGCCGCTCGGCTCGAGCTCGCGCAGCGCGTCGCGGGCCTTCGGGTGGAAATCGGGCGGCTCGAGGGCGAGCTCAACCTCGCCGCGGAACGGATCGCGAACTTCGAATCACGGCGCGTCCGCGCCGCCGAGGAGCGGGCCCAGATGGAGGCGCGTGCGCACCTCGCCGTCGGGGAGCTGGCGGCCGCGACGACGGAGCGCGACGAGGCGACTGCAGAGCACGGGCGTATCCAGGAGGAGCTCGCCGCGCGTGCGGCGCGTGAAGAGGAGAGCCGCGCGCGCCTCGCCGAGGCGCGCGGTCTCGTGCGCCAGTCGGAGCAGGACCTGCAGGTCCACCTGCAGAAGCTGCGATCGCTCGAGGGCGAGCGCACGGCGCTCGAGGGCGAGCTCCAGTCGCTGCGCGAACGGTCGGCGCAGGCCGCGGCGCACCGCGGGGCGCTCCAGGGCGAGCTCGTCATCGCCCAGCGCCGGCGTGATCACCTCGTCGAGCGCGCCGGCTTCGAAGCGTATGAAGCGCGCCGCGCGGCCGATGTGGCCGAGCGCGCCCGCCACCTCGTCGCCGAGACCCGCGAGCACGAGGCGCTCCAGCGCGCCGCGCGCCGACAGGCGGAGGAGACGCTGGCCCAGCTCACCGCGCGCCGCCATGCCCTCGAGGAGCTTGAGCGCGACCGCGTGGGCCTCGCCCCTGCCGCTGCGGCCCTCCTCGCGGCGCGGTCCCGCTTCGGCGATGGCGTGCTGGGACCGCTCAGCGACTTCGTGACGGCGCCGCGCGAAGGGGCCGAGCTCGCCGAGCGACTGCTCGGCGAGTGGATGCACGCCGTCCTCGTACGTGACGAACAGGCGGTGAGCGCCATCCAGTCGTGGCACAGCCAGCACCAGCCGGGCGCGCTCGTTCTGCTCCCCCTCGATCCGGGCCCGGCCGCGGCGGGCGACGCGAGCCCCGCCGACCGTGGCCTCGAGGTGAGCGGACCCGCGGAGCCGTGGGTCCGCGCCGCCCTCGCGGGCTCGCAGGTGCTTGATGGGGCCGGTCGGGTCCTGCGCCGTGCGAGCGGTGCCATCTTCCTCTCGGGTGCGGGTACCCCGTCGGGCCCGTTGCGTCGCCGTGCCGAGCTGGCGACGCTCGCCCAGGACGTGGCATCCGCCGATGCCGCGCTCGAGGCCGCCGGCGCCGCCCTCTTCGCGACCACGGAGAAGCTGACGGAGGCCGAGCGCGCGCTCGCCGCCGCGAGTGCGTCCGCCGAGGCGGCGCGCGATACGGAGCGTCAGGCCGTTGCAGGGCGGGAGGACGCGATCCGCATGCTGGCCAATCTTTCGCGCGAGTTCGCGGATTCGGAGACACAGGTCGCTCGCGTGACCGAGCGCCTCACGGTCTCGGAGCGGCGCCTCGGCGAGATCGATCGGATGCTGCTCGACGGGGAGCGACTGGGCGCCCAGCTCGAGGAGTCACTCGGTGCCGCGCGCGCGCGCCTGGCCGAGCTGGAAGCGGAGCAGGAGGCGGTGCGCGAAGCGCGCGCCCAGTGGCAGGTGCAGGAAGCGCATGTCGCCGCCCGGCTGCGATCGGCGGCCGAGCGCGCCGAGCGCGCCGAGCGCACCCGGGGCGAGGCGCACGGCGCGAGCGCGCGGCTCGCCGAGGAACTGACGCGTCTGGAAGCGGACGGCGCGGAGCTCGCCGCGCACCGGAGCGCGTGGCACGAGGAGCGCACCGCAGCGGCCGCCGGGCTCGCCGAGCTCGAGACGGCGAGCGCTGCCGCCGAGCGCGCCGTGGGCGCAGCCGCCGCCGCCCTCGCGACCGCAGAGCGGTCGCTGCACGACCTGCGCGCGCGTGTCGATGCCTACGCCGAGGAAAGCCACGCGATCCAGCTCCGGCTCACCGAGGCCGCCGGACTGCGGCGCGGCATCCGCGAACGCATCGAGACGGAATGGCGGAAGCCGCTCGAGCAGCTGCTCGAGGGAGTCTCCCTCCTCGACCTCGACTTCGAGACGCTCGAGGCCGAGGCAGGCCGGATCCTCTCCGCCCTCGAGTCGATCGGGCCCGTGAACGCCCTCGCCGTCGAGGAGCATGCGGAGGAGAGCAAGCGGCTCGACTTCCTCATCGCACAGCGCGACGATCTCGTGAGTGCGCGCCAGTCGCTCATCCTCGCCATCCGGGAAATCGACGGCACCGCACGCGACCTCTTCCTGCAGACGTTCACGGCGGTCCAGTCGAACTTCCAGCGCGTCTTCACGACGCTTTTCGGCGGCGGCGAATGCGAGCTCCGCCTGGCCAATGCCGACGACCCGCTCGACAGCGAGATCGAGATCCATGCGGCGCCGCGCGGCAAGCGCACCCAGCGGATTCATCTCCTCTCCTCGGGCGAGCGGACGCTCGTCGCCGTCTCCCTGCTCTTCAGCATCTACCTGACCAAGCCAAGCCCCTTCTGCCTCATGGACGAGGTGGACGCGCCACTCGATGACGCCAACGTCGGCCGGTTCACGCGCCTGCTCGACGAGTTCAAGACCGGGACCCAGTTTCTGGTCATTACTCACAATCCGCGCACCATGCAGTCCGCCGACGCCGTCTACGGTGTCACCATGCAGGAGCCGGGCGTGTCCACGATCGTGGGCGTGCGGCTCGGCGAGCGCGAGGTGGCATGAGCGCAGGCGGCTCTGCGAACGCCCCGGTCGCGGCACGTCCCTTGCCCAAGGGAGTCGCGTGCTCGTCGTGATGCGGAGGGACGCCTCGCCCGCGGACATCGGCCGTGTGCTGGCGGCCATACGGGAGCTCGGGTTCGAGGGCCACCCGATTCCCGGGCGGCAGAGGACGACGATCGGAATCGTCGGCAACGAGGGGCGAATCGACAGCGCGCGCGTGAGCCGGTTGCCCGGGGTCGACGACGTGATTCACGTGACCCGGCCCTTCAAGCAGGTGTCGCGTGAATGGCGACCCGAGCCGACCCTCGTCCGGCTGGGTGACGGGGTGACCGTCGGCGGGACCGAGGTCATCGTGATGGCGGGACCGTGCTCCGTCGAGAGCGAAGGGCAGATCCTCGAGACGGCCGCCCTGGTCCGGGACGCCGGGGCGGCGGTCCTGCGAGCAGGCGCCTTCAAGCCGCGCAGCTCGCCTTACTCGTTCCAGGGCATGGGCCTTCCGGGTCTCGAACTGCTGGCCCGGGCTCGCGAAGCGACAGGGCTGCTCATCGTCACCGAAGTCCTCGACGAGGAGAGCGTGGCCCCCGTTGCCGAGCTGGCGGACATGGTCCAGATCGGTGCCCGGAACATGCAGAACACGCCGCTGCTCCGGCGGGTGGCTCGCGTGGGGAAGCCGATCCTGCTGAAGCGGGGCATGGCGGCGACGATTCAGGAGCTGCTGCTTGCGGCCGAATACATCGTGGCCGAGGGAAATCCCGACGTGGTCCTCTGCGAGCGCGGCATCCGGAGCTTCGACCCGGCCACGCGGAATCTCTTCGACGTGAGTGCGATCGCGGTGATCCACGCGCTCTCGCATCTCCCGATCGTGGCGGACCCGAGCCATGGAACTGGACGCCGCAACCTCGTCGTCCCGATGGCGCGCGCCGCCGTCGCCGCCGGCGCGGACGGCCTCCTCGTCGAGGTGCATCCCCGGCCGGAGCAGGCGCTCTCGGATGGATCGCAGACGCTGGACGGGGTCGAGTTCCGGGAACTGATGCGTGATGCGCGAGCGATCGCCGGAGCCATCGGGCGACGCATCGCTGAACCGACAGGAGTGCGCACGTGAGACTGACGCGAAGCTGGATGCCGATCCTGGCGCTGATGGTGCTGCAGGCAGCGCCGATGGCGGCACAGGCGAATGCACGGGAGATCGTGGGCCGCGCAGCGCGCGCCTATGCCGGTCTCTCGTCCCTCAGCGCGGATTTCGAGCAGCGCATCGAGGACTCGCTCATCGGCACGTTCGACAGCCGGGGCAACCTGGTGCAGGCCGGTCAGAACCGGCTCGCGATGCGCTTCGCGGATCCCGATGGTGATGCCATCGTGATCGACGGGCGGCAGATCTGGGTCTACACGCCGAGCACGGCGCCGGGCCAGGTGATCCGCATGCCGCTGCCGAATGGACCGGCCTACGGCTTTAACGTGCTCTCCTGGATCCTCGACAAGCCGGCCGAGCGCTACCGCATGCGATACCTGCGGGCGGACCGCGTCGGGAACCGCGGAGTGGACGTCGTGGAGCTCATTCCGATCACCGCCGAGCTCCCGTTCAGCCGCGCACTCGTCTGGCTCGATCGGGAGGACCACCTGCCCCGCCGCCTCGAGATCACCGAGCGCCGCGGCGGTACCCGCACCATCACGCTTTCACGCGTGCGCACCAACGAGACGCTTGCCGCCCGGGCGTTCGCGTTCGACGTGCCTCGCGGCGTGCGGATTGTCGACCAGCGCTAGGGGTCCTGCTCCAGCCGGCGCCGCACCTCCGCCAGGGACGCCGGCGCCAGGCCCGCGCGCGCCGCGAGGCGGAGCGCCTCGAGTCCGAGCAGGCGATAGATCTCGCGATCCGCAGGCGCCAGGGCCGCCAGATGTGCGGCGACGGTATCGGCATCGCCCCGCCGGATGGCACCCGTGAGCGCCGCGACGGCCCCGCCCGCCTCCAGATTCTCCACCGTTCCCCGCAGCAGACCAAGGTACATCCGCTCGACCTCGTGCGAGGGCACGCCGGCGCCTGCGGCGATGCGGGACGCGAGGGCATAGAGCGCCACGGTCAGATTCGACGTCATCGCCGCCGCCGCGTGATAACCGGGCTTCGATCCCGGCGGCAGCCGCACCGGCGTCATCCCGACGTCGCGCGCGAGCCGTTCGGCACACTCCACCGCCCGCGGATCCCCCTCCACGCCCGCGAACGCCCCCTCGAGGCGAGCGGGCGCGGTGTACGGATCCGACACCGCCTGCAGCGGGTGGAGTGATCCGAGTGCGGCGCCGGTGTCCGCGAGGATCGCGAGCACGCTTCGATCGTGCAGGCCGGAGAGATGCAGCACGACGTGCTGCCTGCCCAGCGCGCCGAGGTGATTCAGCACGCCCGCGGCGGTGGCGATCGCGGCGTCGGGGGTGGCGATCAGCACGGTCGAGGCATGCGCGACGGCCGTCCGCCATGCCGCGATCCCAATGGAAAGCCCCGCACCGGAGGGTGCGGGGCGATCGTTGCGAACGAGATGCGTGACTTCGTTTCCCCGGCGCGAGAGGGCGAGGCCGAGCCCCGCTCCCATCCGGCCTGCGCCGACGACGGCGATGCGTTCGGTCAGTTGCTCGCCCGGGCCGATCCGGCCTGCTGCACCGCGAGGCTGAGGAGATCCTCGGGCGAGTCGGAGTTCCGCAGCAGCTCGAGCGCCTTCTGCATCTGCGCATCGTCCTGCGCCTGCCGCTGAAACTCGGCCGGTCGGCCGAAGACGTACCGTGCGATCTCGTATCCGAGCTGCTGCGCGACGAGGTCGTTCGCCCCCTGGTACACCTCGTCGCTGATGTCCACGCCGCGGCTCCGGAGCCGGCTCTGCACCTGCCGGCGCATTTCGGGCGTCACCTCGAACGTCGGTGACTTGAGCGCGCCCTGCTCCTTCAGCTGCAGGGCGTAGGTCGTGAGGACGTCGCGGTACGCCGGCACCTTGTCGCCGAGTACGCGCACGAACTCGCGCTCCGCACTCGTGAGCGTGTCCCGGCGCACGAGCACGTCAGGCACGATCCCGCCGCCCCCGCGCACGATCCGCCCGCCATCCGTCCGGAAGATGGGACGTGCCTTGACCGACGTATCGGGCTCGGGAATCGCGCTGTCGATGACCGACCCGCTTTCCCGCATCGCCTGGAGCGCCTGCTGCTCTTCGTTTTCCGCCTCCCGCTGGATCGTGCGGCCGCTCGGCGTGTACCAGCGCGCGGTCGTCAGCTTGAGGGCGACGCCGTCGGCCATCGGATAGAGCGTCTGCACGAGGCCCTTGCCGAACGTCGGCGAGCCGACCACGACGGCACGATCGTGGTCCTGCAGGGCACCGGCGATGATCTCCGCCGCGCTCGCGGTGAACTCGTCCACGAGCACGACGATCGCGAGGTCCGACCAGAGCTGCCGGTTCTGGTCCGCGTAGGTGCGGGACGAGCCACGCGCCCGGCCGCGGGTCGAGACGATCTCGTCGCGCGGATCGAGGAAGAGATCCGCCACCTCGACGCCCTGGTCGAGCAGCCCCCCCGGATTGCGGCGGAGGTCGAGGATCATCTCCCGCATCCCCTTCTCGCGCATCGCGGTGATCTCGTTGCGCAGCTCTTCGGCCGACGTCTCGGCCACGGGCGTCAGCTGGATGTAGCCGATCCCGCCGTCGAAGAGCGTGCCGGCCGGAACGGAACGCACATGAATGATCGCGCGCTCGATCTCGAATGGCATCGTCTGCGACACGCCCACCCGGCGCACCAGGATCCGGACCTTGCTTCCGGGCTCGCCCTTCAGCGCCTTGACCGCCTGATCGCTCTTCCAGCCCTCGGTGGACTCGCCTTCGATCTGGATGATCTGGTCGCCGCTCTCGATGCCCGCGCGCTCGGCCGGCGTGTCCGGGAGCGGCGCCACCACCGTGATCCAGCCGTCGCGCACGTCGATCTGGATGCCGAGTCCCCCGTAGTTCCCGGTGGTCTGCTCGGTCAGGGCGCGGTAATCGTCACCCGTGAGGAGCACGGAATACGGATCCTGCAGCTGGTCGAGCATGCCCTCGGTGGCGCGACGGTAGAGGTCGGCATTGCCGAGGGAATCGACGTAATAGTTGTTCACGTGGGACATCACGTCGTCGAAGAGGCTTTCCTCCGACGCGGCGTCCGCCTGCACGCTGCGCTGCAGGAGGAATCCCCCGCTCGCGAACGAGATGACCGCAACGAATCCGATGACTCCCCAGCGATGCTTCATGCGTCCTCCAGACGTCCACGCGGCGCAAGCACGCCGCGGTCAGGTCCTCGAAATGTAATCCGGCCTTCCGCCGAACGTCTCCGGCCGCGTCTCCGCCAGCGCCGTCCAGGCGGCGTCGAGCACCGCGCCGGGCGCGCCGGTCCCGTCGATATGCCGGATTCCCGGCCCCGCGGCACTACGATAGGCCCGGTACACCCGCTCGTGGAACTCCCGGTCCTCCTGCTCGAAACGATCGCGGGCCTTCCCCGCCTCCCGCTGCCGGGACCCCCCAATATCGGGTGGCACATCGAGCACGAGCGTGAGGTCTGGCCGGAGCCCGCCGGTGGCGACCTGATTGACCGTCGCCACGGTTTCCGGGGGAATGCCGCGCCCGGCCCCCTGATAGGCCGCCGTGGACAGGTCGTAGCGGTCCGAAACGACGATTCGGCCGGCTGCGAGGGCCGGCCGAATGATCGACTGCACGAGGTGTGCCCGCGCCGCCGCCACGAAGAGGAGCTCGACGTGAGGGTCGAGCCGGGACTCGGGATCGAGCAGGGCTCGGCGCGCGTGCTCGGCGGGGGGCGTCCCGCCCGGTTCCCGCACCGCCACCGGCTCGAGGCCGTGGCGCCGCATCCGTTCGACCAGCGCGCCGGCCAGGGTCGTCTTGCCTGCTCCCTCGGGGCCCTCGAGGACCAGGAAGAAGCCGCTCACGAGAGGGTGATGATGCTGCTCGTCGCTCCCTTTTCCATCCCCGCCGCGATCTGCTCGTTCACGCGCGTCATGAGCTTGTCGAAATTGGTGCGGGCGACGACGTACGCCTGGCCGGTCACGCTCGTTTCGAGATCGCGGACCGCCCCTTCGTAGGCTTCGGAGGTCGCCGGGTCGGGCATCTGCCCGGCGGCGAGCTGCTGATCCATCTGCCGGGCAAACTGCTGGATCCGATCGAGCTTCGCGACCGTGTCCGCATCGTCCCGCAACGCGGCTTCCGCCCGCCGGAGCGCCTGATATTCCGTGGACTGGCCGATGTGCCGCCCGAGTTCCTGCGCCTTTTCCCAGATCACGCGTCACTCCTTTGTGCGAGCAGGTACCGCTCGCGTCCGAACAGATCGTTGATGACAGACACCTGGGCCCAGCCCGCCGATTCCGCGGCGCGCGCCGCGAGGTCTGCGCGACTCGCGTCGAGTTCGAGCGCGATCCAGCCGCCCGGTCGCACCACGCGGAGCCCGTCGGTCAGGAGCTCCCATGTGGCCTGCATCCCGTCGGCACCGCTCGCGAGAGCGAGGACGGGCTCCCAATCGCGCACGCCCGGGTCGAGGGCGCCGTGCTCCGCATCCGTAAGATACGGTGGATTCGAGACCAGTGCGTCGCACGATGCAGGGCCGAGTGCGCTCGCGAAATTCGCGCGCATGAAGTGCGGCCGGTGCCCGACGAGGGCCGCGTTCTCCCGGGCGAGCTCGAGCGCTGGCCGCGAATGATCGATCGCGTAGACCCGATCGAAGCGGCCTTCGTCGAGCAGGCTCAGCGCGATGCAGCCGCTGCCGGTTCCCACATCTGCGACCGTGCCCGCCGCTGCACGTTCCAGCACCAGCTCTACCAGCAGCTCCGTCTCGGGACGCGGAATCAGCGCACGCCGGTCGATGCGGAGCTCGAGACGCCGGAACCCGCACCATCCGGTCACATAGGCGAGCGGCTCGCCCAGCGCCCGGCGCCGCACGGCATCGGCATAGCGGATCCCCGCATCCGGCTGCAACACCTCGTGCCGGGACAGAATGGCCGCGCTTCGGCCTTCACGTCGAAGCCCCCCCCAGATGCGTTCGGCTTCCCGACGAGGGTCCTCGATGCCCGCCAGGCGAAGCTCGGCGGTCGCGTGGCCAAGAACGTCCGCCACGGTCCGGGACACGTCAATCACCGAACTGTTCCGCACGGCTCGCCATCCGGAGCGCGTCCACGATCTCGTCCAGCCGTCCGCCGAGAACATCCCCGAGGTTGTGGACCGACAAGTTGATGCGGTGATCGGTCACCCGGCTCTGCGGATAATTGTAGGTGCGGATCTTTCCCGAGCGGTCGCCGGTGCCGACCATCGCGCGCCGCTCGGTGGCGCGAGCCGCCTCCTGCTCCGCGATCATGCGATCGAGCAGGCGCGCGCGCAGCACCTCGAGCGCCTTGGCCTTGTTCTGGAGCTGCGACTTCTGGTCCTGCTGCTGCACCACGAGGCCGGTCGGGAGATGCGTGATGCGAACGGCGCTGTCCGTCGTATTCACGCTCTGACCGCCGGGACCGGACGAGCGGAAGACATCGATCTTGAGCTCGTTCGGATCGATCTTCACATCGACTTCCTCCGCTTCCGGGAGCACGGCGACCGTCGCGGCCGAGGTATGGATCCGCCCCTGCGTCTCGGTGGCGGGGACCCGCTGCACCCGGTGCACCCCCGATTCCCGGCGCAGGAGCCCGTACGCATCAGGTCCACGCACGGCGACGATGGCCTCCTTCAGGCCCCCGACATTTCCATCGCTCACCGTCATCGGCGCCCAGACGAGCCCATGCCGCTCGGCGAACCGCTGGTACATCCGGTAGAGATCCGCACAGAAGAGCGCCGCCTCGTCGCCCCCCGTGCCGGCACGGAGCTCCAGGATGGCATCGCGATCGTCGTGCGGATCGCGCGGCAGGAGGAGGTCATGCAATTCCGCTTCGACCGCCTCGATCTCTGCCGGAATGCGGTCGAGCTCGGCGTTGGCCAAAGCGACAAGCTCGGGATCGGCCTCAGCGGCCATCTCCCGAGCCTGGTTCAGATCGTCCTCGAGGCGTCGCAGCCGGTCGGCTGCACGGACCACCGGAGCGAGCCGGGTATGCTCCCGGCCGAGTGCGCGAAGCTTCGATTGGTCGCGCGCGACCTCTGGATCGGCGAGCGCGTCGGCAATCTCCTCCGCCCGCTGCAGCGCCTGGCGGAGTCTGGCCTCCACGGCTTACGCCTTGGCGGGCTCGCTCTGGTACTTGCGGCGGAACCGGTCGACCCGGCCGGCCGTATCCACGAGGCGCTGCTTGCCCGTGAAGTACGGGTGGCACTGCGCGCACACCTCGACATGAATGTTGTTCGAGGTCGAGCGGGTCTCGAACTGATTGCCGCACGCACAGACGACGGTCAGCTTCTGGTACTGGGGATGCAGATCGGCCTTCACGGCACACTCCTGATTGAAAGCCCGCGGGAGCGGGCGGGTCCGAACCCTCAACAGCCATGTAATTTAGCGCCACGGCTGGGGTTGGGGCAACGGGCGGGGACCGGGACCGGAGCTGAATCAGGAAACCGGAAACTGGAAACGCGGGACCACGTACCGCCGAGGTACGCCGGACCCCGCCCGCTCCCCGTTCCCCGCATTTGACAGCCCTCCCAATCGCAAATAATATCCCCACTTGAACTTGCGAGTTTTTCCTCACCCCGGGCACCGCGAGGCCACCTTGGCTTTCTCCCCCGTCGAGGTTCTGAAGAGGGTTCCGCTGTTCTCCGGTCTCTCCGAGGCCGACATCCAGTCGTTCGCCGATCTGGCGCGCGAGCGCAGCTACCCGAAGGGGAGCGTGATCGTCTTCGAGGACGATCCCGGCGACGCCATGTACCTGGTGGCGGCCGGCCAGGTGAAGGTCGTGCTCATCGCAGAGGACGGAAGGGAGGTGATTCTCTCCGTGCTCGGCGAGGGGAGCTTCTTCGGCGAGATGTCGGTGATCGACGAGGAGCCGCGCTCCGCGCACGTGATCGCCATGGAAGACTCGAACCTGCTCGTCCTCCGCCGTGAGGATTTCCACGCGCGGTTGCGCCAGTCGCCGGAGGTCGCGATCTCACTCCTGAAGGAGATCTCGCGCCGCTTGCGGCGCGCAGACGAGAAGATCGGAAGCCTCGTGCTCCTCGACGTGAACGGCCGGGTGGCCCACCTCCTCCTGCGCATGGCGGACGATGAAGGGGGCGATCGCATCACCCGCAAGCTCACGCACCACACGATCGCGCAGATGATCGGCTCGAGCCGCGAAACGGTGTCCCGCACGATGCGGAACCTCGTGGATCGCGGCATCATCGATGTCACCCGCCGCGAGATCACGCTGAAGGACCGGCGTTCCCTGATGATGGCGGTGCGGCGCTCGTGACGGTCGTCACCCCTCGACGGTGAGCGTGGCCGTGGAGGGGGAGGCGTCGCGCAGGCGGAATTGCAGCATGACTTTTCCCACCCACCTCCAGCCCGCGTGAGCCACACGGTGAGGTTCTGGGGCGTCCGGGGATCGATTCCGACCCCGGGCCCCGGCACCGCACGCTATGGCGGCAACACCGCGTGCCTCAGCATCACGAACGGCCGCGCCGGACTCGTCATTCTCGATGCCGGCAGCGGACTGCGCGGGCTCGGGCACGACCTCATGCAGCAGCTGCAGGGCAACTCGCTCCGCGCCGATCTTCTCCTCACGCACACCCACTGGGATCACATTCAGGGCCTCCCCTTCTTCAAGCCGCTCAGCGCGCGGGGCAACGAAGTCCGCATCCGGGGTGCTGCGCAGGAGGGCGTGCCGCTCGAGGACATCCTCGGGCGGCAGATGGACCCGATGGTCTTCCCGGTCCCGTTGCGCGCGCTCGCAGCACGGATCGACGTCTTCGAGGTGTCCGAAGGCGCGTTCGAGATCGAGGGTTTCCGGGTGGATGCGGTGCGCCTGCGGCATCCCGGGACCACGCTCGGGTACATCCTCGAGCCGGCGCAGGGTGGCCGGAGATTTGCTTATCTCACCGACAACGAGCTCGGACCGGGCGGGAACTACCCCGTGGGTCCCCGCTGGCGCGAGGAACTGGTGCGGCACCTCGACGGCGTGGACACTCTGATCCACGATGCGATGTACGTGGACCAGATGATCGAGGCGCGCGCCGGGTGGGGCCATTCGACCCCCCGGGAGTGCGTGGACCTGGCTCACGATGCCCGGGTGCGCCGCCTCATTCTCTTCCACTACGAGCCCGAGCACGACGACAGCACGATGGACCGGATCCTCGCCGATGCGCGCGCATATGCGGCGAAGTGTTCCCCCGGTCTCGTCGTCGACGCGGCGGTGGAAGGGCTGACGTTCTCTCTCTGAAGGAGCTGTCCATGCGGCGCACTCTCTCGATCCTGCTTCTCGCGGTGGCGCTGCCGGTCTCGGCCGCGCTCGCACAGGGGGCGCGGTCGGCCATTGCCGTGCTGCCCTTCGAGAACGGCGGCTCCTACGGGCAGGACCGCGAGGCGTTCGACGCGCTCGAGCTCGGTCTGCAGGCGCTCCTGATCAGCGAACTTTCCCGGTACCCGGGGCTCAGCGTGCTGGAGCGCAGCCGTATCACGTCCCCACCCCGACCGGAAGGCGAAGGGGCGCGCGCCATCGACGCCGCCACTGCCGCCACCACCGGCAAGGCTCTCGGTGCGCGATTCGTCATCCTCGGCGCGTTCATCGACCACTACGGCCGCTTTCGGCTCGATGCGCGCGTGATCGACACCGAGTCGGGGCGTATCGTCGACGTGGTCTCGAACGATCCGGCGCTCCGGGATCGCCGGGAGCTGTATGCGATGCTTCAGTCGCTCGCGGCGCGAATCGCGGCGGCCCTGGACGTGCCGGCCTCGGCGCCCGCCGCGCGCACGGTTCCGACGGAGGCCGTGAATGCGTACAGCCGAGGGCTGCTGCTCCTGCAGCGAGGCGAGCGCACCGCGGCGGCGGCGGCCTTCGAGCGCGCGCTGCAGGCGTCGCCCGACCTGACCGAGGCACGTGAAGGACTCGGACAGGCGCGCCCAGGCTGACTCCGATCGGCCCGGGGATGACGCGACCTCACAGCGCCATCCGTACCTGCTGCTCCGTGCCGGCTCGTTCGAGCTCTCCGCCATTACCGAGGCGATCGCTGCCGAGCGGATCGAGGCGCGCGACCTGGCCGACCCGGATGATTCTGTCGCGCCCGATCGCCCTGCCGCACTCCTGATCGACGTCCCCGCGTTCGAGCGCCACGGCATCCCGGCCATGGCGCGACTCGTCGAGCGCGGAATCGCCGTGGTGCTGGTGGACTCCGGGGTGGCGCGAGACCTGCCCGCCGGGATTCCGCCGCACCTGCTCAGCGCCTACGTTCCCCACCCCGCAGCACCCGGCGCCCTCCTCGTCGCGATCCGGACCGCACTTCGCGAGGCCGCGTCACGGCGTGCCGCGCGGGCCGCCGCCGACGCGTCCGCCGATCTGGCCAGCGAAGTCACCGAGCTCACCGAGATCGGCATCCGGCTGCTGACCGAACGCGACCTCGATGTGCTCCTCGGGCTGATCCTGGCACAGGCACGCCGGCTCACGCACGCCGACGCAGGAAGCCTCTATCTCGTGGAGACGACGCCGGAGGGGTCACGGCGCCTTCGGTTCAAGGTGATCCAGAACGACAGCCGTCCGGGCCTCCGGCTCCGGCAATTCACGGTCGGCATCGACGAGAAGTCCGCTGCCGGGTATGCGGCGCTGACAGGCCAGCCGCTCGTCATCGCCGATGTGCACCAGCTGCCGGCGGGCGCTCCGTTCGCGTTCAATCATGCGTTCGATCGGCGCCATGGCTACCGCACGAAATCGATGCTCGTGATCCCCATGGCGAATCATCACGGGGAGACGATCGGCGTGCTGCAGCTGATCAACCGGAAGCCCGATGGGCGCATGACGTTCGCGGGGCCGGGCGAGGTCGACCAGCACGCTCTCCCCTTCGACGATCGCTCGCTCGCGCTCGCGGGCGCGCTCGCGGGCCAGGCCGCGGTCTCCATCGAGAACAGCCAGCTCGCCACCGCGATCGAGCGGCTTTTCGAAGGCTTCGTCAGCGCGGCGATCACCGCGATCGAGCAGCGCGATCCGGCCACCTCCGGCCATTCCGAGCGCGTGGCTGCGATGACCTGCGCGCTCGCGGTCGCGGCCGACCGCGCGCGCACCGGACCCTTTCGCGAAATCAGGTTCGGGCCGACCCAGCTGCGCGAGATCCGGTATGCCGGACTCCTGCACGATTTCGGCAAGGTCGGCGTTCGCGAGCGGGTGCTCCTGAAGGCGCGAAAGCTCTATCCCGAGTCACTCGCACTGATCGAGCAGCGGCATGCCTTCCTGGTGCGATCCCTCCAATGGCAGGAGGCGCTCGCTCGCACGGAGCATCTCGAGCGCCACGGCCGCGCCGGCTACGACGAGCTGCTGCGAACCCTGGCGGCGCGGCGCGATGTATCGATGACGGAGCTCGGGCACTTCCTCGCCCTCATCCGCCAGGCCAACGAGCCGACGGTCCTGCCGGAGGGCGATTTCTCCGCGCTCGAGGCCTTCGCCGCCCGATCGTACGATGGAATCGATGGTGAGCCCCTTCCCTTCCTGACCGGCGCCGAAGTCGAGGCACTCCGGATCCGGAAAGGCTCGCTCGACGAGGCCGAATGGGCGGAGATGCGGCGTCACGTCACCCTGACGCACGGATTCCTGAGTACGATTCCCTGGACGGGCGAACTGGCGGGGATCCCCGCCATCGCCCACGGGCACCACGAGAAGCTCGATGGCAGTGGATATCCGCGGGGACTCCTCGGACCCGAGATTCCGCTGCAGAGCCGCATGATGACGGTCGCCGACATCTTCGATGCGCTGACGGCCGCCGACCGTCCGTACAAGAGCGCCATCCCCGTGCCGGCAGCGCTCGACGTGCTGTCGGCGGAAGTGCGTGCCGGGCACCTCGACCCCGCGGTCTTCGACCTGTTTCTCGAGGCGCGGATCCACGAGCGCCCATCGGGCGGCACGAGCGGGCACCCCGGCCAAATCCCACCTCGGGGTGAAGATTCTTTCATCGCCCCTTAACGAATCTTTAGACTCATCCTTCGTATCCTCGTGCCAGGAAATCGGATCATCGCCACTCCGGCGCTGGCCACAACACGAGGAAGCCACGATGCTCAAGTCGCTCAAGCTCACGTTCGCCGCCGTCGGAATCCTGGCCGTCGGCACCACCGCCCTCTTTTCCAGCACATTCTCGCGGACGGGCGCCGTCGAGCGCGTGGACTTCGGGGTGACACGGACGCCGGTGACGCCGGTGTACGACGCCAGGGTTCGCCCGGCCTCGCGCGCCGCGATCAAGGAGTTCCGGATCCCGATGACGCACGATACCGTCGAGATCGCGAAGGGTGTGAAGTACGTCGGCTGGACGTTCGGCGGGACGGTGCCCGGCCCCGTGATCCGGGTGCGCCAGGGCGACCTCGTCCGCATCAACCTCGTCAACGAAGCCGTCGGCGTGCCCCACTCGATCGACTTCCACGCGTCGAAGATCCCGATGGATCACGCCATGAAGTCCATCGCGCCGGGCGACTCGCTCTCCTTCGAGTTCGAGGCGACGACCGCCGGGGTCTTCATGGTCCACTGCGGCACGCCCCCGGTCCTGATGCACATCGCCCAGGGGATGTACCTGCCGATCATCGTGGATCCCCGGGACGGCTGGCCGACGAAGGCGGACAAGGAGTTCGTGCTCATCCAGAGCGATTTCTATCCGAAGGGCTCGGTGGTCGACAGCACGATCAAGGAAGGCGACTGGGACGCGATGCAGGACGCCGCGCCGAAGTACGTCGTCTTCAACGGGCGTGCGTTCCAGTACAAGGACGCGCCGCTCCAGGTGGATGAAGGTGACGTCGTGCGGCTCTTCGTGATGAACGCGGGCCCGAACATCCGGAGCGATTTTCACGTGGTCGGCAACATCTTCGATCGCGTCTATCCGGGCGGCAACGTGGACCAGGTGATCGAGGGCGTCCAGACCTACATGGTGCCGACGGGCGGTGGCGCGGTCTTCGAGATGGAGTTCGCGAAGGGGTACAGCGGAACGGGCAACTACGCCTTCGTGACCCACGCATTCGCGGATGCGAACAAGGGCGCCGTCGGCGTCATCCAGGTGGGCCAGCCCGCCCACATGGCGAGCCACTGATGCATCTCTACGATCCCGCGGGGATGCCCGAGCTCGCGGAGGCACCGCAGGCCAGCCGGCCTGCGGTGCTCGTCGTCGAGAACCCGCCCGCCGCACGGCTCCTCCTGTTCCGGATCGCCCCGGGTCAGGAAGTGGCCACGCACACGAGCGCGTCCAGCGTATTCATCTCGGTGCTGTCGGGAAGCGGATTCCTGACGGGCGCGGACGGGGAGCGTATGGTGAACGCCGGCGTGGTCGCCGCGTTCGCTCCGAACGAGCCGCACGCCATGCGTGCGGACCGGGAGGAGCTCGTGCTGGCCGCCGTGGTCGCCCCACGGCCCGGGGGCTAGATCGTGACCGACTTCGCCTCGGCGGCGGAGCGATAGATCGCGTCGAGCAGCCGGTGCAGCGTGACATGCTCCTGCAGCGAAGGGGCTTTCGACTCGCCTTTCACGATGGCTTCGAAATGAGCCCATTCGGCGCGGTACGACGCGCTGAACGGGTTCTCCCGCCCCATGGATCCGGTGGGCGAGACGTCGACCGCGACACCGTTCAGCTCCTTCCAGACGGTGAGCGGATTGATCGCCGCGGTGCCGCGGCTCCCGCGAACACCGACCCCGAAGCGCTCGCCCGCGCCGAAATGGCGCCAGGTGACGTCCACGAAGATGGACGTTCCGTTCTCGCAGATCACGAAAGCCGACCCTGCCTCCTCGACGCTCCGCTCCCCCTTCGTTCCATCGAGCGAGGCGGTCACACGCTCCGGCACCGGGTTCCCGGCGAGCCAGAGGGCCAGGTCGAGCACGGTGAGCCCGAGATCGAGCATGGCCCCGCCGCCGGAGAACTCCCGGCGCTGGCGCCAGCCGAGCTGCGACCGGCTCGGACGGAAGACGTGCCAGCTGCCGCGCACGCTGTCGATCACGCCGAGCTCGCCACTCTGCACGAAGCTGCGCACGATCTGGGCATCGGGCCGATACCGGTGGTTCATGCCGACGAGCACGGCCCGCTCGCGCTTCTCCGCCGCGCGCATGATCTTCTGCGCGCTCGCCGCGCTCAGGGCGAGCGGCTTCTCCACGAGCACGTGCAGGTCGGCGGAGAGGGCGGCGAGGATGTGGGCCTCGTGCAGGTGATTCGGCGTGCAGACGACGAGGGCATCGAGCTCTTCGTGGCCCAGGAGGTCCTCGATGTCGTCGAAGGCATCCTTGATCTCGAACCGATCGGCGATGGCCCGCGCCTTCGGCAGGTCCGTATCGCAGATGGCGACGACATCGACGCTCTTCTGCCTGCGCAGCACCGGGAGATGCGCCACCTGCACGATGGCCCCGCTCCCGATGATCCCGACCCTCAGCCGATCGCTCACCCGGCCTCCTAGTAGAAGCGCTCGAGACGCGTGCCTGGATAATATGCAGCGATGATGTCGTCGTAGCGCTGCCCCGCCCTTGCGCGACCGATCGCGCCCCACTGGCAGAAGCCGACGCCGTGTCCCGCGCCCGACCCCTCGACCGTCAGGCCGCGAACCTCGCTGCCGCCGCCGGTGACGCGGAGCGAGAACAGCGTGCTCCGGAGCAGCTCGCCGTCGGGGCTTCGCAGGACCTGCCGCACGCGAGGGCTCTCGACCGACACATTCCGGTTTCCCAGCGCGATCAGCAGCCGCCCCACCCTGCCCGAGGCCGTACGCCCGGCAATGCGGATGTCCCGGACGCGCGCGACGCTGCCTGCCCCCTCCGAGCCGATCTCGGCGAGCCCACGCTCGACGGCGCGCCGGAGCTCTGCGGCCGTCCACGACTGCTGCCAGCGGAACCGGGGCGATGGAGCGCAGTAGGCCGTCCCCGTCGCGTCCACATCCGGCACCGAGCGCAGGTAGGAACGGGTCGCGGCACGGAAGATCTCGGTGCCGAGCTCGGTCCGGCCGCCGCAGGTGGAGAAGAAGAACGCATCGATCGGCGCACCGCCGTAGGTGACGGCCAGGCCGAGCGTGGCAGCGATCGCATCCCGGGCGAGCGCGTTCTCGGCGGAGACACCGAGATACACCTGATCGGCGACGGTGGCGTAATAATCGAATCCCTGCGCGCGCCACCGGTTGCGGGTGCGGAGCGCGTAGGTGCGCGAGACGACGGCCTGGGCGCGCACCGCCTCACGATCGCCATCGGGACGCCCTCCCATCTCCGCGCCCACGACGCCGACGAGATACTCCTCCATTTCGACCTGGTTGACGACCGTGATGCCCGTCCGGTCCGGCGCGATGGACAGCGTGCCGCGATATTCGCGCGTGCCCACCCGCACCAGGGCATCCTCACCGCGCGGGCGCACCACGATGCGTCGATCCGTCATCCTCGCACCGCGCGGCTGGCGCAGCACGACGCCCGATCCGCCGGGCATGGCCTCCCAGCTCTCCCCGGCCGGAATCACGCCGAGGAAATTCCCCCCGGCCCCCTCCACCTGAAGCGGGGCGCTGCCGCCGCCGATCCGGGCCGACGATGCCCCGACGGCAAGCCCGACCCGGACCTCGGGCGAGCGCCCCGAAATGCGTACCGGGACCTCGACCGGCGCTGGCACGACGGTATCCCGCGGGGTCGAGTCGCGGGCCGGGATCGTATCGGGGCCTGGCGCTGGAACTGGCTGGCGTGGCGCCGGCCGGGCGATGACCGGCGGCGGTTCGGGCTCGGGCGGGGGTGGCGTAGCGCAACTGGCGGCCGCGGCGAGGAGGAGACCGACGCGGACCTGTCGCATCCGCGTCGCGCGCCGCCGCGCTTCAGTTGCGGTAATTGCCAAACTTGAGCTCGATGCCGAAGTCTTCCGCCCGGAGCATGGCCATCACCGCCTGCAGCTCGTCGCGGGACGGGCTGGAGACTCGCAGCTCGTCTCCCTGGATGCTCGCCTGGACCTTCCTGAATCCACCCTCCTTGATCGCCTTCTGGATGCGCTTGGCGATGTCGGGCGGGATGCCCTGCGTGAAGGTCGCCGTGCGCCGGACCGACTGGCCGGTGGCCGGTTCGACGTCACCGAGCTTGAAGTTCCGGATGGGCACGCTGCGCTTGATCAGGCGTGACTGCAGGACGTCCACCAGCGCATCCATCCGGAAGGCATCGTCCGCGGCGAGGCGGATTTCGGCCTTCGGGCGGTCGAACTCGATGGTGCAGTGGGTACCCTTGAAGTCGTAGCGCTGCGCGATCTCCTTCAGCGCCTGGTTGACGGCGTTGTCGACTTCCTGGAGATCGGCACCGGTGGAGACGTCGAACGAGGGGTTGGCCGCCATGGGCGCTAGGCGAGAAAGCTCTCCAGCGCGCGCGCACGGCTCACGTGCCGCAGCCGGCTGAGCGCCTTTTCCTTGATCTGGCGGACCCGCTCGCGCGTGATGCCGAGGAGGCTGCCGATTTCCTCGAGCGTCATCGGCTCGGGGCCGTCGAGTCCGAAGTAGAGCCGGAGGATCTTGGCTTCCCGCTCCTTGAGCGTCGACAGCACTTCCTCGATGGACTCGGTGAGTGCGTGCTCGAAGGTCTCGGAATCGGGGCCGGGATTCTGGGTGTCGGGGAGGTAGTCGAGGAGCTTGTTGTCCTCGCCCGGGGTGAGCGGTGCGTCGAGCGAAAGGTGGTTCTGCGAGATGGAAAGGGTCTTCTGGACCTCCTCCATCGAGATGTCCATCCCCTCGGCGATCTCCGACGGCGTCGGCTCGCGGCCGAGCTCCTGGAGCAGCGCGGACGAGCGCTTCCCGATCCGATGCAGCGTGCCCGCGCGGTTGAGGGGCACGCGCACGATGCGGCTCTGTTCCGCCAGCGCCTGAAGGATGGCCTGCCGGATCCACCAGACGGCATAGGAGATGAACTTGATCCCCTTCGTCTCGTCGAACTTGTGGGCCGCCCGGATGAGTCCGAGGTTCCCCTCGTTGATGAGGTCCGCGAGGGACACGCCCTGATTCTGGTACTTCTTGGCCACCGACACGACGAAGCGGAGGTTGCTGCGCACGAGCTTGTCGAGCGCCTCCTCGTCTCCCGTGCGGATGAGCTGGGCGAGCCGGACTTCCTCCTCCTGCGGAATCAGCGGATAGCGGCTGATCTCGCGGAGATACTGGTCGAGGGACCCCTCATCGAAGGAAGGGCCCCGCTTGCCCGACGTGACCTGCATAGGACGCATTCGAATTCCAACCTCGTCACGAGTGACGCGACGCTCTCGAGTGCGCCGCTACCACGTCTCGCCGAACCTTAGCTTCCGTTTCAGACCCGCGCAACCATCCGATCAGTCGTAGTTGTCGATCTGCGCGCGCTGCAGTCGCCCGGAGTAGTCCACGTAGCACACCTTCGTCTCCGAATAGAACTCGTAGACTTCCCAGCCGCCCTCCCGGTGACCGTTGCCCGTGGCCTTCACGCCGCCGAACGGGAGGTGTGCCTCCGCCCCGATCGTCGGCGCGTTCACGTAGGTGATGCCATTGTCGAGCTCCTGCATGGCGAGGAACGCCCGATCGGCGCTCTGCGTGTAGATGGAGCTCGAGAGCCCGTAGCGCACGTCGTTGTTGACCTTGATGGCATCCTCGAAGGAATTGACGCGCACGACGCTGAGCACCGGACCGAAGATCTCCTCCTGCTCGAGCCGGCTCCCCGGCTTCACGCCGGTGAACACCGTGGGGCGATAGAAGAATCCGCTTCCCAGCCGCTCGCCACCGGGGCGCTTGCCGCCGCAGACGAGCTCGGCGCCTTCCTCCTGCCCGATCCCGACGTACTCCTCGACCTTGCGCCGCGCCGCTTCGTGAATCAGCGGGCCCACGTCGGTCTTCCCGTCGCGGCCATCGCCCAGCCGCAGCCGCTCCGCGGCATCGGCGACCCGCGCGACGAAACGGTCGTGCACCTTGCGGTGGACGATCAGCCGGCTCGTGGCCGTGCACCGCTGGCCCGTGGTCCCGAACGCACCCCAGAGGACGCCCTCGAGCGCGAGGTCCAGGTCGGCGTCGTCCATGACGATCATGGCGTTCTTGCCGCCCATCTCGAGGGAGAGCCGCTTGTGCATCCGGC
>DAINRR010000012.1:0-61024 GCA_036741715.1 Gemmatimonadales bacterium
AAGCCGGGTGTCATCGAGTACTGATGCGCGCTGCACGACGAGAAACGGACAGGGTGGGATTCGAACCCACGATACCGTTGCCGGTATGCCACCTTTCCAGGGTGGTGCCTTCAACCGCTCGGCCACCTGTCCCACAAAAACAGCGGTGCCCGCGGTTCCGGCGGCGCTGCCGCAGACCTCGGGCACCCGGCACCCAGCGCCCGCAGAACGGACAGGGTGGGATTCGAACCCACGATACCCTTGCGGGTATGCCGGTTTTCGAGACCGGTTCCTTCAACCACTCGGACACCTGTCCAGGCGGAGAAAAATAGACGGGGACGGGCGTGTCCGGTAGCACCGGGCGGCGGCACCCCCACCCGTCAGACCCGTCCTGTCAGCTCGCGGCGCGCGGCCGAGCCGAGCGCCTTCGCGAACGCCGCGATCGGAGCCCCGCCCGTGAACGCTGCCGCGATCGCGTACACGGCTCGCGGCGTGACGGGTCGCCGGTTGTAGATGGCGTAGACGGGCTCCCACCGATGGGGGGCGAATTTCGCCTTGAAAGCCTCGAGACCGCTGAAGTTGTAGAACCGTCTCCCATGTGCACGCATCCAGGCGAACAACGCGCGAAGCCAGACCGGCGCGGCAGGCACGGCGTCAGGGACGCGCGCCAAGGCCAGCGGCGCCAGGCCGAGCGTCACGTACCGCGCCCCGTCGCGTGCCAGTGCCCGCACGGCGGCGTCGAGCAGCAGTTCCATTGTTCCATTCGGGGCATCGGGCGCGCGGACGAACTGCTCGATGAGCCACCCTGCGCGCGCGGGGATCACCGACGCCACGACGAACCCGGCGCACCCCCGCCCCCGCCGGGCGATGAAGACGCGGCGGTCGCCGAGATTCGCGAGTGTGTCCGGCTCGATCAGGAAATGGAGCGGCGGCAATCCGCGCCTCGCGAGCCAGCGCGCGAGGCACGCCGCCAGCGCGGGATCGGCCTCGGCGGCGGCGCCGGGCATTTCCTCGACCGTGATTCCCTTGCGGCGGGCCCGGGAGAACTGGGCTCGCAGCGACGCGTGTGACGAAGTCGCCGCCTGCCAGCCCACCGGGTCCCACGCGGGCTGCGCGCCGAGCAGGACGAAATCGTGCGACAGATCGCCCGCGAGCAACCGCTCGAGGCGGGCTTCCGCTCCGAAGTAGCAGACCCGCAAGCCACCGCGCGCCGCATCCGCCTCGAATTCGGCGACGACCGACGCGAGCCGCGCTTCGGTCGACACTGGCGCTCCCGCCACGACCCGCACACCCCCGCGGGTCACATAGCCGACGACGGCGTCGCCCGCGGCCGCGAACCAGTGTGCGATGCCCGGGTTGAGAATCTGGTAGGCGGTGGCGTTCCACCCGTGCGTCAGCACGAGCGCACGGGCGAGCGTCGAGTCGCTGATGGGAGCCGGAGGAGAGAAGCGGGGAATGCTGCCGCGCCGAGTGAAGCGTGAAAACGGCTGCGCGCCGGGCGGCGCGCAGCCGTCCCGTAGTGGCTACTTCCGGGGCGACATCACGACGACATGCGTGATCTTCCAGCCGTTGATCCCGCGGCGGAGGACGGTCGTATAACGATCGACCTGTTCCGCGCCGGCGGTCGGATGCGTGGTGAACGTCCCGATGTCGACCGCGGTGCTCCCGTAGACGCGAGTGGTATCCGACTCGATCACGGCGTGCGCCCAGCTCTTCGATGCCTCGGCCATGGCCTTGCCGATCTCTTCGGTACCCGTGAGCATCGTGCCATCGGGCTGGATGAGGATGGCGTCGTCGGCATACAGATTGGTGACGCCGGCCGCGTCCTTCTTGTTGTACATCTCGACGTACTCCGTGCGGACGGCGCGCAAGTCGTCCATGGCCGTGCGCAGGCGCGCGCGATCGGCAGCAATGCCCTGTGCGGAGGCGACCGAAGGCACCAGCACGAGCATGTACAGCAGGACACGAGCGATCCAAGACCTGGTCGGCATGGCAACCTCCTGGCAGCGAGTTTGGACTGGCGGCGAATGCCCAATCCTACGCCGGATACCGGAAAGCGTAAGAGCGCCCTACCGGACCCGCGCCCAGGCATCGCCGCATCCTGCGCGGCGGAACGTGTCGCTCACATTGAGGATCTTCCACCGTCCGCCCAGCCGGGCGAGGTGAAAGGCATCGAACCCGCAGTGACTCACCTTGCCCTCCACCAGCACCTGGTACTCGGCCCACACGGACGCGAGGTCGCCGTCGAGCTGCACCACCGGGTTCCGAATCGGCTCGTCGAGCGCGGGCTGATCGGGGCGCGTCACCGCGGCCATGAACTGCGCCGGTGTCAGGAGCATCACCCGGGTGCCTGCCTGGCTGGGCCGAAGGAGGGTGAACCGGGTCAGGGTGTCCACCTGGCGCGCCATGAGTGCCGTGTCCTTCGAGCGCAACCCGATGAGGAAGGTATCGATCGTCGCGAGCACCTCGCGCTCGGCGCGGGCACGCACGTCGGCCGTGGCACTGGGGATCGAGGGGCCGGCCTGGGCGTGCGCAGCGGGAGTGACGGCGACGGCGAACGTGATCAGGACGACGGTTGCTGCCAGGCTGCGCATGGATCCCCCGCTGTGAGGTGTGGAGCGACCACGTCGTCGCCCCTACGGGGAACAGCGCGGCAAGGTGACACGCGCGAGGCCTGGCGCTGGGCGCGGCGCGCTGTGCCTACGCCGTCGCACCCCGTCGTGCGTCCAGCGCCTGCCGGGCGGCCCGGCGCAGATCGTCCGGCCCGAACGGCTTCGCGAGGAAGGGGTCCGCGGGGTCATACCCGTCACCGGCGACATTGGAATATCCGGACATGAACACTACCGGGAGGCTCGGGCGCGCCTTCCTGAGCGCCGCGGCGAGGTCCCGCCCCGTCTGCCCCGGCATCACGACATCGGTGACGAGCAGATCGAATGCGGTGCCCGGGAGCGCCGCCACCTCGCGGGCGCGCGCGCCGTCCTCGACCTCGATGACGTGGTACCCGGCTTCGCGCAGCGTCCGCGCGGCCAGCTCCCGGATCGCCGGGTCGTCTTCCGCGAGGAGGATGGATTCGCTTCCCCCGGCGGCGTCCACGGCCGTCGGCGCCGATCGGTCGGGAACGCGCTCCGCGTCCGCGAGTGCCGGTAGCCGGATCCGGACCGTCGTGCCGGTCCCCCGCGTGCTTTCGACGAGGATGTGGCCGCCGGCCTGCTTGATGATGCCATCACACATCGCGAGGCCGAGGCCCGTGCCCTGCCCCACGGGCTTCGTCGTGAAGAACGGCTCGAAGATGTGCGGCAGTACCTCCGGCGCGATTCCCTCGCCGGTGTCGGTAATCGCGATTTCCGTAAGTGTATCGGACTGCGATGCGCCGGCAGGGCCCTCGGCACCGTCGCGCGAGGCGGTACTGATCAGGAGCCGTCCGCCGGACGGCATCGCATCGCGTGCGTTGACGACGAGGTTGACGAGAACCTGCTCGAGCTGCCCCGCGTCCACTCGCACGGGGGCCACCTCCTGCTCGAGGCGAACCTCGAGCGTCACCGTCTCGCCCAGCGCGCGCTGCAGCATCGGCTCGATGGCCAGGACCGCGGCGTTGACGTCGATCACCGTCGGGGTCACCATCTGCCGGCGTGCATACGAGAGGAGCTGCGATGTCAGCGCCGCCGCTCGCCGGGCGGCGCGCTCCACCTCATCGACGTCGGCCCGCACCTGGGTACCCGCCGGCACGGCGCGCTGCACGAACTTCAGGTGCCCGATCATGCCGGTCAGCAGGTTGTTGAAGTCGTGCGCGATTCCGCCCGCCAGATTGCCGATGGCTTCCATCTTCTGCGCCTGGACCAGCTGGTCCTCCAGCTGCCGCCGCCCCGTCACATCCTGCGCCACGCCGATGAGCTGCGCGGCTCGCCCACCCTGCGCCGTGGACAGGTGGCCGCGGAGCGCGATGCGCCGCTCAGGCGCATCGCCGGGTGCGGTCCGGAACTCGGCTTCGAGCGGGCCTTCCGTGGCGATGGCGAGCTCGATGGCCGCTTCGGCCGCCGCTCGATCGGCGGGATGGACGCCGCCGAGGAACTCCGCCATCGCGGCCGGCTCGGCGGTCAGACGCGCTCCGATGCCGGCCAGCGGCATCACCCAGGTCTGCATCGTCGCGGCCCCGAGCGCGAGGCGGAGCCGCTCCTCGCTCTCGCGCAGTGCACGCGCCCGGTCAGCGAGGGCGGCCTCGCGCTCTTCGAGCGCATCGAGCATCCGGTTGAAGGCCTTCGTCAGCGACCCGATCTCGTCTTCGGCATGGCTGGCGGCGCGTATCCGGAGATCGTTCGTCGCCGCCAGCGTGCGCGCCGTGGCGGCGAGCTGATGCAGCGGGCCGGAGACGGATCGCCCGAGGGTGCCGAGGAGCAGCGCCGCGGCCGCGCCGAGCGCCGTGAGCACCGCGGCTGCCACCATCGCGTACTGCGGCAGGCGGGTCGTGAACGTGGGGAACATGTACTGGATCCGGAGCCATCCACGGTGCTCGCCATTGGACTCCAGCTTCGTCACGGAAACGAGGCGATCGGCCAGCAGCGTCGTGCGAGCTTCGGTCGGCGGATCCTCGAGCGCATCGGGCCCTCCGTCCCGGCGGAATCGCGCGAACTCCCGGCCGTCCGGGAGATAGATCGCCGCGGAGCCGATCTCGCGGCGGTCCGCCAGCGCGAGCAGGTCCTCCCGCGCGGCGGCCGTGTCGTCGAAGACGATCGCGGAGATCGCATTGGAGCTCACGACACCCGCGAGCGAGCTGACATCGGTGACCGCGCGGCGCCGGAAGCTGATCATGTCGTAGATGGACACGAAGGCCCCGGCGAAGAGGAGCCCGACGACGCTCGCGGCGACGATGAGGATCAGCACCTTCTGGCGGATCGGCCGGTCGCGGAAGGCCCGCATCGTCAGCTGCCTTCCCGGTTCCGGGCAAGGCGGAGGACCCGCGAGCTCAGGTCGAGGCCGGCGTCGAGGAGTGCGCGCCGGTTTACCTCGAACCGGACGGTGCGGGCCTCCACGAAGAGGGTGATCATCCCGCCGGCCTCGCGAAACCCGTCGCCTTCACCGATCGACAGGACCGGCCGCCCTTTCAGGCGCTCGAGCCACACCGCGGCGGGAATCCGGTTGCGCTCGGCGATGAACGCGGCATGGCACCGGTCCGCCTCGACGATACGATCGACCTGAATGATCCGGATGGCATGCCCCTGGACCTGGCGCCCCGCGATGGCACGATCGAGGAAATCACCCAGCGGGTTATCCCCGAGGACGCACAGCCGGAGCGGATCATCGGCCGCGAGGGCATCTCCCGGCCACGTGGCGTACAGGAGGAAGTTGACGAGATACGCGCTCTTGACATCGTACTCCGGTCGGTCGGGAGCCTGCGCAAAAGCCATTCCCGGCACGCAAGTGCCGAGAAGCAGCAGGAGCCACCGCCCGAGGCACCGGCTCAGAAGCGCCACTCCACGTGCACCTCTCCTCGACGGGGCATCTCCCGCTGGGGCGCCGCGGCGAACTCCGCGTGGCGCTCGTGCAGCAGGTTTTCGCCGCGAATGCCGATCGCCAGGTTCGGCCGCACCTGCCATCCGAACCGGAAACCGGCCTCGACGTAATCGTCCACGACCGGCTCCGTCAGCTCGCCGATGTACCGGCCGATCAGGTGCACCTCGAAGTCCCCTGGCAGGTCCACATAGGTGGAAAGCGACCCGAAGTGCTCGGGATTGGCGCCCGGCGCGATCCCCGGGGCGGAGCCGGGCGGCGCACCGGGGTCGGGCGTCACTCGCATCTCGAGCCGCGTGTAGGACCCGCGCACGAGCACTCGGCTGGTCGGCCGCCAGTTGGCGGCGATGGTCCCTCCCCAGGTGCGTCCGCTGGCGTCGTTGCCGAGCGTGAGCGGCTGGATCGTCAGGCCATTCTCGGACACGGGCGCGAGCGGGTGCACGGTGCGCAAGCGCTCGTACCAGTTGTGGTAGAGCGAGAGATCGACGGAAAACCACGACGCGAGCTCTCCGCGGTATCCCGCCTCCGTCGCAATGACCGATTCGGAATCGAAGTTCTCGTTCCCCTCGACGCGTACCACCGTCAGCGGCGACGTGGGAATGACCGTCGTGATGAACCGGATGTCCGTATCGAGGCGCGAGGGAATGCGGACCGCGCGGGACACGCTCGACCACGCCGTATGCCGGCCGACCGGCGACCACCGGATCCGGGCGTTGGGCTGGAACTCGACGCCGCTGAAATCGTTCCGCTCGAGCTTGGCGCCGAGGGTAGCGAAGAACCGGGACGGTACGAGCTCGAATTCGTCCTGGGCATACGCCGTCAGCAGGTGCGTGCGCCGGGCGGGCGGCACCAGCCCGATGGCGAAGAGATCTTCCAGCTCATCCGAGATGTGCCGATAGCCCGCGCCCCACACGACATTCTGCCGGCGACCGAGGCCGAAGCGGTGCTGCACCTCCACGTCGGCGATGTCCACGGCCACGCGCCCCGTCGCCGGCAGCTGCGTGCGAACGGCCCGATCGTAGTACCCCTGCACCCGGACTTCGGAGCGCTCGCCGAGTGTCCGGGTCCACCGCGCGAGCACGTTGCCGCCGCTCACCTCGCGCCGGCCCGGGACGAACTCGGTGTACGGCGGCTCGAGGCGGACGACACGCGAGGCCTGATCCCCGGCGCCGGCATATGCGTCGCCCTGCACCGTCAGGTGCGTGCGACCGCCGAAGTCGGAATCGAAACGGAAACCGCCCTGCCCTCGCTCCCAATCGTCATCCGCCTCGCTGCCGTCGGTGAACTTCGACGGCTCCCGGGTCGAGTACATCCCGTAGACGCGAACCGCGCTCGCCGCGCCGAGGCCGAAGCCGTACCGCGCCTGCCCGGCGATCGGCGCATCGGTGCTGGTGCGCGCGCTGATCCGCCCGCCGCGAGTGACGCCGGCGTCCCTGGTGATGATGTTGATCACGCCGTTGACGGCATTGGAGCCCCAGAGCGTCGCACCCGGGCCCAGGATCACCTCGATTCGCTCGATGTCGCTGATAGGCCAGGCCTGCACATCCCAGAACACCCCGGCGAAGAGCGGCGAATACACCGCGCGACCATCCACGAGCACGAGCAGCTTGTTCGGCGATGCTTCCGCGAACCCGCGCGCCGTGATGGACCAGTCGCGGGCCGTCACGCGGGCCACCTGCAGTCCCGGCGCGAGTCGAAGCGCGTCGGGAACCGAGGTGGCCCCGGCGCGCCGCATGTCCTCGCGCGTGATCACGAAGATCGCGGCCGAGGCATGCGAGATCGGCTCCGGCCCCCGTGACGCCGAGGTGACCGTGATCCGGCCGAGCGCTTCGATATCCATCTCGGCGAGACTCGGGGCCTGGGTTCCCTCCTGCGCCATGGCAAGGGATGGCACGACGACGACGACGAGCCCGGCCAGGGCGCATGCGAATCGGGACCGCATCAGGGGCGGTCCCGCAGCAGTTCGGCGACGCGCCGGATCAGGTCATCCGCTTCGAACGGCTTTCGGAGGAACGCATGCGGCCCGGGAGCGCTCTGGTGTACGTCGTAGCCGGAGATGTAGAGCACGGGAAGGCCCGGCCATGCCTCGCGCAGCCGCCGGCCGAGTTGCCACCCATCCATCTCCGGCATGCGCACGTCCGTCACGACCAGGTCGAATTCCTCCGGCGCTCCGCCGGCGAGCCGCAGTGCTTCGGCGCCGTCGGTGGCGATCTCCACCGCATATCCTTCCTCGCGGAGCAGGCGCGCGATCCAGCTCCGGACGATGAACTCGTCATCGACCACGAGGATCCGGGCGGCCGCGGCGTGCCGGCCGCTCGTCCGCTGCTCGAATGGTTCCGGCGCCCAGGAATGCTCGCTGGGAACATCGGTATCGAAAGCAAGACATACCGGTGCCGTCATGGTGACAACGCTCCAGAGTGAACGTCAGCGGCCGGGGTATATGCTGCGGGAATGAAGCTGCGTGGAAGATCGCATTCCGGCGGCCGGGGTCAAGATGTCCCCGGTCGGCGCCGGATCAGCGGCGCGCAGTGAAGAATCGCTTCAGCAGGTCTCCGCATTCGAGGGCGAGGAGCCCGCCAGTGACCTCAGGGCGGTGGTTGAGCCGCGGATGCCGGAGCAGGTCGTACACGGAGCCCGCCATGCCGCAGCGGGCGTCGTACGCCCCGAAGATGACGCGTTCGATCTTGGCGAGGATGATGGCCCCGGCACACTGCGCGCACGGCTCGAGCGTCACGTAGAGCGTCGCCGCGGGCAGCCGGTCCTCTCCCACCGCTTCGAGCGCGCGGCGGATGGCGAGCACTTCGGCATGGGCGGTCGGATCGCGGCGGTGGACCGTCTCGTTGTGCGCCTCCGCGATGATCTCGCCGTCCCGAATCACGACCGCGCCCACCGGGACCTCCTCGCGTACGGCAGCCGCGCGCGCGAGCCGGAGCGCCGCCTCCATGCCGGCGAGATCGGCCGGCGACGGGGTGCCCCTACGCACTGGCCGCCTCCGGCTGGGCGCTGCGGCGCGAGAACGCCACGCGGCCGTCCTCGGCGCCGACCACGATGGTATCCCCGTCGAGGTACTTCCCTTCCAGCACGGCCATCGCGATGGGGTTCTGCAGCTCCCGCTGGATCACGCGCTTGAGCGGCCGCGCGCCATAGACGGGATCGTACCCGGTGTTGGCGATGAGGGCCCGCGCCTCCGGCGTTACCTGCAGGTGGAGGTTCCGGGTCGCGAGCATCCGGTCGAGCGCGCCGAGCTGGATCTCGACGATGCGCGCCAGGTCGGTGCGCGAGAGCGGCCGGAAGACGATGATGTCGTCCACCCGGTTCAGGAACTCGGGCCGGAAGTGGTTGCGCAGCTCGCCCCGCACCTGCTCGCCCACCGCTTCCCACATCGCGCCGCCGACGTCGGCGCCGGCATCGACGATGTACTGGCTTCCGATGTTCGACGTCATGATGATGACCGTGTTCCGGAAGTCCACCACGCGCCCCTGGCTGTCGGTCAGGCGGCCATCGTCCAGAATCTGCAGCAGGACATTGAAGACGTCGGGGTGCGCCTTTTCGATCTCGTCGAACAGCACCACGCTGTAGGGCCGCCGACGCACGGCCTCGGTGAGCTGTCCGCCTTCGTCGTATCCGATGTAGCCCGGCGGCGCGCCGATCATGCGGGCCACGGCGTGCTTCTCCATGTACTCCGACATGTCGAGGCGCACCATCGCCCGCTCGTCGTCGAAGAGAAACTCGGCGAGCGCGCGTGCGGTTTCCGTCTTGCCGACACCGGTCGGGCCCAGGAAGATGAACGAGCCGGTGGGGCGGTTCGGATCCTGGAGGCCCGCCCGGCTCCGCCGCACGGCATTCGCGACGGCGGTCACTGCTGCATCCTGCCCGACGACCCGGTGGGCGAGCTCCCCTTCGAGCTTCGTGAGCCGCGCGCGCTCCGACTCGAGCATCCTGGAGACGGGAATTCCCGTCCAGCGCGCGACGATCTCCGCGATGTCCTCCGCGTCCACTTCCTCCTTGAGATACTTCGCCGTGGCCTGCGCCTCGGCGAGTCGGCCCTGGTCTTCCTCGAGCCTGCGCTCCAGCTCCGGGATGCGCCCGTAGCGCAGCTCGGCCGCACGGTGCAGGTCGCCGGCGCGCGTCGCCTGGTCCACCTCGCCGCGCAGCGCTTCGACCTCGGCCTTGACGGCCTGGATCCCGCTGATCGCGCTCTTCTCCGCCTGCCACTGCGCCTTCATCGCCCCGCTCTGCTCGCGCAACTGGGCGATCTCCTGCTCGACCGCCTCGCGGCGCTCCGTGCCGGCCTTGTCCTTTTCCTTGAGGAGGGCCTGCCGCTGGATCTCGAGCTGCACGATCCGGCGCTCGACCTCGTCGATTTCCTGCGGGAGGCTGTCGATCTCGATGCGCAGGCGGCTCGCCGCCTCGTCGACCAGGTCGATCGCCTTGTCGGGCAGGAAGCGGTCGCCGATGTAGCGGTCGGACAGGGTGGCGGCGGCGACGATCGCGTTGTCCGTGATCCGCACACCGTGGTGCACTTCGTACTTCTCCTTGAGTCCCCGCAGGATCGCGATCGTATCGGTGACGCTCGGCTCCCCGACGAGCACCGGCTGGAAGCGCCGCTCGAGCGCCGGATCCTTTTCCACGTGCTTGCGGTACTCGTCGAGCGTCGTGGCGCCGACGACATGCAGCTCGCCGCGCGCGAGCGCCGGCTTGAGCATGTTCGACGCGTCCACCGCGCCCTCGGCCGCGCCGGCGCCGACGATGGTGTGCAGCTCGTCGATGAACACGACGTAGCGGCCCTCCGCCTCGACCAGCTCCTTGATGACCGACTTGAGGCGCTCCTCGAACTCGCCCCGGTACTTGGCTCCGGCGAGCAGCTGCCCGATGTCGAGCGTGACGAGCTCGCGATTGCGCAGCGACTCCGGCACATCGCCGTTGACGATCCGCTGGGCGAGCCCTTCCACGATCGCCGTCTTGCCGACGCCCGGCTCCCCGATCAGGACCGGGTTGTTCTTCGTCCGCCGCGAGAGCACCTGCATGACGCGACGCACCTCTTCATCCCGGCCGATGACGGGGTCGAGCTTCCCCCGGCGCGCCTGCTCGGTCAGGTTGCGGGTATACCGCTCCAGCGCCTGGTACTTCTCTTCGGGGGATTGATCGGTGACGCGGTGCGAGCCGCGCACTTCCGCGAGTGCCGAGCGAAGATCGCCGCCGCTCACGCCGGCCGCGGACAGGAGCTCGCGCGCGGTCGTGCCCTTCTCCTCGGCGAGTGCCACGAGGAGATGTTCGGTCGAGACGTACGCGTCGTCGAGCGATTTTGCTTCCGCCTCGGCACGGTCGAAGATGCGATGTACTTCACGGCTGAAGGTCGGCTCGGCGCCGCCGCTCTGTGCGGGAAATCGCTCGATCTCCCGCTCGACGCCGGCAGTGAGCGCGGTGACGTTGAGGCCCGCCTTCTGGAGGAGCGGCTGCACCACGCCTTCGGGCTGCGCGAGGAGGGCCGCGAAGAGATGCGCGTCGTTGACGACGGGATTGCCCCGGCGGCGCGCGTCCTCCATCGCGTCGCGAAAGGCTTCCTGTCCCTTGAGCGTCAAGCGTTCCGGTCGGATCATAGATCATCCATAGTCGGCGGTGTCCTGCCCTCGCCCCGTGTGCCGAATCACCCAGGGCGGAAGTTGACCTTCCACACCGGGAGGGGCAACCGCCATGCCCGCCTGGTCTGCCGGAATGACAGCCGCCGGAGCCGGCCGCAAGAACGAAACGGTGGAAGGAGCAAGCTGCTCCTTCCACCGTCCGGTATTCTCGCGCTACCTCGAGCTCGTCACACGTCGCTGCAGGATCATGTTGTTGGCCTGGCGCCGGCGGTCGACCGTCAGGTGGTACCAGTAGATCCCCGTGGTCGCGTCGGTACCATCGAGGAGCTTGCCGTCCCAGACCGCCTCGTACTCCCCGCAGGGAAGCTTGAGGCGCTGCAGCCGGCGAGGATTCTCCTCGGCAAGCAGCGGCACCGCCACCACCTGCGCCAGCACGTTGTAGATCTCCAGCGTGACCGTCGGCTGATGACCTTCCCGGCAGACCTCCGGACGAATCGTGAACGGGATCGTCGTAGACGCGTAGAACGGATTGGGGTAGTTGTCCCGCAGCTCGACGCGCGGCGGATCCACCGCCTGCGGCAGCGCCGCTTGCCCCGGCTGCACCTGCTGCGCCTCCACGGGCGGACCGACTGCCAGGAGAAGCACGAGCCACCACCCCGTCCACGCGAAGCGGACCATGGGCACTCCTTTTAGACGAGGCGTTAACTCAGTGGCACCTCCGTGGGTGAACTGGGGTCACGCGACGCACCACGGCCGGTGGGCCAGGTGGGAGGCGCAACTCGCGGACAGATCGGATGACGTGAGAATATACAGCAAACAAGATGCGCACCTCGCATCCGCCTTGTCAATTACTTGCAACCCCAAGTAATACAACCCGTTCTGCGCTCAACCTCGAGTAACGGGTGAGGTCCGGAGCCGGCGGATGTCCCCGATGCGGACAGTGATGCCCTCCCGATCCGACCACTCGAGCAGTGGAATCAGGAATTTCCGCGAAATGCCCAGCCGATTCCGGAGCGCCCCGACCCCGATCTCGCCCGCACCGCCCAGCTCGCGCAATGCGGCCTCGAACTCGTCCAGCGCCTTACGTGCGAAGAAGCGATCTCGTTCCACCGGCACGACGAGGCCGGAGCTTGCAGCCACGCGGAGAATGGCCGGCATGTCGTCGCGCCGGGTCTCTGCCGCCAGCTCACCGATGGACGGGGGCGCGAGGCCGGCACACTCGAGGCGACGGACGGCGTCCCGCACGACGGCATCACCGCCTGCAACACGGGGGCGGAAGCCTGGCGCCCGGGCCAGCGCGCCTTCGATGACCAGCGCTCCGCCACGTTCCGCACCGCGCAGCGCGGCCTCGACGAGCCATGGCGCTGCCCCGCCCTCCCGCCGCAGTGTTTCGAGCGGCATGCCGGCATCCGCCGGCCGCGCACCGTGGTGCCGATGGAGCGCGTCGAGCAGCCGGTCGCGCGCGCTCTCCAGAGCGTGCACCGACACGAAGCGGTCGCCGACCCGCGCAAGCTCGGGATCGGTGCGCGCGAGACGATCCGCCGAGCGGGGCGGCAGGCCGGTCAGGAGCGGCAACTCGCTCGCGGCGGCCCCGTCGCGCCGTCGCAGCACGAGCGCGCGAAGGCGCCGCCCCGCGTCCTCATGGGCGAGATCCTCCGTCCAGGCGGTGCGCGGCGGGGGAAAGGGATCGAGGACGACGCCGCCGCCGATCGGGCGGGCCGGACTCGCCGAGCGGAGGAGAAAGCGGTCACCGGCGCGAAGCGCCATCGGCCGGTCGAGGACCAGGCGCGCGGGGCCTTCTCCGCCGCCGGACATCGGCACGCGCGGCAGCATCCACGCGGCCGTTTCGGCGGTACCTGTGAGGAAATGCACGCGCGTGCGCCGCGCACATTCGCGCGCCGCCGGCGCGAGCGCGACCCGGGCATCGAGCCGGGTACTCGCGGTCCAGGGCGCATCCGCCCCGACGATGATGGAGCCGCGTGCGAGCGCGTCGCGCGCGATCCCGGCGAGCGCGAGCGCCGTTCGCTCCCCGGGCGCGGCATGGTCGACCGCGCGTCCGTGGCTTTCGATGCCTCGCACCCGCGCCCGCGCCTCGCCCGGCAGCACGCGAACCTCCGCACCCACGGCGATCGAGCCGGACCAGCAGCTCCCCGTGACGACCGTCCCGGTTCCGGCCACCGAGAACACCCGATCGACCGGCAGGCGGAAGAGATCGTCGCGGTGGCGGAGCCGCCCGCGATCCCGGAGGCCCGCGAGCATCGCTCGCAGCGCATCCAGGCCAGTACCGGTACGGGCGGACACCGCGATCGGCGCGGAGAACGCCACCGACGACCGTGCCGTCCGCGCGGCGACCTCGCCCAGCACGAGCGCGGCCCAGTCATCATCGACGAGATCGCACTTGCTCACGACGGGAATCCCGCACGGAACACCCAGCTGCTCGAGGACCAGCAGGTGCTCTTCCGTCTGCGGCATGATCCCCTCATCGGCCGCGACGACGAGGACGGCGGCGTCGACTCCGGAGGCGCCCGCGGCCATCGTGCGGATGAGATCCTCGTGCCCGGGAACATCGATCATGCCGGCCACGAGGCCGTCGGCCAGTTCGAGTGGAGCGAAGCCGAGGTCCAGGGTGATGCCGCGTCGCTGCTCAGCGGGGCGGCGGTCCATCCGGCGGCCGCTCAGCGCCGCGACCAGCGCACTCTTTCCATGGTCGATGTGCCCCGCCGTCGCGATGATCATGCGGCCGCCCAGGGGCGGCGTTCCCAGAACTCGAGCGCCGGGAGCGCGGCGCCTTCCCCGAGGTGAAAGCGCACGAAGCGCGCGGCCAGGCGGCGGTGCGCCGCCGCGTGTCGCGGATCGAGGTCAGGTAACCCGCCGTCCGGATCGAGCAGCGCGGCGAGGGCGGCGCGGTCCTCCGCGGGGAGTCGCGTGGTGTCGAGCTGCGACGCGCAGCGACTGCAGAGCGCGCCGCCTTCCCTGGTGCTGAAGGCGATCGGCCCGGTGTCCGGGAGGGGCGCGCCGTCGCGGACGCAGTCGTCGAGGGACGGGGCAAAGCCGAGCGAGGACACGAGCTGCCAGACGAGACGGACGCCGATGGCGTCGACCGCCTCCGCCGGGACGGCCTCGAGAAGTGCGAGCGCATCGAGAAGGACGCCGAAGCTCGCCGGGTGGGGCTCGGCCGGCGCGAAGCGGAGCATGATCTCCGCCAGGACCGATGCGGCGGCGTAGCGGTCGAGGTCTACAGCCAGGCCGATCGGCACACGGCCGACGTCGAATCCCGTCAGCACGTGGAGGTCGCGCCGCTCATGCAGCATGAGGTGCGCGACGCCTTCGCTCAACAACTGGAGCGACGCGCCGAACCGGCTACGGGGCCGCAGCGCGCCCTTGGCGATGGCGCTCTGCACGCCGTGATCGCGCGTCGCCAGGCGCACGATCTTCGACGTTTCGCTGTAGCGGTGCGTGGCCAGGACCACGGCCGGCGTACTGACGAGGGCCATGCCGAAAGATGCCCGCGCGGGAAAGCCGGGGCTATGGCCCCGCGCGCATCCCGACGAAGAGGGTCCGTCCCCGCGAGGGAAAGCCGACGATCGTCTCGAAGGTCGCGTCGAGCGCATTCTCGACCCGCGTCGTGAGTGCCACCGGAACCCCGCGCGCCCGCAGGACCCGCAGCTCGGCGCTCGCGTCGAGCGTCCAGTACCCGGCGAGCTGCACCCGCTCGAATATCGAGAAATCGATGTCGTCCCGGCGGCCGATACGATTCGCCGCGATGGAGAGCCGCAGCCGGTCGGGGACCTGGTACGCGCCCGAGAGTCGCAGCGCATGATCCGGCCGCCGGAGGAGCCGGCCCCCCGTGAGGAATTCCAGCGATTCGCCACCCCCGCCGTCGGTCACCTCGGTGACGAGGCGGGTGTACTGTCCCGTCATCGTCACGCGTTCGACTGGCTGCACGACCACGGTCGCCTCGAGGCCGCGCGCCGTAGCGGATCCGAGATTGAAATAGGTCGGCTGCGGCGGGTCCGTGGCGACATACTGGATGAAATCCCGGAAGCGCTGTTCGAACCATGCAGCCGAGAGCGAGACGCGGCCGCTCGCCAGCACCTGTTCCGCGCCGACTTCCCAGCTGCGCGTGCGTTCGGGCCGCAGTGTGCGGTCGCCGCGCTCGAATGGCGAGTCGGCGAAGCTTTCCGCGAAACTCGGCGCCTTGAAGGCCGACCCCGCCGAGGCACGGAGGCGCGTGCCGCTCCGGATCCGATACACGATCCCGGCCCGCGCCGTCGTAAAGCCGCCGAACGCCCGGTCGTCGTCGTGGCGCACGCCCGCATTGAGCGCCAGGCCCGAGGGAAGGTCCGCAGTCGCCTGGGCGTACACCGCGCGGTTGGTGCGCGAGGTATCGAACGGCGGCTGCTCGTCGGTGAATGGGCCACTCCCGAAGTTCGACGTCGCCCATCCGACCTGGCGTTCGCTCAGCCGCTCGAGCTGCCCGCCACCGGTGAGGACGAGGAAGCCACCCGGGCGGATATGCACCCGGAGGTCCGCCGTGCGGCGCGCCGCATCGGTGCGCCGTTCGGACGCGAATCCGAAGCCCGACGTGTCACCCGGGAAATCCATCGCATCGGCGAAGTCGTACCGCGTCTCCATCGCGCCGGCGGTCGCAGCGACCTCCACGAGGCCGGAGAGCCGCCGCTCCGCCGTTGCCGAAACGAGGAGCGTGTGGCCGGTCGAGAACTGGTTGCTGTCGGCGAGTGCACCGGAGCCGTCGGTGGGAAACGCGTAGGTGTTCCACCCGTACCGTCCGGCCACCGAAAGGCCGGTGGCGCCGTCGGGGGCGAACCGCAGCCGCGCGCCGGCGCTCGCCGTCTCGAACCGGTTGTTGAAGTCGTAGATCCCATTCGTGGTGAAGCGGCTGAAGCCACCCGACCAGCCGAAGCGGCCGGTGCCGGCAGTGGCGGACGCCTCGACGCCCATCGCTCCGAAGGTCCCCGCCTGCACCGAGCCGGCAACGCGCGGGCGGCCGTTCCCGCCGCGGGAGATCACGTGCACGACGCCGCCCACGGCATCCGACCCGTGCACGACACTCGCGGGGCCGCGCACCACCTCGATCCGCTCGACGTTGTCGAGACTGAGCGTCGCGAAGTCGAACGCGCCGCCGGGGTGATTCGCGGCGACCCCATCGACCAGGACCTTGACGTAGTTGCTCTCGCCGCCGCGCGCGAAGAGCGACGTCGCCGCCCCGAACGAGCCGCCGCTCACCACGTAGAAACCCGGCACTTCGCGGAGCGCATCCTGCACGAAGCGGATGCCGCGCGCGCGGAGGTCGTCACCGGAGAGGACGGTGACCGCGGCGGCGATGGCGCCCGCGCGCGTCGGCACGGAGGTCCCGGTCACGACGATGTCGGCGAGCTGCGCGGTATCCGCCGGCGCCTGGGCCTCGCCGGCCGCGAATGGCGCGAGCGCCAGCAGAAGGGCGGCGAACGTGGATCGTGTCATGTGCCTGTCCAGGAAGAAGGAGTCGGCCCGGCGCCGGGCGTGTCCACCGTTCGCATCCTCGCGCCGGTGCGGAGCGGCATGACCTGCGGGGACCCGTCGGGCAGGTGGCTGACCGCGACCGGCCAGCGAAAGACATCGGAGAGGCGCTCGCGCGTGAGAACCTCGAGCGGGCTGCCGAGTGCCGCGGCCCGCCCGGCGTCGAGCAGGAGGATCCGGTCGGCAAAGCGCGCGGCGAGGTTGAGCTCGTGCGTCACGAGGAGAGCAGCGAGGCCGCCCGCCGCGAGCTCCGCGACGAGCTCGAAGAGTTCCATGGCGTGGCGCACGTCGAGCGAGGCCGAGGGCTCGTCGAGCACGAGCGCCCGCGGCTCCTGCGCGAGCGCGCGTGCCACGCGCACGCGCTGCCATTCGCCACCCGACAGCTCGTCGACCCGCCGGTGCGCCAGGTGTGCGGCATCGCACCGCTCGAGCGCGTCCGCGACGGCGCGACGATCGTCATCGGCCACGGGCGAGAGCGGGCCGAGCCGGGCATAGCGGCCGAGCAGGACGGTATCCTCGACGCGCAGGGGGAAGATCGTTTCCTCCCGTTGCGTCACGACGCCCACCACGCGCGCGAGCTCCGCCCGCGTCCACGAGCCGACCGGCCGCCCATCCACCGACGCCGTCCCTCCGGCGAGCGGAACGAGGCCGAGCAGTCCCCGGAGCAGCGTCGTCTTTCCGCTTCCGTTCGGGCCGGTCACTCCCACCAGCTCGCCGGGCGCCACCGCGACCGATACGCGCTCGAGCGCGGGGACGCGAGCGCCCGCGTAGGTCACGGTGGCCGCTTCGAGCCGGAGCATGTGCGGGCTGGTCGTCATGCGAGTGAGCGCCGAAGCAGGAGGGCGAAGAGCGGCACCCCCACGAGTGCGGTGACGACCCCGACCGGAAGCTCGATGGGCCGGAGGACGCTCCGCGCGACGGCGTCCGCGAGGACGAGGAACGTCCCGCCGGCAACGAAGGCGCCGGGCATCAGGACCCGGTGCAGCGGCGACCAGAGGCGTCGCACCGCGTGCGGCACCACGAGCCCGACGAAGCCGATGATGCCGCACGTCGCCACGCTGGCCGCCGTGAGGAGCGAGGCCGCGAGATAGACACGCCGCCTGACACGGTGGACGTCGGTCCCGAGGTGGACGGCGGTTTCGTCCCCGAGCGCCAGGAGATCGAGTGAGCGAGCGCTGAGGAGCAGGATGCCGAGCGGCACGGTCGCGTACACGGCGAAGAGCTGCAATGCATCCCAGGACGCCGCGGAGAATCCGCCGAGCAGCCAGAGGAAGGCGTTCCGGAGCTGCGGGGCGTCGGACAGCACGATGATGGCGCTCATCACCGCCGCGGCGAAGGCGCCGACGACCACGCCGGCGAGGAGGAGCACGCGGGGATCGAGCCGCTTGCCCCCGACGACGCTCAGCCGATAGACGAGCGCGACCGCTCCGACCGCCCCCGCAAAGGCCGACATCGGCACCGCCCACGGCGAGCCCGTCTGCGCCGCGATCGCGAGCACCGCGCCAAGCCCTGCACCGCCCGAGAGGCCAAGGAGGTAGGGATCGGCGAGCGGGTTCCGGACGAGCGCCTGCAGCGCGGCGCCCGTGAGTCCGAGGCCGCCGCCGACGAGGAAGGCGAGCAGCACGCGCGGCACGCGCAACTCGCGCACGATCGCACTCGCGGGCGCATCGGGCTGCACGAGCCCCGACCACACGGCTCGCAGCTCGAGTGGCGCCGAACCGACAGCGATGCCGATCGTGAAGGTGGCGAGCACGGCGAACAGCGCCGCCCCGATACGGGCCGCACTCATGGCGAGACTTCTCCGAGCGCGGCGCCCAGCTGGCGCACGGCCGCCGGCGAACGCGGCCCGGGCCGGCTGAACTCGCTACCCGCAATCCGCACGAAGCGCTGCTCCCGAACCGCCTCGACCACCTGCCATTCCGGCCTGAGCGCGAACGCCGGGATCGTCTCGCTCAGCGTGAGGATCACGTCGGGATCGCGCGCGGCGGCCGACTCGACGCTGATCTGGCCCGAGGATGTCGGGAGATCGGCGTAGGCATTGAGGCCCCCCGCGCGCTCGATCAGCTCGCTCAGGTAGCTGCCCCGCCCTACCGTCATCGGCGGCTCGTCCCAGACGAGGAGAAACACCGATGGCGGATGCGCAGGCGCGGGAACGGTCGCAGCCTCGAGCTCGCGATCGAACGCGCGCGCGAGCGAGTCGGCACCTGCGTCCCGATCCGTGAGGCGGCCGAAGAGTCGCGCGAGCCGGGGCACGTCGGCGAGGAGGTCACTGCGCACCTGAATCGCCGGGATTCCGAGCCCGCGGAGGCGTGCCGCCGCTCCTCCGTTCTGCCCGGAGAAGTAGAGCACGACCAGGTCCGGCCGCGCGGCAACGACGGCCTCGAGGTTCGGGTTCATCCCGTCGCCGAGGTCCGGCACCTCCGCCGCCGCCGCGGGATAGTCGCACCAGTGCGTGCGGCCGACGACGCGGTCGCCGGCGCCAAGGGCGAAGAGCAGCTCGGTGGTGGCGGGTATGAGGGAGACGATGCGGCGCGCTGGGGCGTCGAGGCGAACCGTGTCCCCCGCATCGTCGACGACGACGAGCGACGTGTCGGCCGGGTGAGCGGCGCGTGGGCGCTCCTGTTCCCCGCACGCGGCGAGTGCGAGAAGCACGGCGGCCCGGAGGAGTCTCGAGTCCCTGAATGACACGGCGCCCTGTTCCGGGGCGGCGGAACAGGGCGCATGGCAGCTCGCCCCACCCAACCCTCCCCCGAGGGTTCAACAGGTGGCGCGAACGGAGAGGTCTCCTGGCTTCGGGCCTCCATCCGCCTTCCCGCCGGCAGTGCCGGCAGTGGCAATCAGGATGGAGCGTGCTGCCCGTTACAGTGGCGGGGCCGCGCCGGACTTGCACCGGCTTCCGAGCATCCGCGTTCGCTGGTCCTTCGTTGTCAGCCGCTAGTCTAGGCGGGGCCGGAGCGCCGCGCAAGAGCGCGCTCGAGCTGCGCCTTGAGCGCGGAACGTGTCGCGGCGTAGCGATGCTCGGCGTCGGCATCGTGCGGACCGGATGCGGCATGCCTCGCATCGAGCCGGGCAATCGCATCGAGGAGCGCATCGGGATCGCGCCCGCGTGCTCCTGACGGCCCGTCCCTGCCGGCGCGCAGCACGCGCAGCGCCCCCGCGATGAGCGCGATCGCGAGCAGTGCGATCAGCGCGACGAGCGCACCGCGTCCCCAACGCCCGGGCACCGGCAATGACGCCTCGATCCTCTCACCGGCGCCGACTGCGCCGGCCCACCGGCGAAATTCGCGCTCCTCGATCACCGTCGCGGAATCCGGCCGGAGCCCTGCCGGCAGCGCGAGCGAGACGTCGCGCTCCTCGACCAGCAGGTTCACCGACGCGGCCCCTTCATCGAACGGGAATTGCGCCTCGCCCTTCCGGCCCGGCAGGAGATACTCGATCGTGATCTCGCGCAAACCCGGAGGCAGCGCCGCGATCACGAGCACGGTATCGCCGTGCAGGTCGATCGCACCCGTGGAAAGCTCGCCCGGATCCGCCGTGAATCCCACGACACCACGCGGGATGCGCCAGCGCCACACGGCTTCGGCGCTGTCGGCCGGTACCCGCGTGCGCGGACCGTCGTTCCGGAGCGCGAGCAGCTCGACGACGCTCCGGGCCCCGTCGGCGCCGGGAGCGCTCACGACGATGCTCCGCGCGGCCAGCGACACCGGCTGAAGCGAGGACGTGTCGTGCACGGCCAGCACCAGCCCGGTATCGGGACGCGCCGGGTTGGTGTGCACCGGCTCCGAGAAGTACTGCACGCCGTGATGCCGGCTGGTGAGAAGGTAGAGCGCGGCGGTATCGGCGGGAAAGTGGAAGCGGAACCGGCCGGCGGCATCGGTGCGCAGCGAATCGATCGGGCCCTGGCGGTCCCGGCCGATCCGGTGGAGCACCACGTCAGCGCCGGCCGCCGGGAGCGTATCGCTCGACGTGATCCGAACGACGCGGCCGGCGGCGACCAGCGTGCCCGCCTGGGCCGCGAGGGGGCTGGCCGCCAGCAGGACCAGCAAGGCGCCGCCGAGCGGAATCAGCGGCCGGTCAGGGATTGAACTTGCCGAAATCCTGCGGATCGAGCTTCTCGAGGTACTGCTTGAGCTTCTCGACATCGATGGACGGCTCGGGCGGTGGATCGTCGGCTGCCTCGCCCCCCTCGTCGAGGAGCCCATCGCTCGTGAAGATGGGCGCATCGAGCCTGAGCGCGAGGGCGATGCTGTCGCTCGGCCGCGCATCCACCTGGAACACATGGTCGTCCCGGCGGATGAGGAGCTCGGCGAAGTAGGTGTTCTCCTTCACGCTGCTGATCACCACCCGGCGGAGATCGCCACCGAGCCCGATGATCACCTGCTTCAGGAGATCGTGCGTCAGGGGCCGCTGCGCCTTCACGCCCTGCAGCTCCATGGCGATGGCACTCGCCTCCGCCGGCCCGATCCAGATCGGCAGCACGCGATGGCCGTCCTTCTCGCGAAGGATCACGACCGGGCTGTTCGTGGTCCGGTCGACGCCCAGATGTGCCACCGTGACTTCCTTCATGCGACCTACTTCACTGCGGTGAGCAGTGCGTTGACCTTGTTCGTCTCTTCCCAGGTGAAGAAGTCGTGCTTGCGCCCCTCGTACCTGGCGGTCACCGGCTTGCGGCCGAAATGGCCATAGGCCGCCGTGGGGGTGTAGATCGGCCGCTTGAGCCGGAGCGCGCGCACGATGCCGGCGGGCGTCAGGTCGAAGACTTCACGGACCGCGCGCTCGAGCCGCGCATCGGGCACGCTGCCGGTGCCGAAGGTGTCCACCATGATCGACACGGGCTGGGCGACGCCGATGGCGTAGGCGACCTGCACTTCGCACCGGCGGGCGAGCTTCGCCTCGACGATGTTCTTCGCCACCCAGCGCATGGCATACGCGGCCGACCGATCCACCTTCGACGGATCCTTGCCGCTGAACGCGCCGCCCCCGTGCCGCGCCATCCCCCCGTACGTGTCGACGATGATCTTCCGCCCGGTGAGCCCCGCATCACCGTGCGGGCCGCCGATCACGAAGCGGCCGGTCGGATTGATGAGGAACTTGACGCGCGACGCCTCGACGCCCGCGTGCTCGAGCACCGGGCGGATCACTTCGTCGATGACCGTCTGCTTGATGGTCCCGTTGCTCAGCTGGCGCCGGCCGAAGCGCTCGGCGTGCTGCGTCGAGACGACGACCGTGCGTACGGCCACCGGCCGGTCGCCTTCGTATTCCACCGAGACCTGGCTCTTGCCGTCGGGCCGGAGCCATTCGACCGCGCGGCCGCCGTGCGTACCCTTTCGCACCGCCGCGAGGCGTTCGGTGATGCGGTGCGCCAGGAGGATGGGCAGCGGCATCCGCTCACGCGTCTCGCGCGTGGCGTAGCCGAACATCATGCCCTGGTCCCCGGCCCCCTGTTCCCTGCCGCCGTCGGCGTCCACCCCCATGGCGATGTCGGGTGACTGGCGGTCGATGGCGGACAGCACGGCGCACGAGCCCGCGTCGAAGCCGAACTCGGCATCCGTGTACCCGATCCGCTCGACGGTCTGCCGCACGAGGTCGGGAAGGTGCACGTACGCGCTCGTCGTGATCTCCCCCGCGACGACGGCCATGCCCGTCGTGACGAGCGTCTCGCACGCCACGCGGCCGTGCTGGTCCTGCGCGAGGATCGCGTCGAGGACCGCGTCCGAAATCTGGTCGGCGACCTTGTCGGGGTGGCCTTCGGTGACCGACTCGGACGTGAAGACGTGCCGCTTCGCTGCTGCCATGGTGCGGTTTCTCGGATTGAGTGTGACGAGGCGCGCCCGGGGCGCGAGACGAGCAAGCTAGCGGCCCATCAGCGGGCGAGCAACGTTCCCTTCCGGGTCGAGGAGCCGCAGATCCGCGTGCCGTCCGACGAGCTCGCGGATGGCCCCGAGCACGTCCGCCGGGTGGTTCGCCGCGAGCGCCGCGGCGGCCGCCGTCGCGGCTTCCCCTGCCGGGACCGCGCGCACGAGCCATTTCACGGTCGGCAGCGCGGGTGGCGATACACTGAGCCTTCGATAGCCGAGCCCGATGAGCAGCAGGGCATCCAGCGGTTCGGACGCCATTTCCCCGCAGACACTCACCGGAAGGCCCGCGGCGGTTCCGGCCGCGAGAATGTCCCGCAATTGACGGACCATCGACGGGTGATGCGGGAGGAACCGGTCGACCAGGCGGGCGTTGCCCCGGTCCACCGCGAGCGTGTACTGCGTCAGGTCGTTGGTCCCTACACTGAAGAAATCGCTCACTTCCGCGAGCCGGTCGGCGATCACCACGGCCGCCGGGGTCTCGATCATGACGCCGACCGGGATCGTCGCGGCCGCCCGCACGCCGGCCTGCTGCAGCCTGGCCGATTCCTCGCCGAGCATCTCGCGAACCTGGAGGACTTCGTCCACCGACGTGATCAGCGGAAGCATCAGCTGGACGTCGCGCCCGTGCGCCGCACGCAGGATGGCGCGCAGCTGATCGCGGAAGAACTCGGGATGATCGAGGCAGACCCGGATCGAGCGCCACCCGAGGAAGGGATTCGGCTCCGCGGGGGCGTTGAACGACGCCGGGAACTTGTCGCCGCCGAGATCGTAGCTCCGGATGATGACCGTATGACGCGGAAACGCGCTCGCCACCCGGCGGAAATAATCGGCCTGTTCGTCCTCCGTCGGCATGGAGGTGCGGCCGTTGAGCAGGAACTCGGTGCGCAGCAGACCGACGCCCTCGGCGCCGTGCCGGACCGCCGCATCGATCTCGTCGGGCAGGTCAACGTTGCCCATCAGCGTGATGGCGACGCCGTCGGGCGTCAGCGCCGGCTTGTCGACGACCGATTCGAGCTGGAGCTCGAACCGCTGCCGGCGGCTCACCCGGGTCTTGGCGGCGTCGAGCTCCTCCGGCGTCGGATCGAGCAGCACGTTGCCGCTCTGGCCGTCGAGCAGGATCATCATGCCGTTCCGCACGCGATCGAGCGCTCCCGCCACGCCCATCACGGCCGGGATCCCGAGCGAGTGGGCGAGGATGGCCGCATGCGCGGTGCGCGTGCCTTCCTCGCTCAGGAGGCCGACGACGTGCTCGCGATCGAGCTGGACCGTGAGCCCCGGCGAGAGCTCGTGCGCGACGACGATCGCGTGATCATCGGGTGCGATGGCCCACGGGTCCTCGTCCTTGAGCCCGAGGAGCCGGTAGATCATCCGCATCTGGATGGCGTTGAGGTCGGCGAGGCGCTCGCGCAGCTGCATGCTCCCCGACCCCGAGAAGATCTGCCGGAGCTCGAGCGCCTTGAACTCGTATGCCGTCTCGGCCGCGAACCGGTTCTTCCGGATGAGCTGCTCGACCGAGGCCAGGAAGTCGGGATCCTGCGCCATCATGATCTGGGCGTCGAAGATCCGCGATTCCTCCACTCCCGCGCGCTCGAGCACGCGCTCCCGCAGCGCATTCAGGTTGCGGGCGACGAACCGGACTGCCGCATGCAGCCGCTCGACCTCGCCCTCGACTTCGGCTTCCTCCACGGTGCGGTCCGGCACGTCGGGGAAATCGAGGCGGATGACGAGGGCGGGCGCCCACGCCATGCCGGGCGAGACGCCGATCCCGCGGAGCAGGCGCGACTCGCTCATGACTCGCCGAACCCCTCCGAGACGAGACGGCAGAGAGCGTCGAGGGCGGCGTCCGAGTCGGCACCCGTCGCGCGTATGCGGATCATGCTGCCGCACTCCGCGGCCAGCATCATCACGCCCATGATGCTCTTGCCGTTGACTTCCATGCCGTCCTTCTCGAGGCGGATGTCGGAGGCGAAGTCGTTCGCCGTGCGCACGATCTGCGCGGCGGGTCGGGCATGCAGGCCGAGCGGGTTCACGATCAGCACGTCACGCTCGCTCACCGGATCACCAGGCGCACGAGGAGTGCGGCAGCGAGCGCGAGGAGCGCGAAGCGCGGTGCCGCGTACATCGGCCCGGCCAGTCGCGCCGCGATCACGCCGCCGGCAGCCAGCGCCAGCGCTCCGATGACGCCCCCCTGGCCGAAAGGCGCGAGGAACCAGACGGCGACCAGCGGCACCGCGATCCCGATGCCGAGACCGGCCGCGACGCCGGCGAGATGCGCGGTCCTCGGCAGCCACGACTGGCGGATGGCGGCGCCGACGCCGGTCCCGGACGCGAGCCCGGTCCGAAGCGCCCAGGCCGCGACCCATCCGCGAAAGACGTTGAAGCCGGCGAGCAGCGCGAGCACGGCCAGTGGTCCCGCTCCGAGGGTCACGGCGGCGAGGGCGGCCCCCACCGTCGCCGGAACCGCCCCGGCCCAGAAGAGCTGGTCGCCCAGCGCCCCGAGCGGGCTGCAGAGCGCGGTCCGGAGCCGACTGATCTGCGCACCGGGCGTGCCGTCGTACTCCGCGCGAACGGCGGACCCGAGGGCAAGGCCAGCCAGATAGGGGTGCGAGTTGAAGAATTCGGCGGACCGCGCCACGGCCTCGCGATGGCGCGCCGGGTCGGACCGCTCGAGCTGCTCGAGCAGCGGCTGGGCCGCATATCCCATCCCGACGCCGAGCATCCGCTCGTAATTCCACGCGCCCTGGACCGCGTAGAGGCGGCGGAGTGCCGAGAGCCGCCCCTTCACGTGACACCCAGGAGCAGGGCCGTGCCCGCCGCGCCCGCGACGAACCAGCGCATCCGCGCACCCCGGCCGGCGCTGCGCAGCGCACCGCCGATCACGGCGGCGAGTCCACAACCGATGGCCACGAGTGTCAGCGTGTTCTCCGTTCGGGGATCGAGCGAAATCCAGCGGGACGCCGCGGCCGCGAGTCCCAGCGCGAGGAGCGTCAGCAGCGCGCTGCGAAGGGCATCCCGTCCCAGGGACCGGTACTGCAGCGCCCGGATCGCATCGCCCCGGCCTGCGGCGAGGGCCTCGGTGTGCGCGTTCAGATCGCGCGCGACGCGGTGCCGGAGCCACTGAAGGCTCGCTCCACCGACCAGTCCGACCGCGAGGCCGATGGCACACGCCACTCCGAGTGAGGCTTCCCACCCCTGGATGGACGCGGCGTAGGCCGTCGCGCCGACCGTGGCAGGCCCGTAATCAGGATACCACGACGCCCCGACGGGAAGGACGTCGAGCGCAAAGAGCTCGAGCAGCACGCCGACGCGGAGACCCGCCTCGACATCGCCCAGGATCAGACCGGTGACGGTGCCTGCCACGAGCGGCCGCGCGAGCAGCGCCTGCGGCACGCTCACGAGATCGAGCCCGACGACCATTCCCCAGACGAGCAGGAGGAACACGGTGGCCGGATCGAGACTCATCGCAGTGCGTCCAGCGTCACCCGCGGCGCCGTCGGAACATCCTGGGCGACGATTTCCGCCCCCTCGGAGGCGAGCCGCCGGAGGAAGGCCAGCTCGGCATCGGTCAGGTAGAGGTAGGGCAGCCGCTCGGTGCGGCCGGGCTGGTGGTGCACGCCGCCCAGGTTGATCCGATGCACTGCATCATGATCGGCCGCATGGAGCGACGCCATGGCCTCGATGCCGCCCGTGAGCAGCGCGGTGCGCCGGGAATCGCCATGCCACGCACCGAGCTCCCGTGCCGCGCTCGCCACCGAGGCGAAGATCACTTCGATCCCGGCCGGTACCGCCATGCGGTACAGCTCCTGTTCCCATTCATTGGCCGCGACTTCGTCGTCGACGAGCACGATCCGCTCGAGTCCGAGCGGCCGCCCCCACCCGAGAACGACCTGCCCGTGAATCAGGCGGTCGTCCACCCGGCAGAGCAGCAGCATCAGGGAACCTTGATCGCGCTGCCGCCGCTGCTCGCGGCGTGGGCGGCCGCCTCCGCGGGAGGCAGCGTGCGATGAAACAGGAAATCCACGAGCATGGCGAGGTTCACCCCGGTCACGATGCGCACGTCCTCGCGATCGCGCAGGCGGCGCAGGACCGCCAGCAGGCAGGAGCCGGCCGCCAGGTCGACGAAGACCACAGCGGGCCCCGCGCCCACGGCGGTGACGATACGCTCCTCGAGGGCGCCCCGGTCGCAGCCGCTGTTCGAGACTGGCACGAGGACGCCGCGCAGCCCGGTGATCTCCTCCGCAGCTTCGACGAGCGCCTTCGCGACGCCGCCATGCCCCACCACGACCCCGTTCAGCTCACTCATAGTCGTTCTGCAGGTACTCCCGCAGGCCCCGCTGTTCCTTCATCCGCTTGATGAGCCGCTCATTGAAGGCGGCCGCGACGTCGACGCCCGAATAGCGCAACAGGTGCATCATCGCGACGACCTCGGAGATGACGGTGATGTTCTTGCCCGGGTTGAGGGCGACGATGACGCGCGGGACGCTCACGCCGAGGATGTCGGTTTCCTGCCTGGTGAGTCCGCTGCGATCGGCATCCTTCGCGGTTTCCCAGTCCTCGAGCTGCACGACGACTTCGATCCGCTTCTGCTGCCGCACCGACCGCACGCCGAAGAGCGCCGGTATGTCGACGAGCCCGATCCCCCGGATCTCCATGTGATGGCCGGCGAGCTCGTGGCCCTGACCGATCAGGACGTCGGAGCGCCGCCGCGTGACCTGGACGACGTCGTCCGCGACGAGCCGGTGGCCCCGCTCGACGAGGTCGAGCACGCACTCGCTCTTGCCGATCCCCGACCGCCCGATGAACAGGAGGCCCACCCCGTACACGTCCGCGAGCGAGCCGTGCAGCGTGGTGCGAGGCGCGAACGCGTCCTCGATGATCGGCTTGATCGAGCGATAGAACTCGGCCGTCTTGAGCCGCGAACGGAGGACGGGGACGCCGCGCGCCCCGGCAAGCTCGAGCAGCTCCGCCGGCACCTCCTGGCCCTTCGTCACGAAGATGCAGGGGAGCTCGAAGCCGAAGAATGCTTCGAGCGTGCGGCGCCGGTCCGCCGCCGACAGGGTGCCGAGATAGGTGATCTCGGTCTCGCCGAAGACGTGCAGCCGGTCGGGCGCGAACCGGTCGGTGAACCCGGCGAGTGCGAGGCCGGGACTCGCGATCTCCGATTCGGGAAGCGGCCGGTCCAGCCCCAGCTCACCCGTGAGGGTCTCGAGCTGCAGCGGATTGCCGCGGCGCGCCAGGAAATCGCGGAGACGAAGCATCAGGCCTGCGAGGCGTCGGCCGGCAGGTGGCGCGCCGCCTTGTACCGGCCCGACGCGCGCGTCACCTGGCGCCGGATGCGCTCCTCGGCGCGATCGAGCGCAGTCCGGTGGTCGGGCCCGTCGCCGCTCGCGACAAGCACCTCGCCGTTCGCGACGTGCAGCCGCACCTCGGCCGTGGCGGCTGCGCCCTCCATGCCGAAGACGATGGTCGCCTCCACCTCGCGCGGGGCCAGTGCCTCGAGGCGCCCGACGATGGTGCTCGCGCGCTCGCGCAGCGGGTCGGAAATCTCGCAGTGACGGGCGGTGATGATCGTCTCCATGCGATCCTCCTGCTCAGCCGCAGGCCGAGCCGTTGATGATATCCTGCAGGTGTCGCTCGGTCTCGCGAGCGGCATGATCCCAGGTGAGCGATTCCGCGAAGCGTCGCGCGGCCCGGCCGAGCTCTGCGACCCGCTCCGGAGCGCCGGCCAGCTCCAGCATGCGCGCCGCCAGCTGCGCCTCGTCCCCGTGCGGGACGAGATAGCCGGTCTCTCCGTGGCGCACCGAGTCCTGCAGCCCCGGGCTGTCGGACGCGATCGACGGTGTGCCGCAGGCCGCCGCCTCGACGACCGTGATGCCCCACCCTTCCTTCGGTGAAGGAAATATGTTGGCCGTCGTGGAGCGCAACAAATCGAGCTTCCGGGCTTCGGTCACGAACCCGTGAAACGTGACCGCCGTTCCGAGGCCGAGCTCCGCCACCAGTCGCTCGAGCTCCGGGCGCGTGTCCCCGCTCCCGGCGATGTCGAGGCGGAGGCCCGGCCGGGCGGCGTGCGCCCTCGCGAAGGCCCGGATCGCGATATCCACGCCTTTATAGCGCCGCAGGCGCCCGATGTAGAGGAAGGCCGGAGGGTCGGCTCGGCGCACGGCCGGATCCGGAGTGTAGCGGGTTGCGTCCACGCCCGGATGTATGACGCGGATGCACTCGCGCCGGACGCCGCGCGCCACGAGGTCGTCCCGGGTACTTTCGCTGATCGCGTGGAATCCGGCCCGCCGATAGGCGCGGGCGAGTGGACGCTCCGCGAGCCACACGGCCGCCGCCATCGGCCACGGCGCTTCGTTGAAGGCCGTGCCACCGAAAAGGTGAGGCACGATCGCACAGAACGGCCGGTCGGTGAGGCCCGCCGTGAAGAGCGGGATCTTGTTGATGTCCTCGACGACGATGTCCGGCGTTTCCTCCGCGAGCGCGCGCCGCACCGCGCCGCGTCCGGCCAGGGCGAACCCGTAGCGCGTGCTCACGCGTGTGACGTCGATCCCATCCACCACCTCCCGCGGTGGCCCGCCCTTCCATCCCGAGCACACGAGGCGCACCGGGTGGCCCCAGGCCGCCAGCCGGCTGAAGAGCTCGAACACGTGGATCTCGGCTCCCCCGCCCTGCGGATTCGCGCGGTCGAGCCAGTTCACGAGCAGGATCCTCACGCGGAGCCCGGGGCGCTCACAGGCGGCCTAGCGAGCGCGCCACCCGGTCGAGGACGCCGTTGACGAATGCCGGCGCGCGCGCGCCGCCGAACCAGTGCGCCAGCCGGACGGCCTCGTCGATCACGACCTTGGCCGGCAGCGATTCGTCGCGCAGCTCCTCGATGGCGATCCGGAGGATGTTGCGCTCCACGACGGCGATGCGGCTCAGGCGCCAGTTCTCCGCCGCGTCGGCCGCGATCCGGTCGATCTCGCGTACCCGCGCGACGACGCGCTCGGCGAGTGCCTCCGCGAAATCGAGGACCAGCGGCTCGGGGCCGGTAATCCGCGCGACGCCACCGGCGATCTCCCGGATCGGCAGCTCACCGGTGAGCTCCCAGGCGTAGAGAAGCTGCAGTGCGCGTGCCCGCCCGCGCGTTTCCGTCCTAAGCATGCATGCCGCGGATCTGGTGCAGGACGTCGGCGGTGAGGAGGGCCGCCTCGGCGGCCTCGCGGCCCTTGTTCCCGGCCGTCCCGCCGGCACGCTCGGTGGCCTGCTCGAGGGAATCCACGGTCAGCACGCCGAATCCCACCGGCAGCGCGTGACGGACGGCGACACTGTTGAGGCCGCGCGCAGTCTCTGCCGCAACATACTCGAAATGCGGCGTGTCTCCCCGGATCACCGCACCGAGCGCCACGAGACAGGCGTAGCGCCCAGTCGCCGCGCAGCAGGCGGCGGTGGCCGGCAGTTCGAACGCACCGGGAACCCAGACGACGTCCACCTGATGCTCGGGGACGCCCGCCTCCACGCAGACCTCGCGCGCGCCCTCCAGGAGGCGGCGAGTGACGAGCTCGTTGTAGCGGCTGACGATGATCCCCACCCGCCCGTACGGGCGGAGGCGGCCGGTGAGTTCGGGCACGAGGCTCAGAATGTGAAAAGGTGGCCGAGCTTGTCGCGCTTCACGCCGAGATAGCCCCGGTTCTCGTCGGTGGGGCTCGCCACGAGCGGGACGCGCTCCACGATCTCGAGGCCGTAGCCGTCGAGGCCGACGAGCTTTCTCGGGTTGTTGGTGAGGATGCGGATCGAGGAGAGCCCGAGGTCGCGGAGAATCTGCGCGCCGATGCCGTAGTTCCGCAGGTCCGGTGCGAAGCCGAGATGCTGGTTGGCCTGCACCGTATCGGCGCCGGTATCCTGCAGCGCGTACGCGCGCAGCTTGTTGAGGAGGCCGATCCCGCGGCCTTCCTGGTCGAGATAGACGATGACCCCCCGCCCTTCCTCGGCGATGCACCGCATCGCGGCATGCAGCTGAAAGCCGCAGTCGCAGCGCTGGGAGCCGAAGACGTCCCCGGTCAGGCATTTCGAGTGCATCCGGACCATGATGTTCGGCTGGCCCGCCACGTCGCCCCGCACGAGCGCGACGTGCTCCGCGCCATCGACGTCGTTGCGATACCCGATGATGCGGAACTCGCCGAACTCCGTCGGGAGCCGCGCCTCCGCGACCCGGTGGACCAGCTGCTCCTTCGTGAGCCGGTGTGCGACGAGCTGCGCGACGGTGATGAAGGTGAGCTCGTGCTGCGCTGCGAGAACCGAGAGCTCGGGTCGCCGCGCCATCGAGCCGTCCGCGTTGAGGATCTCGCAGATGACGCCGGCAGGATTGAGCCCCGCCAGCCGCGCGAGGTCCACGCTCGCCTCCGTCTGCCCGACACGCTGCAGGACCCCGCCGGGGCGGGCGCGAAGCGGGAAGATGTGGCCGGGGCGGCGAAGGTCCGAGGGGACGGTCTGCGGATTGATGGCAACATGGATCGTCTTGGCGCGGTCGCTCGCGGAGATGCCCGTGGTGACCCCGAACCGCCGCTCGGCATCGATGCTCACGGTGAAGGCGGTGCTGAGCTCTTCGGTGTTCCGCTGGGTCATCTGCGGCAGGCCGAGCTGGTCGCAGCGCTCGCCGGTGAGGGCGAGGCAGATGAGGCCGCGGCCGTGCACGGTCATGAAATTGATCATCTCGGGGGTGACGAGCTCGGCCGCGCAGACGAGGTCGCCCTCGTTCTCGCGATCCTCGTCGTCGGCCACGATGATGATCCTGCCGTTACGCAGGTCCTCGATCGCCTGGTCGATGGTTCCGAAGTTCATCGTCCGGTCAGCGCCTTCACGTACTTCCCAATGGTATCGCCCTCGAGATGGACCCGGTCGCCGGGGCGGCGCGCGCCGAGCGTGGTCTGCTGTAAGGTAAACGGAATCAGCGAGACCTGGACCAGGTCGGGTTCCGGCAGCGCGTTCACCGTGAGGCTCACGCCGTCGACCGTCACCGAGCCGAGTGGCACCGTCACCTCCGCGACCGCACGCGGTACGCGGATGTCCAGCAGCCGGGCGTCGTCGCGCGCCGCCACCCTCTCGATGATGCCGACTCCGTCCACATGGCCCTGGACGATGTGGCCGCCAAGCCGGTCACCGGCGCGAAGCGCGCGCTCGAGGTTCACCAGGTCGTCCGCGGCCAGCTCGGCGAAGCGCGTCCGGTCGAGCGACGTCCGCACGACATGCACCCGGAACCCGGTGCCCGTGAGCCCCGTGACGGTGAGGCAGGCGCCGTCCACCGCGATGCTCTCCCCCAGCTCGAGCCCCGGGAACGGCGCATCGATGGCGAGGTCGAGCCCGCCATCGGCCGGCGCGACCGAGGCGACGCGGCCCACGGCCGTCACGATTCCGGTAAACATGGCTCCCGATCGAGCACGAGCAGCGAGTCTGCGCCGAGCGCGCGCCGCTCGACGAGCGTCCAGCGTTCAGCCGAAGCGAGCGGCGTCGCCGCGAGGCCGGCAAAGGCGGGCACGGCCGAGTCCCCCAGGAGGAGCGGGCTCTGGATCCAGTGGAACCGGTCCACGGCCCCGGCGTCGACGAGCGCACCCGCGAGCCGCCCGCCCCCTTCGACGAGCAGCGAGCGGATGCCGAGGGCGTCGAGCGTCCGCAGGGCGGCGGCGAGGTCGTCCGCGGGGTGCAACTCGACACCGAGCGCAGCCAGCGGCCTGGCGAGCGGAATGCGCGCGGATTCGGTGAGGACGATGGTGCGGTGCTCACGTGCCGTGCGGGCGAGCACGCTGGTGGGCGAAAGCTGGAGGGACCGATCGAAGACGACGCGCGCGGGCGCGACACGGGGCTCCACGGCACCGCGCACCGTGAGCGACGCATCGTCCAGCGCCGCCGTCCTGCCGCCGACCCCGATGGCATCGAACCCGGCCCGGAGCCAATGCACGTACTCACGCGCCTCGGAGCCGGAGATCCAGCGGGACCGGCCGTCGGGATCGGCGATCTTCGCGTCGAGCGACGTCGCGAGCTTGAGGGCCACGTAGGGCCGGCCGCTCGCGCGGAAACCGTGCAGGAAGATCGCGTTCTGCATTCCCGCCTGCTCCGCGCAGAGGCCCTGCTCGACGTCGATGCCGGCCGCGGCGAGCTTCGCTGCACCGCCATGCGCTGCCGGGTTCGGATCGGCGATGGCCAGCACGACGCGCCGCACGCCTTGCGCGATGAGGGCATCGGCGCATGGCGGCTGCTTGCCGACATGGGCGCAGGGTTCGAGCGTCACGCACAGTGTCGCGCCCCGGGCAGCAGCGCCGGCTGCCGCGAGTGCTGCCGCCTCCGCATGCGCACCGCCGAATTCGGCGTGGAACCCTTCGCCGACGACGCGATCATCACGGAGCAGGACGGCCCCGACGAGAGGATTGGGATGCACGCGCCCCCAGCCCCGCAAGGCGAGACCGAGGGCGCGTTCCATCGCCTGGCGCTCGTCCAACTCAGATGCCCACGCGGAGCCCGACGCCGTAGAAGGTCGTCCCCTCGGCGTCGTCGAAGCCCGCGAACTCGGTTTCGAGGTTCTGGTCCTTCCCCGATTGGCGCCCCACTTCCCCCACGAGCTTCACGAGGCCGAGGTCGAGACCGGCGTTGAGGAAATACAGCATCCGGCTCTGACTCAGGTCGAGCGAAATCGTCCGTAACCCGGCGAGTCCGGCGTCGTAGCGCGCAACGGCGTCGCCGGCGTGCCTGCTCCAGCCGAGGCCGCCCGCGACCGTGAACACCGAGAACGTCTTCCCCGCCGTGAGGCGGAGATTCGTCGAGGTGATGCGCACGTCCGCCGCGACATCGTCGCCCGCGGCGACATCGCCGAAACCGATGCGTGGAATGGTCCGGTACATGAAGCTGACCGCGACGCCGGGCAGCGGGCCCTCGTCGCGCAGAATCCCCACGCGCACGCCGATGCCGGTCCCGAGCGACACGGGGCCGATGCTCGGTGCATCGGGGTCGACGCGGAGCTCGTCGCTGATGTCCTCGTTGGGCACGAGCTGCAGGGCCGCGAGCAGGTCGATGGCGAGGAGGCCGCTCGGCAGGCCGCGGAAGATGCCGGCATGCCCCTCGATGAGCGGCGCCGGGGCCAGGAGCTCGTCGTCCTGGGGCACCGGGCCGCCCGACCCGACATTGGACAGATCGGGAACGCTGAGCCGGACCAGGTTCGTCCGGAGCGTGACCGAGAACCTGCCCAGGCCACCCGAGGCCCCGCCGGATCCGAGCACGGGATTGCCGCCGCTGATCGCGAGTCCGGCCACCGGGAGATAGCCGCGCGCGAGGTCGACCGCGACATTGCACGCCTCGCGCGCGCCTTCGAGCGTCGTGACGCCGGCACACTCGGCATTTTGCGCGGCGGCAACCGACGCGACGAGGAGCGCGCAAGCTGTTGCAGGCACCACCGCGAGTCGCATGTTCGGCCCCCTACCGTGCGAACCCGACCGTCCGGTCTCCCCGGCCGATCTCGCCCATGACCCAGGTGGCGATCCGATCGTCGGACGCTGCCGCCTGTGCGGCCGCGACCGCATCCGGCGGGAGCACGGCGATCAGGCCGACGCCGAGGTTGAAGACATCGCGCATCTCTCCGGTGGCGATCCCGCCGGCCTCCTGGAGGATACGAAAGAGTGCCGGAAGCTCCCACGTGCGCGGATCGACCGTCGCCGCCGTGCCGGGGGGCAGGATCCGCGACAGATTGCCGGCGATGCCGCCTCCCGTGATGTGCGCAATGCCGTGGACGCGGGCGAGCACCGGCATGACGGCGCGGACATAGCTCCGGTGCACGGCGAGCAGGGCGTCGGCGACCGACGAGCCGGTGTCGCCCAGCGGCGCGTCGAGTGTGAGCCCCATGCGATCGAACACGACCCGCCGCGCGAGCGTGTAGCCGTTGGTGTGCAGGCCGGTCGAGGCGTAGCCGAGGAGGACATCGCCCGGCGCGATCCGGTCGCCGTGGAGCGCCTCGTCCTCCTCCACGACGCCGATGATGGTCCCGGCCAGGTCGAAGTGGCCGGGCTGGTACAGGCCGGGCATCTGCGCCGTCTCCCCGCCCGCGAGCGCCATGCCGTGCGCGCGGCAGCCGCGCGCCACGCCCTCGACGATCCCCGCCAGCTCCTCGACGCCAAGCGCCGCGCCCGCCACGTAGTCCATGAACGCGATACCGCGCGCGCCGTGGACGAGGATATCGTTGACGCTGTGATTCACGAGATCTTCGCCGACCGTGTCATAGCGCCCGGCCTGCAACGCGACCAGCACCTTGGTGCCGACGCCGTCGGTGCTCATCACCAGCACCGGCTTGCGCATGCCGGGGGGGACCCGGACCATGCCGCCGAAGGCGCCGACCTCGCCGAGCGAGAGCGCCGTGCGGGTCCCGGCCACCGAGCGCCCGATGCGCGCCTTGGCCGCCTCCGCCTGCGCGAGATCGACGCCGGCAGCCGCGTACTGTGCGCCACTCACGCGATCGGCTCCGCCAGCTCGACGTGCGTCAGCATCCGGAAGGCGCGCGCCCTGGCCTCGACATCGGCGAGCGTCAGCGTATCGAAGCCGCGAATACCGAACTGCGCGACGGCGAACGAGCCCATCGTCGCGCCGTAGATCATGGCGCGGCGGAGGTTCTCCTCGGTGGTGGAGCCGGTGCGTGCGAGGTAGGCCATGAAGCCGCCGGCGAAGGCGTCACCGGCGCCGGTCGGATCGAAGACCTCCTCGAGCGGAAACGCCGGCGCGTAGAACGTGCGCTCCCGGTCCATCATGAGCGCCCCGTATTCCCCCTGCTTGATCACGATCCGCTTCGGCCCGTGGCGCAGGATCCACTGTCCCGCGCGGTGGATGTTCCAGTCGCCGGACAGCTCGCGCGCTTCGCCGTCGTTGACCATCAGCAGGTCCACGCGCGAGAGGAGCTCCATCAGGGGCCCCTTCTTGCTCTGGATCCAGTAATTCATCGTATCGCACGCGACGAGCTTCGGCTTGCGCACCTGCTCGAGGACACCGAGCTGCAGCTCGGGATCGATGTTGCCGAGGAAGAGGAACTCCGCATCGCGCGCCGAAGCCGGGAGCTTCGGCTGAAACGAGGCGAAGACGCCGAGCCGCGTCTCCAGCGTCTCCCGGCTCTGCAGGTCGTAGGAGTACTTCCCCTTCCAGCGGAAGCTCTCCCCCGCCGCGCGCTCGACGCCGCTCCAGTCGATGCCGCGCGGCGCCAGTCGCTCGAGCTCGTCGACCGGATAGTCGTCGCCCACGACCCCGACGACCTGCACCGGATGGAGCAGCGCACCGGCCACGCTGAAATAGACGGCCGAGCCGCCGAGGGCGTCGGCGGTCTCGCCGAACGGGGTGAAGATCGAGTCGAGCGCGACGCTGCCGACGACGAGAAGGCTCATCCGGTCACATCCGGTCGGGGGCGGAAAGGCCGAGGATCGCGAGGCCGTTCGCGAGGACGATGCGCGCGGCGCGGGCAAGGAGGAGCCGGGCGCGCTCGATCTCCGGCGCCTCGCCGACGGTCCGCGTGTGGTGATACCACCCATGCACGACGGCGGCGAGCTCCTCGAGGAAGACACAGATGCGGTGCGGCTCGTGCTCGCGCGCCGCCTTCTCCACGACCTCGGGAAACATGGCGAGCTTCTTCAGGAGCTCGGTGTCCTGCGGCGCCGGAAGCGCCGTCGGATCGAGCAGGCCCTCGACGGACGCCGGCTCCCGCCCCGCGGTGCGGAAGATGCCGCTCAGCCGCGCGTGCGCCATCTGCACATAGAAGACCGGGTTCTCGTCGGTCTGCTTCCGCGCGAGATCGACGTCGAAGACGAGCTGCGAGTCGCCCCGGCGCATCAGGAAGAAATAGCGCGCGGCATCCACGCCGACCTCCTCCACGAGGTCGCGCAGCGTCACGAACTCGCCCGAGCGCTTCGACATCCGGACTTCCTCGCCGCCCCGCACCACCTTCACGAGCTGGACGATCGTCACCGAGAAGTATTCGGGCGCGTAACCCAGTGCGAGGAGCGCGGCGCGCACGCGGCCGATGTAGCCGTGATGGTCGGCGCCCCAGACGTCGATCACCCGATCGAAGCCGCGCTCGTGCTTGTCGATGTGGTACGCGATGTCGGGCGTGAAATAGGTGAGCGACCCGTCCCGCTTCCGGAGCACGCGGTCCTTGTCGTCCCCGAAATCGGTGGTGCGGAGGAAGAGCGCACCGTCCTGCTCGTACGTCAGGTTCCGCTCCGCCAGGAGCGCGAGCGCGTGCTCCACCCTGCCTTGATCGTAGATCGCCTGCTCCGACGTCATGACATCGTACTCGACACCGAACGTCCGGAGGTCCTCGTCCTGCTCGGCGCGCTGGAGTGCGAGGCCGTGGGCGCGCGCGCGGCTCAGCCCCTCGTCCGGAGGGAGATCCGCGAAGCCTGGGCCTTCCCGCTCCAGGACGGCCGCCGCATTCTCCTTGAGATACTCGCCGTGATAGCCGCCATCCGGAATGGCGGCCTCGCGCCCGGCTGCCTGCTGCACGCGGGCCCAGAGACTCTGGGCGAGCCGCTCGATCTGCACCCCGGCGTCGTTGATGTAGAACTCGCGCGTGACGCGGTGGCCCACCCACTCGAGGAGTGACGCGATCGCGTCGCCGAGCGCCGCCCCCCGTCCGTGACCGACATGGAGCGGACCGGTGGGATTGGCGGAGACGAATTCGACATTGATCTGCAGCGGCTGGGCGGCGCCGCTGCGACCATAGCCGGGTCCCTGCTCGAGCATCCGCGCGTGCGCGGCGACGAGCTGGTCCTCGGCGAGCCAGAAGTTGATGAACCCGGGCCCGGCGATCTCCGTTCGCGCCACGAGTCCCGGTGGCGTGTCGAGCGCCGCGAGCAGCTCCGCGGCGACCTGCCGCGGATTGGCCTTCTGCCGGCGCGCGAGAACCATCGCGAGATTCGTGGCGATGTCGCCGTGGCCGGCGTCGCGCGGGCGCTCCAGCACGAAATCCACGCCGGCGTGGCCGAGGCGCTCGGCGGCCGCTTCGAGCGTGCGCCGCAGGGCGTCGTTCACTCGGCGGCCTTCTTCGCGGGAGCACTTTCCTTGGCGGGCTTCGGATCGGCCGGCTTCGCGTCACTTTTCGCAGTACTCTCGGCCGCCGGCTTGTCCGCCGCGTCCTTGCGGGGACCCTTCCCGTCCTTGCCGTAATCGGTGATGTAGAAGCCGCTGCCCTTGAAGACGAGCCCGGCCCCTCCCGAGATCTTCCGCGTGGCGGGTGCCCCGCACTCGGGACACTTCACGCGCGGCTTCTCGGTGATCTTCTGGATCTTCTCGAAATGATGCCCGTTCGGGCATCCGTACTCGTACGTCGGCATGCTCGCTCGCTGGAAGGCTAACTGGAAACAGCTAGGTAACTTAGCCGCTCAGGGGCGAGGTTTCAAGCACTGGCGGAGCAAAGTATCACCGCAAAGGCAAGAAGGACGCGAAGGGGGCCGGTGTCATTGACGACACGCTGCAAACCGGCGCTCAGGACGACAACGTTGAAATTGAATAGCAGGCCCAGCGATAGGCGGCGCAGCCGGAGGTAGGTAAGCAATTGGGCTGTGTGAATTGGTTTCAGACGGCGAATGGCCTTCACCTCGACAATGATCACATTGTCCACGACCAGGTCGAGTCGATACCCGCATTCAAGGCGCTCTCCCCTGTATGTCACGGGCAATGGAACCTGGCGTTCGGCCAACACCCCGCGATGTTGCAGCTCACGAAACAAGCAGGCCTCATACGCCGACTCGAGCAAGCCCGGGCCAAGCGCGCGATGCACGTCAATTGCCGCGCCAATCACGTTATAGCTCAGCTCGTCAACCGTGCCCTTTGCGTCCTTCTTGCCTCTGTGGTGAATCATCCTGATACGATTGCCAGCTCCAGGAACGGTCGCAATACGAGATCACGCAGGGGGTGGCACTACACCGCAGGCCGATAGACGCCCCACGTGGCGCGGAGGGTGTCCGAGATTTCGCCGATGGTCGCGCGGGCGCGGACGGCTTCGAGGATGGGGGGCATGAGGGGGGCGGTGCCGCGGGCGGCCGTGCCGAGGGATTCGAGGGCCGCCGCCACGCGCGGCGCCGCCCGCCGAGTACGCACGGCCGCGAGGCGCTCGCGCTGGCGGGTCTCGAGCGCGGTGTAGTCGGGCGCGGGCAGGAGCGGAGGGGGCTCGTCGTCAGCGAAGCGGTTCACGCCGACGACGACCTGCCGGCCGCTTTCCAGCTCCTGCTGGATGGCCCAGGCGCTCCGCGCGATCGCCTCCTGGTAGAACCCGCGCTCGATCGCGGCCGCCGCGCCGCCGAGCGCCTCGACCTCCGCCATGAGCTCGCGCGCGTCGCGCTCGATCGCGTCGGTGAGCGACTCGACGTAGTAGCTCCCCGCGAGTGGATCGACCACGCGCGGCACGCCACTCTCGTGGCCGATGATCTGCTGGGTGCGAAGTGCCAGCGTCGCGGATTCGGCGGTGGGGAGCGCAAGCGCCTCGTCATAGCCGTTGGTGTGCAGCGACTGGGTGCCGCCGAGCACCGCGGCGAGTCCCTGCAGCGTCACCCGGACCACGTTGTTGAGCGGCTGCTGCGCCTGGAGCGTGACGCCGCCCGTCTGCGTGTGGAACCGGAGCCGCGCGCTCGCGTCGTTCGCGCCGAACCGCTCGCGCGCCGTTCGCGCCCAGAGCCGGCGCGCCGCGCGGAACTTCGCCGCTTCCTCGAAGAGGTCGTTATGGCTGGCGAAGAAGAACGAGAGCCGGGGGCCGAACGCGTTCACCTCGAGCCCGGCCGCGAGCGCCACCTGCACGTACTCCACCGCGTTCGCGAGCGTGAACGCCACCTCCTGCACCGCGGTGGCGCCCGCCTCGCGCATGTGGTAACCGCTGATGGAGATCGGGTTGAAGCTCATCCCCGCATCGGTGACGTAGCGGAAGATGTCGGCCACGAGCCGGAGGGAGGGCTGCGGCGGATAGATGTACGTGCCGCGCGCCACGTATTCCTTGAGCACATCGTTCTGCACGGTGCCGGTGAGCTGGGCGGGCGGGACGCCCTGCTCCTCGCCGACGACGACGTACATCGCGAGGAGCACCGCCGCCGTCGCGTTGATCGTCATCGACGTCGAGACCTCGCCGAGAGGGATGCCGCGAAAGAGATCCGCGAGATCGTCCACCGTGTCGATCGCGACGCCGACGCGGCCCACCTCCCCGTGCGCCATCGGGTGGTCGGAGTCGTACCCCATCTGGGTGGGCAGGTCGAATGCGGTGGAGAGGCCGGTCTGCCCGCTCCGGAGGAGCCGGCGAAAACGCTCGTTCGTTTCTTCCGCCGTGCCGAAGCCGGCGTACTGGCGCATCGTCCAGAGCCGCTCGGTGTACATCGACGGGTAGACGCCGCGCGTGAACGGGTACTCGCCCGGTGCGCCGAGGTCGCGGGCCGGATCCCCGGTCCAGTCCCCGGGTCCGAACAGGTGCTTCACAGAACCGACGTCTCGAGTGTTCCGGCGGGACGGGGCGAGACCTGCAGCCGGCGCAGCGTATCGGCCACATAGCCGACGTCCTCACGCGAACCGATCACGAGGGGGGTGCGCTGATGGAGCGCGGAGGGCACGATATCGAGGATCCGGTTGACTCCGTCGGTCGCGGAGCCCTGGGCCTGCTCCGCGATGAACGCCATGGGCGCCGCCTCGTACAGGAGGCGCAGCTTGCCGCGCGGGTTCTTGCTGTCGGCGGGATACATGAAGATCCCGCCCGCGATGAGGTTCCGGTGGAAGTCGGCGACCAGCGAGCCGATGTAGCGGCTGTTCTTTCCGGCGATCTCGAGCGGCCGGTCGCCATGAAAGCCCCGCACCGCCTGCTGCACCGCCTTGTCCCACCGCCCGAAGTTGCTCTCGTTGACGCTGTAGTACTTGCCGACGCGCGGGGTGATGATCCGCGGATGGCAGAGCAGGAACTCGCCGATCGTCGGATCGAGCGTGAAGCCGTGCACGCCCTGGCCGGTGGTGTAGATCAGCATCGTGCTCGAGCCGTACATGATGTAGCCCGCCGCGACCTGCCGGCACCCCGGCTGGAGGACGTCCTCCACGGTGCCGCGTCCTTCGAGCGACACGCGGCGGTAGATGCTGAAGATCGTTCCCACCGCGCTGTTCACGTCGATGTTCGAGGAGCCGTCGAGCGGGTCGAAGAGCACGGCATACTTCCCCGGCACCACGTTCTCGGGGATCGGGATGATGTCGGCTTCCTCTTCCGAGCACATGACGCAGACGCGCCCGGTGTGACTCAGGCAGTTCTTCATCGTCTCGTTGGCGAGGAGGTCGAGCTTCTGCTGCTCCTCCCCCTGCACGTTACCCGAGCCCGCGGAGCCGAGGATGTTGACGAGCCCGGCGCGGCGGATGGCGGCGGCGATGATCTTCGCGGCGAGCGCGATGTCGTACAGGAGGTTGGACAGCTCGCCCGTGGCTTCCGGGTAGCGGTTCTCCTGCTCGGAAATGAACTTCTCGATCGTCGTGACGCTCGTCTGCACTGGGTCTCCTAATCCACGGGCCAGGTGGCGGTCCCGCGCCGCCCCTTCACCGTCATCGTCTGCCCATCGGTTCGAATCGTCACCGTGCCTTCGGTGTCGGTGCGCCAGACATCGGCGCGTTGCGCCGCGAGGCGCGCGAGTGCTTCGGGCGCCGGATGCCCGTAGGTGTTCCGGCCGACGCTGATCACCGCGACCCGTGGTGCCAGCTCGGCGAGCCATTCCCGGCTGGTCGACCCGCGGCTGCCGTGGTGGCCCACCTTGAGCACGTCGACCGTGCCGACACGGCCGGCGATGCGCCGCTCTGCGCTGAACCCGGCGTCCCCCGGAAAGAGGGCGGAAAAGTTCCGATAGTCGACCCGGATCACTGCGGACCCTTCGTTCACGTCGAGCCCCCACTCGCTCCAGGTCGTGTCGGGATGGAGCACCGTGAAGCGCACGCTGTCGATCTCCAGCACCGAGCCGGGCCTGGCCGGTTTCCAGGCGATGCCCGCCGCCGTGACTGCCCCCAGAAGCGAGGTGTAGGCGGAGTCGGGCACCTGGTCGGCCGGCTCCAGCACGAGCTCCGCACCGAACCGCTCGAGCACCGCCTCGGCGCCGCCGAGATGATCCAGGTGCGCGTGGGACACGACGAGCACGGCTAGGCGACGCGCGCCTTCGCGCGCTAGGAACGGGACGATCACCCTCCGTCCTGCGTCACGTCCGGCGGAGCGGGGACCGGCATCGATGACGACCCAGCGGCCTGCCGGCGTCCGGATCACGGCCCCATCGCCCTGCCCTACGTCGAGAAAATGTAACGTGAGCCCGCGACTCGCGTTACCCGACCGCGCAGTGAAGGCCGGAACGGCCAGCGAGAGCCAGGCCGCAGCGGCCGCGAGGAGGAGCAGACGGCGGCTCGCTTCCGCCGGCGTGTTCCTGCGGCCCGCCGCCCAGAGGCCAGCCGCAAGCAGCGCTATCCAGGGAAGCGCCGATTTCGGCTCGGCCGCCATCATGAGGTGCCCGCCTGGAATACGCGCCCCGAGCTGTGCCAGCAGCTCGAGAAGGTGCAGGACGGTGCCGGAGCCCGCGGCGAGTGCCTCCGCAAGACGCTCGGACAGCTGCGCGGCTATAAGACTGGCGCCGACGCCCGGCACGGCCACCGCCGCGAGCGGGATGCCGACGAGGTTCAGCGCGATGCCGGCGAGCGAAACGGCCCCCAGCGCGGCGGACGTGATCGGCGCCGTCGCAAGTGTTGCGCCGGCTGACGACGAAACGGTGCGGGCGAGGAATCCCTCGCCGAAGGCGCGGTCGCTCCATCGGGTTGCCGTCGTAGCACCCCAGAGCGCCGCGGCGGAGAGCCAGCCGCCAAGATCGAAGACCGACCATGGCGCTATGAGCATGACGACGAGGCAGGTGACCGCAAGGAGGGCGTTCGGCGTCACGCGGCGCTGCCGCCGGTAGAGCCAGGCGAGCGCTGCTGCGAGTGCCGCCGCACGCGTGCCGGGCGCGGGCCAGCCGAGGAAGGCGACATAGGAGACCCCGACCGCAGCGCCCACGGCGAGCGAGCGCGCCTTGCCTGCCCCGACCCCGCGCGCGATGAGCACGACCCATGCCGACAGCAGCCCGACGTGGAATCCCGAGATGGACAGCAGGTGAATGAGCCCTGCATGCGCAAAGGCGTCGCGCAGCTCGGGATCGAGCGTGCCGCGCGTGCCGAGGACGAGCGCTTCGATCAACGGGGCACGCGTGCCGTACAGCCTCCGCGCCGCGGCGACGATGCCGTTGCGCGCCGATTCGGAGAACGTCGGCGCGACGGCGATCGTATCGAGGCGAGCCACGGCCAGCACGCCACCCGGACGCCCGCCGGTCCGCGGGCGGGCGATCCAGATCCCCGCCGCCCGGCCGCTCGTACCGGCGGACACCTGCGCTCCCCGGGGCCACCGCACGTCGATGGTCCCATGACAACCAGCCCCGACCACTTGCGCGCGCACGAGCCCTCGGCCGGATGAGGTATCGATCGCGCGAACGGTGACTTCGATTCGCCCCGCGGGGAGAATGGCATGACAGCGCCGCGCCTCGGATGCGGCCGACACCCACCCGGCGACGCAGCCCAGCGCCAGCACTGCGGCGCAGAGCCGCACCTCCGGGCTGCGCGCAAGCACGATCCCGATCGCGGCGATCACGACCGCCGGTACCGGAAAATGCAGAAGGCCGGTCGCGAGACCGGCCCCATATGCCAGTGGAACGAGGACGCCGGGGCCCGGAGTCATCCGGGCCTCCGCATCAGGTCTGCGGCGGCGCGCGCCCGCAGCGCGGGGCGAGCATGACCCGGCGCAGCGCTTCCATCATTGCAACGTCGATGGCGGCACGACTCTGGTCCTTGTCCAGATTGAAGTCGGTGATCACGGTTCCGGCCTGGGTATTCACGTACCGCGCCGGGACGCGGTTGAGGGCGTAGACGTAGGCATCGCCCCGGCAGGTGTCGCACCCGCAGAAATCCGGGAAGTGCGTCCGCAGCTGATCGTATGCCGCGAAGACGTGCTCTTCGACGAGATTCCGGATCATACGATCGCCAGAGGGCTGGAGGGGGAGTTGGCGGCCACCACGGCGCCGGTGAACGTCGAGCCGGTCGTCCCGGTGAGCCGGACGGTGTGGTACTCGCCCGCGGCCGCCGGGGGAAGCTCGAGCAGGACGAGACTGTTCGTGCGCGTGCGGCCGAGCATGAGATCGCCCCGGCGCGCGGGTCGCTCGACCAGCACTTCGTGCAGCGAGCCCACGCGCGACATGTTCTTGCGCCGGCATTGCGCGCGCACCGCGGCGATGAGCCGGTCGAGCCGCTCCGACGCCACGTCGTCGTCCACGTGGTCCCGGAGGCGAGTGGCCGGGGTGCCGTCGCGAAGGGAATACTTGAAGGTGTAGGCATCATCGAAATCCGCGGCCGCGACGAGCGAGAGCGTCTCCGCGAACTGCGCCTCGGTCTCGCCCGGGAATCCGACGATGATGTCGGTCGAGAATGTGACGCCGGGGATCGCGGAGCGGAGCCGCGCCACGACTTCGAGATACGTCTCCCTGGTGTACCGGCGGAGCATGCGCCGGAGCACGGCGTTCGAGCCGCTCTGCGCCGGCAGGTGGACATGCTCGCAGACGGCGGGCGTCTCCGCCATGGCCGCGACGACCGCCTCGGTGAACTCCGTGGGGTACGGGCTCGTGAAGCGAAGGCGGCGGATGCCGTCCACCGTGCCGACCGCGCGGAGCAGCGCGGCGAAGTCGTGCGTGCCGTCATGGTAGCTGTTGACCGTCTGACCGAGGAGCGTCACTTCGCTCGTGCCCTGGTCCGCGAGTCCCTGGACTTCGCGCACCACGTCCTCGAGTCTACGGCTCCGCTCCGGACCGCGCGTATACGGAACGATGCAGAAGGTGCACCTGAAATCGCAGCCTCGCTGCACCGTGACGAACTGCGTCGGGCCCGCCTCGCGGACCGGCGGCACGTCCTCGTAGTGCTCCCAGGAGCGGAATTCCGTGTCGGTGAGACGTTCCCCGCCACGCGCGTGGCCGAGGAGCTCCGGCAGGTTCCGGTAGGCATCGGGGCCCACCACGAGGTCCACGCGGGGGACCTGCTCGAGCAGGATGGGACCGAGGCGCTGCGCCATGCAGCCCACCACGCCGAGCACATCGCCCGGGCGCTTGAAGCGCATCAGCTCACCGACCCGTCCGACGACACGCTGCTCCGCGTTGTCACGCACGGCGCACGTGTTCACGAGCATGACGTCCGCCTCATCGGGATCCGCGGTGCGCTCGTAGCCCTCCCGCCCGAGGACCCCGAACATGAGTTCGGTGTCCGCGACGTTCATCTGGCAGCCGTAGGTCTCGATGTAGACGCGCTTGGACATGAGCGGAAAGATAGCGCCGGGCGCCTCAGGGGCGCACGGTGATGCCGAGGCCGATCAGCCAGGCGCTTTCCCGGAAGCCGCCGCGGGCGCCTCGCCAGACGCGCTCGAGGGAGAGATCGACACCGGCGTGGTCGATCCCCGCGCGGTCCTGGGCGAAGCGCAGCCCGGTCCCGAGCGAGAGCCCGAACTCCCGCACCCTGGCCCCGCTCTCGACCGGGAACGGCAGCGTGGCGAACCGGGCACCGAAACGGATCGGCCGATGCTCGACGCGTCGCGCGTTGCGCGTGAGCTCGACGCCCGCGGAGAGATCGATGGCGTCCTGCGCGCCGGTGCCGCCGAGGGCACGCAGCGCCTCGTCCGCGCGGGACCACTGGCGGACCATCGCCTGGCCGCCCACGGCGAGGGTCGTCGACGCGCGCCACCGGACCGCGCCGCCGAAGGTGAGCGGCAGCCGCACCTCTGCGACGCGCCCGCTGTCCCGGTCGACCGAGGCCTCACCGTCGATTCGCACCATGCCCGCGAGCGCCAGGCGTTCACCGAATGTGCGCCAGATCCCGGCGGACACGCCGGCGCCGGCATACGAGATCTCGGCGCGCTGGGTCAGGGGCGCGTACGACGAATCGGCGAAGACCCGGTTCAGCTGGACCCGGTTGGAGCCCGTGATCACATGGACGCCGGCGCCGACGTTCCATCCCCCGGTCGCATACGCGGCGGCTACGCGAAGGTCGCTGAGCCCGCCGGTCGATGCGAGCGTATCGTGCACTTCGACCGGCACCCCTCTGATCGGCACCATCGTCGTCGAAGCGAGCTCGAAGTCGCGATCGGTGAGCCCGGAGAAGCTCACGCCGAACGAGAGCGGCGTGCCGCGGATCGGCCCACCGATGGCCATCTGCGGGAAGCGCGTATCCCTGCCCGATTCGCGCAGGTCCACGATCCGGGACGAACGGAAGTTCTGCAGGATCGTGAACGACGCCGTGAACGCGCGCGCCTGCGTCAGCGCCGCCGGGTTCGTGCTCGACGCCGGGTCGAAATGGGAAAACGCGCCGCCCGAGCCCATCGACTGGATCGACGTGCTCCGCCCCGGGAAGCCGAGGCCCCGGACGCCGAACTGGGAGGATTGCGCCTCGAGCGCCGCAGGGGCGCCGAGTGTGCAGAGCGCGAGCAGCAGGACCCGGTGCACTACTGCACCTCGAAGGGATAGGGGAGGGCGTAGGTGATGCGCAGCGTCGGGCGCGCATCCGGCGTGCGGCTCGAGCCGAACCGGGCCAGCGCGAACGACGAAGCTTCGGGATCGAGCGCCAGGAAGAGTGCGGCCGGCGGCGCCGGATCCGACGCCCAGAGCCGGACCACGGGCGTGACCTCGACGAAGAGCGTATCCGAGGACCCGGCGACGATCCGCTCCCGCACGATGAGGGCCTCCGAGCTCGAGATGCGCGGCGACTTGGCGCCGAGATCGGAGAACACGCCCCGCGTGTCGATCGACGCGGAATCCCCGACCATCCCGCTGAAGGGCGCCACCGGCACGAGCTGTAGCGTCGCGCGGATGATCTCGGCGGAGTCGCGGATCCGCGGCGGCAGCGCGAAACGCAGGATGGCGCGCGACGAGGGCGCTCCTCCGACCGTCAGGAGGTCGGGCGATGGGGCCGGCGACGGCGTCGCGTCGAGCGACGACTGGAACTGCACGATGCGCGGGAGCGGTTGCCGGACCGTGGTGTCGGCGAGCGCGACGCGCGTGAAGGTGATGAAGCCGGGGCCGGTCGACCCGGTCGCGGAGGACGCGAGCAGCACGCCGGTCGGCTGCGGAGCCACCAGCCGGAACGCGAGGCGCAGCACGTTGTCGTCCTCGGGCGCGAAGGCGAGTTCGTCGAGCTCCGGGCCGGAGAACACCATGCGCAGGGCGCCCGAGGCGAAATCATTCGGGATCTGAACCACGCGGATCTGCCGCTCGGGAAGGAGCGCGGCCTCGACCTCCCCGTGAGTGGTCGAGGCATCGAGCGGAATCGACGCAGGGAGCTTGTAGACCTCGATCGTGAGGCCGGTCGCCGCGGGATCCCGACCCTCGAGGTTCACGGTCAGGAGGATGGAGTCGATCTCGAACGGGCGGATCGTATCCCGCACCGTGATCGAGTCGCTGCGCCGCGCGAAGCGCACGACCGAGATGTAGTCCTCGCCGCCGAGCCCGTTCGCGAGCAGCAGGCGCGACCCCTCCCCCGCGCCGAGGAAGCCGGTATAGGTGGAGTCGAGCTGCGCCTCGAGCACCACGTCCTCGATCACGAGATTGTCGGACGGACAGAGCTCGGGGCAGCCGCCCGGCGAGGTCAGCTTCTCCTGGCAGGCCGCCAGCGCGAGCGCCAGGAGCGTGACGACGGCCGCGCGCGTCATGCGAGCTCCCCCGGTCCGAACGCATCCGGCAGCAGCTCGCGCATCGACCAGCTCCGCTCGCCGGACGGGCCGACGGCGCGGATGGCAAGCCCGTCGCCGAATTCGGCGAGCACCTGGCGGCAGGCGCCGCACGGCGCGGCCGGTGGATCCGAATCGGTCACCACGACGATGCGCGTGAACCGGCGGCGCCCGGCCGTCACGGCCGCGGCGACCGCAACGCGCTCGGCGCAGTTGGTCAGTCCGTACGATGCGTTTTCGATGTTGCACCCCATGTAGATCGTCCCATCTTCGGCTTCGAGCGCCGCCCCGACCCGGAATCCCGAGTAGGGCGCATACGCCTGTCCCTGCGCGGCGCGCGCAGCGGCGATCAGCGCGTCACTCACTCCAGACCTCGCTCAGAAACGATGTACCCGCGGCGAGCGGCGCCACGCCGAGAAACTCGGCCACCGTCTGCCCGATATCGGCAAAGCTCCGCCGCCGGCCCAGCGAGGCCGGACGCACGCGGGGACCGGCCACGAGCAGCGGCACCACTTCCCGCGAATGATCGGTGGACGGCGTCGTCGGGTCGTTGCCGTGATCGGCCGTAAAGATAACGAGGTCGTCGGCACGCATTCGCGAGAGCAGCCGCGGCACCGCCCGGTCGAGCTCCCGCAACCCCTGCACGAAGCCCGGGACATCGTTCCGGTGCCCCCAGCTCTGGTCGAACTCGATCACGTTGGCGAAGAGCAGCCCTCGCGGCATCGATTCGAGCGCGGCCTCGATCATTCCGTAGGCCTCCACGTTGGTCGCCGTGTGCAGCGCCGAGATGTTCCTGCCGGCGAAGAGATCGTCGACCTTGCCGACGCCCACGCGCGGAACGTGGCGCGCCGCCAGGCGATCGAGGAGCGTCTCCCCGGTCGGCTCGACGCTGAAATCCTTGCGACGAGGGGTGCGCTCCCAGCGCCCGGGCTCCCCGATGAACGGCCGGGCGATGACGCGCGAGACCGCATGCTCGCCGCGAAGCAGCGCTCGCGCCGCGGTGCACGCGGCATAGAGCTCGCCGAGCGGCACGACGGACTCGTGGGCCGCCACCTGGAAGACACTGTCGGCCGAGGTGTAGACGATCAGCTTCCCGGTCGCCACGTGCTCCGCGCCGAAGCGATCGATGATCTCGGTGCCCGAGCCCGCGAGGTTCCCGAGCACGCCCCGGCCAGTTCGCTCGGTGAATGCCGAGAGGACTTCCGCGGGGAAGCCGTGCGGATAGGTCGGGAAGGGTCGCTCGAGCACCACGCCGCAGATCTCCCAATGACCGGTCGTGCTGTCCTTCCCGGCGCCGGCCGGCTCGCAGATACCGGCGGCACCCCGGGGATGCTCGACGGGTGGCACCCCCGGCAGCGGAGCGCAGTGGCCGAGCCCGAGCGCCGCGAGGTTCGGCAGCGAGAGCGGTCCCGCCTTCCGCGCGACATTGCCCAGCGTGTCGCTTCCCTCGTCTCCGTACGCGGCGCTGTCCGGCGCGGCGCCGATACCGAGCCCGTCGAGGACGATGATCGCCGCGCGTCGCATCATCCGCCGTGGTACCGCCGCTCGACACGACGACTCAGGGAGGTCAGCAGCTCGTACGAGATCGTGCCCGCACGCTCGGCCTGCGCATCGAGAAGGAGCTCGTCACCGAAGACGAGCGCCTCGTCACCCACGCGGGTGGATCCATCCGTCTCGACGATCGTCATGTCCATGGTGATGCGCCCCCGCACCGGGGCGTTGCGCGCGCCCAGCCGTACGATGCCGCTGCGGGCGAAGGCGCGCGGAAGCCCGTCGGCGTACCCGAGCCCGATCGTGGCGACATGGACCGGCCGCTCCGCGCGCCACGCGGCGCCATAGCTCACGGTGTCCCCCGCTTCGAGCTCCCGCACCGAGACCACCCGCGCGCGCAGGGCCGCGACAGGCTTTGGCCGGTGCGCGCCCGCACTCCCGCCATAGAGGAAAATGCCGGGGCGCACGAGATCGGCGGCGAACGCGTGCCCTGCGAGCGCTGCGGCGCTGTTGGCCGCGTGGAGCAGCGGGGGCCGCGGTCCCAGCGATCCGACGACCTTCCGAAAGGTTCCCCACGCCTGCTCCACCGACGCCTCGTCGGTGTCCGCCGAGTGGAAATGCGTGCACGCGCCCTCATAGCCGGGAGCGCGTGCGATCAGCTCCCGGACCGCGTCGAGCTGCGCGCTGTCCCTGGCCGCGAATCCGGCGCGCGACATCCCCGTGTCGATCGAGAGGTGGAACGGCGCCGCTCCGGATTGTGCGAGCCAGGCGCGGAGCGATTCCAGATCACCGAGTGCCGGCGTGAGGCGATGGTGCCGGATCGCAGGCAGCCAGCCGACGGGTGGGGGCGTGAAGACCACGATGGGACGCGCGATACCGGTCGCCCGCAGCTCCGCCCCTTCTTCGACCGTGGCCACGCCGAAGCCCCAGGGATCGAGCCGCTCGAGGGCGCGCGACACGGCCACGGCTCCAAGACCGTAGCCGTTAGCTTTGACCATCGGCATGAGCCGGGCACCCGAAACGCCCGCGACGTGACGCGCGTTCGCGAGCACGGCATCGAGGTCGACGTCCACCCAGGCCCGATCGGCATGGTCAGCGGGAGCGGAAATGGTGGTCACGGCGGCGCGAATGATATCCGTCCACGGAGCATAAATGCAAGAAACATCAGCGCTTGAGCGGGTCATGGCCGTGGTGCGCGACCTGCGGATCCGCTGCGAGTGGGATCGCGCGCAGACCCGCGAGACGCTGCGCCCCTACCTCGTCGAAGAGGTCCTCGAGCTCGACCATGCGATCGGTGGCGGCGAAGCACCCGCCATTCGCGAAGAGATGGGGGATTTCCTCCTGCACCTCGCCTGGCAGGTGGTGCTCGCCGAAGAGCTGGGGGAGTTCACGGCCGACGAGCTCGCGCGCGCCACCGAGGCCAAGATGCAGCGACGGCATCCGCATCTCTTTGACCTCGGCCCTCGCGGCGGCTGGGAGGAAGTGAAGCGCCGCGAGCGCCCGCGCGGCACGCTGGAGGGGCTGCCGCCGACGCTCCCCGCCCTGCTCATGGCCTTTCGCCTGCAGGAGCGTGGGGCGTCGGTCGGCTTCGACTGGCCCGACACAGCCGGTCCGGTGGACAAGGTGCGCGAAGAGCTCGACGAGGTGATCCGGGAGCTGGCGGACGACGTGGGAGAGGACGCAGCCGCAACGCGCCATCCGCGGCTGCGCGGGGAGATCGGGGACCTGCTGTTTGCGGTCGTCAATCTCGCGCGGAAGGCCGGAATCGATCCGTCGGGCGCACTGGACGGCGCAAACCGGAAATTCTGCGCCCGCTTCGGCACGGTCGAGGCGCTTGCCGCAGAGCGGGGCGTCGAGGTGCACGCGGCCGGACTCGCGGCGCTCGACGAGCTCTGGGAGGAGGCAAAGCGCCGCGAGCGGGACGGCCCCGCGGACGGAAGCGCCTAGCGCGCCTCCAGCGCGTTGCCGAGCGCTCGCACGACCTGCAGCAGCTCGGCGGCTTCCGGATGGCTTCGGCTCATCACGCGCTCGTCGAGATCGCGGTGGATCCCGCGGCAGATCTCGATGGCCCGACGGATCCGGAAGCGCTCGAGGTAGGCGGCCGGGTCGGCATCGCTCGACGCCATGAGCACCGCCCAGATCCGCATCCGCGCCTCGTCGATCGCGCGCTTGAAGTCTTCCATGCCCTCCGAGGGAATCGTGCCGGCGGCGACCTCGGCCTCGATCTTCTTCACGGTCTCCTGAACGAGCAGCAGCCGGGGCTTCAGCTCCTCCGGCTTGAGCGGCCGCTCCTTTCGCTCTTCTTCCGGTCGTCTCATCGCGTGCCCGCCCAGGTTGGTGTGGAGATGACGGCCGGCTCCGTCCTCACGGATAGAGCCGGTGAATCTGCCGCGGAAAGGCGATCGCTTCGCGGATGTGCGGGATCCCGCAGATCCAGGCGACCGTACGCTCGACCCCGAGCCCGAAGCCCGAGTGCACGAAGGTGCCGTACTTGCGCAGGTCGAGGTACCAGCCATACGACGCGGCGTCGAGACCCTGCGCTTCGATCCGCGCCAGCAGGCGGTCGTGGTCGTCCTCGCGCTGGGAGCCGCCGATGATCTCGCCATAGCCTTCCGGGGCGAGGCAGTCATTGTTGAGGACCGTGCGGGGGTCGTCGGGGTTCTCCTTCATGTAGAACGCCTTGACCTCCTTCGGGTAGTTGAACACGAAGACGGGCCGGTCGTACTCCTTCGCGAGCAGCGTTTCGTCGTCCCCGCCGAGGTCGCTGCCCCAGCGCATGTCCGAGCCAAGCGCATTCAGCTTCGCGACGGCGTCCGTGTAGGAGATGCGCGGGAACGGCGCCTGCACGCGCTCGAGCGGCGCGGTGTCGCGCTCGAGCTCGCGGAGCTCGGCGGCGCGCGTTTCCAGCGCGCGTCCCACGACATAGCCTACGAACTCTTCCTGCAGCCGCATGTTATCGTTCGAATCGTTGAACGCGACTTCCGGCTCCACCATCCAGAATTCGGTGAGGTGCCGCCGGGTCTTCGATTTCTCGGCGCGGAACGTGGGTCCGAAGCAGTAGACCTTCCCGAGCGCCGCCGCGGCGGCTTCGACGTACAGCTGCCCTGTCTGCGCGAGGTACGCCTTGCCGAGGTCGAAATAGTCCGTCGCGAACAGGTTTCCCGCCTCCTCCCCGATGGCCCCGGTGAGGATCGGGGTGTCGACGAGGGTGAAGCCGCGCTCGTGGAAGAAGTCCCTGATCGCCTGGACCACCTCGTGCCGCACCCGCGCGATGGCCACCTGGCGGCGGCTCCGGAGCCAGAGGTGTCTATGCTCGAAGAGGAAAGTCGTCCCATGTTCTTTGGGGGAGATCGGGAAGTCGGGGCTCGCCCCCAGGATCGCGAGATCGGTGGCGAGCAGCTCGAACCCGCCAGGTGCGCGGGCATCGGCCCGGACCGTGCCGGTCACCGCGACGCTCGTCTCCTGCGTGAGCGACTGGAAGCCATCCCAGACGGCCTCCGCCACCTCTTTCTTCGAGAGCACGCATTGCAACAGACCGGAGCCGTCCCGCATGACGAGGAACGCGATCTTCCCGCTCGAGCGGGTCGTGGCGACCCAGCCGCGAACAGTCACGGCACGGTCGACATGCTGACCGAGATCGGTGATTGGTACCGACGTCATGCGGCGTCCATCTTCGACAGGGAAATCGGAATCGGAGGGTGGAGTCTAGCGGCGGCATTGGTGAGCGTCAACGCGGCCTGCATGAATTTTCGACCCCCTCCCGCCGAGCTTCCGCCTGCCGCGGCAGGGGACGCGCCCACCGAGTCGTGGACCGTGGATGGCGGGCGTGGCGCGACGCCGCCGATGCTCGTCCGGGAGGAGCGGGTCTACCTCGCCGGGGCCGACCGGCAGGTCCGGGCCATCGATATCGAGACCGGCCGGGAGATCTGGCACCGCCGCCTCAGCGGCACCATCCTCGGCGGCGTGCTTCTGCGGGACTCGACGCTCTACGTCGCTTCCTCCCGCCCCGATGGGAAGGTGCACGCCTTCGACGTGCGGACCGGACAGCCACGCTGGCGGGCATCGGCGGGGGACATCCCGACGCCGCTCGCGATCGCGGGCGGCGCGATCGCCGGGCTCAACCGGCGCGGCGAACTCGTGGCGCTCGAGCTCGCCACCGGCAAGGTGCGCTGGAAGCGCCGCGTCGGTGTGTCGCGACTCGCGCCGCTCGCGACGGACGACGGCTTCCTCGTGGCGGTGGGCGACTCCATCCTCCACGTCGGCGCGGCTGACGGACGGCGACTCAGCCGGGGCCGCCTGCCCGTCGCCGTGATCGGCTGGCAACAAGCCGGTGACATGCTGCTCGCAGCCACCGCGGACTCGGCGATCGTCGCGCTCGATCCGGCCACCGCGAGCGTTGCCTGGCGCGCGCATCTCGACGGGCCGGTGCTCGGGCCCGCGGGCGTCCGCGGGGACACGGTCTGGGTCGTGACGCGCCGAGGCACGCTGTTCGAGATCGATCCCGGCCAGCCTTCGGCGCCGCGGAGGGTCACCGGCTTCGACACGCCGATCACCACGGGCGTCGCACCCATCGACGCGCTGCTCGTGGTAGGCGGTGCCGACGGCGTCCTGCGCGGCATCAGGCGGGACGGCCGCACCGCCTGGCGCGTGAACCTCTCGTGGAACATCACGGTCGACCCGGTGCCGGTCCCCGGCGGCTTTCTCGCTGCGGGGGGGGACGGCGACCTGCACCGGTTCGGCGAATGATCGCACGATGGATTCGCGTCGCCCTGTGCGTTGCCGCGGGGCTCTGCGCCGCTGGCTCGCTCGACGCGCAATCGAGCCCGGCCCCGATCAAGTACGGCAAATGGCTGCTGCTCGGTGGCTCGCTCGGTCTCAACATCGGCGCCGCCGGCGCGCACGAGGATGCCGACCGCGCGTTCGACATGCTCCGCTCGCGCTGCACACTCGATCCATCCCTGTGTACGATCGTCGAGGGGGCGTACCTCGACCCGGACAGCGAGGCCCTCTACCAGGAGTCGCTCCGGCATGATCGCCGCTCGCGGCGCCTCCTCATCGGCGGAGAGGCGGCGCTGCTGGGCGCCGCCGCGCTGTTCGTCTGGGAGTTTGCCCGGCCTCGTGGACGCCCGGAGAATATTCCGTTCGAGCCGACCGTCAGCTACCGGAACGGCGTCACTCGGCTGGGCATGCAGATCGACTGGTAGACGGTCGTCAGGGCTGGTTGCGGTGCCCCACCGCAGCACCGAGGAGGCCCGAGACGACGGTGCTCACGGTCGCAACGCCGACCGTACCGAGCGGCACGTCGCCCAGCGCCGCGGAAATGATCGTACCGAGCATGCCGGCGACACCCCCGGCCAGTGCCCCGCCCGACGCGGACGCCATGCGCGTCGGCCTGCCACCCCACCGCGAGAAGAGGAACCCGGTCACTGCGCCGATCGCCGTTCCGACGATCGGGTAGCTCGCCGCGATGGCCGGCGTGAAATGGCCGATGATGACCATGGCGGACTGCAGCAGCGTTCCGGTGATCGTCGCCTTCAGCAGTGCTCCCTGATGCATCGCGCTTGCCGGGGACCGGGCTTCCATGGCGATTCCTCCCGCAGGGGTAACGACGGGCGCGGCATGAGTGCCGCACCGGTCGGGTCTGCACCAACGATGTTCGGCTGTTCCGGAATGGATTGAAGCTACGATTTCACGAGCGATCCGGCGAGGGGAGGCCGACGTCGTGATCAGCCGGTCCGGAAGAACTCGACCGCGCGGGGATACCGCGAAAGCACCCGCTCCCGCAGACGCTGGTGCTCGCTCCGTACGAGGATCGGATCCGCCTCGATGATCTCGTCGGCGAGTACGCGCGTGCGGGTCAGGAGATCCTCGTCGTCGGGCAGGCGCGCGTGGCGGACTTCGAATCCCCCCGACTGCCGCGCGCCGATGAGGTCTCCCATTCCGCGCTCCGCCAGGTCGAGCTCGGCGATCCTGAATCCGTCCTCGGTTTCCGCGAAGGCCCGGAGCCGGTCGGGGACCTCCTCGCCGGTCATCAGCACGCAGTAGCTGTCGGATCCGCCTCGGCCGACCCGCCCGCGCAGCTGGTGAAGCTGGGCAAGGCCGAACCGCTCCGGATGCTCGACGACCATCGTCGTCGCATTCGGAACGTCGATCCCGACTTCGATCACCGTGGTCGCGACGAGCACCTGGATGCCGTTCTCGCGAAAGCGGCGCATCACATCGTCACGCTCTTCCGGTTTCATGCGTCCGTGCACCAGGCCCACGGTGAGCGTCGGCCAGCGTGCCGCGAGCTGCTCCGCCATTGTCGTCGCCGCCCGGAGGTCCGCCCGCTCCGATTCCTCGATCACGGGCAGCACCACATACGCCTGGCGCCCGACCTCGGCCTCGCGCTCGATGAAGTCGAGTACCCGTTCCCGCTGGGATTCGGTGCGGAGCGCCGTGCGGATGGTTCCCCGCCCGGGCGGCCGGTCGCGCAGCACCGAGACATCCAGGTCGCCGTAGCGCGTAAGGGCGAGCGAACGCGGAATGGGTGTGGCCGAGAGCAGCAGCACGTCCGGCGCGGCACCCTTGCCGATGAGGGCGGAGCGCTGCTCCACGCCGAAGCGATGCTGCTCGTCGATCACGGCGAGGCCCAGCCGCTGGAACTGTACGCTCTCCTGGACGAGTGCATGTGTCCCGACGACCAGTCGCGCGCTGCCGGCGGCTATCCGCTTCCGGGCGGCGGCCTTCTCCGACGCACTGAGCCGGCCGATGAGCAGCTCGGGCGCGATCGCCAGCGGCTCGGCGAGGCGCGCGAGCGTGGCGGCGTGCTGCTCGGCGAGAAGCTCGGTCGGGGCCATCAGCGCCGCCTGGAAATCATTCTCCAGCGCCAGCAGCATCCCGAACAGCGCGACGACGGTCTTCCCGGTGCCGACGTCGCCCATGAGGAGCCGGTGCATCCGGCGCTCGGATGTCATATCCGCGACGATCTCGGCGATCGCCTTGCGCTGGTCGTCCGTCAGCTCCCAGGGAAGGTGCTCGCGAAGCGTGGTGGTAAGCGTTCGGTGCAGCTCGAAGCGCATACCCCCGGATCGGCCGCGCCGGGCGATCGCACGGGCGCGTGAAAGCGTGAGCTGCAGATCGAAGAGCTCGTCGAACGCGAGCCGGCGCCGCCCCCGTTCCGCCTCCGCGAGGGAGGCCGGCCGATGCACCGCGAAAAGCGCCTCCGCAAGGCGCGGGAGCTCGAGCGCGCGGCGCAGCGAGTCGGAGAGGAGATCGGGAGCCAGCGGCACGAGCTCGTCGAGATGACGGTCGACGAGCGAGCGGATGATCTTGTGGCTGAGCCCCTCGGTCGCAGGATAGACCGGAAGGACCTTGCCCGCGGCGAGCGGGTCGGTCTCTCCTTCCGTTTCCATGAGAATGAGGTGCTCGCGCGGCGCCATCTGGCGGCCGTGATAGAAGCGGATCGGCCCCGAGACGAGGATCGTCTGCCCCACCGCGATGGTGCGGTCGAGAAAGGGCTGGCCGGGCCAGACGCACTCGAGCACGCCGCTGTCGTCGCGAATGACCGCGCTGAAGATGCGCAGGCCCTTGCGCGTCGGCGAGACCTGCTTCGCCACGACCGTGCCGGCGCATGCGACCTCGTCGCCGACGCGCGCGCGAGCGACGGGCGTCACGGTGGAGGCGTCGATGTAACGATGGGGGAGGTGCCAGAGAAGGTCCTGCGCGGTGCGGATGCCGAGCCGGGCGAGTGCGTCGGCCCGCCGCTCGCCGACACCCTTGAGGAACTTGACCGCCGTGTCGAGGCGCAAGCTGCCCGCTCGCGCCGGCATCAGTCCAGCAGTCCCTCGGCGAACCGGACCGGATCGAATGCTTCGAGATCGCCGACCTGCTCGCCGGTGCCGAGGAACCTGATCGGGAGCCCGAGTTCGCGGCGGAGCGCGGTCACCGCCCCGCCCCGCGCGCTGCCGTCGAGCTTGGTCACGATGATGCCGGTCGGGGTGACCGCCTGGGAAAAGAGCCGTCCCTGCTGCAGCGCGTTCTGCCCGACGGTCCCATCGAGCACGAGCAGCGTTTCGTGCGGGGCGCCGGGGAGCCGGCGGGCGATGACCCGAGTCACCTTCCGCAGCTCCTCCATGAGGCCTTCCTGCGTGTGGAGCCTCCCGGCGGTGTCGATGACGACCGTGTCGGCGCCGCGGGCCATCGCGGCGCCGATGGCGTCGTAGGCCACCGCAGCCGGATCGCCTCCCGCGCTGCCGCTCACGCACGGAATCCCGAGGCGCTCGGCCCAGATCTCGAGCTGGGCGATGGCGCCGGCCCGATAGGTGTCCGCAGCCGCGAGGATCACCGACCGGCCTTCGCGTCGGAGGCGATGCGCGAGCTTGGCGACCGTGGTGGTCTTGCCCACGCCGTTGACCCCGACGACGAGCACCACCGTGGGCGCCTGCGGCGCCCGCGCGATCGCGCCGGGATCGCCCGGCGCCTCCAGCATCCCGGCGAGCCGGTCTACGAGGGCACGGCGGAGATCCGCCTCGTTCCTGAGCTTTCCGTCGCGCACGCCGAGCTCGAGCGCCTCGACCAGCTCCATCGTGGCCGGCACCCCGAAATCCGCCTCGATCAGCACGCGCTCCATGTTCTCGATGTCGTCGGCGTTGAGCCCGCGCACCAGCGCGCCGACATCGGTCATGGCAAAGCGCTTGATCCGCTGCCAGAGGCTCTTCTTCTCTTCGGTGACGCGACCGGTCATTTCGGGATGCGGGGCCTGGAAAGCGGGTAGGCGATCGACTGCAGGCGGCAGACCTGAACGGGGGTAAGAAAGGCATGCCGGGGGCCGCTGTCCACCCGTCGGCCGCCTCCCCGATTATCGAAGCCCCAGCCGCCGCCTCCACAACCATTCGGCCGCAAGGGCCGCCACCGCGACGCCGAACAGCCAGATCCACTCGCGCGCGAGCGATCGTGCGGACGGACGCGGCGTCCGGCTCTCGCGGGATACGAGCGTCGGCACCCGGGCGACGAACTCGTCCGAATACTCCTCGACGGCCACCGTACCCGTGCCGCCATCGCTCAGCCGATACTGGTAGGCGCCGGGCGGAAGCTCGAGCGTGGCCCGCCCCGCCCCATCGAATCGGAGCGTGTCCGACCGCGCGCCCGCTTCGCCGCTGAGCCCGATCCCGAGCTCGCGGGCGGGGCCCGACTGCGCCCACTCGAAGACCACCGGCCGCCCGTTCTGCACCACCGGACGAACGGGACGCGCCGCGCCGCGCACCGAATCGGCGCCGCCGAGCAGCCAGCTCGCCGTGGCGGCGACCCAGGCGCGATACCCCTGCTCGCTGGAGCCGCCGCGGAACGCCCACCGCCAGAGTCCGTCGGCCGCGACGGTTACGCGACGCACTCGGCCTTCGTCGCGCCCGATCACGATCGGCCGGCTCGCGCCCCGCCGCCGCTCCTGTGCCTCGAGCGCGACCCACGCGCCCGCCGGAGGCTCGATCGGGGTGATCCGCGTCGCCGGCGGAAAGGAGTCGACCGGCAGTCCGAGAAACGCGCCCGCGATCGGCGAAGTCTCGCCTGCGGTGACGTACCAGTCGCCGGGCAGCAGCGACTCGCCGTTCTCACCGCTCGGCCAGCTCCAGATCCCGCGCGCTCGGAGGCCCTGCGTGAGGCCATCGGAAGCGCCCTTGAGCACCAGGAGGTCGGCACCGCGCACGGCGCGCCGAACCACATCGGCCTGGACGGGCGCGAGGTCCGACATCGAATGCCATGTGTCACGCCCCAGGCGCACGTATCCGCGCACCGGCAGCTCGGCGACGTCGCGGAGCGCGCGATACAGGGCGCGCGAATCCCAGTCGCCCGGCGCCGCGACGAGCACGACGCCCGGGGTCGCGGCGACCGTGACGAGATGCAGGCGGGTATCCGTGCGCGGCTCGCCATCGCCCGACGCCGAGACGGTGACACGCAGGAGATGGTCTCCGGCCGGCAGGCCGGCCGACGAGAACGCGAGGCGGACCAGCGCGGTCCCCGAGGCGTCGAACACCGCGGGTCGCCGCGCCAGCTCACGGCGCGCCGACGACGCGGAGACCGTCACTCCGTCGCGGGCGGATGCACCCGTCGCCCGCACTTCCGCCTCGAGCACGATGGAATCGCCGGCCGTCACACGCGAGGGGCCGGCGATCGCCGTGGCCGCCACATCGTTTACCGGGTCGCGCGGAAAGACGCGCACGGTTGCCCGGTCGAGGAGATCGGGCGGAAGATCCGGGGCGTCGTCGAGTTCGCCGTCGGTGAGGACGACGATCGGGCGATCGGACGCCGCGGCGGCCGCGAGCGCGGGCCGAAGGAGCGAGCGGCCACGGACAGGAAGCGAGTCGCCGCCATCGCGCTCGTCGCCGAACATGCGCACGTCGCCGAGCCGCCTCGCCGTGGCCAGCGCCGAATCCCAGTGCGCCCCCGCCGCCGACATGCTGAGCGAGCCGTCGAGCAGCACCAGCGGCCGGCCCGCATCGGGCGAACGCGGGCAGCTGACGTTGATGAGGAGCAGCCCGAGCGCCGCCCACGCGACGAAGCGCGCGATCATCGGCGCGAGGCCACGCCGGCCCAGTCGCTCCAGCCCGAGATAGGTAGCGGCGGCAAGAGCTGCCGCCGCGACGATGACGACGAAGACGAGTGGATTCACTACGGGAGGGTACGGCCCCGGGACGGGGCCGGTTTCACCGGCACGTCAGTTCGCGAGCTGTGCGATCAGCTGGGGCTGGCGTTCCATCCCGGATTCGTAGAGGAGCGCGGCAAGCCGTTCCCGCTCCGCGTCGAACGCGGCGCGGTCCTTCTTCGCCACGGGCGCGCCGTTGCCCAGCTCGACCCGGCGCGAATCCTTCGCGACGCCGTTCACGCGGAACTCGTAGTGCAGGTGCGGTCCACTGGCGAGGCCGGTCGCGCCGACGTGCCCGATCAGCTGCCCCTGGCTCACGCGGGCGCCGACGCGCGTCCGGATGCGGCTCAGGTGGGCATACCGCGTCGTGATCCCGTTGCGATGGCGGATTTCCACGAGATTGCCGTAGCCACCCGCCCTCCCTGCGCGAATCACGGTGCCTTCGCCGGCCGCGACGACGGCCGTGCCGGTGCCCGCCGCGTAGTCGGTGCCCTCGTGCCTGCGCGTCCGCCCGAGCACCGGATGAAAGCGGGCCCGGGAGAAGTTCGAGGAAATGCGCCGGAACTCGACCGGTGCGCGCAGGAAGGCGCGCTTGAGCGAGTTGCCGTCGTCGTCGTAGAAACGTGACATGTCGCCGTCTTCCGCGAAGCGGAATGCGGTGAGCTGCTTGCCATCGACGTTCAGGTCCGCCGCGAGCACGCGCCCGTACCGGACTTCGCCTTCCTCCGACACGAGGCGCTCGAGCAGGACCTGGAACCGGTCGCCGCTCCTGATGTCCCGCGTGAAGTCCACCTGCCACGCATACACGTCCGCGATGCCCCACGCGAGTCGTTCCCGCTCGGCGCCCGTCAGGATCGAGTCGGGCACCTGTTCGTCGAGCGCCACGTAGAGGGACGCATCGATGCTGCCCGAGATGCGCACCACTTCCGGCGTCCACGCGATCGGCTCGACGTCCATGTCCCACCCGGTCGACGCGCGCATGAAGCGCACACGCTGCTCGGGGCCGGTCCGGACCGTGATGCGGTCCGGGACCGAGTCTTCGATCGGCCGCCGGAAGTTGAAGACCATGCCGGCGCGGAGCCGGCGCGGATCGAGTGCGCCGGTCAGCGAGCCGAGATCGATCCCGGCGACGCGCTGCCGCGCGAAGAGCTCGGAGAGCGTCTCGCCGCGATGCAGTGTGTCGCTCAGCTCCGTATGCGTCACTCGAGCCACCTCCACCACGGTGGCGAGTGTCGGGGCGGCCTCGGGATCGAGTCGCTGCCAGGGCCAGTCACCCGATGCCGCGAAATACGCGGCACCGGTGAAGACCGCCACGGCGAGCGGAAGCTTGTATCGAGCCATCAGTCCATTTGCCTGCGGATGAAGGTGGGAATCTCCATCTCGGGCATGTCGTGCGTCGAGCCCGCGCCGGCCGGGGGAATCGGTGCCGGCGTCGGCGCGCTGGGCCGGGGAACGGCCCGCGACGCACTGCCCGCTGCGGTCTGCTGGGGTGCCTCAGGTGCACGCTTCGTGCCAAGCCTGGGGAACGGCAGGACGCTCCCGCCGGCCATCTGTCGCGTGGTTGCCGCGGGCTCCGTGCCCGTGACGGCCCGATCGAACCCCGTAGCGATGACCGTGACACGGACCTCGCCATGCATGGCCGGGTCCTTGCCGGCGCCGAAGATGATCTCGGCCTCGTCGCCCACGGCGTCGTGGATGATGTCGTTGA
>DAINRR010000013.1:0-60842 GCA_036741715.1 Gemmatimonadales bacterium
CGGTGCCGCCCTGATCTTCGCGTCGCTCTCCTGGGCCTACGCAGGAATCATCTCCAAGGAGCTGCCGCTTCCGGCGTCGGCGGCACAATCCTCGGGGATGCAGATGCTCGCCGGAGGACTGCTGCTCACGGTTGCCGGTCTCGTGACCGGCGAATTCGCACGGGCCGAGCTTTCCGCGGTGTCGCTGCGCTCTGCCGGCGCCTTCGTCTATCTCATCGTCTTCGGCTCCCTGATCGGGTTCAGCGCGTTCGCGTGGCTGCTGCGCGTCACGACGCCCGGTCGCGTCGCGACCTACGCGTACGTCAATCCGATCGTCGCCGTCTTCCTCGGATGGCTCATCCTCGGCGAGCCGCTGGCCACGCGGGACATCATCGCGGCGGCGATCATCGTGGGCGGGGTCGTCCTGATCACCACCGCTCGGCTCCGGTCCCAGTAGGGAACGGTCGTCCCTGGCGGTGCTGCGATAACGAAACGGCCCCTGGCATGACGCCAGGGGCCGCTCGCTTTCAGATCGTCAGGCCTACTGCTGACGGACGAGCTCGGTACGCCGGTTGAGGCTGCGGCCGGCGCGCGTGGTGTTCGGAGCCACCGGGCGGTCCCACGCATAGCCAGCCGTGGTCATCCGGTCTGCCGAGACGCCCTTCGTCACGAGGTAGTTCTTCACCGACTCCGCGCGCGCCCGCGAGAGGCGCTCGTTCAGGGCGCGGCCACCGGTATTGTCGGTGTGGCCGGCGACCTCGACGCGAATGTTCGGGTTCTCGTTGAGCGTGGCCGCCACCTCGTCCAGGATGTAGCGCGAGCTCTGGGTGAGGTTCGAGGTACCGGTCGCGAAGTTGACGCCCGGGAGCACGATGTTCGAATTGGCGTTCTCGCTCAGCTTGCGCAGGCTGTCACGCAGCGCCTGAATCTGCGCCGCGCTGATGCCGGCCGCGCGGGCAATGCTGTCGCGCTCGGCCATCGCGGCTGCGCGCTCTGCGGCGACGATCGAGTCGGCGCGGGCACGCTCTGCCGCCGCCACCGAGTCGGCCCGTGCGCGCTCGGCTGCCGCACGCTCGGCCGCTGCGCGCTCGGCTGCGGCGCGCTCCGCCGCGGCACGCTCGGCCGCTGCGATGGAATCGGTGTTGACCGGCGGGCAGCCGTTCGGAGTGACCTCCGTGCCGGCCGGGGTGCCGGGGCACTGGTCGACGTCATCGCGGATGCCGTCGCGATCGGTGTCGGGAACGCGGGCCATGCCGCGGTTCGGACCGAACAGCCAGGACAGACCGGCCTCGAAGCCCCAGTGCCAGTCCTTGTCCACGATGCTCAGCGCCGGGTTCGGCGTGCTGAGGTAGTCGGCGGTGCCGTTCACCCGCACCGAGACCACGTCACCGAGGCCGAAGCGGAAGCCGAGGAGGCCACGGGGGCCCTTGTCATCGCCGTCGGCCGTGATGCCGGGGAATTCGGCATCGCCGCGGTCGGTGTACTTGTTGTACACGTAGCCGCCGCCGAGGAGGAATGCGACGTGATCGCCCATCGGCACATGGCCGACGAGCTGGCCCGCCAGCGTCATGACGCCGACGCGGGGAATGGCGAGCTCGTAGCTGGTCGGCGTATAGCTGCCGACCGCCTCGATCTCGATGCCACGGACGGGGAAGAAGCCAAGGCGTGCGCCCGGCCCGACCTTGTCCTTGAGCCCGTAGCTCTCACCGAACCAGTTCTTGCGGGCGAACAGGCCGAACTCGACCGTCCCGCCTCCTTGCGCGCTGGCCGCCGGCGCGACGAGCGCCGCGAGCAGGCCGGAAAGAACAAGGCCTCTTAGCTTCATCATCGGCTCCATCTTAAGGTTGAAGTAGACACAGCGGATCGAATCCGCCCAACGATCCCACGCCATCCATGCCCGGGCATCGGTCACGCGAGGGTAAGAGAAGCACCCTCTTCCAGCCGTGACTTGCCTCACCTGCACCGCCAGCCTGCGCCTGAAACCGCCGTACGCAGGGTGCCGTCGTGATATCAGTGCCCTGCCTCAAGCCTCGAACCCGCGTTCCCGCGGGGGACTCCGTCGTGCCCGTCGCGTTCTGAACCGGCTATATACTATACAGGTCCCCGGGGGATTGTCGAGCGTTTGCCGCAACGCCGACTCCCTGTTGCCGCGCTCGACGGAGCCTCCCACGTGCCCGACCCACTGTCCGGATACCCCCACCACCTCTGGATTCCGCCTTCCGCCGAGGCGCCGACCCTGCTCCTGCTGCACGGAACGGGCGGCGGCGAGAACGACCTCGTGCCGCTCGGACGGATGCTGCTTCCCGGCGCCGGCGTCCTCAGCCCGCGCGGCAATGTGCTCGAGAACGGGATGCCCCGGTTCTTCCGGCGTCTCGCGGAAGGAGTCTTCGATGAACCGGACCTGCGGGCGCGCACGGCGGACCTGGCCGCCTTCGTCCGCAGCGCGGCGGCCGTCTACGGCTTCGATGCATCGAACGTCGTCGCCGTCGGCTTCTCGAACGGCGCGAACATCGCAGCGAGCCTCCTCTTCCTTTCACCCGGAACGCTGAGAGGCGGAGTGCTCTTCCGGGCGATGGTCCCGCTTCGCGAGCCCGTGCTCCCTGCGCTGGGCGGGGTGCGCGTGCTGCTGAGCGAAGGCACCCGGGACCCGATCGTGCCGCGCGCGGAGGGGGAAGAGCTGGCGGACCTGCTGCGCAAGGGCGGCGCCGATGTGACGCTGCACTGGCAGGAAGCGGCCCACGGCCTGGTGGACGGCGATCTCCGCATCGCGCGCGAGTGGCTCGCCCGCGGGGCGTGACGGTTTCGGGCTTTCTTCTCTAACGCGGCACTCTGCTTTCGCCAATATGGGGGAGGCGCCTTCGGCCGATTCGTGGATCGACCGGATGGACGGCGTCGCCCGAAGTTCGCTTCCGCCCGTCGTGCGCCGCGACTGGCCCCGCCTCATGAGGGGATATGTGATGGCGACTGTACTCATCGAGCAGGAACGCCTCATCGTGGCCGAGCGCATCCTGCATGAAATCGAACGACGCCACGGCCTTCCGCTTTCGCAGCATCCCGATCTTCAGCCCGCAGTCATCGACCGGTTCTTGGCGGCATACCTTCCCGAGACCCGGGACGGCGAGCCGGCACCCAACGCCATCGAGTACGCCTTCACCGCGACCTTCTCCGACGCCATCGAGCTGCTCGGCCGCGTCGTGGACGAGACGGACGGCGGATGGGGTGCCGCCGCGTACGTCCACGATCTCGACATGGGCACGGGGCCCGGCTAAGCCCATCCGCGTGATCGCCCGCATCGCAGCGGGCCTGGCGGCGCTTGCCGTCGCCGGTCCGATCCACGCCCAGGAGCCGCTCGCCGAACTGGCCGGGCGGCTCGCTGGCATGTCGGCGCCGGTCGGCTACGAGGCAGCCGCGGCCGACTCGATCGCCGCACTCCTTCCCGGGGCCCAGCGCGACCGGGCCGGCAACGTCGTCCTGCGCCCCCCCTCGGGGACGGCACAGCGTCTCGTCGCGTGTCCGCTGGACGAGCCGGGGTGGGTGATCGGCGGTGTTCGCGACGATGGATACCTAACCGTGCGGCGGCTGCCCGGCCGCACGCCACCGCTCTTCGACCAGCACCTGGAAGGGCACCGCGTCACGCTTTTCGGGCGCCGAGGCCCCGTGCCGGGCGTGGTGGCGATCCGCTCGACCCACCTCACTCGCGGGCGTCCGGTGGATGAGGCGCCTTTCACGTCCGATCAGGCGTTCGTCGATGTCGGTGCGCGCACGGCGGAGGAAGCGCACGCGCTCGGCATCGGCGTCACGACGCCGCTCACCGCGGCCAAGCAGCCGCATCGATACGGGACGTCGCTCCTCGCGGCGCCCGTCGGGGGGCGGCGAGCGGCGTGCGCGGCGCTCGCCCGGGCCGCAGCCGGGGCGAGGCGCCGGGTCTCCGCCGTGGCGTTCGTGGTCGAGCAGGGGCTCGGCGCGCGCGGCCTGCTCACCGCGATCAACGAAGCGGGACCGTTCGACGACGTGCTGCTGGTGGACGGCGGCGAGGGCGATGAGCCGGTCACGGTTTCCGCCGATACGATCCGCTTCGGCGCAATCGTGCAGCGCATCACGCGCTGGACCCTCCGTACCCGCTTCGGCGGTACACCGGTGGAGACGGTGGATCTCGCCGATGCGGCCGAGCTCGAGCGCCGCATCGCGGCGTGGCTTCGAGGCGGACCATGAGGCGCGCTCCGGCGTCCCTCATCGCGCTGGTGCTCGCGTGCGCGCCGGTGCTGCCGGCATCGGCCCAGAGCGATCGCGCCGCGGAAGCGGAGCGCATCCTTCAGGCGCTGGTCGAGGTGTACGGGCCGTCGGGAATGGAGGCGGCCACACGAGATGCGGTACAGGGCTTCCTGCCTGCATGGGCGCGCGCCGAGACGGACACGGCGGGAAACCTCTGGGTGCGCGTCGGAGAGGGGGGTGCGCCCGTCGTGTTCGTCGCCCATCTCGACGAGATCGGCTTCCGCGTCACAGCCGTCAATGCCGACGGGTCGCTCGAGCTCACGCGGCTGGGCGGGTTCTTCCCGTCGCTCTTCGAGGCCCAGCCCGCACTGGTGCACACGGGGCGGGGAAAGCCGGTACCCGCGGTCTTCCGTCCGCGCCCCGCCACGGAGGCGGCAACGCGCCGCACCCCGGAGGCCATCGTCGCCGACGTCGGCACGACCTCGCGTGCGGCAACCGACGCGCTCGGCGTGCGCATCGGTCATACGCTGACGATGCCCAAGCGATACGTGCGCCTTGCCGGAACGCGGATGACCGGCCGCTCGTTCGACGACCGCATCGGGTCGACGGCGCTGCTCCTCGCACTCAATTCGATCGACCGCTCGCGGCTCGAGCACGAGGTGATCTTCCTCTGGAGCGTCCGCGAAGAAACCGGACTCGAGGGCGCGGCGGTCGCGGCTCGATCGCTCGGGCTCAGGCCGCGACGCGTGCATGCGGTCGATACGTTCGTTTCGGCGGACTCGCCGCTCGAGCTGACGGCGTTCGGCGTCGCACCACTCGGAGCGGGCGCGGTCGTGCGGGCGATCGACAACAGTGCCGTGGCGCCGGCGCCGCTCGTCGACTCGCTCCTCGCCCTGGCGGCCGCCCGACGAATTCCGCTCCAGCTCGGCGCCACCAATGGCGGTAATGACGGCTCCGCCTTTGCTCCGTGGGGGGTTCCGGACGTCCCGATCGCGTGGCCCCTCCGCTATTCCCACTCGCCCGCCGAGGTCGCCGACCTGCGCGATGTCGTCGCCCTCGCGGACCTCGTGCGGGCCATCGCCGAGGACTGGTAGCCCGGCACCGCCCCCACCTCTCACCACCGACCCCGACCCCTTGGCCACCTGACTACCTCGCTACGCAACCATCTGACTACCTGGCTACCTGACTACCTGGCGACCTAGCTACCTAGCTACCTAGCTACCTAGCTACCTAGCTACCTAGCTACCACCCGCCCCGCCCCCACCTCCCAGCCCACCCCCTTGCGCCCCGCCTTGCATACTGCATATTTATGCGATGAAGAAAGACCCCGGCATCCTCGCCCTCGCCTTCTCGGGCGGCCTCGACACCTCCTACTGCGTCCCGAAGCTCGCGGACGCCGGGTGGGAGGTGCATACCGTCTTCGTCAACACCGGCGGCACATCCGAAGCCCAGCGCTCCGCCATCGCGCGCCAGGCCGAGGCCGTCGGCGCCGTGCGGCACCACGAGGTGGATGCGCGCGGACTCGTCTTCGACCGGTTCGTGCGCTTCCTGATCCAGGGGAACGTGCTGCGCGGCGAGGTCTATCCGTTGTCGGTCGCAGCCGAGCGGACACAGCAGGCCATTTCGGTGATCGAGGTCGCCCGGCGGATCGGCGCTGCCGCCGTCGCGCATGGCTCGACCGGCGCCGGCAACGACCAGATCCGGTTCGACATCGCGCTCCGGGTGCTCGCGCCCGATCTGCAGATCGTCACGCCGATTCGCGACGAAGGCATCCGCCGCGAGCAGTCGATCGCGTATCTCGCGGAGCGCGGCTTGCCCATTCCGGAGGGGGCCGGCGCCTACAGCGTGAATCGCGGGCTCTGGGGCACGACGTGGGGTGGCGGCTGGACGCACGATACCTGGGCGGGGCCGCCGGCCGAGCTCATCGACGCCCCGGCGGACGCACCGGCGCCGCAGGAGCATGTGATCGGGTGGGAGTCCGGGGTGCCCGTCGCGCTCGACGGCGAGTCGCTCGAAGGCGGCCTGCTGGTCGACCGGCTCGGCGCGCTCGCGGAGGCGTATGGCATCGGGCGGTCGATCCACGTCGGCGAGACTGCGCTCGGCATCAAGGGTCGGATCGGATTCGAAGCGGGCGCGGCACTGATCCTGATCGCCGCGCACCGCGAGCTCGAGAAGCTCGTGCTCACCAAGTGGCAGTCGTTCTGGAAGGACCAGCTCGGCCGCTTCTACGGCGACCGCCTGCACGAGGGTCACTATTTCGATCCCTCGCTGCGCGACATCGAAGCGCTCTTCGCGAGCTCCCAGGCCCGCGTCACGGGCGAAACGCGCGTGCGCCTCGCCGCCGGCCGGTTCCAGGTCGTGGCTGCGCGCAGTCCCTTCTCGATGATGGACCCCTCGATCGCAACCTACGGCGAGGAAAACCTGCTCTGGAGCGGCGACGAGGCGCGCGCTTTCGCGCGGGTCTCCGCCATCCCGGAGCTGCTTGCAGGCAAGGCCGGGACGCGCGGCAACGGCGGAGGAGCGTGACATGGTGGTGACGACCCGCGTCCGGCTCGACCGGATCGCATCCAGCACACGGAACGCGCATCTCGGCGCCGAAGTGATCGTCGGTGACGAGATCGTCGCCGCGGAAGGCTATGTCCTGGCCGTGCGGATCCTCGAGGACAAGTCCTCCTACAACACCGTGGAGGACCTCTCCGGACGCATGGTCTCGCTCCGCGCCGGGGACGTGCTCGCGGGCACGCTCGGCGCGCGCCGCGCGCTGCGCGGCTATGCGGGCGAAGTGCCGGCTCACATCGCGGTGGGCGACGTCATCCACGTGCTCAACCTCGGCGGCATCCTCGGGCGGTGCACGTCCGTGAACCCCGACATCGGCCCGCCGTTCAACGCCCAGGTCCTCGGCGCCGTGCTCACGTTCCCCGCACTGGGAGATCGCGTGGGACGGCCGGCGCACATCCGCGATCACGCGGTTCCCACCGCCGACCGGATCGAGCAGCGGATCCCGGTGGTGTACGTCGCCGGAACGTGCATGAACGCGGGCAAGACCGTCGCAGCGACGGAGCTGGTGCGGGGGCTTTCCCGGGCCGGCCTCCGGGTCGGCGCCGCCAAGCTCACCGGCGTCTCGCTGATGCGTGACGCGCTTTCGATGCAGGACGCAGGCGCGGTGGCCGCCCTCACGTTCAACGATGTCGGCATCGCAACGACGCACCCGGGCGTGACCGTGTCGAGTGCCAAGGGCATCTTCAACCGGCTCGCCGCGGCGCGCCCCGATGTCATCGTCGCGGAGCTGGGCGACGGCATCCTCGGCGAGTACGGCGTGCAGGACATTCTCCGCGATCCGGAGCTCGCCTCGCTCGGTGCGGCCTGGATCATGGCCGCCCCCGATCCGGTCGGCTGCTGGGGAGCGCTCCAGCTGATGCGCGACGATTTCGGACTGCCGATCACGGCGATCACCGGCCCCGCCACCGACAACGACGTGGGCCAGCATTACATCAAGGCATCGCTCGGCCTCGCCGCGTTCAATGCGCGGCGGAATCCCGACGGGCTGGTGCAGGCGGCGCGTGAGGGCCTCGAGAGCTGGCTCGCCGCCGGGACGCCGGCCGGGGTCGGCGCGTGACCGGATTGCGAGTCGCTGTCGTCGGTGGAGCGGGATACGCGGGAGGCGAACTGCTCCGGCTCCTGCTGCAACATCCCGAGGTGCGGGAGGTCGTCGCCACGAGCCGGAGCCAGGCGGGGAAGACCGTCGCCGAGGTGCATCCGTCGCTCGCGCCGATCACGGAGTCGCGCTTTTCCGGCGAAACGCCCGCCGAGATCGCGCGGGGACGGGACGTCGTCTTCCTGGCGCTCGAGCATGGCGAATCGTCCCGCGTGGCGCACGAAGTCTTTGCTGCCGGGCCGGGACTCGTGATCGATCTCGCGGCGGACTTCCGCGTGGCGGCGCCGCGTCTCTACGAACGGTATTACGGGCCGCACACGGCGCCCGACTTCGTCTCCCGCTTCGTGTACGGCCTCGCCGACGTTCTGGGAGACCGGCTCCGCGGGGCGACGGCGATCGCGGCACCCGGCTGCTTCGCGACGGCGGCGCAGCTGGCGCTCCATCCGCTCGCGCCGCTCGCAGCCCGGGATCCATCGATCGCTCCGGTGCTGTTCGCCGTGACCGGCTCGAGCGGCGCAGGCGTGCAGCCGAAGCCGACGACGCATCACCCGGCGCGCGCGCACAACATGTTCGCCTATTCGGTGCTGTCGCATCGGCACGAGGCGGAGGTGACCGGCGCGTGGCAGGCATGGACCGGCCGCTCCGACGCGTCCGCGCGCCTCATGGTGCACTCGGGCCCGTTCGTGCGCGGCATCCATCTCACGCTCCACGCGCGTCTCGGCGGGAACCTCCGGAGGGGCGAGGCGGCCGAGCGGTATCGCGATGCCTATGCCGGACGCCCGTTCGTTCGCGTGCTGGACAGGCCGCCCGAGCTCACGCACGTCGTCGGGAGCAACTATGCGCTCCTGCACGCCGCGGAAAGTGACGACGGGCGAGAGCTGCAGGTTTCCCTCGTGCTCGACAACCTGATCAAGGGCGCCGGCGGACAGGCGATACAGGGCATGAACCTGGCACTCGGGTTTCCCGAGGTCGCCGGCCTCGCGGCCGCAGGAATCTTCCCTTGCTGACGGCCGGTGCGGGCCTGACCGACGCGCTCCTCCCCGTGTACGCGCAGATGCCGGTGCGGCCGGTGTCCGGCCATGGATCCTGGCTCGTGGACGATGCGGGTGAGGAATGGCTCGATGCGTACGGCGGTCATGCCGTCGCTGCGACGGGACACAGCCATCCGCGCGTCGTGCAGGCCATCGCCGATCAGGCGGCGACGCTGCTGTTCTATTCGTCGGTGGTGCCGCACCCGAATCGCGAGGCGCTCGCGCGCGAGCTCGCACGACTGTCGCCCGATCCGCTCGGTCGCGTCTTCTTCTGCAATTCCGGAGCGGAGGCCAACGAGAACGCGCTGCACCTCGCGCGGAAGGTGACGGGGCGGCAGCGGATCGTGTCGCTTGCGGGAGGCTGGCACGGGCGGACGGTCGCCACGCTCGCCGTGACCGACGGGGCGAAGTACGAGGCGGGAGCGCTCCGCGCGGGCATGCCCCTCTCCACTCGAGTCCCGTTCGACGATATCGCGGCGCTGGAGCGCGTGGTCGATGAGAGCGTCGCGGCCGTGATCCTCGAGCCCGTCCAGGGCATGACCGGCGCGCGCGGCTGCGCGCCGGAGTTCCTCGCCGCTGCGCGCCGGGTCTGCACCGAGCGCGGCGCGCTGCTCCTGTTCGACGAGGTGCAGTGTGGCGTGGGCCGTTGCGGAGCGTTCACGGCGGCGGAATCCTTCGGCGTGGTTCCCGACGTGCTGACGCTCGCCAAGGGGCTCGGCTCCGGCCTGCCGATCGCCGCGACGATCACGACCCCGGCCGTCGCATCCACGCTCGTCATCGGCGATCTCGGGAGCACGTTCGGTGGCGGCCCGGTTCCGTGCGCGGCAGCGCTGGCCACGATCGAGGTGATCGAGCGCGAAGGGCTGATCGCGAATGCCGTCGCCATGGGGGAGCGCCTTCGCGACGGTGCGCTCGCGCTCGGCGCGCGATCGGTACAGGGCCGTGGCCTGCTCCTCGGCCTCCGGCTCGACCGGCCCGCGGCCGAGGTGCAGCGCGCGCTCTTCCGGCGGCACATCCTCACCGGCACGTCGTCCGATCCCGCCGTGCTTCGGCTCCTCCCGCCGCTTTCGTTCAGCGCGGCAGAAGCCGATCTCCTCCTCGACGGACTTCGCGAGGTGCTGCATGAAGCGTGATTACCTCGCCATGGAGGATTGGGGCGCGGAGGCGATCGACGACCTCCTGCGCCTTGCCGCGCGCGTCAAGCGCGGAGAGATCGAAGGCGGCCTCGAGCGCAAGGTGCTGGCGATGGTCTTCATGGACCCGAGCCTGCGCACGCGGAGCAGTTTCGAGACCGCGATGTTCCTGCACGGCGGGCACGCGGTCGTGCTCGAGCCGGGGAAGGGAAGCTGGACGCTCGAGACCGAGCACGAGGTGGTGATGGACGGCGCTTCGGTGGAGCACGTCGTGGAGGCCGCGCGCGTGCTCGGGCGGTATGCCGACGCGCTCGCCGTTCGGGTCTTTCCGAAGGGCAGGGAGTGGGCGGTCGAGCGCGAAGACCGGGTGATCCGCGACTTCGCGCGCTACTGCGAAAAGCCCGTCATCAACCTCGAGAGCACGCGCCGCCATCCCTGTCAGGGGCTGGCGGATGCCATGACGCTCCGTGAAAAGCTCGGTGAGACAGGCGGCCGGAAATTCGTGCTCTCCTGGGCCTGGCATCCGAAGGCGCTGCCGACGGCCGTGCCCGCCAGCGCCGCGATCGCGGCCGCGCAGTGCGGGATGAATGTGGTGGTCGCGCGGCCGGAAGGATTCGATCTCGATCCCGACGATATGACGACGATCGGCCGGGTGGCGGAAGCGGCGGGCGGCTCCGTGACGGTGAGCAGCGACATGGATGAAGCGCTCGAGGGGGCCGAGGCGGTCTACGTGAAGGCGTGGGGCTCGCTGGAGCAGTTCGGCAGGCCGGACGCGGAGGCGGCACTCCGGACGCCGTTCCGGGAGTGGCGGCTCACCGCCGACCGGCTCCGCGGGACGAAGAACGGGCAGGCGATCGCCATGCATTGCCTCCCGGTCCGGCGGAACGTGGAGATCGACGACGCCGTGCTGGACGGGCCCAATTCCGTGGTGGTGGACCAGGCGGAGAACCGCCTGCATGCGCAGCGCGCGCTCCTGCTGGAGCTGATCGGAACACGGTAGCGGCGCGGACCGGCGCCGCCGCACTCAAGGAGAGACGATGGCCATCGACCCCACCCGGGGGATTGCGGGATTGAAGGGCGCGCTGCGCTACGTGCGTGCGTACCGGGACCAGGTCTTCGTCGTGAAGCTGGGCGGCGACGTGCTCAACGACGCGGAGGTGCTCGACCAGGTCGCAGCGCAGCTGGCGCTGCTGTCCTCGCTCAGCATCCGGCTCGTCGTCGTGCACGGCGGCGGCCCCCAGGCGACCGCACTCAGCCGCCGGCTCGGCCAGGAGCCGGACATCGTCGCCGGCCGGCGCATCACCGACGACGCGGCGCTCGAAGTGGCGAAGATGGTGTATGCCGGCCAGCTGAACACCGACCTCATCTCCGCCCTCCGCGAGCATCGGGTGCAGGCCGTCGGACTGAGCGGGGTGGACGCGGACCTGATCACCGCGCACCGCCGTCCGCCGGTGGACGTGGTGGACGATGCGGGCAAGTCCCGCCGCGTCGACTACGGCCATGTCGGCGACCTCCACCGCGTGGATACGCGCGTCCTCGTGACGCTCATGGAGGCGCGCTTCGTGCCCGTCGTCGCCAGCCTGGCCGGGGACGACGAGGGAAACGTCTACAACGTGAACGCGGACACCGTCGCCGAAGCGCTCGCCACGGCGCTGCGCGCGCAGAAGCTGATCTTCCTCACCGGTGCTCCGGGCGTGCTGCGCGACCGGAACGATCCCGCGACGCTCGTCACGTTCGCCGACCCCGACGACCTGGCCGAGCTCATGCGGAGCGGAGCGCTCGCAGGCGGGATGCGTCCGAAGGTCGAGGCGTGCATCCGCGCGGCGACCGGCGGTGTCGAGCGGACCCACATCATCGACGGACGCGCGGAGGACGCGCTCCTCCTCGAGGTGTTCACCGGTGCCGGTTGCGGCACCATGATCGTCGGCCGAAAGGAGAAGGCGACCTACCTTGGCGTTGACCTGGCCGGCTGAGATCGAGCTCCTGCGGGCGCTCGTGGCGACGCCGTCGATCAGCGGCAGCGAAGAGGCGGCCGGCCGGCTGGCGGAGGAAACGGCGCGCGGCTGGGGCCTCGACGTGGTGCGGGACGACGCCGGCGTGCGCATCGAGGTGCACGGCCGCGCCCCCGGTCCCACGCTCGCGCTCGTGTCCCACCTGGATGTCGTGCCGCCCGGTGAGCGCTGGACGCGCGATCCGTTCACGCCCACCATCGAGGAAGGTCGGCTCTACGGTCGCGGCTCGGGGGATGCCAAGGGGCCGGTCGCCGCGATGATGACGGCGGCCATGGACATCGCCGGAAATGGTGGCCCCCGCGCCGGGCGCCTCGTGGTGATTCTCGGCTATGGGGAAGAAACGCGCCATACGACGATGCCGGTTTCCGTCGAGCGTACCGGGCCCATCGACGCCGCGATCATCGGCGAGCCGACGAACCTGGACATCGCCGTGGCGCAGCGAGGGCTGATGATGGTGGACCTCGTCGCGCGCGGCGACCAGCGGCACGCCGGCTATGCCGCGGACGATGGAAGCTTCACCAACGCCGCGGTCTCGCTCGCCGCCGACCTGCTCCTGCTCTCGACGCTTTTTCCCGACCGCGCGCACCCGGTGCTCGGCGCGCCCACCGTGACGCCGACGATGCTCGAAGGCGGGGTCAGCCGGAACGTGACCCCGCCGGTGGCGCGTGCCGTGCTCGATGTCCGAAGCACGCCGGCCTGGCCCCACCCCGAGATCGCCGAGCGGCTGCGCGAGGCTCTGGAATCGGACGTCGTCGTGACATCGGACCGGCTCGTCCCCTGCGAGACGCCCGCGGGCTCGCGCCTCCTGGCGCTTGCGTCGCAGGAGCGCCCGATGGCCCGGCATTTCGGCAGCCCGACCTGCTCCGACTGGGTCTTCCTGCGGCACGTGGACGCGATCAAGTGCGGGCCGGGGACCAGCCGGCGTTCGCATACGCCCGACGAATACATCGACCTGCATGAAGTGAGTGCCGCCCGACGTTTTTATGCGGGCGTCGCGGAGGCGTACCTGCGATGAGCCCGCGATCGCGCTCGGCGCGGACGAAGGCGACGCCGCTCTGGGCTCCCGGCGCCGGCGCGCCGGACGGAGCGCCGGACGAGCGGATGCTCGCGTACACCGTGGGCGATGACCGCGAGTGGGATGCGCGATTGCTCGCGTGGGACATTCTCGGCAGCCTGGGACACGCGACGGGCCTGCGCCGGGCCCGACTCATCTCGGCGCGCGAATTCGCCGCGATGCAGCGCGGGCTGCGCTCGGCGCTGCGCGCGGCGGCGAGCGGTGAGCTGGCCATCGGGAGCGAGCACGAAGACGTGCACACTGCGGTGGAGCACTGGCTCACGCGCCGGAGCCGATCCCTTGGCGAGCGGCTGCATACCGGCCGCTCGCGCAACGACCAGGTGGCCACCGACCTGCGGCTCTACCTCAAGGACCGGACGCTCGCACTCCATGCCGCCTCGCTCGACCTTGCCGGCGTGCTGCTCGCCCTCGCGGCGGCACATCGCACCGCGCTGATGCCGGGCTACACGCATCAGCGTCGGGGAATGCCCTCGTCGGTCGGGCTATGGGCAGCGGGATATGCGGAAGGCGTGCTCGACACCGCGGAGTCCGTCGCCGGGATCTGGCCGCGCCTCGACCGCTCGCCGCTCGGCTCGGCGGCGGGGTACGGCGTGCCGCTGCCGATCGACCGCGAGGCCGCCGCGCGCGCACTCGGCTTCGCCGGGCTCGACGGCGCGGCCACCTCGGTGCAGGGAGCGCGCGGAAAACTCGAGGCCGCTGCGCTCTTCTGGTGCGTGCAGTTCGGCCACGACCTCGCGCGGCTCGCGACCGACGTGATCCTCTACACCGCCGACGAGTTCGGCTTCCTCGTGCTGCCACCCGAGCTCGCGACCGGGTCGAGCATCATGCCGCAGAAGCGGAACCCCGACCTCTTCGAGCTGACGCGTGGGCGTGCCGGAGCCGTGCAGGGCGAGCTCGCGGCGGTGCTCGCGATCTCCGGCAAGCTCGGCGGCGGGTATCACCGCGACTTCCAGCTGCTGAAAGGCCCGCTGATGCGCGGACTCGATGCCACGGAAGAGATGCTGGTCATGATGGCGACTGCACTGCCGCGGATCGGCGTCGACCGCGCACGCGCGCTCGCGGCGCTCGACGGGCCGACGCTCGCAACCGACGAAGTGATGCGCAGAGTGCGTGAGGGCGAGCCGTTCCGGAGCGCCTATCGGGCTGTCGCCTCCGCCGTGAAGGCGGGCCAGCCGATGCCGCCGCTCCCGCCGGGCGAGATCATCCGGGCGCGGCCGAGTACCGGCGGCCTCGGCAACCTCGGGCTCGGCATGGCGCGCGGCCGGCTCACGGCGGCGCGGGCGTGGAACCGGCGGGAGCGCGGCCGCTTCGATCGCGCGATGAACGCCCTCGCCGGAAGGCGAATCCGATGACGGCCGACCGACGGAAACGGCACCTCAAGATCCTGGAGCTGATCGCAACGCGCGCGCTGCATACCCAGGAGGAGCTGGCCGAGGCGCTCGCGCAGGCCGGCTGGGACGTCACGCAGTCGAGCATCAGCCGGGACATCGCGGCGCTCGGACTGGTGAAGACCGGCGGAGCCTATCGGAAGCCGGATCCGCAGGCGGTGAGCTCAGAGGATCCCGACGAGCGGCGCATCGCGGAGGGCGTGATCGGCGTCGACGCGGCGGGCGACGCGCTCCTCGTCCTGCACACGCCGCCCGGAGAGGCGAGCCGCGTCGGCGCCGCCCTCGACCGACTCGCGTGGCCGGAAGTCATCGGGACGCTCGCCGGAGACGATACCATCTTCGTCGCCGTCCGCGATCGCGCCGCTCAGCAGCGCGCGCTGCGCGAGCTGCAGCGACTCACGTGAACGGGCCGATCACCGCGAACCCTTCCAGCCCGGCCCGCGTACGAACCGTCCCGGCTTCGCCCCGGTGTGCTCGCCGGCGGCGAGGACCTGGACCCCGTTGACGAAGACGTCGCGGACACCGACGCTGTACTGGTGCGGCTGTTCGAAGGTGGCGCGGTCGGTGATCGTCGCGGGGTCGAAGACCACGACATCGGCGTAGTACCCTGCCCGCAGCGCGCCCCGATCCCTGATCCCGATGTTCGTCGCCGGGAGGAGCGTGAGCTTCCGGATCGCTTCCTCGAGCGGAATGATCTTCTCGTCGCGCACGTAGCGCCCGAGGAGCCGCGCGAAGTTGCCGTACGCGCGGGGATGCGTCCCGGACCTCAGGAAGACGCCTTCGGCGGCGTACGAGCCGCCGTCCGAGCCGAAGCTCACCCAGGGAATCGCGATCTTCCTGCGGACATTCTCCTCGGACATCGTGAAGTACACGCAGCCGACGTCCGCCCCGTTCTGGATCACCAGGTCCATCGCGGTCTCTTCCGGTGCCGTCCTCCGCATGCGGGCCACGTCCCCCAGCGTCCGGCCCACGAGGTAGCGCAGCGAGTCTTCGCGAAACGAGACGAGCAGGATGCCGTCCGGGCCCCCGGCGTTCGCGAAGGCGTTGTCGTACGCAGTGCCGTCACCGCGCATCTCCGCGGCCACGCGTGCCCGGATGGCCGGATCGCGCAGCCGCTCGGCCCACGCCCGGTACCCGCCCTCCTGAACCCAGGTGGGCATCGTGGCGTCGAGACCGGTGGAGCTCGCAGGATAGGTGTACATGTCGGCGGTGATCCGGAGGCCCGCGGCCCGGGCGGAGTCGACTTTCCCGATCACCGAGTCCAGCTTGGCCCAGTTGGCGCGGCCCGACGCCTTGAGGTGGTAGATCTCCGCCGGGACCCCCGCCTCGCGTGCGATGGTCAGGAGCTCGTCCACGGCCGGCAGGAGGCCGCCGCCTTCGTCCCGGATGTGCGAGATGTACATGCCCCCGTGCCGGCCAGCGGCGCGCGCCAGCGCGACGAGCTCATCCGTCTTCGCGTAGTCCGCCGGCGCATAGATGAGCGAGGAGCCGACGCCGAGCGCCCCTTCGCGCATGGCGTGGTCCACCAGCGCCTCCATGCGCCCCAGCTCCGCCGGGGTCGGCGCGCGGTTCACATGGCCGAGCTCATGGATGCGCACCGTCGTCGCCCCGACGAACGAGGCGACGTTCGGGGACACGCCGCGCCGCTCGAGATGCTCCAGGTACTCGCCGAGCGTGGTCCACGGAATCTCGAAGCGGATGTCGCGCTGGTTTTCCAGCATGCTCTGGCGCATCGAGTCGTTGATGGGACCCGGGCTCGTCCCTTCGCCGAAGATCTCGAGCGTCACGCCCTGGCGGATGTCGCCCTGCGAGCGGCCGTCGTGCAGCAGCGAGGTCGTCGCCCAGCTCAGCATGTTGATGAACCCGGGAGCAACGGCCATGCCCTGCGCGTCGATTTCGCGCGCCGCCCCGGCCCCGGCCAGCGGCCCGATCATGGCGATGCGATCGCCCCGGAGGCCGACGTCCGTTCTGCGTGGCGGCGCCCCGGTCCCGTCGTACACCGTTCCGTTCCGGATGATCACGTCGTAATCCGGAGGCGCGCCCGGCGTGGTGGCACAGGCGGCGATGAGGCAGATGGCGATGACGCAGGGCACGGCTCGCATCGGGTCTCCTGTCTGGCGCGGCACGGGCGGGGTGCGTACGATGAAGGTGGCTGAACGACTCACGAGGAACTGATGACGGTGTCGCACCTGCACAGCCCCCGCGCGCGTCTCGGGGCTTTCCTGACCTCGATGCTGGCGCTCGCGGCCTGCAGCGAACTCGGCCTGCGGAACGATGAGCCCCAGGGGATCGTCGCCGACTCGCTCGCGGACTCCGCGCTCGCTGCGGCCCCGGCCCGGCCCAAGGCGCGGCCGGCCCCGCCGAGCCGTCGGACCTATCCGAGTGCGGAGGAAGTCATGTACGGGCCCCCGGCTCCGCAGGACACCGCGCGGGCCGTGGCGTCGTCACCGCCGGCGCAGCCGAGGCCTCATCCCGGTGCGCAGGCGCGCTCGGACCTCGAGCGCCTCGTCCGTGCCCAGGAGCAGCACTGGGCCAATACCGGCCTGTATGCGTCGCGGTTCCAGAACCTGCCGATCCGGTATGTGCCGCATGCGGGCGTCGATGTCGTCATCGAGAGTGCCACGGACAGCGGCTGGATCGGGCGCGCGGTGCGCTCGGGCTGGGAGGGCCGGAGCTGTGTCGTCTGGGTGGGCCGTCCCGATGGCCAGCCGACGACGGAGCGGCAGGGGCTCCGCGCTTCCCGGTCCGGCGTTCCCGTCTGCGATTCGCTCTAGCGTCAGGCCGCCGCTTCCGCCTCGACCCGTTCGGCGAAATCCTCCCAGAATCGTTCGGTCAGCCGCCGGGCCACTCCCTCCACCAGGCGGGCCCCGACGCCGGCGAGCGTTCCTTCCACGGCCGTCTCCGCCCGCCAGTGCAGTCGCTGCAGGCGCGGCGCGACCTCCTCGATCCGGATGATCGAATCCATGGCGACCGTGGTGCCGGATGCGACGCCGCGCGCCTCCATGCGGGCGCTTTCCTCGCTCACGATGTCGTGGAAGCCCACGTCGAGTGCAAACTGCAGCTTGAGCAGGGCCACCCCGAAGCCGAGATGCATCCGGAAGCGGTTGGGACCGAGCACCTCGACGGCGTCGACGCCCGGGGCCGACGCGCCGATGAAATGCGGATCGAGGAGCCGTCGCCAGACGTCGGCACGGCTGGCACGGACTTCCGGGGACCCGGCGAAGGCGAGTTTCATACAGCTAAGTTACCTCATCCCCTACCCGGCGCGGCGGTGACCGACGAGTCGAGCGGCACGAACCTCAGGGTCGCGATCTTTTCCGAAGTCTACTGGCCGATGGTGAGCGGCGTCGGGGTGACGCTCCTGCGCCTGGCGGATGCGCTCGCGGCCCGTGGAATCGGCGTCCGGGTCTATACGGCGAACTATCGCCTTCCCGACGGCGTGGACCGCCCCGAGGTCCACCGGTCGGCGAGCATGCCGTTCTTTCTCTATCCCGATGTCCAGTGGGCCTTCCCCCGGCATCGCGAGCTCGTGGCCGACGCCCGTGCGTTCCGGCCGGACGTGGTGCACGTCGCCACCGAGTTCGCGCTGGGGCTGGCGGGGATTCGCGTGGCGCGGCACCTGGGGCTCCCGGTCGTCGCGTCGGCGCATACGGACTACGAACAGTACGCCGCGCGCTACCACGTCGACTGGGCGGTCCGCCCGGGATGGCGGTACCTCCGCTGGTTCTATGGGCAGGCGGAGCGCGTGCTCTGCCCGTCGCGCATCTATGAGGAGCATCTGCAGTCGCGCGGTATCCGGCGCACCGGGGTGTGGAGCCGCGGCGTCGATACCGCGGCGTTCAATCCCGCGTGGCGCGACGAGGGATATCGCGCCGCGATGGGCGCGGAGCCCGGCGACCTGGTCGTGACGTACGTCGGCAGGCTCGCGCGGGAAAAGAACCTCGACCTGCTGCTCGAAGCGTGGGAGCGCGTGGCACTGCGCCATCCGCGGGCATCCCTCGCCCTGGTGGGCCGCGGACCCCTCGAGCAGGAAATCCGCGAGCGCTCCATTCCGGGGGTGCACCTGGCCGGGTTGCTCACGGGGCCGGCGCTTTCGGCGGCCTATGCCTCGGCCGACATCTTCGCCTTCCCGTCGGTGACGGAAACGTTCGGCAATGTGCTTCTGGAAGCGATGGCGTCGGGCCTTCCGTCGATCGTCGCGGCCGCGGGCGGCGTACTCGAGTTCACCGAACACGGAAGGAACGGCTGGCTGGTGGAGCCGAATTCGGTCGAGGCCATCGCGGGCGCGCTCGACCGGCTGCTGACCGATCCCGCGCTCCGCCAGAGGATCGCGACGAACGCGCTCCTGACGGCAGCCGCCCGGCGCTGGGACCTCATCGACGACCATCTGATCGGGGAGTACCGCCGCATCGTGCAGGCCGGCCGTGTGCGCGACGCGGCCTGATCGCGACTGGCGGTTCGCCTACCGCAGGAAGAGGTAGGCGAGCATCGCGATGGCGGCGGAAAGCGGAATGGTCAGCACCCAGGCCCAGACGATCCGGGTGGCCACGCCCCACCGCACCGCAGTGACCCGGCGGGAGGCCCCGACGCCGACGATGGCGCCCGTGATCGTGTGGGTGGTGCTGACGGGAACGCCGAGGACCGAGGCTGCCATCACGGAAATGCCGCCGGCCGTCTCCGCCGCGAAGCCACCGAACGGGCGGAGGCGCGTGATGCGGTTGCCCATCGTCTTCACGATCCGCCAGCCGCCCATCGCCGTGCCGAGCGCGATGGCGAAGTGCGCCGACAGCACGAGCCACATCGGGATGTGGTCGGCATTGGGGAAGTAGAGGTGACTCATCCAGCCGGTGGCATCGGCGAAGAGCGCGTTGGACGAGACCAGCAGGCCGGCGATGATGCCCATGGTCTTCTGCGCGTCGTTCGCGCCATGGCTCAGCGAATAGAGCGCCGCCGACAACAGCTGGAGCTTCCGGAAGACGCGATCCACCGGAGCGGGCCGCGCGTGCCGCAGCAGCCAGCTGAGCCCGACCGTGATCGCCATCGCGAGCAGCATGCCGAAGAGCGGTGACACGACGATGAACGCGATCGGCTTGACCCACCCGCTCCCGATCAGCGAGCCGAATCCCGCCTTGGCGATCGCCGCGCCGCCGTATCCGCCGAGCAGCGCATGCGAGGACGACGTCGGAAGCCCGACCCACCAGGTGATGAGGTCCCAGACGATGGCCCCGATCAGGGCCGCCAGGATCACGTTCGCGTCGATCACCTCGGGATGGATGAGTCCCTTGCTGATCGTCTTGGCCACGGCGGTGCCGATCGTGAACGCGGCGATGAAGTTGAAGAACGCCGCCCAGAACACCGCGACGCCCGGGGAAAGCACCCGCGTCGAAACGACCGTGGCGATGGAATTGGCGCTGTCGTGGAACCCGTTGATGAAATCGAAGACCAGCGCCACGCCCATGATGACGAGGACGTACGTGACGGTCACTTCCATCGTCAGGCGTGCTTGATGAAGATGGATTCCACGACGTTCGCCACGTCTTCGGCCTGGTCGAGCGTGCGCTCGAGGTGCTCGTAGATCTCCATCCACTTGATCACGAGCAGCGCATCGGGCTGCCCCTCGAAGAGCTTGCCGATCCACTCGTGATAGAGCGAATCTCCCTCCTCCTCGAGGTGTTTCACCGCCTTGCAGGCCGTGAGCACGACACCCTTCCGGTCCTTCTCGAGGTTCTGCACCGCGGTGAGGATCTGCTGGTTGGCGCGGATGATCACGTCGGCCAGCATCACCGTCCCGGCGGGGGATTCCCCCGCGTGGAACATCTGGATGCGGCGTGCGGTCCCGTCCATCAGGTCCATCACGTTGTCGAGCCGCGAGGCGAGCATGTGGATGTCCTCGCGGTCGAGCGGCGTGATGAACGTCCGGTCGAGGCGGCCCACCACCTGGTGGGTGATCTCATCGGCCTGATGCTCGAGGCGCTTGATGGAGTCGACGATCGGACGGCGCTGGGGTGGCGGCGCGGACACCAGGTTCTGCAGCAGCCGGGCCGCCTCGACGTTCAGCTCGGCGACGCCGGTGAAGAGCTCGAAGAACTTTTCATCGCGCGGGAGGAGACGCATCCGTAACGTCCTTGAAACAGGGGTCGGCGGCGGAAGATATTCCGCCGGTGCCGCGGGGCAAGGTGCCACGCGACCGCCCCACCCTCCACTCGAGCGCGCATCTCCATGCTGCTGGCGATTTTCGCCCATCCCGACGACGAATCGTTCTCCGTGGCAGGAACCCTTTCCCGATACCACCGGGAGGGCCGGGAGCTGGCCCTCGTCACGGCGACGGATGGGGAGGCAGGTCGCGTCTCGGGCGTCCGAGCCGACGACCGGAAGGAGATCGCGGCGCTCCGCCGCCGAGAGCTGCTCGAGGCGGCCGGTGTGATCGGGGTGGACCGCATCTTCACGCTGGGCCACCCGGATGGCGGGCTCGACACGATGTCCGGCGATGCGCTGGTGGCCGACCTGACCAGGCTCGTGCGGCGGCTGCGCCCCGAGGTGATTCTCACGTTCGGCCCCGAGGGTGCGCCGAACACGCATGCCGATCACCGGGCCGTGAGCCGTGCCGCGACCGCTGCGTTCTTCCTCGCGGGAATCCGCACCGCACTTCCGGTGGCGGGCGCCGCCTGGAGCACCCGCCGGCTCTACTACGTGACCTGGACCGGACGCAGCGGCCCGAATGGCGGGGTCGAGGGGCTACCCGTGACATGCCGGGTGGACATCACGCCGGAGATCGGCGTCAAGCGGGCCGCGTTCGCGGCACACCGGTCTCAGCAGCATCACATCGCGCACTTCGAGGAAGAGCTCCGGGCGCATGAGGAGTATCATCTCGCCGCCGGCCTCCCGCAGCCGGAACCGGTTACGACCGACCTGTTCGCGGGACTTCCAGCCCGAGTACCGTGAGGAGATCGGCGGGCCGCTCGAGCCAGTAGTCCGGACTGGTCGGCGCCAGATCGGCGCGCGTGAACGGACCCCAGAGCACCGCCGCCGTCCGGACGCGGGCCGCGCGCCCCGATGCCATGTCGTGCACGCTGTCTCCCACGTAGACCGTCCGCATCGGATCCGCGCCGAGATACGCGACGGCCTTTTCCACCGGCTCGGCGTGCGGCTTGGGGTGCTCGACGTCGTCCGCACCGACGATCACATCCATCAGCGGCTCGATCTCGCAGACCCGAAGCCCTCGCTGGGCGCCGCTCCGGTTCTTGCTCGTGACGAGGCCCGTCGCGAAACCGGCCGACTTGATCGCCCGCACCATATCGGCGATCCCCGCAAACGGCGTCACGCAGGCATCGTGGTTGGCCAGGTTGTACTCCCGGTACGTCTCGATCATCCGCTCGATGCCGGGATGCTCGCGCCACTCCGCGAACTGGACGCGCAGCGGGGTCCCGACGCCGCGAAGCCATTCGGCATCGGTTCGAGCCGGAATCCCATGGGCGCGCAGCGTGTGATGGTAGCTGTCGAGGATGAGGCGCACGGAGTCGATGAGCGTACCATCGAGGTCGAAGAGCACGGTGTTGAGGTTCGGCATGCGCTCAAGGTAGCCGCGCACCTGCTGCGCGGAAAAGCACGACTCCTTCGACGCGCACATCGAACGTGCGTGGCGGACGGTCGCGGAGCATCGCCAATTGCCCCAGGAGCTCGGTGTCCGGCGCCGATGCAAGCCGGCCGATCAGCAGTGCTTCCCCTGCGGCATGCCCTCGTGTCGCCACGCGGAGCGCCCGATCCACGGCCTCCAGCCGTGCTTCGTCGCGCTCGCGTGCCGCGGTCCGCCCGAGTGCAGCCAGGCGCCGGACCAGACGCCTCGCCGGCAGCGGAACGCCGGTGCGAAGTCGCGCGGCGTTCGCGGCCCGGAGCATCGCGGCTGCCGGACCGGCGAGCCGTGCATCGAGCCAGTGGAGTTCGGAAGGGTCCGGCCGCGCGGGCGGACTCGAGGAACGCGCCACCTCGTCGAGGCGATCGGCGATCGTCATCGCATCGTCCATCGCGCCGCCTGCGGAGGGAAGCCAGAAAAGCGTCGTCCCCCAGGGCGCGTCGTCGTCCTCGAGGTCGATGAGGCTAAGTCCGACGAGCGCCCCGGCAGCATCGCATTCCGAAGCCACTGCCACCCCCCGGATCGGTGGCGCCGCGCCTCGCGCCGCTTCGAGTGCGCCGCGAAGCCGCTCGAGGCTCTCGCCGGCGACCCGCGCGCGCGCACCGAGTCCGCGTTTCTCCTCGAGGATCTCGAGCTGGCGCAGCTCGCGCTCGATGGCAGGAGGGGGTTCGAACGTGACGACGTGCACCGTGTCATGCGCGCTGCCGAGGCGCCGGGCACGTCCTTCGCGCTGGTCGAGCCGGGCCGGATTCCAGGGCAGGTCGTAGTGGATGATCCGGCGGGCGGCCTGCAGGTCGAGCCCTTCCGCGGCCACCTCCGTCGTGACGAGCACATGTGGCGCTCCGCTCCCCGGATCGCGACGGCCAGGTGCGAATCCCGCGAAGACCGAGTTCCGGGGCATGCGGACATGCCCAATCCCGGCCGCCACTCCAGTGCACCATGCCGGCGCGGGTGTGATCCAGCGCCGAAGCCAGAGTGCGGTGTCTCGCGAACAGGTAAAGACGAGTGTGCGCTGGCCGTCCGCCACGAGCTCGACGAGCCGCCGTGCCTTGGTATCGGGACGCTCGGCGGCGAGGTCGGCCTGGCGGACCAGCGCGTCCAGACGTTCCAGGTCGGTGAGCTCGAGCTCGGCATCCCCGATCGCCTCATCGAGGAGCTGCCAGAGGACGGTCTGCTCCGGAAGCTCACCGGCCCAGCGGCGCAGCGCCGCGCGCGCGGGCCGGACACCCGCCTCGGCGGCATCCCGCCCCTGAAGCAGGAGAAGCCGATAGCGGCGGAGGCACGCATCGAACGCCGCCGGACTCGAGGCCGCCGCCCTGAGCAGGACGCCACGAACGAGCCTTGCGACGCTCGCGTTCCGGGAAAGCGCGAGTGCGCGAACCGTTCGGATGAGCTCGGAAGCGCCCGTATCCGGTCGAATGGATTGCGCAGCGGCCGACGGGCGACAATCGCCTGCTGCGGCGGTCAGCACCACCAGCGAGACCGGGGATGGAAAGGCGCGGCGCTGCGGCAGCCCGGCGAGCGACGGAACTCCGAGCGGCGCCAGCGCGTCATCCGGAAGCACGAGGAGCAGCTGGGCGACGAGGTCGCCGAGTCGGTTCATGACCGGGGTGGCGGAGAGCAGCAGTGCGGTGCGACCGGTCAGCCAGCGTGCAAGGTGCTCGTATCGCCTCGCGTCCCGGTTACGGTAATGATGGGACTCGTCGACGATGACGAGGCCATCGGGAGGCGGCAGGATGCCTCGGCTGGCGCGCTCGTGGGACGAGACCACGATCGGCACCTGCAGGGCGGCGCCGGTGCGCCGCCATTGCGAGACGAGCGCCGCGGGCACGATGCACGTGGCCATCCCGGCAAGGACACGTGCGGCGGCGAGCGCGATGTACGTCTTGCCCGTGCCCACCGGTTCCGCGAGCAGGGCGCCACCGAACCGCTCGAGGGCGGCGATCGTGCGGGCGAGCGCCGGGCGCTGCCGTGGCAGCAGCCATGGCGGTCCTGCCACAGCGGATTCCGGGGGCAGAGCGGCACGTGCCAGCGCCGCGGCGACTTCCTGCGGCTCACCGTGAACCGGAGGAAGGAACCGGGGGAACGCGTCGGCGACGGTGAGTGACTCAGCGACGATGGTCGGCACCCGTTCGGGCCATGCGTGCGAGGGCGCTGCGCTCGCCGTCGGCGAGATCGAGAAGGCCGGCAACCCGTTCATCGAGCTCCTCCTGCACGGTGATTCCGCGTGCGCCATCCTCGCCGATCCGCGCGAGCTGTGGGTCATCGGGCGGCGCCGGAAGGCTCCCCACCACGCCCGCGGAGAATCGCGCGTAGCCTCCCGAGGCCGGCGCTGCGGTGAGTCGCGCGACGGCTCGCACCCAGGTGGAGTTGAGCCAGGCGCAGGCGGCGTGTGCCTCGGGAGCCGTCGCCGCTTCGATCACGTAGCAGCTGTTCAGCACGATGACGTCGCCGGTCGGCACCGCGGCGGCCAGCTGGCGCGCGACGTCCACCCACGCGACGCGATGCGGAGCCAGCGCACCTCGGGTCCGGAAGAGCGACCAGAACGGCCCACCGGTGAAGTCGGCACGCGTGCGCAGGCGCCACTCGTAGCGCGCCAGGTAGCCCGCCACTTCGGGCGGAAGTTTCTGCAGTGGCCGGCCCTGCTCATCGTGGGTCCAGAGGAGCCGGGATTGCGCCACGGCCGAGAACGGTCGGAGGTCCCGTCCGCGCAGTGCCGCGCGCAGCAGGTCGGTTTCCACTCCCTGCGGATCGAGAAATACGTCGTTTGCGCCGGTCTTCACCCCGAGCCGGCATGCATATCGGCTCTGGAGCGGAGCGAACGCGGCGCGGAGCCGCGCAGCGACCGCCTCCGCCTCCGGCCCGGCCGTGGTCCACGCCGCAGCTCCGAGCCGCTCCTGGCGGACTCCGCGCGCAGCGGGATCGAGCATGCGCCGCACCACGTGCGCTGGCGGCGGCTGGCGGCGAGTCGTGATGATGGCCATCGGATAGACGGTGGCGCCGAAATCAGCGGACGCTTCGGCCGTGAGGTCGACGGCGGCGTGGATGGTCGTCTCACGCACGAGCGACGCGCGCGCTGCCGATCCATAGGCCGCAGTGGCGACCTTGGCCGGGACCAGCTGCGTGATCACGCCGTCGGGCGCCGCAAGCTCGTGTGCGCGCTCGAGGAAGGCCACGGCGAGGTCCGGTTGATGGCCGAATCCCTTCGTCCGGGGCGCGCGCCACCAGCGATATCGCGCCGCCACCTGCCGGCGCATCTCGGCCGGTACCTCCTCGGCGCGCACCCATGGCGGATTGCCGATCACCGCGTCGAAGCCGCCGCGGTGCATGATGTCCGGGAAGTGCGCCTCGAACTGGAACCAGGGAAGGTCCCCGGTCGCGGCGAGGGCGCGGCGCGCGGCACGGGCGGCCCGCAGCTCTGCACGAAGGTCGTGCAGGTGACGTCGCTGCGCGGTGCCGGGCGTGAGACGATCGCCGAAGAGAGTCGGCGAGCGGAGCATTCCGACGAATTCGGCGGTGCGCCGCGCCGCCTGCTGCACGCGCGCATCGGCGGATTCTGCCGCAGCGGCGAGCTCGAGTGATCGAAGCTCCGCTGCCAGTCGCGCCTTGTCCGGACCGACCGCAGTCACGATGCGCCGCCGTGCCGCGCCTGCGGCACGCGCAACCCCGGGCGAGCAGGCGACGCGCGCCGCGGCCGGCTCGAGGAGCGAATCTCCCTGGCGTACGAGACTGTCGAGATTCGGGAGCGGGCGCACGCTGCGTGCATCGAGGGCCGGATCCGCCGCGACGACGGAAAGCCAGAGCCGGAGCTCGGCGAGGCGTATGGCCATGCCACTCAGGTCCACGCCGAAGAGCTGCCGCTGGAGCGTGGTCCGCCGTGCCGTTTCCGGCGATTCACCGAGCGCCACGCGCACCGCGGCGATGCGCTCGAGCGCGCCGAGGAGGAACGCGCCGGAGCCGCACGCGGGGTCGAGGATCGTCGCCGATGTCAGGATCGAGAGCGCTGCCGGATCCTGCGCGGCGATCAGCGCGTCCGCTTCGGCGTCATGACAACCGAGACGCACACCCACGAGCGCCACGCAGGTTGCGTCCACGAGCTGGCGGACGAGCGCAGCCGGCGTGTAATAGGTGCCGCTGGCCTTCCGGTGGGCGGGCTCCATCACACCTTCGAACACCCGCCCGAGCATGTCCGGCGCCACTGCGGCCGTGGTGGCCGGATCCGACTCGCCGACCGTGAAGTGATACCGCTCGAAGAGCTGATCGAACGACTCGCGCCAGAACGCGTCCGGGAGTGAAGGGCGGTATCTCCGCTCGAGCGCGTGCGGCTCGAAAAGCCCGCCGTTCAGGAATGGAATGGCGCCGAAGGCGCGGACGCCCCGGGTTCGGGACTCGGTCGGACGGTTGAGTGTACCGAAGAAGAGCGGGTCGAAGAGGTGCCGCTGCAGGGAACGCCGCCGGGCGAGGCAGTCGTCCACTGCCGCGCGAAGGAAGTCGGTTCGACCGTCGAGCCAGCCGCGGCTCTGAACGAAATAGAGAAAGAGCACCCGCGTGAGCTGCAGGAGGCCGAGCGCCCGCCGGTGACCGGCGTCCCGCAGGCCGCGGCCGGAGACGGCGTGCTCCGCGAGCTCGACGGTAGCGCGGAACTGCCGGAAGAACTCGCGGCCGACGCCCTGGCCACTCAGTGCCTCCGCCGCGCGTGCCGCGAAGGCGGTCGACGATCCGGCGGGAAGTGCGGCCAGCCGCCGCAGCGATGCGAGTGGAATGGGGCCCGGGGCATCGAGCGCGATGCGGAGAACGGCGGGCTCTCCGAGGCCGGCGGCTATCCCCAATTCGCGATCGGGTGGGTAGACTACGAGGACCCCTGCAGCACATCCGTTGGTCGAAAAGCGCTTCGCGATCCCCCGGACGACCTCGCTGACTGGCCGGCCACTCTCCGCGCCAATCCAGAGGAAACGCCCGTGCCGGCCGACCGTGGCCGCCCGGCGTACGTCCGTCCAGGGGGGCAGTTCTTCCCAGAGTGGCTCGTGGCCGAGCTCCGCCACGAGCCGCGGAAGGTCGGTGAGGCAGGACGTGGCCTGAAGAACGGAGTCGAGAGACATCGGTGCCCGGTCGGAAGTGACCGCACTCTCTCACGTTTCCGCGTTCCGCAGGTAACCATTCACCCGCGCACTGGCGCGGCACGACGCAGGAGCGTTCTGGATGCGCTGGCCGGGAGCCGGGCTGCGGGCACACGAATACCTCACGCCGGGTTCGATCGCGCTCCTCTATTTCGTCGGAGGGGCGGCGTGGATCCTTTTTTCCGACCGCGCGGCCGAGGCCGTCGCCGGCCCGATCGGCGCCGACGCGATCACGCGCTTCCAGACCTACAAGGGCATCGGGTTCATCGCCGGCACCGCGGCACTGCTCTACTCGACGCTCCGTCTCGCCTGGCGCGCCCAGGTGCGGAGCGAGCAGCGCTACCGCACGCTCCTCGACGAAGCGTCGGACGGGATCTTTCTGGCCGAGCCGGGGGGGCGATACCTGGATGTGAACGCGAAGGGCTGCGAGATGCTGGGCTACGCCCGTGCCGAGCTGCTCGCCTTGCGCCCGGCCGAGCTGCGGGAGCACGCGGACCCGCAGGCCGAGTCGCACCCCGCCGAGGAGCTCGCTCAGGGGAGGACGGTGCTGGAAGCCGCGCGGCTCCGGCGCAAGGACGGCACGTACCTCCCGGTCGAGATCTCGTCCCGGCTCCGGGAGGACGGCATGATCCAGAGCGTGGTGCGGGACGTGAGCGAGCGGCGGGCACTCGAGGAACAGCTGAGGCAGGCACAGAAGATGGAAGCCGTCGGACAGCTCACCGGCGGGATCGCGCACGATCTCAACAACGTGCTCGCCACGGTCGTGGCCAACGCCGACCTGGCCCGGCAATCGGTGCCGGCGAACCTCGAGTCGGTGCACGCCGATCTGGCCGAGGTCCGCCGCGCGGCGCATCGGGGCGCGGAGATGATCCGGAAGCTGCTGGGCTTCAGCCGGCAGTCACCCCTGCAGATCGAGCCGCTCGATCTCGCCGTGGCGGTCGACGAGATGCTCGGCACGTTGCGCCGGCTCCTGCCGAGCAACATCGTCGTCGATCGGCGGGGCGAGACGCAGGGGGTCGGGGTTCGTGTGGACCGGGTGGCGCTCGAGCAGATCCTCATCAATCTCGCCACCAATGCCCGTGACGCGATGGCCGGTGGCGGACGGCTCACCGTGACCGTCTCCCGCGACGGGCCGCTGGGGGGGCGTGCGCCCGAGGGCCTGCATGGATGGCTGATCGTCGAGGACACCGGGCACGGGATGACCGAAGACGTGCGCGCGCGCGTCTTCGATCCGTTCTTCACCACCAAGCCGCCGGAGGAGGGGAGCGGACTCGGGCTCGCGATGGTCTACGGTCTCGTGCGCCAGCAGCAGGGCTCGATCGAGCTCACGAGCGAGCGCGGCGTCGGGACCACGGTCTCGATCCGGCTTCCGGGCGTCGCGCGCGTGCGGCGGCAGAGCCAGCCCGGACCGGTGACGATGCAGCTTCCACGCGGGACGGAGACGCTGCTCGTCGTGGAGGACGAGCCGGCGCTGCGAACCGCCGCCGTCCGGATCCTGAAGCGGCTCGGCTACACGGTCCTGGAGTCCGCCGATGGCGATGAAGCGCTCGACACACTGCGTGCAGGTGCGCGCGTCGATCTCGTGCTGTCCGACATCATGATGCCCCGCCGCAACGGGCGCGCACTGTACGAAACACTGCGGGCCGAAGGCCACCGGGCGAAGTTCCTCTTCTCCAGCGGATATGGCGGCACGCCGCCGGAAATGATCGAGCGGTCGGAACCGGGCGAGATGCCGCCGCCGCTGCTGCGGAAGCCATGGACCATGGAAGAGCTTGCGATCAAGGTGCGCGAGGTGCTCGAGGCCCCGTGATCATCGCTTCGGCACGTCCGTCTCCGTGATGCCGTACGACCTCCCCTTCCACTCGATCCTTCCCGCACCGCGCCAGGTCGAGCGTGCCACGATGTAGAGGACCGCGATGGCGCCGATCGGGTACGCAATGCCGTACCACGGTGGGATGCGCATCCCGAGCGACACGCAGGCCCAGAACAGGATGGAGCTGCCGATGGCGGCGAGCACCGCGCCGAGCAGCTCAGCGGAAACGGCGCCGGCCAGGATGAGCGCCAGCGCGAGGACCGGGACGAGCCAGAAGAGCATCGCCCCGCCGAGCGCCACCGGGACCAGCGCCGCAAGGAGCGGCTCGTCGGGAAACGACCGCCGTCCACCCATGTAGATGTTCTTCGACCATCCTTCCACGATGTGCGGAAGGTCGCGATACATCCGCGTCTCCATCAGCCCGGTCGCGAAGGCGAACCACACGCGGAGCCCGCGGGAGTGCACCAGCTGGGCGAGCGCCAGATCCTCGGCCACTTCCGCGCGCACTGCTTCGTGCGTTCCGATGCTCTCGTAGACCGTCCTGCGCATCAGGATGAACTGCCCGTTGGCGATGACGTCGCGCGCGCGCCGGGCCCGGCTCACGCCGGCCGGATGGAACCGGACGCCGAGGAGCAGCCAGACCTGAGGCATGATGACGCGCTCCCAGAACGTCACGCAGCGCTGGTGGGGATTGACGGTGATGAGCTCGCCGCGCCCCGCATCGAGTGCACCGAGCGCGTGCGGCAGGAGCATCGGCGCGTGACGGGTGTCGGCGTCGGTGAAGAGCAGGACGTCTCCGGTGGCGGCGCGCCAGCCCTGTGCGCAGGCCCACGGCTTTCCGTACCACCCTGCTGGAAGATCGGCGCCGTGCACCAGCCGGATGCGCGGATCCTCCGCCGCCAGGCGCTCGACGATCGCGGCCGTGGTGTCGGTCGAGCGATCGTCGACGACGATGACCTCGAAGTTCTCGTGCGCCGTGCGAAGTGCCGAGCGCACGACCGTCTCGATCGTCGCGGCCTCGTTCCGGGCGGGAACGATCACCGAGACACGGTGTGCGTGCGGATCCGCCGGCGGATCGGCGCTGAGCGCCGGCCGCATGTTCGCGAGCCGGAGGAATGCGAGAAAGGGAGCCGCCCAGGGAAGGGCGGGGAGGAGGTCCGCGAGCGCCATCGGCGTCGCGGTTACGACCGGCGGCTGACGGCGGCCAGCGCGGCTTCGAAGGAGTCGAGCTGGCGCTCGATCTCGTCGGGCTCGACCTCGGACCCGGTGTACGGCACCCCGTCGCGGCCGATCAGTGACGCGACGAGCGCATCGGTATACCCGATCACGGCAACGGCGACGCCGTGGTCCAGGACTCGGTTGAGGCGCAGCATGATCGCCATGCCCTGGCGCGCGCGCATCGCGGCGAGCACCGGCGCGAGCTGCCGGGTGAGGAGGTCACGCAGGTGCAGCAGCTCCTCGACCACCTCGCCCGCCGCAAGGCCGCGCGCCGAAGCGACGCGGCCGTAGTGCCGGCACACGTCCTGCCAGACGGTCCGGACCTCGCGACGAAGCGGGCCGACCATCTCGGACAGAACCTCGATGATCAGGCGGAACTCCCGCTCGACCGTCGGACGCGGTATCGTGGGAGCGGCAGCGACGCGGTCTCCGAGTCGATCCAGCCACTCGGCGACCATTTCGTCGCGCGTTTCAGCGATCACACGACCAGCGGCGAGCAACGCGGGCTGCGAAGCGCGCACTGCCGTGCTCCAGGTTGCAGGGACTCGGAAAGAATACACCCGCGGGCCAATGGGGTCAAAACGATGCCGCTCCCCCGGATGCTGGTGCCAGGTGCACGTATCGCGCTCGTTGCGCCGGCCGGACCGCTCCTCGAGCGAGACGATCTTCGCCGCGCCGAAGAGCTCGTCCGCGCCCTCGGGTGCGAGCCGCACCTCGGCCGGTCCGCCGGGGCCCACCATGGCTACCTCGCCGGCAGCGATGCCGAGCGCATCGGCGATCTCAATGATGCGCTCCGGAGTCCGGACGTCGACGCCATCTGGTGCATTCGCGGCGGGTACGGCATCACCCGCATTCTCGACGAGGTCGATTTCGCGGCGTTCGGCCGTCATCCGAAGGCGGTCATCGGCTTCTCGGACATCACCGCACTGCTCGTCGCGCTGTACCGCAGGACGGGCGTGCCCACCTTCCACGGCCCGATCGCGCGGCACGGGCTCACGGCATTCTCCCGCGCGCACTTCGAGCGCGTGCTCATGCAGCCGGATGCGCCGGGCCCGCTCGCGAAGCTGCCGCTCGCCGAGGCCATGCTCGTGCCGCGCGAACATCGCACCGTGACGCTCGCTCCGGGCCTCGCCGAAGGCCCCCTCGTCGGCGGCAACCTCAGCCTGCTGCAATGCCTCGTCGGCACACCGTTCATGCCCGACCTTCGCGGCACGATCCTCTTTCTCGAGGACGTGGGCGAGGAGGTGTATCGGATCGACCGGATGCTCTCGCACCTGAAGCTCGCCGGCGCGCTCGATGGCGTCGCCGGCGTCGCGGTCGGGCAATTCACCGAGATGGGCCGGCGGGGCGCCGACGGCGCGATGGGATTCGACCGGGTGCTCTCGCACTACCTCGAGCCCCTCGGGGTCCCGGTCGCGATGGGGTTTCCGATCGGTCATGTCGACGACCAGTGGACGCTGCCCATCGGGATCCGCGCGCGGCTCGACGCGGATGCCCGGCTTCTCGAGCTGCTCGAGCCTGCCGTCCGCCGTCAGTGAGCGTGGACGCCGACTTCGTCGCGGCGAGCCGGCGCATTCGCGCTTTCGGCTGAGGCCTTCGCGCTCCGCTCGATCCACCGCGCAAGCTCCGCACGCGGCGCCAGCGGCTCGGCGCGATACCGGATCGGCAGCCCGTCGAGGTCGGCGGGAATCTTGACCTGCGTGATGGACCCCGCCGAAATCATCACCGGCATCGCCACGACCGAATCCGCTGCCCGCGCCGCCATGGCCATCACCGTATCCCGCATCGCGGCGACGGCGGCCCGCCGCACCTCGGCGGGCGCGTCGTCGCGCAGGAGTGCTACGTGGAGATCGCTGCGGGTGCGCGCGCGCAGGCCTGCGCTCACCGCGGTGATGTGGGCGACCCACTTCACTGCATCCGCGGCGTCGTTGGGCCCGTGCGCCACGAGGAGCAGCGGCCGCCGCCGGTCCGCGTCGTCGAGCTCCGCCCAGCGCGCGCCGAGTGCCGCGGCCAGCTCGGGCGCATCATCGAGCGCCGCAGTCACGCGCATCGGGACCGGAGGCGCCGCATGCGTGCCGTGATCGTGCGCAGCGATCTCCCCCGGCAGCTCGGCCAGCTCGCCGGCGTAATAACGGATCTGGCGATAATGGCTGCCGTAGCTCGAGACCATGAGCGGCACGACGACGATGCGTTCCACGCCCTGCGCGGCCAGCGACGCGACTGCCGCGTTCCACCCCGCCGATTCCTTCTCAGCACCCATCAGGAACGCGAGCCCCACCGGCCCGTCCCACTTCACCTGCGCGACGGTCTCCCGGACACGAGCGTTCCACTCCGCTCCCGCCCCATGTGCGACGACGAGCAGCCCTTCCTGCGCCGAGGCGGCCGCGGGAAACGCTGCGAGGAGCGTCGCAACGGCGCAGAGTTTCGTCACCATGAGATTCCCCAGGAGAGCCCGCCGAACCAGCGCCGGCCGAGAAAGGTTGCGGCGCCGGCGGGCCGCACGTCGGCCACGTTGTCGACACCGAGCGTGACGCGCGCGTCACCGAAGAGCAAGGCACTCGCCGAGAGGTTGATGCGTGCGTAGGCGTCCTGGTATACCGTGCCTGCGGCCGTGCGCTGCAGCGGTACGCTGCTCGAGTGCACGATCTCGCCCGTGACGGATGCGGGTCCCGGCTGAACGGTGAGCGCGGCCCGTGACATGTGCGCGGAGCGGCCGAGGAGCGGCTCACCCGAGGCTTCGTCTTCCGTGTCGAGCCAGGCGTGTGACGCAGTCGCCGAAACGATGCCGCGCGTGACGGCGCCACCGGCCTCGAGTCCGGCCGTCCGCGCCCGCGCGACGTTCTGATAGCGGAACGTGCTGGTGGCGGGGTCGATCAGCGAGGTCTCGATGAAGTTGCGGAGCCAGTTGTGAAATCCGCGGGCATAGACCCGCGTGCCGCCGGCGCTGCGTCCGATCTCGGCACTCGCGTTCCACGAATGCTCCGGCTCGAGCGAGGGATCGCCCAGCACGGTGTACGTGGCTCCGCGGGTGTTGGTGAAGCTGGTGTAGAGCTCCTTGAACGAAGGCGCGCGGAAGCCGCGTGCGCCGCCGACCTTCACGTACACGCCTTCCGGGGCGGAGGCGATCACGGAGAGGCGTGGTGCGACATCCGTCCCCCAGAGGTCGCTGCCGGTGACGCGCACGCCGGTCGTGCTGCGGAGCCATGGCGCCAGCAGCCAGTCGGCGCTGCCGAAACCGGCCACGGCCGATCCCGCACGGTCTCCTCCTTCGATGCGATCGCTCTCGAGCCATTCCCGCTCCGCCTTCGCGCCGACGAGCCAGCGATGCATTCCCGCCGTTCCCCGCCGGATGACCTCGGCATCGAGCACGCGCTGGCGGTCCCACTCGGGGGCGCCTTCGTCGCGCGTGCCCGGCGACGAGATGAAGCGGTGATTGTAGATGCTGCCGTGCAGGCGGAGCTCGGTCTTCGCGGCGGGATCGAGCGTCGCGCTCACGAGGGCGTCGTACTGCCAGTTGTCGTTGAAGCTGTTCGACACGCTGCCCCGCGAGGATGTCTCGTATTCCTGCTCTTCGACCACGGCGAGGACGCGGGCATCGATGGTTCCTTTACCGATCGCGGCCCCGGCGCGCGCCATTCCGTCCCATCGCAGCGCGGATCCCGGCGTCGTTTCGAGACCGCCCGGCACGAGATCGGTCTCCCGGCGGCCGAGATCGAGCGAGCCCGTAAGCTGACCCAGTGCGCCCGAGCCGCGCGCGCGGAAATCGCGCTGCCCGAGTGAGCCAAGGTGCGTAGAGGCTTCGACCCGGCGGCCTGCGTCTCGGCGGGTCAGCAGATTGACGACGCCGCCAAGCGCAGTCGAGCCGTACAGCGTGGACTGCGGGCCCTCGACGATTTCCACGCGCTCGAGCTGCGACGGTGAAATGCGCGAGATGTCGAACTCGCCTCCGATCCGTCCTGCGATGGGCGCGCCATCGAGGAGCACGAGCACGCGGTCGGACCCGAGCCCCTGGAGGATCACCCCCGCTCCCGAGCCCACGACCGGATCGATCTGCACGCCGGGAATGTCGCGGAGGATGGTCGTGAGGTCGGAGCCCGCGCGGCGATCGAGCTCGGCCTTCCCCAGGCTCCGGACCGCGGCGGCTGCATCCGACGCACGACCGCGACCACGTTCGGCGGTCACGATGATTTCATCGATCTCCACCGGCCGGACATCTGTCGAGTCCGTTTGTTGAGCGGACAGCGGAGCAGCCGCTGCGGGCAAGGCGCAGAGGAGACCCGCATGGACCCATATCTTCCGGAATCGCACGGTTTTAGATCCTGAACCAGATTTAGTTGAGAATGAATATCAATGAATAGGTGACAGATGTTATAGGAATTGACCGGGCGGGTCAATCCGGAACGTTGCGGAGGGGCCGGCCTCTTCCTCTTGCACCCCGCTCGCTCGCGTCTACGCTTCGGCCATGGCTACGCCGACGCTCTCCCGTCACGAACTGGCAGGCACGCTGGGCCCGATCCACGTCGACGTACGAGCCGGCGGACGGTCGTCGGCCCGGCCGGCGGTCGTCGTCGTTCACGGCTTCAAGGGGTTCAAGGACTGGGGATTCTTTCCGCCACTCGCCGAGCGAATTGCGCGGGCAGGGATGACGGCGGTGACCTTCAACATGAGCGGCAGCGGCGTCGATGCGGCGGGTGAGCCCGCGCATCCCGAGCGATTCGGGAGGAACACCTACGAAGCGGAGCTTCGTGACACGGCGACGGTGATCGAGGCGCTGCTTCGTGGGGAGCTCGGGACCGCGCCCCCTTCGACGCTCGGCCTCGTGGGGCACTCGCGCGGTGGTGGGGTCGCGCTGCTCCACGCGGTGGAGGACGACCAGGTGCATGCGCTCGTCACCTGGGCGGCGATCAGCCGGATCGATCGCTGGGATGCGGAAACCCACCGCCGCTGGCGTACCGAGGGGAGCCTGGAAAACGTGAACGCTCGGACCGGGCAGCGCATCCCCGTGGGTACGGCACTCCTGGACGAGGTCGAATCCGCCGCCGAGCGCCTCGACATCGAGCGCGCCGCGCGACAGCTCGACATCCCGTGGCTCCTCATCCATGGGACCGACGACGAATCGGTCCCGCTCCGGGAGGGCGAGCGCCTCGCGCGCCTGGGCGGACCCGAGGTCACGACCTGGCTTCCGGTCGATGGTGCGGGGCATACCTTTGGTGCCGGCCATCCATGGAAGCCGCCCGTTCCTGCCGCCGAGCTCGTCTTCGACGCCACGCTCCAGTTCCTCGCGAGTGCACTCCTTCGATCCACTTGACGCCGTTCGAACCTGTCGCGAATCTCCGCTCATGCCGATCTACGACTATCAGTGCAGCGCCTGCGGCACCCGATTCGAGCGACTGGTGCGCGGGTCTGCCACCGTGACGTGCAATTGCGGCAGCGACGACGTCGAGCGTCTCATGTCGGTCACCGCCCGCCCCGCCGGATCGAGCCCCGCCACGGCGGCAGCCGCTCCAGCGCCGTCCGCCGGCGGGTGCTGCGGCGGCGCCTGCCGTTCACACGCCCACTGACGCTCGATCGACTCCTTGCGGGCCGACTCGGGGCGCCATTATCGGTCGTTCCCGAAGAGCCCGGGCTCTACTGGGCGTCGGTGGCGCTGGTCCTCGCTCCCGACCCGGTTTCCGTGCTGGTCATCAGGCGGGCTCACCGGGAGGGCGATCCCTGGTCGGGGCACATGGCGCTTCCCGGCGGACGCCGCGAGGCCGCCGACGCCGACCTGATCGCCACTGCGGTGCGCGAGACGGCGGAAGAGGTCGGGGTCGAGCTGACGAGCGGTGGGCTGCTCGGCGTGCTCGCGGATGTCGTTCCCCGCACTCCCGTCCTCCCGCCGATCGCGGTACGCCCCTACGTCTTTCGCCTTCCCGCGCGACCCGCCCTGTTGCTGAACGAGGAGATTGCAGCCGCGGTGTGGCTCCCGATCGCCGAGCTGGAGCGGCAGTGGCGCGGCGAAGTGCCGATCGAAGTCGCTGGCGGGTCGCGGGTTACGCCCGCGTTCGTCACCCCGGACGGTGTCATCTGGGGAATGACCGAGCGGATCCTGCGCGACCTGCTCGATCGACTCCAGAACCCACCTGGCTGACAGGACTGCCCCGATGGCGTCACGAGAGTGGCGCCGATTTTTTTGCTCTTCTTGACATTAGCCTCCGCGATTGCCAGAATTAGGCAACACTAAATCCTGGATTCGCATGAACGCAGCACAGGTTGGTGATTCGCTGACCCGCTCGGTCGAGGATTACCTCAAGACCATCTATCGCCTTACTCCCGCAGGCCGGCCCGCCGCCACGAGCGAGATCGCACAGGCGCTCGATCTCTCCCCGGCGTCGGTCAGCGGCATGATCAAGCGGCTCTCCGAGCAGCGGCTGCTCGACCACGCGCCCTATCGCGGCGCCCAGCTCACCGAGGAAGGCCGGCGCGTTGCCCTTCGCATGATCCGGCGGCATCGGCTCATCGAGTCGTACCTCGTCGCCGCTCTCGGCTACAGCTGGGACACCGTGCACGACGAGGCCGAGCGGCTCGAGCACGCGGTGTCCGACACGCTCGTCGAGCGGATGGCCGCGGCGATGGGTCATCCCACGAGCGATCCCCACGGCGACCCGATTCCCGGGGCCGACGGCTCGATGATCGAGGAGGATGTCGTGCCGCTCTCGGAGCTTCCGGCCGGCCCCGAGTTCGCCATCCGGCGCGTCCGAGCCGAAGATCCCGAGTTGCTGCGCCATCTTGCCGACCGGGGTCTCCGGCCCGGCGTCATGGTCACGATCGTGGAGCGCCAGCCGTTCAACGGCCCGATCACGATCCGCCTCGCGGAAGTCGACCAGGTCATCGGTGCCGAGGTCGCGCACCATCTGCTCTGCGCAGTGGCGAACGAGGGGCCGTCATGAGCGCGAAGGAACCCGGCGACCGGAGCCCCCTCGAGCAGCCGATCACCCGTCGCCGGCTCCTCGCTGCCGGCGCGCTCGGCGGGGTCGGGCTCGCCACCGGCGGCAGTGCGCTCGCGCTTCAGCAGGCGCGGGACGCCATCCCGGCCGACCCCGCGACCCACCACGACATGATGGCGGTGGGCGACATCCGTCCCGGTGCCTTCGACCCGACGGCCTACCTGACCCACTTCGATTACGGCAAGGAATCGCGGCTCCCGAACGGCCAGGTCCTGCGCGAGTACGAGCTCGTCGCCGAGGATCGCGAGATCGAGGTGGCGCCCGGCGTCTTCTACCCGGCATGGACGTACAACGGTCAGGTGCCCGGGCCCACGCTGCGCTGCACGGAGGGCGATCGCATCCGCGTGCGGTTCGTGAACCGGGGAAGCCATCCGCACTCCGTGCATTTTCATGGCATCCATCCCGCCAACATGGATGGCGCCTTCGAAATGGTTCCCTCGGGCGGGAGCTACGCCTACGAGTTCGACGCCGAGCCCGCCGGCCTTCAGCTCTATCACTGCCACACGGTTCCGATCAAGCGCCATATCCACAAGGGCCTCTACGGGGTCTTCATCATCGACCCGCCGTCGGGCCGGCCGCCTGCGCACGAGCTCGTGATGATGATGAACGCCTTCGACACGAACTTCGACAACGAGAACGAGGTCTACGCCGTCAACACCGTCGCGTTCCACTACCAGAAGTACCCGATCCAGATCCGGAAGGGCGAGCTCACGCGCATCTACCTCGTCAACATCACCGAGTTCGATCTCCTGAACTCATTCCACCTGCACGGCAACTTCTTCCGGTTCTACCGCACCGGCACCGACCTCGAGCGGTTCGAGTGGACCGACGTGGCGACGCTCGCGCAGGGCGAGCGCTGCGTGCTCGAGTTCACCTACAAGCACACCGGACCGTTCATGTTCCACGCGCACCAGAGCGAGTTCGCGGAGCTCGGCTGGAGCGGCATCTTCGATGTGCGCGAGGCGCTGCGTGTCTGACCCCGCCCTGACGGCACCGGACACCATGGGTTCCGGTGCCTCACGAATACCCTCCTGGCTGCTGGGCATCGGACCGCTGGTGCTGCTCGCGCTGGTGGTGGCGCTCTTCCTTCGTGCGGGACCTGTCGGGGTATTCACGCAGGCGTTTCCGCCAGTCGAGGAGCTCACGATCGAGCGGGTGACGTTTCCCGAGCCGGGCCTGCTCGAGATCAGCGTCGTCAACGGCGGTCCGCAGGCCGTCACCATCGCGCAGGTGTTCGTGGATGACGCCTCGTGGATCCACAGCCTGAGCGGCGAGCGGATCGTGGATCGGCTCGAGCGCAGGAAGATCCGGGTTCCGTATCCCTGGGTCGAGGGGGAGCCGCACACCGTCACGCTCATCACGAGCACCGGTCTCACCTTTTCCGAGACCGTCGACGTCGCGATCGAGACGCCTCGCGCCGATGCGCGCTATCTCTCGACGTTCGCCCTCCTCGGGACCTACGCCGGGGTGATTCCCGTGCTTCTCGGCCTGCTCTGGCTGCCGTTCCTCCGCCGGCTCGACCGTCGGTGGCTCGACTTCTTCCTGGCGCTCACCGTGGGCCTGCTCGTCTTCCTGGGCGTCGATGCGCTCGCGGAGGCATTCGCGACCTCGGCGCGCGTGGCAGGAGCGTTCCAGGGAACCGGCCTCATCCTCCTCGGCTTCCTCGGCACGCCGCTGGTCCTCGCTGCCCTCGGCTCGTATCGGAAGGAAACGGGCGCCGGTCGCACGCCGCTCTATGTCGCGACCCTCGTCGCCGTCGCGATCGGCCTGCACAATCTGGGTGAAGGGCTGGCCATCGGTTCCTCGTACGCCACCGGGGAAATCGCGCTTGGCACCTTCCTCGTGATCGGCTTCCTGATCCACAACACGACCGAGGGCCTCGGCATCGTGGCACCGCTCGGCAGCGAGCGGCCCGGCCTGGCGCGCCTGCTGGTGCTCGGCGCCATCGCCGGCGTACCCACGGTGATCGGTGCCTGGATCGGCGGATTCTCCAGCTCGCCATTCTGGACCACGCTCTTCTTCGCGATCGGCGCAGGCGCCATCGTGCAGGTCGTGATCGAGCTGGGGCGCCTCCTGCTCCGCGGGAGCGGGGGTCGCGCGCTCTCGCCGCTCAATGCGGCCGGCGTGCTCGCCGGGCTCGTCATCATGTATGCGACGGGCGTGGTGGTGAGCGGATGAGTGCGCCGCCGGGAAAGCCGGGGCGGGGCACGATCGCCGCGTTCGCGGTGATCTCGTGTGCCGCAGCGGCGGCGCCGGCGCCGCTGCGGTCGCAGGCGCCGATTCAGGACAACAGTTTCCTGATCGAAGAGGCCTACAACCAGGAACGTGGCGTCGTCCAGCACATCAGCACGTTCGACGACGGCGGGGCCGGCACCTGGGAGTATGCCTTCACGCAGGAGTGGTCGCTCGGGGGGATCCGGCACCAGCTCGGGTTCACCCTTCCGCTCCTGGACGCGGGGCTGGGCACCGGCATCGGCGACGTCGGGATCAATTATCGGCTCCAGGCCATCGGCGATCCCGAGGCACCGCTGCTCCTCGCGCCGCGTGTCACGCTGCTCCTTCCGACAGGGAGCCACACGGAAGCTCGAGGAACGGGCGGTGCCGGCCTTCAGCTCAACCTGCCGCTCTCGTACGTCGTCGCGCCGCGGCTCGTCACGCACTGGAATGCGGGAGCGACGTTCATCCCGGCGGCAGCGGCCCCGTCCGGCGGCTCGGCTTCCACCCGTTCGGTGAATCTCGGCGCCGGGATCGTCTGGCTCCTGCGTCCATCGGTGAATCTGCTTTTCGAGAGCGTGTGGACCAGCGACGCTTCGGCGGCAGGGGAGGGTGCCACGGCCAGAGAGGAAAGCGCGTGGGTGAGTCCCGGCATCAGGGCGGCCTTCGATGCCGGTGGCGTGCAGGTGGTGCCGGGGGTGGCGTACGTGATCGGGATCGGCCCGAGCCGCGGCGAGTCGCTGTTCCTCTATCTCAGCCTCGAGCACGCCTTCTCGAAGTGAGCTCTGTCAGCTGCCCGATTCGTCGGTATTATGAATGAAGCGCTCCACCGCGACCGGCTCGTCCACGGCGCGGAGCAGTCCGGCCAGCCGGATGTCCCGCCTTGCGCGAAGGCCGTCGGCGTCGGCGTATGCCCGCTCCACTGCCTTCGCAAAGCGGGATCGCTGTTCCGGATCGAGGCGGTCCCATGACGCCAGGCTCGCCCAGCACGCTTCATACCGCTGGGCGAGTGAATCCACGAAGCGGCTCATGCCCTCTTCTTCGCCGGCGAGCCGGGCATTGATGGCCGGGCCGCCGGCCGCCCATCCGAGCGCGGGCCCGAGTGCGATGGCCCGGTCGAGGTCTCGTATGTCGATCACGTCATCGAGCACGAGATGGATCGATTCGCGCCAGACCGCAGCGACGAGCCGGCTCACCACATGGCCGACGATCTCCCGCCGGAGCACGATCGGCGCGCGGCCGAGGCGGGTGAGCCACCACCGGACATCTTCGACGCAGTCGGGATCGGTGTGCGGCCCGGGGACGACTTCGACGACGGGAAGGAGCTCGACCGGGGTGAGCGGCCGCGCCACGAGGAGCCGGTCTGCGCGGCGCAGGCGGGCGCAGAGCTGACTCGCGTGCAGCGTACCGGCGCTGCTCGTGATGACGACTGCGCGCCGCGCGACCTGCTCGATCTGCTCGAGGAGCCGCTGCTTGACCGACAGGTCCTCGGGTGCGGCCTCGATGATCCAGTCGGCGTCCTGCACGGCGGTGAGCAGGCTCCGCGACTGGCGGAGCTCCCGGAGCCCCTGGCGCGCCGGCCCCGGCTCCGCCCGGCCCAGCGCCACGAGCGACTCGACCCGGCTGCGGACTTCGCGCATTCCGTGTTCGAGAGGGGCCGTCTCGGCGTCATACAGGGCTACCGGCCATCCGGCGGATGCGGTCAGCGCCGCCCATCCGCGCCCGATGTCACCGGCACCGATCACGGCCACTCTCGGAGCGGCTTCAGCGCTCATCTGGCCCCCGGCTTCGAAGGAACGGGCAGTCTCCACCACGACCTGATCGACCCGAGGAGGTCACGATGAAGCGTGGGTACCGAGTCGCTGGACTATCGCTGATGCTGGCCGCCGCCGTTGCCTGTGGATCGGACGAGCCGGAGGACGGCCGCTGTGGCGAGGAAGCCCTCAGCTTCGTCGTGACACCCGGATTCACTCCCACGATCTCGTGGGCGCCAAGCTGCGGGATCGCTCAGCTCCGGGTCAATCGCAATATCGAGAACGATCCCGAGGTCTGGGCATTCGTGGCCTCGGCGAATACGGTGCTGCCTCCCGTCACCTATGGCCAGACACCGATCGGCGCGACCCAGACGACCCCGCCGGTGGGACTCCTTCCGGGCGAGACCTATACCGTCACCCTCGCTGTCCTCGACCCCGACTCGGGATTGCTGATCGTGGTGGGCAACACCGAGTTCACACAGTAGCCGATCGGGCTCAGCTCGTCTTCTCGACCGGCGGCAGCGATCTCAGGTAAGCGAAGATCGCCTGCAGCTCGACATCGGTCATCCGGCCCATCGCCTGCCAGGGCATGGCCGGATCGATCGCGCTGCCGTCCGGTCGCTTTCCCTCTCGCATCGCCCGGAGGAAATCGGTCTCGCTCCACTGACCGATCCTGCCCGCCGGCGTCAGATTGGCCGCGGGAACGCCCCCCGGTTCATGCGACGGCGCGCCCGCGAGGTCCGGTCCGTGACACCCGAGGCAGCCCCCGGTGCCCGCGAGGTACCGGCCATAGTCCGCGGAGACTTCCTCGACCGGCGCGGCTGGGAACGGCGAGTCGTGGTCGAGCGCCCTCGCGGGCACCGCCTCCGCGCTGAACGTCACCATCGCGCGGGCAATCGGGCCGAACTTCGATGTCGGCAGCGTGCGGTCCACCGGGGCCACCTGCCTCGCGTACGAGAGCACGGCGACGAGGTCTTCGCGGCTCAGCCGATGGAATTCCGGGGAGGGCATGATGACGAGCGCTCGGCCATCCGCTGCGACGCCGTGCCGGGTTGCCCGCACCCAGTCGGCATCGGTGTAGCGCCCGCCGATGCCGCCTTCCCCGCGCGTCAGGTTCGGGGCGACGATGCGACCAAAGGCCGGGCTCTCGATCATGACCCGGCCGCCGAGGTCGGGCGCGTGGCAGTCGGCGCACCCGAGCCGTGCTTCGGCGAGGTGGCGGCCGCGGGCAACGACGGCGGAATCCGACGAGAGCGCAACCGGTTCCGGTTGGACCTCGTACTGTTTCGAAAGGCGCGACGAGCTCACGCCGTAGACGACCGCGACGGCAAGGACGAGCAGACCGACGAGCGCGCCGAGGGCGATGCCGAGGCCGCGAAAGATGCGCTTGGCCATGTTCACCTGAATGAGGTTCGGGATTGCCTGATGTGCGACGAATGATGCAGTGCAGGCGTCTCCCCGTCAAACGGTGTGGCCTCGATCGCTTACCTGCAGCCCGCTTCGGGCCGTATATTCCGGGCGCGCGGGCACTTCCGGTCCGCGCATCCCGGGCTGCCCGCTCACTGCACCTGCCGAGACGCTCATGGACGATCCGGTCGCCCGCCTGACGGCCGCGCTGCATGACCGCTATGCCATCGAGCGCCAGGCCGGCGCCGGCGGGATGGCCACGGTCTACCTGGCGCGGGACCTCAAGCACGGGCGCGCGGTGGCCATCAAGGTGCTCCGGCCCGAGCTTGCCGCCACGATGGGAACCGACCGGTTCCTTCGTGAGATCGAGATGGCCGCGCGGCTCCAGCATCCGCACATCCTGCCCGTGTACGACTCCGGGGCGGCGGACGGCGTCCTGTACTACGTCATGCCCTTCGTCGAGGGCGAATCCCTCCGTGACCGGCTCGACCGCGAGCGCCAGCTGCCGACCGACGAGGCCGTCCGGCTCACGCGCGAAGCGGCGAGTGCGCTCGAGTACGCGCACAGCCACGGCGTCGTGCATCGCGACATCAAGCCCGAGAACATCCTTCTCTTCGGCGGTCACGCCGTCGTCGCGGACTTCGGCATCGCGCGCGCCGTCGAGGCGAGCGGCGGACCGGGCCTCACCGGCATGGGCATCGCCATCGGCACGCCCGCGTACATGAGTCCCGAGCAGGCCACCGCGAGCGACGAGGTGGACGGCCGGAGCGATCAGTACAGCCTCGCGTGCGTGCTTTACGAAATGCTCGCCGGCGAGCGCGCGTTCAGCGGGCCGAGCGTGCAGTCGGTGATGACCAAGAGCATCACCGGCCCGCGCCCGCGGGTCCGCGAGGTTCGCGCGAGCGTACCGGCCGGAACCGAGGCGGCGATCGTCAAGGCGCTCGCCACCGACCCGACGAACCGCTACGCGACCATGGCAGCGTTCTCGGCCGCCATCTCCGAAGGATTGACGGGCCCGACGAGCGCGGCTGTCGCACGGCCGGCCCGCCGGGCCCTCCTCGCGGGCGCGGCGGTCGTGGCCCTCGCCGCCATCGGACTCTTCGCCTGGCGAAGCACGGCGTCGGGAAGCCCGGTCGTCGAAGGCGCGCAGCGCATTGCGGTGCTTCCGTTCCGTACCTCGGGCGCGGGCGTGGAGCTGCTGGGCGAAGGGCTCGTCGACCTCATGTCCACCAATCTCGACGCGATCGGGGGCATCACCACGGTCGAGCCGCGAACGGTCCTGCAGCGCTGGAAGGAGCGCGGCTCCTCCATCGACCTCGAAGGCGCACTCGCGGTCGGCGAGGCGGTGGATGCGGGCGCGGTGATCCTCGGCAGTGTCGTCGCCACCGGAAGCGCGGTGCGGCTCACCGCGGACCTGTATGCCAGCGACGGAGACAAGCTCGCCACGGCCCAGGTGAACGGCCATGCCGACAGCGTGCTCTCGCTGGTGGATGGCCTGAGCCTCGCGCTCATGCGCGATGTCTGGCGCTCGAAGGAGCCGCTGCCGTCGATTCGTGTCGCCGGGCTCACCACGACGAGCATCGGCGCCATGCGCGCGTACCTTCGCGGCGAGCAGCATTACCGCAAATCGGCGTGGGACTCGGCGGCGGTCGCCTTCGCGGAAGCGGTCGCGGAGGACTCGACGTTCGCGCTCGCGCACTACCGGCTGGCCATGACGTACGGCTGGACCGGCAACGCCAATTCGCGTGAAGCCGCTGCCGCCGGCACCGCGGCAGTCCGCTATGCGTCGCGGCTTCCCCCCGAGGAGCGCTCGCTGGTCGTCGCCTACCGGCTCTTTCAGGAGGGGAAGACCGCGGCCACCGACAGCATGCGCCGCTATACGGCGGCCCACCCCGGCGATGCCGACGGCTGGTACCTCCTCGGGGAATCCCAGTACCACACCCGGCGTAATGTCGCGTTCACTCCCGCGGAGCTCATGGCGCCGTTCGACCGCGTCCTCGAGCTGGATCCGTCGCTCACGCCCGCCGCGATCCATCCGCTCGAGACCGCGCTCGAGATCGCGGACACGGCGCTTTACACCCGATACATGGCGGTCCTCGAGCGCGCGGGGGCCGAGACCGAGATCGCCCGCTTCAGGCCCGTCGGTGGGCTCGTCTTCGGCGGGGACGTGGATTCGGCGTCGCTCGTGCGGGCCTTCAGCGGCAATCGGCTCGACGCCGCCAACGCGGCAATCGTGGGCCTCTTCAATGCGAAAGCCACCGACGTGGACGAGGCGCTTGGCCACCTGGCCGAGGTCGAGCGCGTACTCCCCGCAACCGAGAACATGGCGCGGCAGATCCCGCAGATGCGGGCGCTCATGTACGTCGGTCTCGGCCGGCTCGACGCGGCTGCGCGAATCGCGGACTCCGCGCCGCCGGAATCCCGCTATTTCCTGATGATGACCCCGGTCAGTGGCGGGTTTGCCCCGCAGGGCTATGCCGACTCGATCGCGGCCGAGATGCGCTCGTTCATGGCGCGTGCGCCCGCCAACCAGCCCGTGAACCCCTACCAGCTCTATTCGAGGGCCATCTTCCACCTCGGGCAGGGTGACGTCGCTGCGGCCAGGCCCCTCGTCGAGCGCGGGCTCGCCATGGATTCGGCCTCGCTGGAACAATTCGGCGGCCAGTGGATTCGCGGTCTGCAGCAGGCGGCGAGCGGATGGGTCGCGATCATCGAAGGCGACACGGTGGGTGGCCTCGCACGTATCACCGCCGGACTCGAGCGCGTCGGGCAGTTCGGCGGGCCGGCGATGACGGCTCCGGTGCGCCTGCAGCGCGCCATCGCGCTCTCCCGCCGCCCCGCGACCCGTGAGCAGGGGATCACGATGCTGCGGTATTCGTTCCCGTACGATCCGCAGGTTCGGCCGATCGGGCTGATCGCCGTCGCCGAGGCGCTGCAGGCCGCCGGGGACAGGAGAGGCGCCGAAGCGGCCTACGGCGAGTTCCTCCGGCTCTGGGCAAAGGCGGACCCCTCGCTCCAGCCCCGGGTCGCCGCCGTGAGGGAAGCGCTCGCGGCCCTCCAGCGCCAGGGCGGCTGATGCAGCCCGACACCCACGCGCTTGGCCGGTCGCTGATCGACACGTTCGGCCAGGGATGGGCCCGGGGAAACGTCGAGCTCCTGATGTCGGTCTTCAGCGCCGACGCCACCTTCGTCGAGACCCCGTTTTCCGCCCCCCTTCAGGGCGCCGAGGCCATACGCGGGTACTGGATCGAGACGCCGTACCATCAGTCGGAGGCCACCTTCACCAGCGGAGAGATCTTCGCGGCCGGGCCCTGGTTCGCCACCGAGTTCAAGTGCGTCTTTCGCCGCCGCCGCAGCGGGGAATGGGTAGACGCGCGCGGGGCGATCTTCTGCGAGACGGACGGCCAGCTCGTCACCGAGATGCGGATGTACTGGCACCGCCACCCCTGAGCGTCCACTGCCGCCCCGGCAGCCGTCCATTCCTTGGGACGGAATGGCCCCTTCAACGTTTTGGAGTGGATTGGCGTATAATGAGATAGCGGTGTGGCACGGGGTTGGCAGTTATCCGGACAGCCAGTTCCAGCCGTCGTACGCTTTGCCTCCTGGAGGCGCCATGTTTTCCGCTCTCGTTCTCTCGCTTCTGTCCGCTCCGCTCGCCGCTCCGGCGGTGGCGCAGGACGATCCGCCGATCCGCATCTCCCTCAACAACGATCGCCGCTTCGAACAGGGCGACCGGGGGAACGTGAAGGTCCGCGTCGAAAACGACGGGTTCCTCGTGGTGCTCCACGCGGATCCGGACGGCCGGGTGCGGATGCTGTTCCCCCTCGATCCCGACGACGACAATTTCGTCCGCGGCGACCGGACCTACGAGATCCGCGGCCGCGGCGACCGGGAAAGCTTCACGGTCGATTACGAATCGGGCGAAGGCGCGATCTACGCAGCGATTTCGCGCGATCCGTTCCGGTTCGACCAGTTCGTTGTCAATCGCCACTGGGACTACGACGCGTTCAACGCGCAGCGGCTTCCGGAGCAGCCCGAGCCCGAGCTCACCGAGCTCGTGCAGCGCATGGCCACCGGCCGCTTCGAGTACGACTACCTCACGTACAACGTGTACGAGCGCGGCTACCGTGACGTGGCCTACGCGCCGACGACGGTGATTCACCGGACCTATTACGACGATCCGTACTGCCGGGGCTACTCCTACTGGTACGACTGCGACCCGTACTATTACGGCCGCAACCGCTTCTCGGTGAACATCTCCTTCGGGCGGCCCTATTACTACGGCGGCTACTACCGGCCGGTGTACTACGATCCGTTCTACGATCCGTACTACTATGGATACGGCTACGGCTATTACGCGCACCCGTACTACCCGCGCTACAATCGGCCGGTGTACGTGTACCCGGGTCGCTCGTGGGGTGGATCGCCCTATCGGCCACGCTACGTGAATCAGAGCGGATTCAAGCAGGATACGCGGACCTGGGGTGGCGAGAGCTATCGTGTCCGCTCCACGGCCCTCTCGGACATCCGCGCCGTCAACACCGTGTACGGCGAGCCTCCTGCGCGCCGCGCGGTGACGGACGGGGATGGCGGGAAGTCGCCGGTGCTGCAGCCCTCGCCCACCCGCGAGGTGACCGGCTCGCCGAGCCGTCGCTCGGTCGATCGGAAGCCGGCGGCGCTGCCCGAGGGCCGGCGTTCGCGGCAGGAGTCCGACACGAAGATCTCGAACGAGAAGCCGGCGGAATCGGCGGAGCCGATGCGTCGCGAGCGTCTCCCGGAAGCGGTTCCCGCGCGACCGGCGCGCGAGGATGCGCCGGTCCGCAGCACCTCGCCCTCGAGCCGCTCCCGCGACGACGCGGCGCCGCGCCGGGTGAGCCCGGATGGCGATCGCGCTGAAGTCGTACGCCCCTCGCGGCCGGAGCCGGTACGCGCCCGGCCGGAGATCGAGCGGTCGACGCCCGAAGCTGAGCGGGCTCGTCCTGAGGTCGAGAAGTCCAGGCCTGAGGTCGAACGTTCACGTCCTGAGCCGATTCGCGCCGCGCCACGCCGGGAGGAGTCTTCGCGCGCCGAGCCCTCGCGCGCCGAGCCCTCGCGCGCCGAGCCCTCGCGGCCGAGCCGTGCAGAGCCGGAGCGCAGTGCACCCCGGCCCAGCGTCGATCGCGCACCGGCTCCGTCCCGGCCGAGCTATTCCGCGCCACGGCAGGATTCTCCGAACCGGTCGGCTCCGTCGGGCGGCTCCAGTGGAGGCCGGCGCCGGACCAGCTGACACAGGCGGCGCCGGTCGACCGATAGCAGTTCGCAGTGACAGCGGTGGAAAAAAGGTGACGAGGGCTGGAGCAGGACGCTTCGCGGATCGGCTCGCGAAGATGTTCCTGGATCCGGCCCTCGTCGTTTTCGTGTGGAGCGACTACTCGAGCGACCGCTGATGGCGGCCACACCTGGGTCGAGCCCCTATGGTCTGCTGCCCTTCCGGCGCGCGTAGTCGAGGCCCCACTCGAGGTACTCCGGGCTCCGGAGCCCCATCCGCATCGCGCGGGTGACGGCTTCCTCTTCGGGCACGCCGTGATCGAGCATCAGGTGGGCGATCATGGCCCCGCCGACGCGGTTCCCGCTGCCGCAGTGAAAGAAGACCTGGCGATCGCCGCTCGAGCGGAGCGTCTGGAGGATCGTCTCCATCTTCTCGTCGCCGGTGGCGCCCGGAGAGATCGGGACGTTCACGTATTCCATGCCGAGCCGGGCGACCGTCGCGGGCTCGTCGAAGGGGCGTGGCTCCATCGGGTCGCGGACATCGAGGACGACGGCGCCGCCCGCGGCCTTGAGCGCTTCGAGCTGCGCCGCCGTGGGCTGGCCGCCCGTCACGACGTTCGGCAAGGCCTGGCAGGCGTTGGCGACGCCGGATACTGCTTCGAGTGGTGTAGTCATGCGCTGAACCTCGGCAATCGCCGAACCGGCCGCAAGCACCCCGGACCGGCGAGCGCCGGGATCATTCGCGGACGCGGATCTGCTGCAGGAGGTGCCATCCGGTGCCGTGGCTCGTGATCTCGAGCCGCACGTCTCCGGGCTCCTTCGGCGTGAACTCGAAGTCCGCCGTCTCGCCCGGGCCGGCGAGAAGGCGCGCGGGTACCGGCGTTTGCTGGGCGGCGGGGAGATCGGCGCCATCCTTCGCGACTGGCCGCCATTCGAGCAGTCCCCGATGGTCGAGCAGCGTGAAGTGCGCCCGCCAGTCAGGCTGGATGTGAATGATCCGTAGACGGTAGGTGCGGCCCGCTTTCATCTCGATCGGCGCGGGATCGCGCTCGCCGTTCAGCGTCCCGACGTTCGGAAACGGTCCGCTCGCGCCGAGGAGGACGATGCGGTCGGTGTCGGAATCGCGTACCGTCCCCGAGTCCCGTACGACGAGCGCTCCGTACAGACCGCCCGATATCTGCGCGTCCTCATTCGAGTGCGCGTGATACATGAAGGTGCCCGAGCGCGGCGGCACGAACTCGGCGAGGAAGGAATCGCCCGGCATGACCGGCGGCATCAGTCGCCCCGGTGAACCGCTCCATTCGGGTACGCCGTCGGGAAAGCTCTCGAGCTCGATGCCGTGCCAGTGCACGCCGGTCATCTGCTTCATCCGGTTCACGACCGTGATCGCGACCGGTTCTCCGCGCACGAGCTCGAGGAGCGGGCCGCTGCGGGGAACCGAATCGGGGGACACGGAATCCGCTCCTGGGCCGGTCCCGTCCCGCAGCATGAAGCCGTAGCCTGGCACCGAGTCGAATCGCCCGGGGACCTCCTGCAGCACCAGTCGCAGCCTGCGGGCCGGCCGCAGGGAGCGCGCGCGCTCGGTCCCTCGCTTCGGATCGACATGCAGGCCCAGGACGAGTCCGGACATCCGGTGCTGGCTATGTGCGGGCGCGGGAGCGGCCGGATCCGCGCTCCCCATCATGAGCCAGTGCGAGACGTGGAACGAGAAGTGGCAGTGGAAGACCCAGTTCCCTTCGCGCTCGGCGCGCCAGGACACGTCCATGGTGGCGCCCGGCAGCATCAGCTGCGTGACGACGAGGCGCCGCTGTTCGGCGGCGTAGGCGGTGTCGCGCGCCCAGTCGCCCTGGGCATCGACGCTGAAGTAGAAGCCGTGGAGGTGCATCGGGTGCGAGCTCTCGCTCGCGTTGATCCAGCGCCAGCGGACGGAATCGCCCTCGGTGAACCGGAGGCGCTCGGTGTGCGGCCACATCCGGCCGTTGATGACCATGAGGTCGGCGTACTGTCGCGTCCGGGGGCCGGTGGAATCGGCGAGCGCCTTGAACCACATCCCGATCACGAAGACGCGATCGTCGGTGCGCGCGCCCGGCGGATCGACGATGAACGCTCCGGAGAGCTGGCTGTCGATCCCTCGAAGCTCACGGATCGAGCTGCCCGTCGTCGAGCCCCAGTAGTAATAGGTGCCCGGGGTGCCCGCCCTGAAGCGGATTTCCCGCTCGGATCGCGGCGCGACCTGCACCGTGTCACCGGCGGCGCCGGGCCGCGAGTGCATGCCGTAGAGGACGAGCGTCGAATCGAGGGTGTTCCGGATGGTGATCCGCAGTTCGGTTCCTTCCGGGACGCGGATCATCGGCCCGGGTACCGTCGGCGTCCCGCCCGCCTCGGCGAAGGCGTGGACGATTTCGTACCGCGATCCGTCGCCGTCCGGAAACCAGCGGCCCTCCTTCAGCTCGAGCCGGAGCGTCAGCACCCCGTTTCGCAATGTTCCGGCTGCGAGCCGGTTGTCGTGCACGGCGATCTCTCCGGCGCTGCGGGGCGTGATCGAATCGCCGGCGTGTGCCGCCAGCGCGAGAAGCAGCGCGGTGAGATGCAAGTAGGCTCCGGGAAGGGAAGTGGAGCCCTGATATACGGGGCGGGCGCACAGGCGTCAATGCCCTATATTTCCGGCGATGCTTCACATCGCCATCGCGCAGTTGCGGCCCCGGAAAGGCGCCTACCGTGAGAACCTCGCCCGTCTCGGGGCGGCGCTCCGGGAGAGTGGGGCATCGGAGCATCCCCCCGACCTCCTCATCGCGCCCGAAGCTGCGCTGACCGGCTACTTCCTGGAAGGCGGCGTCCGCGAGGCTGCGCTCACGGCCGACGCCTTCTTCGCCGACCTCGCCGCGGTCCATGCGGATTCGGGCGCAGCCCCGGTCGATGTCTGTGTCGGGTTCTACGAGATCTTCGAGAACCACCTGCACAATTCGGCGCTCTACGCGTCCCTTGGCGGGCCGGACGCCGGCATCCGGCATGTGCACCGGAAAGTGTTCCTTCCGACCTACGGCGTGTTCGACGAGGAGCGGTTCGTCGAGCCCGGACGATCGGTCGCCGCGTTCGACACGCGGTGGGGGCGTGCGGCAGTCGTGATCTGCGAGGACGCGTGGCATTCCGTGATGCCGATGTTCGCGGCCCTCGACGGGGCACAGCTCATCATCGTCCCGAGCGCGAGCCCGGCCCGCGGGATCGCGCCGGACGGTGATGAGAGCCGGCCGTCGAGCCTCTCGCGGTGGGAGCGGATCGCGCAGGACATCGCCGGGGAGCACGGGGTGTTCGTCGCGATCGCGCAGCTGGTGGGGTTCGAGGGGGGGAAGGCGTTCCCCGGAGGCTCGATCGTCGCCGGGCCGCGCGGCACCATCCTCGTGCGCGGGCCGGTCTTCGACGACGCCGTCGTCCCTGCGGTGCTCGACCTCGAGGAAATCACGCGAGCGCGAGCCGACCTGCCGCTGCTCTCCGACCTCCAGATGCGGCTGCCGCATTTGCTCGAAGGGTGGACGGAAGGACGGAAGGACGGAAAGACGGACGAGCGAAAGGCCACCGTGGCACCACGCCTTCGAAAGCGGGGTGTTCCGGCGTCCCGGCTGTCCGTCCCCCCGGCCGATCCGCTCGACATCGAGCCCGAGCTCACGCGCCGCTGGCTCGTCGAGTTCCTGCGCGACGAGCTCGTCCGGCGGCGCGGTTTCGAGCGCGGCATTCTCGGCCTCTCGGGGGGCGTGGACAGCTCGCTCGTCGCATATCTCGCTGCGGAGGCGCTCGGTGCGGAGAACGTGATCGGCGTGCGGATGCCGTATCGCACCTCGAGTCCGGAGAGCCTCGAGCATGCCGAGCTGGTGGCGACACGGCTCGGCATCGAGATGCGGACCGTCGACATCAGCGATGGGGTGGACGGGCTCGTGCGCTCGATCGGCGCCGAGACGACGCCGGGGCGCCTTGGCAACGTCATGGCCCGCATGCGGATGATCACGCTCTTCGATCTCTCCGCCGCCCTCGGCGCGCTTCCGCTCGGCACGGGCAACAAGACGGAGCGGCTCTTCGGCTACTTCACCTGGCACGCCGACGATTCGCCGCCGGTCAATGCGCTCGGCGACCTCTTCAAGACGCAGGTCTGGAGCCTCGCGCGCCACGTCGGCGTGCCCGATGCGATCGTCTCGAAGCCGGCGAGCGCCGACCTCGTCGCGGGGCAGACCGACGAGGGGGACTTCGGCATTTCCTACGCCCGCGCCGATGCGATCCTGCACTGGCTGCTGTCCGGGTACGATGCGCCGCACATCGCGGCGCTCGGATTCACCGACGCGGAAGTGGCCCTCGTGAAGAAGCGCCTCGATTCGACCCACTGGAAGCGGCGGCTGCCGACCGTGGCGATGGTGAGCCAGACGGCAATCGGGGAGTACTACCTGAGGCCCGTCGACTACTGAGCGCCCCGGATCCCGCTGACGCCCTCATCGAGCGCTGCTTCGCGGCGGACGCGTCCGTGCGCTACGTCGCCGTGTATCTGGCGGGGGAGCTCCGGATGCGCCAGCGCGCCGGACTCGCGGGCGCCAGCACGAGCGAGTCCGACCGCTACGAGGAGCTGCTGGTCAACCCGACCCTGCTGACGCTCGCCACGCAACGCGGGCAGATCGACTGCGGCGGTGTGGCGTATCTGCTCGTCCGGTATGGCAATTTCTTCACGTTCATCCAGCCGGTCGCCCGGGGCCACGTGAACGTCGGATTCGAGCTCGATGCCCGGCTCGAGGCGGTCATCGAAGCGGTCCGTCAGGTCGTTGCCGACTGGGCAGCGGCCGAAGGTGTGCGCCGAACTCCCAACTCCGACTGACACCCCATGGCCCCTGAATCCCGCCCGATGTCCTACTCGCGTGGCGAGATCACGACCTTCGTCATGCCGCACATGCAGAACGTGCTCGGCGACCTCTTCGGTGGCGAGCTGATGGCGCTCGTGGACCAGTCGGCCGCCGTCGCGGCGATCCGGCATGCGGGCGGGCCGGCCGTCACCGCGAGCATCGACCGCGTGGACTTCCGCGAGCCGATCCACCTCGGCGAGCTGGTGACCTGCCAGGCCACCGTAGACTTCGTCGGGAATTCCTCCATGGACATCACCGTCGAGGTGTTCGCCGAGCGCGTGAGCACCGGCGAGCGAAGGCACACGCATACCGCGCACGTCGTCTTCGTCGCCATCGACATGGACGGGAAGCCGAAACGCGTGCCGCGGCTCGTCGCCGAAACGGACGAGGAGCGCACGCGATTCGACAAGGCACGCCTTCACCGCGAATCGCTCAAGCGGTGATGCGCGTCGTTGCTGCGCTGAGCGGCGGCGGCGCGAAGGCCGCCGCACACGTCGGCGCAGTCCGCGCGCTCGGCGAGGCGGGCCTCACGCCCGGCCAGTACGTCGGCACGTCGATGGGCGCGGTGATCGGCGCCGCTTTCGCAGCTCGGCTCGAGCCCGCCGAGATTCTGGCGCGGCTGGTCGATGCGGGCGGGAAGGGGCTGGCGCGGTCGCTCTTTGCCCCATTGGGCGGCCTCTATCTCTCGTCGCTCATGCGGCCCGATCCGCTGCGGCGGGCCATCGAAGCCTTCCTCCCCGCGCGGCGGTTCGCGGACCTGGCGCTGCCGCTCACGGTCACCGCCACCGATCTCGATTCCGGTGAGCTGGCGCTTTTCGGCGCGGGCGGGATGGACGTTCCGCTCATCGACGCGCTGATGGCTTCGTCCGCCCTGCCGATGTTCTTCCCGGCCGTGACGATCGACGGGCGCCGGTACGGTGACGGCGGACTCCGCGGCGTCGTTCCGATCGAGCCCGCCGCGGACGCGGGCGCCGACCTCGTGGTAGCGCTCGACATCGGCCCGGGCTTCGACGAATCGGTCGTGTCACCGTCGCCGTACCCTTCGCTCGTGCGCGCGCACAACGAAGCGACCGGGATCCTGATGGCGGCGAACACGTCGCTCCAGCTCGCGCTCTGGCGCGCCGATCCGCTGAAGCCGCGCCTCCTCTATGTCCGTCCGCGGGTCGAGCGACACGCCACGTTCCGCATCGACCAGGCGGAAGCCTACGCAGCCGAAGGCTATCGGGCGACGCGCGAGGCCTTGCAGGGGGTTGCACCTGGTGCGTGAGCATCGAGTGATCGGGTAGTTCATGCCAGCGCGGGGCGAAAGGCGGCACACGAAAACACGAAAGGACGAAAGGGGGCGGGGAAGCGCAGGCAGGCAGGCTGGCTGGCTGGCGGGCGGTGGTGGCGGGCACTGGCGGAATCGCGACAGCGCGAAAATGAAGAAGAAACCGCTGAGCGCGCCGGAGGTGCCCACCAATTCCCCTTCACGCTTTGCGAGGCGATGCCAGCGATTCCCGCACTGCAAGCCGTGCCAACCCGCCGCCGCCCCTGTCGTCTTTTCGTGTTTTCGTGTGCGCAGCCAAACAGGAACAGCCCACGATAGCTGCCAGAAAGCTGTGCCTACCATCGGCGCCCCGTTTTCCCTACCTTCCGCGCATGGCCATTCCCCGTCTCTTCACCCTCGAGCAGGCCGAGCGGACGCTGCCGCTGGTGCGACGCATCGTCGAGGACCTGGTGCAGGTGTATCCGGAATGGCGCGCCGGGGTGGCGCGGTACGAGGCGCTCAGTCTCGAAGCGAATCCCGAGCTCGGCGAGACGCCGGCGATGATCGCCGAGCGCGGCCAGGTGGCGGAGCTCGCGCAGCGCATCGACGGATACCTCCGCGAGCTCGAGTCGATCGGCTGTGTCTTCAAGGGCTTCGAAGCCGGCCTGGTGGATTTTCAATCGCTCCGCGATGATCAGCCGATCTTTCTCTGCTGGCGGCTCGGCGAGGACCGGATCACGCACTGGCACGAACTGGAGACCGGGTTCGACGGTCGCCAGCCGATCGACGACGCAGTCCTTTCGGAGACACGATGACCGGCCTCTGGCTCTTCCTCCATTTTCTCGGCTTCGTCATGTGGATCGGCGGCGGGTTCGCCAGTATGCACGCCGGGCTCGCTGGCAAGGGCGAGTCACGGGCGGGACTCGGTGCCATCACGCGGGTGCAGGCGCGAATCCAGAAGGTCGTGATCGCACCCGGCGCGCTGCTCGTCGTCCTGTCCGGCCTCATCCTGACACTCCGCTTCATGGGCGCGATGACGATCGCGATGAGTCCCTGGCTCATGGCGATGCAGGGCGCCGGACTCGTCGGCGCACTCATCACGCTCATGATCGGGCTTCCGACGGCATCCAGGCTCGGGCGGATCGATCCGGAAGGTGAGGCGGCAGCCTACTTCGACGAGCTGCGCGGACGCATGCGGATCGCGGCGTCGGTGTCGGGCGTGCTCGCGCTTTTCGCGCTCGTCGCGGGAGTCGTCTACCGGATGGGCGGGTAGGGCGGCCGGCGCTTCATCATCTTCGTGGCTTCACCCGCCGGCCCGTCGCGCAGGCACTGCGCACGGGGCACACATCACACCGTGCGATGCGAGCGGTGCAGACCAGTGCGCCGAGTTCCATGATTCCCTGGTTGAAGGCCCACGCCGATGGTCCCCGCCGCGGGACGAGCCGCTCGGCCGCGGCCCAGAGCTTCCGGTCGCCGGCGGCACCGGTCGCGCGGGGATGGAAGGCGCGCCGGATGACGCGCGCCACGTTGGTGTCGACGGCGGGCGTCGGCCGCTCGAAGGCGAAGCTCGCGACGGCTCCTGCCGTGTAGCGCCCGACGCCCGGGAGGAGCTGCAGGCGCGCCGGGTCGTCCGGAATGATGCCGCCGTGCTCTGCGGTGACGACCTGCGCGAGTTTCTGCAGGTTGGCCGCCCGTCGGTAGTAGCCGAGCCCGGCCCAGCTCTCGCGCACCTGCGCGGGCGGCGCGGCGGCCAGCTCGGCGAGGGTCGGATAGCGCTCGAGGAAGCGGTGGTAGTAGCCCTCGACGCGTGCCACCTGGGTCTGCTGCAGCATGACCTCCGACACGAGGACGTGGTAGGGATCCCGCGTCCGGCGCCAGGGAAGATCCCGGCCGTGGCGCCGGAACCACCTGAGGAGGCGGCCACGGAACTCGCGCGCTCGCATTGAGGTGTCGAGACTGGACTTACGGTGCATGGTCCGACAAGATACTACCCAATGACAGCCCGGGCGCAGTCCTTCGATATACGGCAATCCGTGGGACGCAGCGTCCTCGGCGCGGCATCCCATACCGGCCGGTTTTCCTTCTTCATCGCCGACGCCTTTCGCGGCCTTCCCGAGGTCCGCATCTGGTGGCCGCGGATGCTGATCGAGGCCTGGAACATCGGCATCGGCAGCCTGCTGATCGTCATCCTGATTTCCGCCTTTGCCGGCGCGGTCACGGCGCTGCAGACGGGCTATCAGTTCACCGGCAGCATTCCCTACTACGTCGTCGGCACGCTGGTCGTCTCGTCCATCATCCTGGAGCTCGGACCGGTGCTCACGGCGCTCATCCTGAGCGGGCGCATCGGGGCGCGCTACGCCGCGGAGCTCGGCACCATGCGGGTCACCGAACAGATCGATGCGCTCGAGTCGCTCGGCCGTTCGCCGGCGTCGCACCTGGTGCTGCCGCGCGTGATCGCGGGCTTCATCATGATCCCCGCGCTCACCGTGTTCGCCAACATGTCGGGCGTCGTGGCGGGGTGGCTCTCGGTCAAGGCCGTGCTGCCGGTGACGGATGCGGACTTCATCTACGGCGCGCAGTACTACTATCGGCCGTTCGACGCCTACTACTCGCTCATCAAGGCGTTCTTCTTCGCCGGGGCGATCACCACGATCTCCTGCTACATGGGATTCAACACTCAGCAGGGGGCGGAGGGCGTCGGCAAGTCCACGACGACCGCCGTCGTCGCGAGCTCCGTGCTCATCCTGGTGCTCGACGTCGTCATCACCCGCATCCTCCTGAATCAGTGATCTCCCTCCGCGGCGTGACGAAGCGGTTCGGCACGCAGACGGTGCTGAACGGCGTGGACTTCGAAGTGCAGGACGGGGAGACCGTGGCGCTCCTCGGCCCGTCGGGCACGGGGAAGAGCGTGCTCCTCAAGCACATCATCGGCCTGATCAAGCCGGATGCGGGGTCAATCGTCGTGGACGGGAAGGACGTGAGTCATCTCGACCGCAAGGCGCTCGCGGAGTTCCGCCAGAGCATCGGCTACGTCTTCCAGAACGGGGCGCTCTTCGACTCGGACAACGTGTTCGAGAACGTGCGCCTGGGCATCGTCGACGAATCGAAGTTCAAGGATCTGGACTACGCCACCGAGCGGGTGACGCAGTGCATCAAGCAGGTCAACCTGCAGCCCGACGTGGTGCTGCAGAAGTATCCGGCGGAATTGTCGGGCGGGATGCGGAAGCGCGTCGGGATCGCGCGCGCCATTGCCGGGAGCCCGAAGTACCTCCTCTACGACGAGCCCACCTCCGGGCTCGACCCGGTGAATGCCGACATCATCGACGGCCTCGTCAAGCAGCTCAGCGAGGAGCTCGGCGTCACCAGCGTGATGGTGACGCACGACGTGCGCGGCGCGTTCCGGGTGGCGGACCGCCTCGCCCTCCTGAGCGAGGGGAAGATCGTCATGCAGGGCACACCCCAGGAATTCCTCGAGTCGAAGAACGCCAAGGTACAGGAGTTCCTCGAGCGCGACTTCGACAATCCTTCTTTCGCGGCCTGAGTACCCATGGATCTCCGCTTCGGACGGGAAGTGGTCGTAGGGACGATGGTGATCATCGCCATCATCGTCTTCGTCTTCGGCACGATGTGGCTGAGCGGCCAGTCCTTCTCGGACGACGACCTCGTGCGCATCCAGTTCGACGACGTGAGCGGCCTCAAGCGCGCGTCGCCGGTCCGGGTGTCGGGCGTCACGGTGGGGAAGGTGGAGCAGATCGAGTTCCGCGGGGTCGGGGACGTGCTCGTCACGGCCGGGGTGGGAGACCTGATCACCCCCACGACCGAGGCGACGGCGACGATCGTGAGCGTGAGCCTGGTGGGCGATTATGCGATCGACATCGAGCCGGGGAACGGGACACCGCTCGCCGAAGGAGCGGTGATCAGGGGCGCGCGCGAAGTCGGCCTCGCCGAGAAGGCGGCCGGCATGACCGGGCGCGTCGACTCGATCCTCACCGGCGTGCAGGCGATGGTGAGCCCGGAGATGACGCGCCGGCTCGAGCAGACGATGGAGAACCTCCAGGGCACCCTCGCCGCGGCCCAGCAGACGATGGCACTGTACGGCAACGCGAGCCGCGGGCCGACGGCCGAGCTCACGCGCACGATGACGCAATTCCGCCAGCTCGGCGCCACCCTCGACTCGACGCTGGGGAATCCCGCGCTGCAGCGCGCGCTCGCGGGCAGCGATTCGCTGGTGCAGAACCTGAGCGCGATGTCCGCCGCCTTCGCCGCCACCGGCACCCGCGTCGACTCCCTCCTCGCCAGCATCAACGCCGGCGAAGGCACGCTCGGCAAGCTCGCCACCGACAGCACGTTCTACTGGAACATGACGCGGGCCATGGCGAGTTTCGACTCGCTGCTGGCGGAGATCAAGCGGAATCCGGGGAAGGTGCCGATTCAGGTGAGGATTTTCTAGGACGGAAAGACGGAAGGACGGAAAGACGGAAGGGTGGGGGCGTTCGAAGGGTTTGTGATGCACTGAGATGATGCAGGCCTTTCGGGAAGCCCAGCTAGCGTGTGGTATGATGCCTTTCCAACGAGTCAGGGCCTGGAAGGATGCCCACGAGTTCGCGCTGAAGGTCAATGAAGAGGCGGATCGCTGGCCGAAGCATGAGATGTTCGTGCTCACGGCCCAGGTGAGGCGTGCTTCGATCTCGATCCCAACAAACATTGCGGAGGGAGCCGGTAAACGAGGGTCCAAGGAATACAGACGCTATCTCGATGTCGCTCTCGGCTCATTCTCAGAACTGACCTTCCTGCTCATATTCGCCCGCGACAGGCAGTACCTCACGGCAGAAAGCTGGCAAGGACTGGAGGGCCGCCGGGAACTTCTCGGCCGGATCCTCTGGCGCCTCTACGAGTCCGTTTCCAAACACGCCGCGTCCCAATAGATTCGCGCGTCCTTCCGTCCTTCCGTCCTTCCGTCCTTCCGTCCTTCCGTCCTTCCGTCCTTCCGTCACTATCTTCCCCCCATGCCCCTCACCGTCACCTTCCTCGGGACCGGCGCAGCGTGTCCATCAGTGGACCGCAACGTCGCCTCCATCGCGCTGACGCGCGAGGGAGAGACGATGCTGCTCGATTGCGGGGAGGGGACGCAGCGGCAGATGATGCGGTACGGGGTGGGCTTCACGTTTCGCGAGATCTACTTCACCCATTATCACGCGGATCACATCCTCGGACTCACCGGGTTGCTGCGCACGATGGGGCTGCAGGACCGCACGGCGCCGGTCACGCTCTATGGTCCGCGCGGCGCGGAGCGGGTCCTCGGCGCGGCGCTCGCGCTCGGCATCGAGCGGAACCGGTTTCCCGTCGAGATCGTCGAGGTACAGGCCGGCGATCGCGTGCCCCATCCCGAGTTCGACATGATCGCGTTCGAAGCCGACCACCGCGCGGACACGATCGGCTGGGCCCTCGTCGAGCACGAGCGGCTCGGACGCTTCGATCCGGCGCGTGCGCGCGCGCTCGGCGTCCCGGAAGGACCGCTCTGGGGAAAGATCCACAAGGGCGAGGCGGTCACGCTCGACGATGGACGCGTCGTCACGCCGGCCGAGCTCGTCGGCCCCACGCGTCGTGGCCGGACCGTCGTCTACACGGGTGACACGCGGCCGAGCGCCCACGTCGCGACCGTCTCGCGTGGCGCGGACCTCCTGATCCACGAGGCGACCTTTTCGAGCGATGAGCTCGCGCGCGCGGAGGAGACGGGCCATTCGACGGCGGCCCAGGCCGCGCGCATTGCGGCGGAGGCCGAGGTCCGGCGGCTCGTTCTCACCCACATCAGCCCGCGGTATACGCGGGACGCGCCCGAGCTCCTCGCCGAGGCGCGCGCGCTCTTCGCGGAAGTCATCGTCGCGAAGGACGGCATGACGCTCGACGTTCCGTTCTCCGACGGATGAACGGCGCTGTGCGCCGGGACGCGACGCCGGAGCGCCGGGGCAGTCTTCGCGCGGCACTCGCGATGATCGTGCTCGCCGTTCTCGCCTGGTCCGCCATCCGTCCCCACGATCGCTTCACCTGGCTTCTCGAGGTGGCGCCGGTAGTGATCGGCCTTCCCCTCCTCGTCGCGACGCGCCGCCGCTTCCCGCTCACGCCGCTCGCATATGTCCTTCTCGCCCTGCATGCGATCGTGCTGATGGTGGGAGGCAAGTACACGTATGCGGAGGTACCGCTCGGGTTCCGCCTCCAGGAGATTTTCGGTTTCGCGCGCAACCACTACGATCGGATCGGCCATCTTGCGCAGGGCTTCATCCCGGCGATCGTCGCGCGGGAGGTGCTGGTGCGGCGGTCGCCGCTCCGGGGCAGCCGCTGGCTCCCGTTCGTCGTGGTCGCCTTCTGCCTGGCGTTCAGCGCTTGCTACGAGCTCATCGAATTCGGGACCGCGCTCGCGACCGGCGAAGGGGCCGAAGCGTTCCTCGGCACACAGGGGGACATCTGGGATACGCAGTGGGACATGCTGATGGCGCTGATCGGCGCCGGGGCGGCGCTCACGCTGCTTTCCCGTGCACACGACCGACAGCTTCAGCGGCTGGCCGCCGAATCAAATCCCGCGCCGTCAACGACTTACGGTGGGGCTGCGTAACCCGTTGACTGGAAGGAGTTTGCCGGGTACCTTTGGCGTTCTCACGGGGCTGTAGCTCAGCTGGGAGAGCGCTGCAATCGCACTGCAGAGGTCAGGGGTTCGATCCCCCTCAGCTCCATGTCGTAGGCGGGCGTCCGAAGGTCCAGAGCCTGATGTGCCCGTGGCGGGAAAAGTGTAACGCTGCCCCTTGGTGTAACTGGCAACACGCCTGACTCTGGATCAGGAGAGTCCTGGT
>DAINRR010000014.1:0-60501 GCA_036741715.1 Gemmatimonadales bacterium
ACATGGCCACGAGCCTCTTCGAGCACGGCCGCGTCGTCACGACCGAGGCCAAGGCGAAGGAGCTGCGCCCGTTCGCGGAGAAGCTGATCACGCTCGCGCGCCGGGGGGACCTCCACGCGCGCCGGCTCGTCGAGCGGAAGATCAAGGACCGTGAAGTCCTGAGTCGCCTCTTCACCGAGATCGGGCCGCGCTTCGCCGCACGCCCGGGCGGCTACACCCGCATCCTCAAGCTGGGGCACCGCCCCGGCGATGGCGCCGACGTGGCGCGCATCGAGCTCCTGGATGCGTGAGGCTGCGGGACCGGAAATCAGAAAGGGGACCCCGATGGGTCCCCTTTTTCTTGATCTGCAAGCTCGATTTGGAGCGCTCATTGGCCCCGGGTTGCAGCCCGGGGCCAGGAAAAGCTCAAACTGCCTTCCGGATCCTGTTGCTCTTGAGGCACTGCGTGCAGACGCGCACGCGCTTGGGCGCCCCATCGACCAGCACGCGCACCGTCTGGAGATTCGGGTACCAGCGGCGGTTGGTGCGGTTGTTGGCGTGGCTTACGTTGTGGCCGGTGGTCGGCCCCTTGGCGCACACGGTGCAGACCCGTGCCATATGTCCGTCCTTCGAGAAGCGTTCCGGATTCGCTGCGCGCCGGGCTCTGGGCCAGCGCGATGTTCCAAACAAGCCTCGAAACTTAATTTGCGAGGCGCAGTGACGCAACGCCCCGGCCAGCCCCGGACCCCCGTCCGGGCGGCAGCGGCCCTGCTGGAGACGCCATGCCCAAGGCGCTGATCACGGGAATCACCGGCCAGGACGGTTCCTATCTCGCGGAACTGCTCCTCGACAAGGGATACGACGTCGTCGGGGTCGTGCGCCGGACGAGCCATCACAGCTACGAGCGGATCGAGCATCTCATCGACCGGCTCGAGATCGTGGCGGCTGACCTGCTCGACCAGCACTCGCTCACGCAGGTCATTCAGCAGGCACGGCCCGACGAGGTCTACAACCTCGCGGCCCAGAGCTACGTGCCGACCTCCTGGACGCAACCGGTCCTCACCGGCGAGTTCACCGCCCTCGGGGTCACCCGCATTCTCGAAGCCATCCGCCTGGCCCATCCAGCCGCGCGTTTCTATCAGGCGAGTTCGTCCGAGATGTTCGGTCGGGTGCAGGAAACGCCCCAGACCGAGCGGACCTCCTTCTATCCGCGTTCCCCGTATGGCGTGGCCAAGGTGTACGGCCACTGGATCACGGTGAACTACCGGGAGTCGTACGGGATCTACGCCGCGAGCGGCATCCTCTTCAACCACGAATCCCCTCGCCGGGGGATCGAGTTCGTGACGCGCAAGGTCACCGACGGCGTCGCGCGCATCAAGCTCGGCCTCACCACGGAGCTTCGGCTCGGCAACCTGGATGCCCGCCGCGACTGGGGCTATGCGGGTGATTACGTCGACGCGATGTGGCGCATGCTCCAGCAGCCGGAGCCGCGGGACTATGTGATCGGCACCGGGATTTCGCACAGCGTGCGCGATCTCGTCGAGGCCGCATTCTCGCACGTGGGGCTCGACTGGGAGCAGTACGTCCGCATCGATCCGAATTTCATCCGGCCGGCCGAGGTGGACGTGCTGACCGGCGACGCCTCGAAGGCGCGCGCCGAGCTCGGGTGGGTCCCGACCGTCAGCTTCCGGGAGCTCGTGGCGATGATGGTCGATGCCGATCTCGCGCGACTCGAGGCCCGCCGCCGGTGACGGCCCCGCGGTGAAGATTCTCGTCACGGGCGCGGACGGATTCGTCGGGCGGTTTCTCGTCCGGACGCTCGTCGTAGCGGGGCACGACGTGGTCGCTGCGATCCGGCGCGGCGGCAGTGAGCCAGGGACCTGGCTCGAGGAACCGGAGCGGCGGCGGGTCGATCTGCTGCCGTTCGATCTCGAGGACCCGGATGCGGCGGCGGCGGCGGCGCGGCTCGAGACGGAGGGCGTGATCCACCTCGCCGCCATCGCGTCGAGCCGCGAGGCGAGGCGCGACCCCGCACTGGCCTGGTCGGTCAACACCGCCGGGACGGCCCGCCTCCTCGAGGCCCTCGCCGCAGCGCGCGACCAGGGTCGCGGAGATCCGGCCGTCATCGTGGTATCGAGCGGGGAGGTCTACGGTGACGGTCCCGCCCGTCCGCGGCCCGAGACCGATCCGGTCCGCCCCCAGTCCCCCTACGCCGCGACGAAGGCCGCGGCGGAGATCGGGGCACTCGAAATTGCCCGGCGTACCGGGCTTCGCGTCATCGTCGCGCGGGCGTTCCAGCATACGGGCCCCGGCCAGGCGGACCTGTACGTCGTCCCGGCGCTCGCACGGCGGATGGCGCAGGCGCGGGTCGCAGGGACGCGCGAAATCCCGGTGGGCAACCTGGAGCCGGTTCGCGACATCACCGACGTTCGCGACGTCGTCGCCGCCTACGTGGCGCTGCTCGAGCGCGGTGCGGTGGGGGAGACCTACAACGTCGCCCGGGGTGAAGGCATCGCGCTGAGCGAGGTCTTCTCGCGGCTCGCGCAGATCCTGGACTTCGACGCGCGACCGGTCCGCGACGCGTCGCTCGCCCGGACAGGCGATATTCCCCATCTCGTCGGCGATCCGGCGAAGATCCGGGCGGCTACAGGGTGGGTGCCCACCCGCACAATCGATCAGACTCTCCGGGATGTGGTGGATGCCCAAGCGGACTGACATCAAGACGATTCTCCTGATCGGCTCGGGGCCGATCGTGATCGGGCAGGGCGCCGAATTCGACTATTCGGGAACGCAGGCGGTGCGCGCGCTCCGCGAAGAGGGCTATCGCGTGGTGCTGGTGAACTCGAATCCGGCCACCATCATGACCGACCCCGAGATCGCGGACCGCACGTACATCGAGCCGGTCACGCCCGAATGGGTGGCGAAGGTGATCGAGCGCGAGCGGCCCGACGCACTCCTGCCGACGATGGGCGGCCAGACCGCGCTCAACACCGCGATGGCGCTCCACCGCGACGGCACGCTCGAGAAGTTCGGCGTCGAGCTGATCGGCGCGAACGAGCGCGCCATCCGGATCGGCGAGGATCGCGAGGAGTTCGCGGCCGCGATGCGGCGCATCGGACTCGCGACCCCCCAGGGGCGCACCGTCACCTCGGTGGACGAGGCGCTGGCGGCCGTCGAGGTGACCGGCTATCCGGCGATCCTCCGTCCGTCCTTCACGCTCGGCGGGACCGGCGGCGGCATCGCCTACAACCGTGACGAATTCGAGACGCTGATCCGGCGCGGCCTCGAGCTCTCGCCGGTCGGCTCGGTCCTGGTGGAGCGGAGCATCATCGGGTGGAAGGAGTACGAGCTCGAGGTGATGCGCGACGGCGCCGACAACGTCGTGATCGTCTGCTCGATCGAGAACATCGACGCCATGGGCGTCCACACCGGAGACTCGATCACCGTCGCCCCGGCGATGACGCTGAGCGACCGCGAGTACCAGCAGATGCGGGATTCGGCCATCGCGATCATCCGTGAGGTCGGGGTCGCGGCCGGCGGGTGCAACATCCAGTTCGCGGTGAACCCCGCCACCGGCGAGCAGCTCGTCATCGAGATGAACCCGCGGGTCTCGCGCAGCTCGGCACTCGCGTCGAAGGCGACGGGATTCCCCATCGCGCGCATCGGGGCCAAGGTGGCCGTCGGGTTCCGGCTCGACGAGCTCCCGAACGACATCACGCGCACCACGCCCGCGTCCTTCGAGCCCGTCCTCGACTACGTCGTCGTCAAGGTGCCGCGCTTCGCCTTCGAGAAGTTCCCGGCCGCGGACCCGACGCTCACGACGCAGATGAAAGCCGTGGGCGAGGTGATGGCGATCGGTCGCACCTTCAAGGAGGCGCTGCAGAAGGCGCTGCGCGGGCTCGAGACGGACCGTCCCGGCTGGGCGACCGCGGCGGCCCCGGCCGACGATCGCCTGGCCGACGGCGCTCGCGAGACCGTGCTCGCCGCGCTGCGGACGCCGACGCCCGAGCGGATCTACCAGCTCAAGCGCGCGCTCGAGCTCGGTGTGTCCGTGCCCGAAATCGCGGAGCGAAGCGGAATCGACCCGTGGTTCCTGCACCAGATGGCCGAGCTGGTGGCGGCGGAGGCAGCCTACGCCGGGCGGGACGGAAGGACGGAAGGACGGAACGACGGAAGCGGTGAGGCCGACGAGCTGCGGCGGATGAAGCGGATGGGGTTCTCGGATCGCCAGCTGGCCCTGCTTCGAGGCGAGACCGAAGATGCCGTGCGCGCCCGCCGGCACCGTCTCGGTATCCGTCCGGTCTACAAGACGGTGGACACCTGCGCCGGCGAATTCCCGTCGAGCACTCCCTACCTCTACTCCTGTTACGACGAGGAGAACGAGTCGGGTCCCGCGGGAAATCGCACCGTCGTCATCCTCGGCAGCGGTCCGAACCGGATCGGACAGGGCGTCGAGTTCGACTACTGCTGCGTCCGCGCCGCGCTCGCCTTCCGCGAGATGGGCTATCGCACGGTCATGGTCAACTCGAATCCGGAGACCGTGTCCACGGATTTCGACATTTCGGACGCGCTCTACTTCGAGCCCCTGACGCTCGAGGATGTGCTCGAGATCGTCGAGCTCGAGAAGCCGCTCGGCGTGGTCGTGCAGCTCGGAGGGCAGACCCCGCTCCGCCTGGCGCGCGGACTCGAGCGCGCCGGCGTGAAGATCCTCGGCACCTCCCCCGATGCGATCGATGCCGCCGAAGACCGCGGCCGCTTCGAGGCGCTCACGCGCGAGCTCGGCGTCCGGCAGCCGCCGAGCGGGATCGCCTTCTCGGTGGAGGAGGCGGTCGCCGTGGCGGCGCGAGTCGGGTATCCGGTGCTCGTGCGACCGTCCTACGTGCTGGGCGGCCGCGCCATGGAGATCGTGTACGACGACGCGTCGCTCACCTCGTACTTTGCCCGCGCCGTTCGCGTGGCACCGGAACATCCGGTCCTGATCGACCGCTTCCTCGAGGACGCGTTCGAGGCGGACGTCGACGCGATCTCGGACGGCACGCGCTGCGTCATCGGCGGCGTGATGCAGCACATCGAGGATGCCGGCATCCATTCCGGCGACTCCGCCTGCGTGCTGCCGCCCTATCTCATCACCGAGGCGCAGGTCGAGGAGATGCGCGAGCACACCCGCGCCTTCGCCCTCAAGCTGGGCGTGGTCGGCCTGCTCAACGTGCAGTATGCGATCCGCGACGGGGTCGTCTACGTCCTCGAGGTGAATCCGCGGGCATCACGCACGATTCCCTTCGTGTCGAAGACGACCGGTGTGCCCCTCGCGAGCCTGGCGGCGGCCGTTGCCGTCGGGCGCACGCTCGACGAACTGGGCTTGCAGGACGATGTGCTCCAGCCGTACGTCGCCGTGAAGGAGGCGGTGTTCCCCTTCAGCAAGTTCCAGGGCGTCGACCTCGTGCTCGGTCCCGAGATGCGCTCGACGGGCGAGGTGATGGGTATCGCCGATTCCTTCGGGATGGCCTTCGCGAAGGCGCAGGCGTCGGCCGATGGGGCGCTTCCGCTCGAAGGATCCGTGTTCATCACCGTGAACGATCACGACAAGGACACGGTCGTTCCGATCGCCCGGCGGTTCCATGCGCTCGGTTTCAAGGTCTTCGCCACGGAAGGCACCGCCCGGCACCTCCGCGCGCGCGGCATCCCGGCTGAACGCGTGCTCAAGGTGCACGAGGGGCGCCCGAACGCCATCGACCTCCTTCTGTCCGGCCGGATCCAGCTGCTGGTGAACACGCCGCTCGGCAAGCTGACCCAGCAGGACGATTACGCCATTCGCCGTGCCGCCCTCCAGCACCGCGTTCCGTACACCACGACGCTTTCGGCCGCCAGCGCCGCCTGCGACGCGATCATCGCGCTCCGGAGCCGCGCGGGGGAAGTGCGATCGCTGCAGGAGTGGCACGCCATGGCGCGCGAGATGAGCGCCGAATGGGCCGGGTAGCGCCCGGCGACTCGCCCCCAACCCCGACGCCAATGTCCGATTTCTACCTCCATGCTTCGTCCTACGTCGATGACGGCGCCTCCATCGGCGCTGGCACGAAGATCTGGCATTTCTGCCACGTGATGCCCGGTGCGGTGATCGGCTCCAACTGTTCGCTGGGCCAGAATGTCGTGGTCATGAACGGGGTGCGGATCGGGAACAACGTGAAGATCCAGAACAACGTCTCCGTCTACGAAGGCGTGACCCTCGAAGACGACGTGTTCTGCGGGCCGAGCTGCGTCTTCACGAACGTGATGAACCCCCGCAGCCACGTCTCGCGGAAGTCGGAGTACCGTCAGACGCTGGTCCGGCGCGGGACCTCCATCGGGGCGAATGCCACGATCGTCTGCGGCGTCACCCTCGGCGAATTTGCCTTCGTGGGCGCCGGGGCGGTGGTCACCTCCGATGTCCCCGCGTTTGCCCTCATGGTCGGCGTTCCCGCCCGGCGTGTGGGGTGGATGTGTCAGTGCGGAGAGCGGCTGGAGGTCAGGGGCGGCGAGGCGCGGTGCCCGGCCTGCGAGGCCCGGTACCGGGAGGATTCCGGCCTCCTGGCCATGATTGACCCACCCTCCAGAGGTCGGTAATTTTCAAGGCTTTAGCAGACTCATGACCGGGGCCGCAGGGTCCCGGAACGCGCCCGGAGCCGGCCGGCGGCCGTAGCGCGGGCGCGTTTTCCTGATGAGGACCGATGGCGCAGAAAGTTCCCCTGCTGGACCTGGTGGCACAGCACGCAACGATCCGGGACGATGTCGTGGGCGCCGTGCTCGCAGTGGTCGAGCGGCAGGCATTCATCATGGGGGACGAAGTGGCGGCGCTCGAGGAGGCCATTGCCGGCCTCTCCCACGTGCGCCATGCCATCGCCTGTGCCAGCGGGACCGATGCCCTGCTCCTGCCGCTCAGGACGCTCGGACTCCTCCCCGGCGACGAAGTCATCGTGCCGTCGTTCACGTTCTTCGCCACGGCGGGCGCCGTTCATAATGCGGGTGGCACGCCGGTCTTCGCCGATATCGATCCCGACACGTTCAACCTCGATCCCGATGCGGTGGCAGCGGCGGTCTCGCCCCGGACGAAGGCGATCGTCGCCGTGGATCTGTATGGCCAGATGGCTCCGATCGAGCGCCTTCTCGAGATCGCGCGGCGCCATGGGCTGGCCCTCGTCGAGGATGGCGCCCAGGCGATCGGCGCCCGCCGGCGCATCGACGGTGAGTGGCGCATGTGCGGGGAGCTGGCCACGGTCGGGACGCTCTCGTTCTTCCCGAGCAAGAACCTCGGCGGCTGGGGTGACGGGGGGATGATGCTCACCCAGGACGAGGCCCTCGCCGCGCGGCTCGCGCGGCTCCGCCTGCACGGTGGCGCCAAGCAATACCACCATGACGAGGTCGGGTACAACAGCCGCCTCGATACGATTCAGGCGGCGGTGCTCCTCGTCAAGCTCCGGCACCTGGCCGCATGGAGCTCGGCGCGCCGTGCCGCCGCGACCCGGTACGATGAGCTCCTCGCGCCGATCGGCGCCGTGCGGACGCCAGTCGTCGACCCGGCCAACGAGCACATTTTCCATCAGTACACCATCCGCGCCGAACGGCGCGACGCACTCGTGGAGCACCTGCGCGGCCGAGGCATCGGGTGTGCCGTCTACTATCCGACGGGTCTCCACCTCCAGCCCTGCTTCTCCCATCTCGGCTATGTCCACGGCAGCCTGCCCCGGACCGAGCGGGCGATGGCCGAGGTCGTTTCGCTGCCGGTCTATCCCGAGCTGAGCGAGGCGCAGCAGGCGGTCGTCGCCGGCGCGATCCGGGATTTCTACGCGTGACTCCCTCTTCGCGGAGCCGCTCATGTTCGTGACGAAGCCGTTCATCACCGACCGGAAGATCCGGTTCGCGCTCGTCGGGTGTGGCCGGATCTCGGCGAACCACTTCGATGCGCTCGAGCGGCACGCCGAGCGGGCCGAGCTCGTCGGCGTGTGCGACATCGACCGCGCCGCGCTCGACGCCGCGATGACGCGGACGGGGGCGCCGGGCTTCGGATCGCTCGAGGAGCTGCTCGCGCGGACGGATGCCGATGCCGTGATCCTGGCGACACCGAGCGGCCTGCATGCGGACCAGGCGGTGATGGTGGCGGAAGCGGGCAGGCACGTGATGACCGAGAAGCCGATGGCCACGTCCTGGCGCGACGGGAACCAGATGGTCGAGGCGTGCGACCGGGCCGGCGTTCAGCTGTTCGTGGTGAAACAGAACCGGCGGAACGCGACACTGCAGCTGCTCAAGCGGGCGGTGCAGGCGCGCCGGTTCGGCCGGATCTTCATGGTGAACATCAACGTCTTCTGGAGCCGGCCCCAGGCGTATTACGACAGCGCCGCGTGGCGCGGCACCTGGGAGTTCGACGGCGGCGCGTTCATGAACCAGGCCAGCCACTACGTCGACCTGCTCGACTGGCTCATCGGGCCGGTGGAGAGCGTGCAGGCCTTCACCGCGACGCTCGCGCGGCGGATCGAGGTCGAGGACACCGGGGTCGTGAGCATCCGGTGGCGCACCGGCGCCCTCGGCTCGATGAACGTCACGATGCTCACCTACCCGAAGAACCTCGAAGGCTCGATCACGATCCTCGGCGAGACCGGCACGGTGCGGGTGGGCGGCGTGGCCGTCAACCGCATCGATCACTGGGAGTTCGCGGAGCCGCATCCCGACGACGAGCTGGTGGAGCAGGCGAGCTACGAGACGACCTCGGTCTATGGCTTCGGTCATCCGGCGTATTACGACAACGTGATCCAGTCGCTTCGTGGCGAAGCGACTCCCGAGACCGACGGCCGCGAAGGGCTGCGCTCGCTCGAGATCCTCATCGCCACCTACCTCTCGGCGCGAGACGGCACGCGCGTCGCACTACCTCTGGAGTACTGATCGCATGGCGGTTGACCGGGATCTGATCGACAAGGCCGAGCGCCGCGAGGCGCTCTTCGGCATCATCGGGCTGGGGTACGTGGGCCTGCCGCTGGCCGTGGAGCTCGCGCGTGCGGGCTACCGCGTCCTCGGCTACGACGTGTCGAAGCGCGTGGTGGACGGCCTCAATGCCGGCCGCTCGCACATCAAGGACGTGCCGGACGCGGCCCTGCAGGAGGCGATCGCCGCGGGACGCTTCGAAGCCACGATCGACCCCTCGCGCCTGGCGGAGCCGGACGCGATCTCGATCTGCGTGCCGACCCCGCTCTCGAAGTACAAGGATCCGGATGTGAGCTACATCGTGGCCGCGACCGAGGCCGTGCGCGCCACGCTCCGCCGGGGCCAGGCGATCATCCTCGAGAGCACCACGTACCCGGGCACGACGCGCGAGATCATGCTGCCGGCACTCGAGAGCACCGGCCTCAAGGTCGGCGAGGATTTCTTCCTCGCCTTCAGCCCCGAGCGGGTGGACCCGGGCAACCCCGTCTACCAGACCCGCAACACGCCGAAGGTCGTCGGCGGCATCACCGAGGCGTGCAGCCGGGTCTGCTCCGCGCTCTATGCACCGGCGATCGACACGCTCGTGCCCGTCTCCTCAACCGAGGCGGCCGAGCTCGTCAAGCTCCTGGAAAATACCTTCCGCAGCGTCAACATCGGCCTCGTCAACGAGATGGCGATCGTCTGCGAGAAGCTCGGCGTGGACGTCTGGGAGGTGATCGACGCGGCGGCCACCAAGCCCTTCGGCTTCATGAAATTCACGCCCGGGCCGGGGCTCGGTGGCCACTGCATCCCGATCGATCCCCATTATCTCGCGTGGAAGATGCGCGGGCTCAATTACAAGACCCGGTTCATCGACATCGCCGGTGAAGTGAACTCGGAAATGCCGCTCTTCTGGGTCCGCCAGGCGATCGAGGCGCTCAACCGGCACTCGAAGTCGATGCGCGGCTCCCGCGTGCTCGTGCTGGGCGTGGCGTACAAGAAGGACATCGACGACATCCGCGAGAGTCCCGCGCTCGACATCATCCGCCTGCTGGAGCAGCAGGGCGCGCGCGTGAGCTATCACGATCCCTTCGTCGAGCACTTCACCGAGGACGGGCACGAGTACCGCTCGGCCGACCTCACGCCCGACGCGGTGGCCGAAGCGGACTGCGTGCTCGTCGTGACGGACCACAGCGCGATCGACTACGCGATGATTCGCGATCGCGCGCGGCTCGTCGTGGACACGCGGAACGCGCTGCGCCGGCGGCGCTGAGCGGTGCGCATCGCGGTCATCGGCACGGGGTATGTCGGGCTGGTGGCGGCGGCCTGCTTTGCCGAGACCGGGAACGACGTCGTCTGCATGGACCGCGACGAGGAGAAGATCGCGCGGCTCCTGCGGGGCGAGGTGCCGATCCACGAGCCGGGACTCGCCCCGATGGTGCGTCGGAACCAGGCGGATGGACGGCTCGTCTTCACCACGGCCCTACGCGAGGCGCTGGACCATGCCGCGGTGGTGTTCATCGCGGTCGGGACCCCGGAGGCGGAGGACGGGTCGGCCGACCTTTCGCACGTGCTGGCCGTGGCCCGGGAGATCGGCCGGAATCTCACGTCGCCGAAGCTGATCGTGACGAAGTCCACCGTGCCGGTGGGGACCGCCGAGCGGGTCCGGGAGACGATCGCCGGCGAGACGTCGGTGCCCTTCTCCATCTGCGCCAACCCAGAGTTCCTGAAGCAGGGGGGTGCCGTCGAGGACTTCATGCGGCCCGATCGAGTGATCATCGGGAGCGAGGATCCCGAGGTGCGATCCGTGATGGCGGAGCTCTACGCGCCGTTCGTCCTGCGCGGCGGGGACCGGATCATCTTCATGGATGTCGCGTCCGCCGAGGTGACGAAGTACGCGGCCAACGCCATGCTGGCCACGCGGATCTCCTTCATGAACCAGATCGCGCTGCTCTGCGAGGCGGTCGGCGCGGACGTGAGCCATGTGCGGAACGGGATCGGCTCGGACCGGCGGATCGGGCGCGAGTTCCTCTATCCCGGCCCCGGGTATGGTGGCTCCTGCCTGCCGAAGGACATGAAGGCGATTCTCCGTGCGGCACAGGATCACGGAATCGAGCTCGAGCTCCTTCGCGCGGTGCATGCGGTGAACGAGGCGCAGCGGCACGTCCTTTTCCGGAAGGTCGAGCGAGCGCTCGGACCCGCGCTGCGCGGCGCGACGGTCGGGCTCTGGGGGCTCGCCTTCAAGGCGGATACCGACGACGTCCGCAGCAGCCCCGCGGTACCGCTCGTCGAATCGCTGCTTGCGGCGGGTGCCGCGGTCCGTGCGCACGATCCCGAGGCCGTCTCGTCCGCGCGTCGGACGTTCGGCGACCGGATCTCGTACGTCGAGACCCCCTACGCCGCGGCGGAGGGGGCGGATGCGCTGGTCGTGGTGACGGAGTGGCGCATGTACCGCACCCCCGACTTCAAGCGACTGCGCGGCGCGCTCAGGCGTCCTCTGATCATCGACGCTCGCAACCTGTACGATCCCGACCGGATGGCGGCGAGCGGCTTCGAATACTACGGGATCGGGCGAGGGAGGCCGCGATGAGTGGATTTCTCGCAGGCGAGCGGTCGAGCCAGCTGCAGCCGAGCGCCGACCAGCTCGTGGCGCGCGCACGCGAGCGCTTCGTGCTCCAGGACTATCACGGTGCCGTCCACCTGCTGGAAGAAGTGGCGGCGACCGGGCATGCCTTTGCCGATGCGCATCATCTGCTTGGCGTGTCACTGTCGCTGCTGGGCCGGATGGACCGCGCGCTCGCGGAGTTCGATCGCGCACTCGAGCTCAACCCGCGCTACCTGGAAGCGCTGATCCACCGCGGCCTCATCCTGAACGAAATGGGGAGACGCGACGAGGCGGACGAGTCCTTCCGGCGGGCCGCGCTCGCCGACACCGGGAGCGTGCGAGGCCTGCCTGCGCCGGTGGCCGCGCAGCTCGCCAACCGCCATGCCGAGCTCGGCCAGGCCTACGCGGAGATCGGCGCGCTGGATCGGGCCATCGAGCAGTACCGGCGGGCGCTCGAGCTGGGACCCACGTTCCACGACCTGCGGTACCGCCTGGCCCGCGTCCTGATCGAGGCGGGCCATGCGCTCGAGGCGCGCGAAGAGCTCGAGCACGTCGTCGAGGCGCGTCCGGGCTTCGTGGACGCAGGCGCCGCGCTGGGACTCGCCCGATACCTCTCCGGCGATGCCGCGGGCGCCCGCGAGGTCTGGAACGCGACACTCGCGCGGCGACCCGACAATCCGCGGGTCGCGGCGTACCTCAACATGGTGGGGCGCCCGGGGTGAGGCGTGGGTGGGCGCTCGCGCTGGCCCTTCTCCTGGCGTGCGAGGCAAAGGGAAGCGAGCGCGAGGCGGACGCGGCCTATGCTGCACGCCGGTATGCCGACGCCTACGCCGGGTACGCGCGCTTTGCAGGCGACGCGGGAGCCGTTGTCTGGGCCAAGGCGGGTGCGGCGGCCATGGCGGCAGGGCTGCTCGACAGCGCGGCGGCGGCGTACGCCCGGCTCGCCTCGGAAGACCCCACCAGGCGGCTCGAGGCGCTCGAGGGGCTCGATCGGACGGGCCGGCTCGCCGTCCGGATGGAGAACCGGCCGGCGCTCCGTCGCGTAGTGCTGGCCATCCGCGAGCTCGACTCGGAGCGCCCGGTCGGTCGGCTCGCGCTGCCGCTCCTCCGCGGCGGGAGCCTGGCGCCGGCAGAGGCCGTGCAGCTCCTCCCGGCTGCGCTCGCCGCGGCGCCGGATCCGGACGCCTTCGACGCGCTGCTTCTCGCCTATGCGGAGGCGCTCGACGGCACTGGGGACTGCGTCGGAGCGGCGGAAGCGTACCGCGGATTCCTGAGGCGCAACGCCCAGTCGCCGGCCCGACCGGGCGCGCGCGAGCGGCTGGCCGCCTGCGCCTTCAGCGCCGGCGTCGCGGCGCTCGCGGAACAGCGCGCCATCGACGCGGAGCGCTGGCTGCTCCTGGCCGCCGCGGATTCGGCATCGCCCCTCGGGCGGCGGGCGCTGCTGCCGCTGGGCGATGCCCGGCTCGCGCAGGGCGATCCGATCGCCGCCGCGATCGTCTGGCAGCGCGCGCTCAGGGCGGAAGAGGGGGACTCGATCGGCAGGGAAGCGGCCCGGCGCATCCGCGCGCTCGGGGTCACGGATACCGTGGGCGACAGTGCCCGCATGGACGGCGAATGAAGGCTCGTGTGCTCGGATTGGTGCTCTTCGTGGTGGCCTGCGGCGGCAATGCGCCCGGCGATCCGCCCGGACCGCTGCGCGCGCCCGGGGCCACCTCGCTCGCGCCTGCCGCCCTCGATTCGCTCTGGGCGCAGGCCGGTGAGCGGTTTCGCGCGGAAGACTGGGACGAGGCCCGCACGCTGCTCGATCGCTTCGTGCTCGAGGCGCCGGTGAACGACGCCCGGGTCATCGAAGCGCGCATGATGATCGGCGAGGTGGCCTTCGCGCGCGACAACCGGCTCGAGGCCGCCCGGGAATTCCGCCGGGTATCGGACGAGACGCCATCGCACCCGCTCGCGCCGCGCGCGCTCCTGCGGGTGGGAGATGCACACGCCGCGCTCTGGCGTCGTCCGGAGCTCGACCCGACGTACGGGTATTCCGCGCTCGCGACCTATCAGGAGCTGCTGAGCCGCTATCCCGATTCGGACGTGGCGCCGGCGGCCCGGGAGAAGATCGCGCAGCTCAACGACTGGTTCGCGGAGAAGGCGTTCAAGGCGGCACGGTACTACCTTCGGCTGAAGGCGTACGACTCGGCGATCATCTACCTCCGCGACCTGCTGGCCACCTATCCGCAGTCGTCGATCGCCCCGCAGGCGCTGGCCCGGCTGATCGGCGCCTACCGGGAGCTCGGGTATCTCGAGGACGTGCGCGAGACCTGCGAGTACCTTCGGCGCTTCCACCCGGATGCGCCGGAAGCGGACGAGGTCTGCCCGGCGGGAGCGCTCGAGGCGTCGTAGGTGATCGGACTCTTCGGCGGCTCGTTCGACCCGGTCCATCACGGCCACCTGATCGTGGCGCGGATTGCCGCCGAGACGCTGGGCCTCGCGGAAGTGCGCTTCCTGCCGGCGCGGGAGCAGCCGTTCAAGATCGGGCGGCACGCGGCGGCGGCGGAGCACCGCACTGCGATGCTCCGCCTGGCGATCGAAGGTGCGCCGGGCTTTGGGCTCGAGACCATCGAGCTCGAGCGGGAGGGGGCCTCCTATACGGTGGATACGCTCCGCGCGCTCCGCGCGCGGGAGCCCGGCATGGAGCTGGCCCTGCTGATCGGCGCGGACGCCGCCGCCGATTTTCCGAAGTGGCGCGAGGCCTCGGCGGTGGCGGAACTCGCGCGCGTCGTGGTCTTCGACCGGGCCGGCGCGCCATCGGTGGCGCTGCCCGGGGCGTGGCGCACGATCGACGTCCCCGCAATCGAGATCTCGGCGACGGAGATCAGGCGCAGGGCGCGCCAGGCGCTGTCGATCAGGTACTGGGTGCCGGATGCCGTGGCCGAGTACGTCGCCACGCACGGCCTTTATCAGGATGGAGAAGGATGATCAAGAAGCTGATGACCGCGGTGCTCGGAACGCGGCATGCGCGTGACGTGAAGCGTCTCCAGCCGATCCTGGCGCAGATCAAGGCGCACGAGGAGCGGCTGGGCGGGCTCACCGAGGAGGACCTCAAGGGGCAGACGGCGAAGTTCCGTGAGGTCATCACGGAGCGCACCGGCGCGGCGCGCGAGGCGCTGGAATCGGTGCGCCTCGCGAAGCACGATTGCGCCGACCCCGTCGAGCGCGACGCGCTGGAAGACCGGTTCGCGGAGCTCGAGGCGGCATACAAGAAGCAGGTCGCCGACGTGCTCGACGAGCTGCTCCCCGAGGCGTTCGCCACCGTACGGGAGGCGTGCCGCCGGCTCGTCGGCACGACGGTCATGGTCACCGGACGGGAGCTCGTCTGGGACATGGTGCCGTACGACGTCCAGCTCATCGGCGGCATCGTCCTGCACCAGGGCCGGATCGCCGAGATGGCCACCGGTGAGGGCAAGACCCTCGTGGCCACCCTGCCGCTCTATCTCAACGCCCTGACGGGACGCGGTGCGCACCTCGTCACCGTCAACAACTACCTCGCCCGCCGCGACTCGCAGTGGATGGGGCACGTCTACACCTATCTCGGCCTCACGGTCGCCTGTCTCGACGACACGCAGCCGTCGTCGGCCGAGCGCCGGGCGGCGTACCTCTCCGACATCACGTACGGCACGAACAACGAGTTCGGCTTCGACTACCTCCGCGACAACATGGTCTTCACGCTGGACCAGCGGGTGCAGCGCGAGTACGTCTACGCCATCATCGACGAGGTGGACTCGATCCTCATCGACGAGGCGCGGACGCCGCTGATCATCTCCGGCCCCGTCGGCCACGCGGAGGACGACAAGTACCAGCAGTTCAACCGGCAGGTGGCGGACGTCGTCCGCAAGCAGACCGGCGTGGTCAACACGCTCCTCGCCGAAGGGGAGCGGCTCCTCGAGGATCCCAAGACGCGGAGCGATGCGGCGCTCAAGCTCTATCAGGCCCGCCTCGGGATGCCGAAGAACAAGCGCCTGCTCAAGATGCTCAACGAGACCGGCGTCAAGCAGCTCGTGCAGCGGATGGAGCTCGACGCCATTTCCGACCGCAAGCTGCCGGCCCGGCAGCAGCGGATGCGCGATCTCGAGGACGTGCTGTATTTCGTGCTCGACGAGAAGGGGCATTCGGTCCACCTGACCGACCGCGGGGCCGAGGCCATGTCGCCGAACGACCCCGGGCTCTTTCTCGTGCCGGACATCTCGGAGGAGATCCACCGGCTCGAGCACGATCCCGCACTGTCCCCGGAAGAGCGCGTGGCCCGGCGGCGGGAGCTCGAGGCGGAGTACGCGAACAAGAGCGAGAAGCTGCACATCATCCACAAGCTCCTGCAGGCGCACGCCCTGTACGAGCGCGAGGTGGATTATCTCGTGCAGGACGGCCAGGTGCTCATCGTGGATGAGTTCACCGGCCGTGTGCTCGCAGGCCGGCGGTGGTCGGACGGCCTGCACCAGGCGGTGGAGGCCAAGGAAGGCGTGCAGGTCAAGGGGGAGACGCAGACCTTCGCGACGATCACGATCCAGAACTACTTCCGGATGTACGACAAGCTGGCCGGCATGACGGGCACCGCGGAGACCGAGGAGACCGAGTTCTACCAGATCTACGGGCTCGAGGTCAACGTGATTCCCACCAATCGCCCGGTGCGGAGGAAGGACCAGCCGGACCGCATCTACAAGACGCGCAAGGAGAAGTACGACGCGATCCTCGACGAGATCGAACGGCTCCACGGTTTGGGGCTGCCGGTGCTGATCGGCACCGTCAACGTGGACATTTCGGAGACGCTGTCGCGGCAGCTCAAGCGGCGGGGACTCCGGCACGAGGTGCTGAACGCGAAGTACCACCAGCGCGAAGCCGAGATCGTGGCGGCGGCAGGGCAGCCGGGGGCGATCACGATCGCGACGAACATGGCTGGCCGCGGCACCGACATCAAGCTGGGGAAGGAGCTCGACCTCACGCAGGAGGAAGCGGGCCTCCAGATCATCGGCACCGAGCGGCACGAGTCGCGCCGGATCGATCGCCAGCTCCGCGGCCGCGCCGGCCGCCAGGGCGATCCCGGCCAGTCGATCTTCTTCCTCTCGCTCGAAGACGACCTGATGCGGCTCTTCATCTCGGACCGCATGGCCGCGTTCATGGACAAGAGCGCGCCCGAGGAAGGCGAAGTCATCACCGGGCGTATGGTGACGAGCGCCATCGAACAGGCGCAGAAGCGCGTCGAGCTGCAGAATTTCCAGCAGCGGAAGCGCGCCCTCGAATACGACGACGTGCTCAACCAGCAGCGCGACGTCGTGTACTCGCTCCGGCTCTTCGCGCTCGAGCGGGGGGAGCAGCTCAAGGCCGAGGCCCGGCGGATGATCGAGGCCGCGGTCGAACGCCAGGTCCAGACGTTCGTGGCGGAGGCGGAGCGGCCGGAGGAGTTCGACCGCGGCGGCCTGCGGGATGCCCTTACGCTGCAGTACCTGGTGAACGTGGATGCCTTCCTCGATCCCGCCGCCACGCCCGATCGGGACGATCTCGTCCGTGCGGCGCTCGCGGAGGCCGAGGCGACATTCGATCGGAAGGTCCGGTACCTCGCGGATTTCGGCCGGCAGATCGGGATCCCCGAGGTCGAGGCTCAGGTGCTCTCGCAGGTCATGCTGACGGTGCTGGACGAGAAGTGGAAGGACCATCTCTACGACCTCGACCAGCTGCGCAACGCGATCCAGTATCGGGCCTATGGACAGAAGGACCCGCTGATCGAATACAAGAAGGAAGCGTTCGAGATGTTCGAGGACCTGATGCGCGACATCCAGTCCACGTTCACGGAACGCTTCCTCAAGATCCAGGTGACGGCGGAGCCTTCGCCGCCCCGGCGGATGGCCCCACCTCCCCCGCCGGCGCCCTCACCGGCCCCGACGTCTGGAGCGGACGATCTCTTCATGGGCTCGCCGCCGACTCCGCCGCTCCCGTCTCCGCCCGCTACACCGGCTGCAGGGGCGCCGGCGGCCGTGAGCAGCTCGCTCGGACGCCTCGGGGCGCCGAGTGGAGTGGTTCCCGAAGTCGGCCGGAACGATCCCTGTCCGTGCGGGTCGGGAAAGAAGTACAAGAAGTGCCACGGGGCGGGGAAGTAGAGCGGCACCCCTGGGTGGACAGGCGTCCATGGATGGCGAAGCGGCCTCTCGACTGTCGAGAGGCCGCTTCGTTCATGTAGCCAATCCGCTGCCCGGATTCCGACATGGTTCCCATCGATGTCGGGTGACCACGATCGCGGATTTCATGCAGTGCTGGTTCAGTCGAGCGGAATCGGCTCGTGGCCCATGGGAGCGGTCGCGAGCACGAGCTCGGCCACCTGGCGGCCGAGTGCCTGGCCGTCCTCGCAGTCGAAGCGGTAGTGCAGGCCAGCGTACATGCGCGAGAGGCCGGCTGCTTCGACGATTCCCTCGAGCCGCTCGGCTTCCGCCGGGAACGCGTCGGAGAGCACGGTGGCGAAGGAGGCGGTATTGCACGAGTGCCCGCTCAGATACGATGGGTGGTTCGGGCGCCCGATGGGAGTCGTGATGCTGGCGTCTGCGTCCCATGGGCGGATGAGCCAGTAGGTCAGCTTGGCGTCCCAGCAGCCGATCATCGCATCGAATCCCGCCATGTTCGCGAGGGCGAGAATCCGGGCCCCCTCGCGCTCGCTCCGGTTATACGAGACGATGAGCTCGGCGGCGATCTCGTTCATGTATGTGCCGGCCCGCGGTGCATAGAACTGCGCCTGGGCGAGCTGCTCCGGAGTGCGGTTCGCCGCAAGGTCCCGGATTTCCTGGAGGTCCGTCTCGAAGGCCGGCGAGCCGAATTCCGGTGGAGCATCGGGCCGGAACTGGTCGGGGCGCTCGAGCACGAAGGGCCGCGTCCCCCAGAGCGCCTTGACCGGAGCCGTGGCCGGATTGGTCGAGCTGAGCCAGACATGGTCGCCCACGAGCGGATCGGGCGCCGGGGTCAGATTGAAGTTATCCGCCTGCGCGTACGCCACCACGGCTGCACCGACGGCGCGCCCCACCACTTCGCCCGATGTCACGTCCCGATGCCGGTCGCCGGGCCAGACCGGCCCTGCGAGCTGCGCCGCGAGATCATCCTCGAGCGTCGACGCGTCGAGCGGGAAGAAGTGCGACAGGACGACCACGGACGCGGCAGCTGCCGCCGCCCGAGGCGACGCATGGGTCCCCCGCTCCTTCGCATCCTCGGCCGCGACGATCGCGTTGTACTGCGCGACGGAGAGGTAGGTGAGGATACGCAGCTGCACATGCGGTGCCGCGATGGCCCGCGCGGCAATCAGGCCGCGCGCCGTCGCATTCCACGCGACACTGGAGCCTGATTCCGAGCGACTGACTGCGGCAAGATCCGGCGCAGCGATTGCGGGGCTGGTCGGCGCGTCGGGCTGGCATGCGCTCAGTGCCAGGGCGGCAACGAGCGCCGAAGTGCAGAAACGGGTTCGCATGAGGACCTCTGTGGTGCGGGGGTGGAAGGGCAACGAAGTGCTACGGTATTTCGTACCGATAGAGCGAGCCGATCCGCACGGCACGGTAGAACTGCACCGGTTCGGCGCTCAGGGTCGAGGTGAGAGTAGCGTCCCACGTCACGCTCGACTGGGCGCTGACTTCCAGGATGCGCGCCGCCACGCCGAAGCCCATGAGCGTCTTCGTATTCGCGAGACGCTGCACCGAGCCCATGATGCGGCTGGTGATCGGGGGGTCCGGCCGGAATTCCCACACCATCTGTGCGGTTCCCGTCTCGTGGTGGAGCCGGTATTCCACGGCGCGGGACGCGAGCGGATCGGCTCCGGCGCGGTTGTCGAAGAGCAGCAGGTTGCCGTTGCTCAGCTCCCGCACGCTGTGCTGGCCCTGGAAGCCGCCCAGCGGATCGCCATCGACGACGAAATCGCTGTGGCGGCCGCCGAAGCGCCAGAGCATTTCGCCGGTCTGCGCGTCGATCTTGTCGATCTCGTTCATCGCCTGAAGCGACACGATGTAGTTGCCGTCATGCGCGATCGTCAGCGAGCTCGGATGGACGAGGTCGAACGGCGTGCTGGCCGGCGGCCAATCCACGGGGGCGAAGTGCTCGCCCGCGTTCCATTCGAAGAGCCGCTGGCCGGAGGGTGTCTGCCGGAGGATGCGATGGATGGCGAGCGACGTGCGCCCACCGCCGGCCGGGTCCGCCGCGTCATACTCGCGGATCTCGTAGCCGAGAAGGTGGACTGCATCGACCGCCTCCCCGGCGCCGCTCAGCAGGAGGTCGTGCGGGTCGGTGTAGTACGGAGCCGCGGCGGCATGCGTGCGGACGACCTCGCCATCCGGCCGGATTTCCAGGAAGCGTCCCTCGGCCGGCTGCCACCCAAACGACCGGCCGACGTAGAGCGAGAAATTGCCGTTCGGCTGCTGCTTCGCCTCGACCGCTCCGCCCTGGCCGCGCACAGTATGGTACCAGCGGAGCGTCCCCGCCTCGTCGAAGACCAGGAGGTACGCCGCGGTATCCCCACCAAAGAAGACGGGAACGATCATCGTGTATCCTGCGGATGGCGTTCCGGTCGCCGTGAGGCGGAGCGAGGCGAGTGCCGGCGGAAGGGGACCCGTGTGGAACGGTAGCGCCGAAGAGCGGGTGGACCCGCCGGGCCCCGAGACCTCCACCGTGAGCACGTACGACGTCGCCGGCCGAAGCCCGAGTGCGACGATCGTGTCCGCGCCGGGCCGGATCGCCTGGTAGGGCGTGCGCTCGGTCGGGCCACCCGTTTCGGCGATCTCGATCCGGGCCGAGTCGCCATCGGCCGTGGTCAGCGCGACGAGCGCAGCGATCGCGTTCCCTGCAGTGGCGGCGGCGGCAGCGGCCGTGATCGTCGGCGGCGGATCCGACGGACCGGAGTGATCGTCGGGTCCGCAGCCGCCGAGCACGACGACCAGCACCGGGCGAGCCCAGCGCATCAGAGCCCGACTCCGAATACCTGAACGTGAATGGTCCCGCCGGGCGTGGCAGTGACGCCGAGCGAGCCATACCTGCCACCGGTTGCGGTCGGCTTGAAACGCACTGCGATGGTGCAGAACCCGCCGGCCGGCAGCGACGCGCCGGCGCATGTATTGCTCACGATCTCGAAGACGAATCCCGATATCTCGCTCGCGAGCGTTCCGGTGGGACCCGGGCCGTTGTTGGTGATGACGACGGTCTGCGACGCGCTCGTCGACCCGACGACCGTCGGCGGGAAGGTCACCTCGCCGAGGCTCGGGTGCAGGCCAGTCCCGGTGCCGGACAGGCCCAACGTGGCGGTGAAGCCCGGGGCAGAGACGTCGAATTGCGCGGTTTCGATTCCGACGAAGCTGGGCGTGAACGTGATGGCAACCGTACAGCTGCCACCGGCCGGGAGGGAGACGTTATCGCAGGTATCGGTCCAAAGGCTGAAGCCCGGAGATGGGTAGCAGCCCCAGTAGTAATAGTCGTCGCAGGCGAGGACACTGGTGCTCAAGGGCCCGGTCGCGACGGACGCAGGGTTCGTCACGGTCACCACCTGCGTCACGGGCGCGCCGATGAGCGTCGGCGGGAAGGCGAACGATCCACGCGGGTTCAGGGTGAGCACCGTCGGCGGTGGGGGCGCCGGTAGCGCTTCGCCCGTCACATTGATGGTGACGTTGCTTCCGATCGGGTCCGAGAGGGTTACCGACGCCGCGCGCATCCCGGCCACCGACGGGGCGAAGGTCACTCCGACGGAGCAGGTCGCACCCGCCGCCAGCGTCGGATAGCATCCGATCACGGCGACCTGGAAGTCACTGCGGTTCGCACCGGCCACCTCCACGACGAGCGCGCCGGTCGGCCGCGTTCCGGTGTTGGCGATGACGAACGTGACTTCGGAGCCGGAGAAGCCGACTTCCTGTGCAGGGAACGAATAGCTTCCCGGAGTGGCAGTGAGCGTCGTCGCCTCGGCGGCGAGGCCGAGCAGCTGGACGCTGCGGCCCGGGGCGGTGACACCGGCGACGGTGAGCGTTGCCGAATGGGATCCTCCCGTCGCCGGAACGAACCGCACGTCGATCGCGCAGCTTGCCCCGCGTTCGAGCGAGGTCGTGCTGCAGATGTCCCGGGTGATCGTGAACGCGGCCGCCCCACCGCCGGACATGGCGACCGTGATCGCTCCGGTGGCCAGAAACGCGGTGTTCCGAACGACGAGGGTCTTCGTGCCCCCGTTCTGCCCGATTCCCGTCTCACCGAACGTCACGACGGTCGGAGAGAGACTGAGCCCGGAAGTCGAGCCGGTGCCGCTCAGCGTGGCCGTTACCCGCTCGCCTCCGGGCTCGCTCACCGTGAGCGTGGCCTGGCGGAGTCCGAGCTGACTTGGAACCACCTCGACCTCGATCACGCAGGTCGCCCCGCCCGACAGCTGCAGGCCGGAGCAGTCGTCTCTCGCGAGCGCAAAATCGGCGGACGTCGGTCCGGCGAACGCGACCGAGAGCGCGCCCGTACGCGTGGTGCCGGTGTTTGACACGGTGATGGTGAGCACGGGACTCTGCCCGCCGACGGCCATCGAGCCGAAATCGTGAGTCGTCGTCGACAGGGCAAGCCCCGAATCGCCGGGCTCGCCCGGATCGGAGCCGCACGCGATCAGCATGGCACCGGCGACCGAAGCGACGCAGTGGTGAAGCCGGCGCCGGGCGGTTGCCACACCGGCTGCGGCGAGGAATCCGCGCGCGAGTCCACCTGATCCAGCCCGGCAGGTGACGATGCACATGTGGAGTCTCCGAGAGGTTTCGGAAGTGAAACGGACGCCGAAGGCGAGAATCCTCGCCCTGCGTGAACCTCGTCGAATTCGCCTGTGAGACGGGGCCCGCCGGAGATCACCTGGCGTGATCCGGGAATGCAGACGGAGGGGAGGAATGCACGGCGCTTCGCAGGCGACACGAATGCGCGAACCCATGATGTGCTTCGAGGGACGAACGGTACGACGTCAGCGTGAAAGGCGCGTGAATGCGCCGCGAGATCGCGCTCGGTGGCGCACGATCCGGTCTCGCGTTGTCCGGTAACCCCGAGCCTGCATTCCGGACCGGCCCCGGGGAGTTCGCCCGGTATCATCTCGCATGGCGGACGATGAGATTCCGGAGCTCCCTCGCGAGCGCCTCTGGGCGCTCGGGCCCGCGGCGCTCACTGCGCGGGAGTTGCTGGCCATCCTCCTCGGGACGGGGAACAAGGATGTCGCAGTGGGTGTGCTCGCCGGCCAGCTGCTCGATGCGCAGGAGGGGTCGCTCCGCCGGCTCGCCTCCCGGCCCCACGGGGAATTCCTCCGTTCGCCCGGCATCGGGCCGACGAAGGCTGCACGCCTCGTCGCGGCCTTCGAGATCGGCACGCGACTGGCGCTCGAGCCCCGGCCGTCAGCTCCCCGGATTCGTGAGCCGGAGGACATCGTTCGCCGCTTCTCCGCCCGCCTCAGGGACCTGCAGGTCGAGGAGTTCCACCTCCTGGCCCTCGACAGCCAGAGTCGCGTCCTGCGCGAGGTGCTCGTGACCCGGGGGCTGCTCAACAGCTCGCTCGTGCATCCCCGCGAGGTTTTCCGTCCGGCCATCGCGGAGGCGGCCGCGGGCATCATCGTGGTGCACAACCATCCGAGCGGCGATCCGACGCCCTCGGCCGAGGACCGCGCCGTCACGCGTCAGCTCGTAGCCGCCGGGCAGCTGCTCGACCTTCCCGTGTACGACCACGTCATCATCGCCGGGGATCGCTTCACCAGCTTCGCCGCGACCGGCCTGCTGTAGCGGAAGCCACGGCCCCGTCGGCAGTTGACGGCGTCCGGGCGGGGCGGCATCCTACGGGGTGCAGATGCCCCTGACCAGGACCCCCGCGGCCTCCGGCCCCGCCGCAGCCGACCCGGCGAATTTCCGGGTCGCACTCGCGCGCCACGCGGATCGGCTCGATCTCGACCTGATCGAGCGGGCCCTGGCGTTCAGCGCATCCGCGCACCGCGGTCAGAAACGGATGTCGGGGGAGGATTTCGTCTCGCACAGCATCGCGGTGGCGCAGATCCTGGCGGAGCAGCTGCTCGACAGTACGTCGATCGTGGCGGCCCTGCTGCATGACGTCGTCGAGGATTCGGACGTCACCACCGCCGACATCGAGCGCGAGTTCGGCTCCGAAGTGGCCGGCATCGTGGATGGGCTGACCAAGATCGCGCACCTGACCTTCCGCTCGTCGGCGGAGGAGCAGGTCGAGAACTACCGGAAGCTCCTCCTCTCGATCGCGCGGGACGCGCGCGTCATCATCATCAAGCTCGGCGATCGCCTGCACAACATGCGCACGCTCGAGCACCTGCCGCCCGATCGCCGCTCGCGCATCGCGCTGGAGACGCGCGAGATCTATGCGCCTCTCGCGCACCGCTTCGGCATGGCCGGCATGAAGGCGGAGCTCGAGGACCTGGCCTTCAAGTTCCTCGAGCCGGAGGAGTACCGGGAGCTGGTCCAGCAGGTGGCCGCGAAGCGCGCCGCGCGCGAGCAGCTGATCACGCGGCTGCGCGGGCCCCTCGAGGAAGAGCTGCGGCGGGCGGGCATCGAATGGTTCGAGATCACCGGCCGGCCGAAGCACCTCTGGTCCATCTACCAGAAGATGCGGAAGCGCGGCAAGGCGTTCGACGAGATCTACGACCTGATGGCGGTGCGGGTCCTCGTGCGCTCGGTGCCGGACTGCTACCACGTGCTCGGCATCATCCATCACAACTGGACGCCGCTGCAGGAACGGATCAAGGACTACATCGCGAGCCCCAAGTCGAACGCGTACCAGTCGCTGCATACCACGATCTTCGGCCCGGGCGGTCAGCTCTTCGAGGTGCAGATCCGCACGCTCGAGATGCACCGCACCGCGGAGTACGGCATTGCCGCGCACTGGGTGTACAAGGACGAGCACCCCGCCGACGAGCTCGACCAGCAGCTGGGCTGGTTCCGCCAGCTGCTCGAGCTGCAGCAGGATACGCACAGCCCGGAAGAGTTCCTCGAGTTCCTGAAGATCAATCTCTATCAGGACGAGATCTTCGTCTTCACGCCGCAGGGAGACGTGAAGCGGCTGCCGAAGGGCGCGACGCCCATCGACTTCGCGTTCATGGTGCACACCGAGGTCGGCCTCAAGTGCCAGGGCGCGAAGATCAACGGCCGCATCGCACCGCTGCATCGCGAGCTCAAGAACGGCGATACGATCGAGATCCTCACCGGTGCGTCCGCGCGACCGAGCCGCGACTGGCTGGCCCACGTGCATACGGGCCGGGCCCGCCAGAAGATCAAGCAGTGGGTGCGGCATGAGGAGGAAACGATCAGCCTGGGGCTGGGCCGCGAGATCCTCGCGCGCGAAGTCCGGCGGCGGCGGCTCGACATGCCCGACGAGGCGCGGCTCACCCGCGCAGCCGCGACACTCTCCCTCGCGGATGGCAAGGGGCTCGAGGTTGCGGTCGGCCGCGGGGACGTCGCGATCGGGCAGGTGATTCGTGCCCTGTACCCCGACCTCCCGTCCGATGAGCTGAGCGAGCCGAAGCCCACGGTCTTCGGGCGCGTCATCGACCGCATCCGGCTCGGGCGCGGCATCAAGGTCCAGGGCGCCGACGGGCTGATGGTGCGCTATGCCCAGTGCTGCCAGCCCGTGCCCGGGGACAAGGTCGTCGGCTACGTCACGCAGGGGCGGGGCATCTCGATTCATCGCGCCGATTGTCCGAACCTCCTGACGCTGTCCGCATCGGAGCGCCGGGTGGACATCGACTGGCAGGAGACGGCTGGCGAGTCGTTCGCGGTGCGGCTGATCCTCTCGGGGGAGGACCGCCGTGGACTCTACGCGGACATCATGCAGGCGATCAGCCAGAGCGGCACGAACATCCGGTCGGCGGACATCCACACGAAGGATGGCACGGTGTTCGGCAACATCTTCGTCGAGGTGGACAACCTGACGCACCTGGCCAAGGTCCTGAAGGCGGTACGCCGGGTGAAGGGCGTGACCGAGATCGAACGGCGGGAGGCGCCGTCGAGCCCGGGCGTCACCTGATGCCGGGGTATTGGATCCTCAAGTCGGAGCCATCCACCTACTCGTACGCCGATCTCGAGCGCGACGGACGGACCGTCTGGGACGGGATCCGGAATGCCCAGGCGCTCATCCACGTGCGATCGATGAAGCAGGGCGACCGCGCCTTGTTCTATCATACCGGCGCCGAAAAGGCGATCGTCGGAATCGCGCGGATCGCGAGCGACCCCTATCCCGATCCGAAGGCGGCGGGCGACAAGCTGGTCGTGGTCGATCTCGTTCCGGACCAGATCCTGAAACGCCCGATTCCGCTCGCGGAAATCAAGGCCGACCGGGCGTTCGCCGCGCTCGGTCTCGTACGTCACGCCCGCCTCTCGGTCGTCCCGGTGTCGCCGGCGCAGTGGAAGCGCCTGCTCGCTGCCGGAGGGGGCCGCTGAACCAGGTCCGTGCAGGCCGTCCGCAGTGATCTTTGCCTACCGCGTCGCCTTCCGTGGTCCGAATCCGCTCCTGTATCAGATCGAGCCTTCACCACCCGAAGGAGTGCTCCATGCATCGCGCATCGGGCGTCATGCTGGCCATCGCCGCTTTTGTTTTCGTGCCGGCAGTCGATGCGCAGGAGGCCGGGCGCATTCGAGTCATCACCGACGTCACCGTCGAAGGCCTCGCCGGCAGGCGCTGGCTCGCAATGCTGCGCCAGCGCCTGCCGGATTCGTCCTACCAGGCGCTCGCCCATCTCGCCAGGCCACTCGGCGACCGTGAGCGTCGCTGGGAGGCGCTGATTCGCGCGCGGAGCGAGTCATGGGAGCATGAGATCGCCGGCCTTGCGGAGACCTACGCGCCCGTGCGCGCTCCCGACCTGGCGCTGGTGGTGCTGGGGAATCGGGGCGGGGAGGACGCGTTCGTTCACGACGGCACGACGATCGGCTTCGACCTGGCTGCGCTGAACGCGAGTTATGGCGACCCCGACGAGCCCGAGAACCTCGCGCGCATCGACCGGTTCTTCCGGCACGAGTACGTGCATCTGCTGCAGAAGGCCTGGCTGGCGCGCCTTCCTGCTCCGGGCGCCCGCCCGCTGGACCTGGCGATCATGGATATGTGGTCGGAGGGACTCGGCAACTACTACTCGCTCTCACCGCGCTGGCGCGCGCCCGACGGCTCGTTGACCTCGCACGCGAAGGCCGCGCTCGAGCGACTCGAGCCGCGGCTTGTAGTCCGGCTCGCGGCGCTCGCCTGCGCATCCCCGGCAGGGGGAGTGCGGCTCGCCTCCGATCTTTCCACGGGGCCGTTCGCGGAGAAATGGGGCGCGCTGCCCACCGCGCTCTGGCTCGCCGCGGAAGAGGCGGAGTCGGAGGGTGCCCTCCGTCGACTCGTCCTGGCGGGGCCGGACGGAGTATGGGCCCTGGCGGAACGGCGTCTTGCCCCGGCACTCCGGGCGGTGCTCATGGAGATCCGCGCTGCCGCCGCTCGATGCGACCCGCCCGCTCGGCGATAGCGCCGGATCCGCGCCGCACGGCACCTCGTGCCGAGCGGCCGTCCCGTTGCATCGGCGGGCCCGGACGCGGCCTTGCATCGGTCAGGTCGCGCTCGGAATGCGCCACCCACGTGAGGACATCGAGGTCGACGTCGAGCTGGTCGATCATGTCGTCGACCCTGCTGCTCGATGAGAGTTTGCGATATCCCAGGTCCGTGGCGACGCGAACGAGATAGCGAAGCCGCGCGTGTCTGCCGCGTGCCTGATCGATGGTCCGGCGACGGGTTCGTCCGGTCAGGCCGGGGCTTGCCTCGTTGAGGCACGACGACAACTCGCGACCCGCGCGGCGAATGTCCAGCGTGAGCCCTTCCCGCTCGCATTCGGGCCACCGGGCTGTGAAGCGATAGATCTCCAGCGCAAGTGCATGCGCCGTGCTGGCCGCCGAGGCCAGGTGAGCTCGTGTGGTCATGCCGCCAAGGTAGGACTCCGCCCTTCCTCGTCGGCACCGCCGGAACGCGCCAGCCATCGTTCCGCCGCATTCGGCGAGAGCTGCCCGGGACGGCGCGCAGCGACTCCCGAAGAAGCCCCGAAGGCGGTATATTGCGTCCGATGCCAAGCCCCGCCTTCGAAGTGCTCGCACCGTTCCAGCCTGCCGGCGACCAGCCCCGGGCCATCGCCGATCTCACGGCAGGGCTTCAGCGCGGCGATCGGTATCAGACGCTCCTCGGCGTCACCGGCTCGGGCAAGACGATGACGCTGGCCAACGTGATCGCGGCGTACGGCAAGCCGACGCTCGTGCTCTCGCACAACAAGACGCTCGCCGCCCAACTCTACGGCGAGCTCCGGCAGTTCCTGCCGAAGAATGCCGTCGAGTACTTCGTCTCGTACTACGACTACTACCAGCCGGAGGCCTACGTCCCCTCGACCGACGTCTATATCGAGAAGGACGCCTCGATCAACCAGGACATCGAGAGCCTGCGCCTGCGCGCCACGTCGAGCCTGATGGAGCGCGAGGACGTCGTCATCGTCGCCACCGTGAGCGCCATCTACGGCCTTGGCGATCCCGTGGAATACCGCAAGCTCATGGTCGAGGTCCAGCGCGGGGAGCAGCGCGGCCGTGATGCGATCCTCGCCGACCTCGTGCGCATCCAGTACGGACGGAACGACGTGGCCTTCGAGCAGGGATCGTTCCGGGTCCGTGGCGATTCGATCGAGATCTTTCCGGCCTATGCCGAGCAGGCCATCCGCATCGAGCTCTGGGGTGACGAGGTCGAGCGGATCAGCAAGATCCACCCGCTCACCGGCGAGACGATCCAGACACTCGACAAGTGCGTCGTCTATCCGGCCAAGCACTTCGTCACGCAGCGCCCCACGATCGAGCGTGCCGTCCGGGTCATCCGCGAGGAGCTGGCGGCGCGCCTCGCCGAGCTCCGGGCGGCCGGGAAGCTGCTCGAGGCGCAGCGGCTCGAGTCCCGCACGCATTTCGACATCGAGATGCTGCTGGAAGTCGGCACCTGCGCCGGCATCGAGAATTACTCGCGCCACCTCACGGGGCGCAGGGAAGGGGAGCGGCCGGCGTGCCTCTTCGACTATTTCCCGGCCGATTTCCTCGTGGTGGTGGACGAGTCGCATGTGACGCTGCCGCAGATCGGCGGCATGTTCAATGGCGACCGTGCGCGCAAGCTGACGCTGGTGGAGTACGGCTTCCGCCTTCCTTCGGCGCTCGACAACCGGCCGCTCACCTTCGACGAGTTCATGACGCTCGTGCCGCAGATGATCGCGGTCTCCGCCACACCTGGAGAGTTCGAGCTCAAGCTGTCGGAAGGCGCGATCGTGGAGCAGATCATCCGGCCCACCGGTCTCATCGACCCCGAGGTGGACATCCGCCCCGTGCGGGGGCAGGTCGACGACCTCCTCGCGGAGATCCGGGAGCGCGAGCGCAAGGGCGAGCGCGTGCTCGTCACGACGCTCACCAAGCGGATGGCCGAGGACCTGACGGACTACCTCCAGCAGGCCGGGGTGCGGGTGCGGTACCTGCATTCCGACATCGACGCGATCGAGCGGATGGAGATTCTCCGCGGCCTCCGGCTCGGCGACTTCGACGTGCTCGTGGGCATCAACCTCCTCCGCGAGGGGCTGGATCTCCCCGAGGTCTCCCTCGTGGCGATCCTCGATGCCGACCAGGAAGGCTTCCTCCGGAGTGACCGCTCGCTGGTGCAGACGATCGGGCGCGCGGCACGGCACGTCAACGGCCGGGCGATTCTCTACGCCGACCGGATGACCGGGTCGATGGAGCGCGCCATCGCGGAGATGGACCGCCGCCGGAGCCTGCAGAAGGCGCACAACGAGGCCCACGGAATCACGCCGCAGTCGATCGTGAAGTCGCTCGAGGAGGTCCGCCTGTCGACGCACGTCGCGGATGCGCGCACGGAGCGGCCGCAGCCGAAGTCGTCCCGGCCACAGGAAGTCGTGGACCTGCACGACCCGGCGGCGCGCGCGGCGTACATCGTCAAGCTCGAGCGCAAGATGAAGGAGGCGGCAGCCAACCTCGAGTTCGAGCGCGCCGCGATGCTCCGCGACGAGCTCAACGAGCTGAGGGCCATGAGCGCGCCGGAAGTGCAGCGGGGGCGGGCGCGGCGCCATGCCTGACGGTGCGACGGTGCTCCGCCGGCTCGTCACCGAGGAAGAGCTCGTCGCAGAAGGGGAGCGCGTCGGGCGCGCCCTCGCCCCGGGGGCGGTCATCCTCCTCGAGGGCGAGCTCGGCGCGGGCAAGACGACGTTTGCGCGCGCGATCGTGCGCGGTCTCGGCGGCAGCGACGTCGCCTCGAGTCCCACTTATACGCTCGTGCATCACTACGAGGGAAGGCGGGGCCCGGTCTATCACGTCGACTGCTACCGGCTGCGGTCGCCGGACGACGCGTCCGACTTCGACTGGGAAGCGCTCGGGGCCGCTGATGCCCTCCTCGTCGAGTGGCCCGAGCGTGGCGGCGCGTGGATCCCGCCGGCGACGCACCGCTTCCGGCTGCAGCATGTGGAGGATCCGGAGCGCCGGGAGCTCGAGGCGACGTGAGCTGGCTTGCGCTCGATACCGCCACCGACCGCGCCTCAGTGGCGATCGGCCGGACGCGCGAGGCCGCGCGCGAGGAGCATCTCGACGGCGCCCGGAAGCATGCGGCGGCCGCCCTCCCCATCGTACGCCGGCTGCTCGACGCCCTGGAGCTCACGCTCGACGACCTCCGCGGCGTCGTGGTGGCCGATGGGCCCGGGAGCTTCACCGGACTTCGCGTGGGAGCGAGTATCGCGAAGGCGCTGGCCGATACGCGCGGCCTTCCGGTCCTCACGACCCCGTCACTGATGGCGCGGGCCAGATCCGCCGCGGCGGGACGCGACCTGCCGGTGCTGGTGACCAGCAATGCGCTCCGCGGTGACGTCTATGCGGCGGTCTACCGCTTCGATGTGCAGTCGGTGGAGACGATCGTCGCACCGGTGGTGGTGCCCATCGGGGCGCTGGCTTCGCTCGCGCCGCTCGGGGCGATCGACGCCTCGGCGGCCCCGGCGGATGCGCGCGAGCTGATCGCGCTCACGGCGCTCGCGGGTGGCTCAGTGCCGGTCAACGACGTGCGCGGGTGGGAGCCGGTCTACGGCCGGCCCTCCGAAGCACAGGCGCAATGGGAACGGAGTCATGGACGACCCCTGTCGAGTGCGCCCGGCCTGGCCGGCTGATGCGCAGGTGCTCGCCGCGCTGGAACGGCGCTGCTTCAGCGATCCGTGGAGCGGCGAGAGTTTCCGGGAAGCGCTCACGTCACCTCATTCCTTCGGGCTCGTCGCCGAATGCCGAGGGGAAATCGCCGGCTACCTCATCGGGCGTGCGATTCTCGGCAGCGGGGAGATCCTGAACCTGGCCGTATCACCGGAGTGGCGCCGGCGGCGCGTTGCGCGCCAGCTGCTCGACGGTGGACTCGACGAGCTGGCCGCACGCGGGGTCGAGGAGGTCTTCCTCGAGGTGCGCGAGTCGAACGTCGGCGCGCAGGCGCTGTATCTCGGCGCCGGGTTCCGCCCCGTCGGCCAGCGGTCCGGGTATTACCGCAACCCGAGGGAAGATGCGCTCGTGCTCCGCTCCCGGGTCGGCTCCGCCGAGCGAAACGGATGACGGCGGCGTAGTTTTGGTGAAGATGAAAGACGCCCGGGAGCTACTCTCTCCGGGTTCCCAGTCGTGCCCTGTGATTTCGAACCCTGGAGGTCCTTGTGAGCCGCAGCCTGAACAAAGCCACCCTCATCGGCAATCTCGGTGCCGATCCCGAGGTCCGTAGCACCACGAACGGATCGCGCGTCGCGACGATCTCGCTGGCCACGAGCCGCCAGTGGACCGGGCAGAACGGGGAAAAGCAGGAAAAGACGGAATGGCACCGCGTCGTCCTCTGGAACAGCAACAAGGGCGCGAAGCTCGCGGACATCGTCGAGCGCTATTGCAAGAAGGGGGACAAGGTGTACGTCGAAGGCGCCATCGAGTATCGCTCCTGGCAGGACCGTGAAGGACAGACGCGCTACACCACCGAGATCAACGCACGCGAGCTGATCCTTCTCTCCGGCCGGGGCGAAGGCTCGGAAACCTTCTCCAAGGTGCCGGCCGGCGCGAGCGCTGGATCCGGCCCGGTCAAGGGAGACAAGTCGTTCGACGAAGCCCCCGACGCCCTCGACGCCGAGGACGACGACCTGCCGTTCTGATACGGGCCGCCGGGGTCCAGCGAAAAGCCGGACCCCGGCGGCATCGTCACTTTCCACCACTGCATCGACCTGAGCCCGCCTGCCGGTTGACGCGAGTCCGCCGCCAATCTACTTTGTGAGACGAAGGACTTTGTGACTTCGGGGCGGCGAGACGCCCCACCAACCCGAACCCGGCGCCAGCATGCCCAAGTCGAACCAGATTGCGTCGCTCGCCGCCATGCTGCTTCTGTTTGCGTGCGCGGGAAATCCGTCCCCGGCCGCAGCTCCCGGCGTCACACCTGTGCCGCAGCGATCTCAGCCGTCGGTCAGTGAGGGCGCAGCCGCCCCGGGGCCCGAAATCCCGAGCGATGCGCGCGTGATCGAGCTCGGACGGCGCTATTTCGAGCTCCTGCAGGCCCGCGACCATGACCAGGTCTGGTCGAACCTGACTCCGGAAGCGAGGGCACGGTTCGCCTCGGTCGCCGAGTTCGGCAGCTGGACAGAGTCAGTCCTCGACAGCCTCGGCAGCGAGGTAGGGGTCATTCGTGAAGCGGTGGAGTTGCCACGACCGGGCATGCTCGCCGACCGGCTGTACTTTCGCGTCTCCCGGTACGCCGGCGCCGGGGCAACGCCCGTGCGGCTCCTCATCGGCATGAAGAACGACGGGTCGATCGTCGGCATGCAGGTCCGGCGAGCGGAGTAGTGGCCTCCGGACACGACGCACCGCGGCGCGCCCCGGCGTGGTGGCGCCGGAAGTGGATGATCCTGCTCGCTGCCGGGATCATGCTCCTGGTGTTTCTCGGATACCAGTGGAACGCGGCGATCGGGCGGAACCGCTCGATCCCGGACGAGCCGTTCCGGATCGCCGGCAACCTGTATTACGTCGGATCCACGGGTGTCACGGCGTTTCTGCTCACCGGGCCGGAGGGGCACGTGCTGATCGACGGTGGGTATCCCGAGACCGCGCCGCTGATCATCGGGAGTATCACGCGCCTCGGGTTCGACATCCGCGACGTCGCGGTCCTGCTCAACTCTCACGCGCACTTCGATCACGCGGGCGGCCTGCGCTCGCTGCAGGACGCTTCGGGTGCCCGGCTCTGGGCCAGCGAGGGGGACGCGGCGCTGATCAGCGCAGGCGGCGTCGGTGACGCCAGCTTCGGTCCATTCCGGTGGCTCGGTCTTGGCCGGTTTCCGCCCGCACGTGTGGACCACCGCTTCGCGGACGGCGACACCATTCGCGTCGGGCCGATCGAGCTCACGGCGCACGTCACGGCAGGCCACACGCCCGGCTGCACATCGTGGTCGTTCCCGGTCCGGCACGGTGACCGCGAGCTGCGCGCGGTCAGCATCTGCAGCCTCTCACTGCTGCCCTTCATGGATTTCGGCGAGGACGATGCCCATCCCGGAATCCGCGCGGACTTCGAACGCAGCTTTCGCACGCTCCGGAGCCTGCCCGTGGACATCTTTCTCGGCTCGCACGGCAGCTTCTTCGATCTTGACCGGAAGCGCAGCGAGCGGGCGGCGGCCCGTGACTCCGTCGATCCATTCATCGATCCCGAAGGGTATCGCGCGTTTCTCGATCGCTCCGAACGGCGGTTTCGCGACGCGGTGGCGGATGACCTCGATTCGTAGGCCCGCATGGGTCCTGTGGCTCGCTGCCGTGACCGGATGCAGCGCGCCGTTCGAGGTCAGGGAGGGAGTGAGCTACGATTCGACGATCGGCCATCACGGCACGTTCGACCTGTACGAGCCGACGGCGGACAGTGTGCGAACCGGGCGTCCCGCCGTCCTCGTCATTCACGGCGGCGCCTGGAGAGGTGGTGACAAGGCCTGGGGACGGCAGTTCGCCGGGGAGCTCTGCCCTTTCGGATATGTGGTGGTCTCGGTCAACTACCGCCTCGCCGGCAGGCCCGGCGGAACGTGGCCCGCGCAGATCGAGGACGTGCAGCACGCCCTCCGATACATCCGAGCCAACGCCGCGGCGTTCCGCATCGATCCCGATCGCATCGCATCGCTCGGAATGTCCGCCGGTGGACACCTCGCGACCATGCTGGCGCTCCGGGACGACCCGGCCGGTCCCGATGGCCGGGTGAGCGTCGCCGTCAACCTGAATGGCGAACATGACCTGACGATGCATCCGGCCCAGGTAATGGACGACTTCGAGTCGATCATGACGGCGGTGCTCGGGCATGCACCGCCCTGGTCGCAGGCCGAGCTCCGGGACATCTCGACGGTCACGTTCGCGCGGCCGGATGTGGCGCTGCTGACGGTCCACGGGACAGGCGACGACAACGTGTACGTCGCGCAGGGCGAGCGGATCACGGCCGAGCTCCGCTCCGCGGGCGCCGACGTGGAGTTCGTTCGCATCGATGGACGCGAGGGACGCTGCCATGAGGACTGCTGGAAGTCTCCCGTCGCGCGCGGCGCGATCCATCGCTTTCTCGATGCCAGGCTCGCGCACGACGGCGACAGCTTCCATGAAGACCGGCATGGCGCCCAATCACCCCTGAGAGACTAGCACCCGTGCCGCACTTCCTGATATGCATCCACGACGCCACGCCGGCGTACGCCCGCGCAACCGAACAGCTGCTCCGCGGCCTCGCTCCGCTCGTCGGTCGCCGGCTCGCGCTGGGCGTGGTCCCGGCCTGGCACGGGTCCTGGCCGCTCGCGGCGCATCGGGAGTACTGCCGCCTCCTCCAGGGAGCGTCGGACGAGCTGCTCCTGCACGGCTATTCGCATCGCAGGCAGCGCGGGTCCGGGCCGATCTCCTGGCTCGCGGAACGGTGCGACGAATTCAGCGGCCTCGATCGAGAAGAGGCAGGGACGCTGCTCGAGCGTGGCCAGCTCGCGTTCGCCGACGTCTTCGGCCAGCGTGCGCGCGGCTTTCTGGCGCCGGGGTGGCAGGCAGGAGGTGCCCGGGGCGAGCACGTGAAGCGCGCCGGCCTCGAGTACCGGCTCGGGTACTTCGCTGTGGAGACGGCCGGTGGTGAAGCGGTACCGCTCGCGACCTGGACCTGGGACTGCGGGCGGTGGGCCTGGCTGGGTCGCATCGGGCATGCGGCCGGACGCGCGCTCCACCTGGCGGGCTCGGGCGTCGCGTCGCTGGCCATCCATCCCCGGGATATCGAGCGAGGATTCTGGCCCGCTATTCTCGATCTGACGAAACGCCTTCTCGACACCGGACATGCGCCGGCCACTCCGGGCGCACTCCTGCGGCAGGCCGATGCTGAAATCGCTGTTTGATGCCGTGATGGAACGGCGCTCCCGCCAGCTCGCCGCGCAGGTCCGCGACTGGCTGCCGGCTGCCGGCCCGATCCTCGACCTGGGCTCGGGTACCGGCCACGTCGCCGCCCTGATCGAGCAGGAGCTGCACGTGGAAGTCGTACCGGCGGACGTGAGCGACATGCACGTCACCGGGCCCTTGCCCGTGCTGATCCGCGATGGCGCACTGCCATTCGAGGCGGGGACGTACACCGCGGTGCTCCTGCTCTTCATGCTCGCATATCCCCGAGATCCCGCGGCGGTGCTGGCGGAGGCAGCGCGGGTGACGCGCGGCGGCGGGCCCGTCATCCTCATGCAGTCCCTGTACGCTGGACGGCTCGGCTACTCGTGGCATCGCGTTCGCGAATTCGTGTGGACGATCGTGGCGTTTCACGTCTCGAAGGCCATCGGCTACGTCCCGCGCGCGGCCACGTACTCGATGCGGACGCGCCGGTACTACACGGACGCGACGCTTCGCCGGGAAGTCGCTGCCGCGGGGCTCCGGATCCGCGAAGCGCGCGAGCGCCGGATCCTGCCCGGCCGCGCGCTGGTCGTCGCGGCATGGAGGCTCGAGCGCGATGACTGAGCGCCGCCTCTCGCTCGTGGTCCCCGCACGGAACGAAGCGGCGCTGATCGGCGAAGCGCTCGACGCGATCCTCACCAGTGTCGCGCACGCCTCCGGCATCGCTCGCGACGACCTCTGGCTTCCCGATACGGCGTTCGAGGTGATCGTCGCCGACGACGGCAGCGAGGATGCGACCGCGGCGATCGCCGGCGCCTTCGCCGAGAACTTCGGTGTCAGGATCGTCGGGTGTCGCGGTCGAAGCTGCGCCGCTGCCCGCAACGCCGGCGCGGCCGCAAGCTCCGGGCGGCTGCTCTGCTTCATCGATGCCGACACGATCGTCCCGGAAAGGGCGGTCGGCCGTATCCTGCAGCTGCACGAGGTCGACGGCAGGTGCCTGGTGCTGTACCGGCTCACATCGCGGGAGCCCGGCCTGCGCGCGTGGATGTGGTGGACGTTCTGGGGGCTGGCCCGGTGCCTTCCCCTCGCCCGAGCCAAGTCGATGCCGGCATTCATGAGCTGCCGCCGCGCGCACTTCGAGCACCATGGCCCGTTCGACGAGACCCGGACGATCGCCGAGGAATGGCCGCTGACCGCGGCCGCCTGGCGATCCGGCCGCTTTCTTTACGATCGGAGCCTGAGTGCCCGCACCTCGAGCCGCCGGATGGAGCTTCGGCGCTTCGGGTACGTCCGCACTTTTCTCAAGTGGGTCGCGGTGGTCCTCTTTCCGTCGGCACGGACCTCCTACGTCGACGTGATTCGACATGAGGCCGGATGATGATGCAGGCGCACACCCTGTCCCTGGTCCTCGGGACCGTGCTGTTTTCCGTTGCCGGGCAGCTCCTGCTCAAGGCCGGAACGCAGCAGCTTGCCGGACACGACCGGGTCGGTTTTCTCCTCGGTGCCTTCCGCGATCCGCAGATCCTGGCGGGACTCCTGGCCTGGGCCGCGTCGACGGTCTGCTGGCTCTTCGTGCTGCGGGCCGCTCCGCTCTCCAGGGCGTATGGACTGACCAGTCTCACCTATGTGCTCGTACTTCTCGGAAGCGTCCATCTCTTCGGTGAGGACGTCCGTCGCATCCACATCGCCGGCACGCTCCTGATCGTCATCGGGATCGGCTGCCTGCTGCAGGACTGAGGAAGGCCTCATGACGCACCCATCCGGCGATTTCCTCGAGCTCCAGGCCGCGCTTGCGGGCGAGTATTCGCTCCAGCGCGAGCTCGGTCGCGGCGGTATGGGGATCGTCTACCTCGCACGCGACGTCCAGCTCGACCGGGACGTCGCCATCAAGGTGCTGCCGCCGGCGCTCGCCGAGACCACCGCGTCTCGCGAGCGGTTCCTGCGCGAGGCACGCATCGCGGCCGGTCTTTCACATCCGCACATCGTGCCCATCCATCGCGTCGGCGAGGCCGGGGGTTTCGTCTTCTTCGTGATGAGCTATGTGGATGGTGAGACACTCGGTGAGCGGCTCCGGACTCGCGGTCCGCTGGCGCCCGCCGACGCGGCGCGCATGCTGCGTGAGGTGGCGTGGGCCCTCGCCTATGCGCATGGCCGGGGCATCGTCCACCGCGACATCAAGCCGGACAACATTCTTCTCGAGGCCGGGTCCGGCCGCGCACTCGTCACCGATTTCGGCATTGCCTTCGGCAGCGCCGATCCAGCGGCCGGTGCCGACGCAGGCAAGGTCATGGGGACGGCGAACTTCATGAGCCCCGAGCAGGTGGCGGGGGAGCCCGTCGATGGTCGGAGCGATATCTATGGGCTCGGCGTGGTCGGCTTCCTCGCCGTGAGCGGGCGCCTTCCGTTCGAGGGAATGGACCTGCCCGCCCTGATCACCCGCCAGGCGTCGGAATCCGCGCCCGGAATCGCGCGCGTGGCGCCGGGGATTCCCGCGGTGCTCGCAGCGGCCATCGACCGATGCCTCGATCGCGATCCGGACGGCCGCTTCCCCGACGGCGAGGCGATGGCCGCGGCGCTCGCGCCCACCACCGAGACGCGGCCCGCCCTCCCGCCGACGCTCCGGGCCTGGCTTGCCGCGCGCAACCCGTTGCTCGTCCCGTACCTCGGCTGGTGCGCCGGCTTCTCCGTGCTCGCCGCGGGCAACTTCTACGCCTGGAGGAGCGGAAATCCGGGCGCGGGGCCGTGGGATGTCGCGCTCCTGCTGGCCGCCACCTCCTTGCCGCTCGTGCCGATTCTCGGCTTTCATCTCTACCAGGGCCGGCGCCAGTTCCGGACAGGGCACACGCTCGCCGACCTGCGTTCGGCGCTGGAAGTGGCGCGGCGTGAGCGCGCGGAAGGCGAAGCGCTCGCACGAAACGACGAGGAGTCGTCCGTGCACCGCTTGCTGCGCATCGCGACGGTCGCATCGGCGACGTGGCTCGCCGGCACCGCCGGACTGCTCATCCAGGGTGCGATTCACGAGAACGAGATCGGCATCGGGTGGATTCTCCTTCCGATCCTCAGCACGATGCTGTTCGGGGCGTTGAGCAACGCGCTCGATGTCCAGTTCATTCCCGATCGGATCCGCGAGTCGTGGCAGACGGGAATCCGCGACCGCCTGTGGAACAGCCGGCTTGGCGAATGGGTGGCACGGCGCCTGGGGGCGCCGGAGCGGTCGGGCGCGGTCGGAGCGGGCGTCTTCCGGCCGACCGAAGCTGCGCTGGGAGTGGCAGCGGGGGAATTGTTCGCGGCGCTGCCCGAGGCCTATCGCGAGCAGCTCTCGGAGCTGCCGGGTGTCGTCGCGGCTCTGGAGGCACGGGCCGCCGAAGCACGCGCGGAGATCGACCTCGTTGCCACGCTCGCCTCGGGGGGCGGACGCACCGGAGCACGGGAGCCAGACTCCGCGGCGGCCTCACTCGCAGGCCGCCGAAATGCCGCCGCGGCGCGACTCTCCGAAAGCGTCGCGGCGCTCGAAGGCGTCCGGCTCGACCTCCTGCGCCTGCATGCGGGCGCTGCCGACCTGGCGCCCCTCACAACGCTGATCGACTCCGCGCGCCTGCTCGGCGAGCACGCGAACCGCCTGGCCGACGCCGAGCGCGAAGTCGACGCCGCCATGGTGTCCCGCTCGCCGGCGACTATCGAACCGACGCGCGGACGAATCGGTCGGTGAGCAGTCGCGCGATCGCGCGATAGCGCGCGAGAGGGAGAGGCGCCTGGCCGAGATGGAAGGCGAGCGGTCGGTGCAGGATCCGCGCGAAATGCTGCGCGAGCAGCCGACGTACCTCGTCGGCCGGATAGGCATCCACGATCAGCGAGAGCGTCGGTCCGACCGCATCGTTTCCGACCGGCACCAGCGCTGTAGCGAGCAGTGCGCGCAGGTCGTCGGCCTGGCTCCTGGCCGGCCGCCGGCTTGAAACGTGGCGAGTCTCGAAATCGATCCAGTGCGCCGTCCCACCTCCGAGGTCGACCAGCACATTCTCCGCCATCGCATCGCCGTGCGTGAATCCGGCGCCATGCAGGTCGGCGAGCGCGCGCACCGACAATTCGATCGCCGTGCGCCGGTCGGCAGCGCTCACAGCCGGATCGGCAAGGAGTCTCGCGAGCGTCACGCCCGGCAGTGCCGGCATGACGAGCGCGCCGCGCTCCCTCCGCACGGCCCCCCGCCCGAAGGCCTCGTACATTCGGCGCTCGCGGTCTTCCCACTCGCGCTGCGGAAGCACGCGTATGCCGGTTCCGAGGAGGAAGAAGGCGGGGCCGCTCGCCCACACGAGCAGCGGCGCGTAGAACCGGCGGCGTTTCCACACCCGGGGCACATCGTTCCCGCGGTCCGACCGCACTTCCGAGTATCTCCCTGCGCGCATCACTCGTCCGAGGCGCAGGCAGAGGAAGTAGTAGAGCGGCTCGAGCAACCCGCGCACGATCAGGTCGGACCGCGGCGCGGCCGGATGGAATGGCGATGCCTTCGATCAGCCGGCCTCATGGCAGCCGATGCGCGAGCGCCGACCGGTACCCGGTCGGCGCCGGCACGTCCTGGATCCGCCACGTGCGGCCGGCGACGCGCACGATGCACTCGCCGGCGGCGCACCGCGGATCCTGCATCACCGGGACGCCGGCCGGAGAACGGGTCAGGCCTTCACCGGTGGCCTTGAGGAGCGCCTCCTTGCGTGTCCAGGCCCGCGCGAGTGCCTCCATTCGCCGGCTCCGTGTGAGGTCCCCGATCGAGTCCAGCTCCGCCGGAGAGCAGAACTCCGGTGCGGCTTCCAGGAGCCGCGCGCCCGACGACATCGCGACGATATCGATGCCGACCGGTGACGTCGCGAATGCGAAGGCCGCGACCTCTCCAGCGCGTGACATGCTGAACTCGAGGCGCCCTCCACCGGCAACCCACGGTTTGCCGCAGGGACCGTAGCGGACCTCGATCGCAGGTAGAGCGAGACCGGTCCGATCGGCCAGCGCGGCCCGCAGTGCGGCATGGGACACGACAAAACGCCGGCGGTCGGCCGGAAGGTGCAGGCGCGACGCTCGCACCCGTTCCTCGCGCGCGAGCGTAGCGAGGCCCGCCTCGACGGCTGTGTCGGTGGCCGCCAGCGGCGCGAACCACACTTCGATGCCCCGCGGGGCGCGTCCGGATGGGATCATCGGCTCACCGTCGCGGCCCCCGCCAGGCTCATGCGCGACCGGGCGAGCCGGACGTGATCCGCGATGGCATGTGCCAGGATCTCGAGCCGCTGATCGGGCGTCAGGTCCGGGCCATCTTCGAGGATCGCGACGTCCACCGACCGGCAGATGGAACCCCACCCGCGGCTCAGGTCTTCGCCATGCAGCATGGGATCCGCTTCGAACGAGCCGACCTGGCCCCACCAGAGAAGCGTGACGTCGAGGTCGGAGGAGCGCGCGAGATACTCCCGCATCGCCGAATCGATGTACCGATACCTCGCGCGGCGCTCGTCGTCCGAGTCCGAAATGGTGATGCCGAGGTCGTCACGAATCGGTTTCGGCGGCGGCTCGTCCGGAGGTGCGGCGCGACCGAGGAGCCGCGCCAGGCGTGCGGCCGCGAGGCGGCGCGTCACGCGCCAGGTCGTCGCCGCAGCGGTGCCGGCCCACCAGAGGGCCCGGCGGACGCCATCGTGGTTCGTCGACCAGTACGGGCGCGATTCCAGGGTGCGCAGGACGCTCTCGCGGAGGCGGAGATAGAATGCGCGCCGCGTCTCGCGGTCGTGGCGCCTCATCCGGCCGACCGTATCGGCGATGCGCCGGACGGGCTCGAGGTGTGCGTTCCGGTGCGCGGTATTCACGAGTGCCAGGAGCCGGACTTCCTCCCCCGCCTCCCGAAGCAGGCGGGCGGCTTCGTACGCCACCGCGCCACCGTTGCAGTTGCCGCCCAGCAGGTAGGGTCCCTGCGGCTGTACCGAGCGGATCAGGGAGAGGTTCGCCACCGCCATCTCCTCGATCGTGACCGGACCGCCGGGTCGGTGAGGGCGCAGCGAGTACATCGCCTGGCCAGGCGGCAAATGCCTCGCGATCGTCTGCACATAGAATCCGCTGCCGCCGAAATCGCCGTGCATGAAGAAGAACGGGCTCGGCAGGTCGCCATCCGCGACGCGCAGCATGAGCGGGTCGTCCTCGGGGGCGGCGCCGGGCCCGCCCTCGAGCGCGGCCGCGACATGCTCGACGGTCGGACGCGTGAGAAGCACCGGCAGGGGCGGCGCATGACCGGTCGCTGCACGCACGCGGGCGATCATCTGGACCGCGAGCAGCGAGTGCCCGCCCAGCTCGAAGAAGTTGTCGGTGACGCCGACGGGCACCCCCAGCACATCGGACCAGATGTCGCAGAGCTGCCGTTCGAGCTCGGTGCGCGGTTCGACCAGTTCACGAGTGCGCACCGCGGGGGCGGGGAGCGCGGTCCGGTCCACCTTGCCGTTCGAGGTGAGTGGAAGGCCCGGCAGCCGCTCGACACTGGCCGGAACCATGTACTCGGGCAGGAAACGCCCACACCACTCGCGCAGCTCGTCGGATCCCGGCATCTGCCCGTCGCGAAGGGTGACATAGGCGACGAGCCTCGGCCCGGCGACGGGGTCGTGCCACACGGTGGCCGCAGACTCCGCGATCGCTGGATGACCCGCGAGCGCTGATTCGATCTCCCCCAGTTCGATCCGGTACCCGCGGACTTTCACCTGGCCATCCAGCCTCCCGAGGAACTCGAGGTTGCCGTCGGCGAGATACCGGACCTGGTCGCCGGTGCGGTAGAGGCGGGCCGCTCCGCCCGCGAACGGGTCGGGAACGAAGCGCTCCGCGCTGAGTTCCGGCCGATTCAGGTAGCCTCGCGCGACGCCGTCACCGCCGATGTACAGCTCACCGGCGATGCCGATCGGGAGGAGCTCCATCGCCGGGTCGAGGACATAGAGCCGCGTGTTCGCGATCGGCCGGCCGATCGGCACCGATCCGGGAATCGCCAGGCCCTGCGGGACGTCGTAGATGCAGCAGCCGACCACCGTCTCGGTCGGGCCGTACTCGTTGATGAGGCGGGTGCGCGGGGCGTGGCGCTGCCAGAAGGCGAGTGCGGGCCCCTGCAGGTTCTCGCCGCCGATCACGAAGGCGCGCGTGCGCCCGGCCGCATCGTCCGGCGCGAGTTGATGGCGCAGCAGGTCGAGGTGCGACGGCGTGAGCTTGACGAGCGTGAAGTCCGCCCCGTCGCGGAGCGCACCCGCCAGCGCGTCGACGCCGAGCCGCTCGTCGAGAAGGTGAACCGGGCGGCCGCCGAGCAGCGGAGCGATGAGGCTCGTGACCGTGAGGTCGAAGGCCACCGGGGAGTGGACGGGCGACCCCGAGCCGCCGGTGGCGCCGTAGTAGCGGATCGCCCACCACAGGTAGTTGACCACGCCGCGATGATGCACCAGTACGCCCTTCGGCGTTCCGGTCGAGCCCGAGGTATAGATCACGTAGGCGAGACTCTCCGGATCGGCGGGCTCGTGCGTCGTCACGGGTGCAACCACCGGCGGGGGTGGCCGGTCGAGCAGAAGGACGATCCTGCCGCCGAGGTCGAGCTCGGCACCCAGTGACGACGTCGTCAGCACGACCTTCACCGCCGCGTCATCGAGCATGAACGCCGTCCGCGCGGCCGGCAGCGAGAGATCGAGCGGGAGGTAGGCGCCGCCCGCCTTGAGCACCGCGAGCATGCCCGCGACCAGCTCCGGCGAACGCCCGATCCTCAGCCCGACGATCGCATCGCGGCCGACGCCGTACGCGCGGAGCACCTCGGCCCACGCATCGGCCCGTGCATTCAACTCCTGGAAAGTGAGGCGCGTATCGCCCGCTACGACCGCGGGGTCGTCCGGCGCCGAGCGGGCGCGTTCCTCGAAGAGCGCGTGGACGGTCGCGTCCCTCGGGTAGGCGGCGTCGGTCGCGTTCCACTCGTGGATCAGCCGATGGCGTTCGGACTCGGGGATGATCGGCGCGCGTCCGAGCGGGAGCGACGGATGCGTGACCATCGCACCGAGGAGCGCCTCGAGCTGCTCCCCGAGTCGTGCCGCGTCTGCGGCCGCGAAGAGGCCCGTGTCGACCCTGAGCGACGCCTGGCGTCCGTCTGCAGTAATGTCGAGGGCCAGCTCGGCGCCGACATCGGCATCGCCTCCCCCCACGGGAGCGATGCGCACGACGACCGGAAGCACACCCGAATACGCGGGCAGCTCCGGGTGGCGCGCCGGAAGATCGCGAGGAAACGTCTCCCGGGCTGTCATCTCATCGAGACGGGCCGCAGTGACGGCGACGTGGCCGGCGAGTGAGACCTCGCGCGGCGCGACGAGTGAAATGGGAACACGCGAGGCGAAGAGCTGCCCCAGTTCCTCCGACCCGGGCCGAATGGCGGGGTGCTCGACCAGAAGGTGGATCGTTTCCTCGAGCGCCAGTCGGGCAAGAAGCGCCGAGAGTCCGGCGATGACTGTCGCGACGCCGGCTTCCCCGGTTCCCGTGACGCCGCCGGGCGCCGGAACGGCGACCGGAACGTGATGGTACGCGCCCGTCGGGGAGGCAGTGGGCTTCCGGTAGGGAAGCCCGAACGGACGGGCGCGTCGAAGCGCGCGGAGCCAGTACCCCTCGTGCCCCGCAAGCTTCGCGTTGCGTGAGGTGATCCGGGCGCGCGTCTCGTCGGAGAGGCGGCCGAGCGGCTGCCCGAGTGTCAGCCGCTCGCGCTCGATCACGTCCGTGAGCGCCAGGGCCTCGCCCTCGATGGAGGAGAGCGATTCGATGACCACTTCACGGTCGCCGGCGGCGACGGAGATCCCCGAACGATCGAGCGCCGTCACCGTGCCGGCTGGAGCCGAGGTCCGACGATCGGTCGGCCGGAGCCGGTCACAGAGGTAGATCCGCGCGCCGCAGCGCACCTTCGCGCGGCCGAGCGGGTTCGGATACGCCGGACCGAAGTCGAGGGCTCGCACGAGCGCCCCCACGGACGCGGCGGGGAGCGCCCAGTCGACGAGTCCTGCGGCGTCGGGCCGGGCCAGGTGTGGATAGTACGTGCGACGCGACAGGTCCTGCTCGCGGGACTCGAGCCGGCCCTCACCGATATCGTCGGCCAGCTCGAGGAACGCATCGAGCGCGGCTTCGTACGAGCGGGCGTTGAGCGAGAGCGCGGTGTCGTCGGGCTCGATCGGCACGAGCCGCTGCTTGTGAATCGGGCCGGCGTCCACGACGTCCACGATTCCGTGCCAGGTGACGCCGTGCGAAGTCTCGCCGTTCAGGATGGCCCACGACGTCGAATGCATGCCGGCATATCGCGGCAGGGGGCCGTCGTGATAGTTGATTGCGCCCCGCGATGGCGTTGCCAGGATGTCGGGCCCGAGAATCCGGGAGTTGACGATGCTGAGGAGGTAGTCGTACGGTGTGGCGCGAAGGGCGGGGAGCGCGTCAGGAAACTTCACTACCTCGATGCCGCGCTTTTCCGCCCACGATGCGGCCAGCCGCTGGGCCGTGACGACCCCGCGCACGGAGTGCCCGCGCTCGAGCAGGGCCTCGGCGCAGCGGATCGCGAGCGTGGTTTCTCCGATGATCCAGAAGGAAAGCTGAACCGGCACGATCGATGTGTCTCGATATCGGTGGGGCGCTCAAGGTAGCATGCGCACCTCGGCCACTGCAACGCTTGCGCCAGCGGCTGACGGCACGCGAGGTGGCCCCGCGTGCGGTGGGGCCGTCCGGACTTCGCAGGGTCGGCGGTAATGCGAGAAATCGTGCCCTTCGCGAGAGAGATCCCACTTCACAAGTCAGTTTATGTCCTGAACCCCACGTATTGTCATCAAACGACTTACCGGATACTTGCAACGTCCCATGTCACTGGCGTCGATCTTGCTCGTTCGGAAGCGTCCCTGTCGCACTTTCTCCCATCGCCGTCCGCCGGCAGACCCGGCGGCGTGGAGCCACCCCATGGCGAGACCCGTAATCGGAACGGCAGCCCTGCTGTTCGCCGCTGCGGCGGCAGCGCCGCTCGGCGCGCAGGACGCCCGCCCGCAGACGCACACCGTGAAGCCCGGCGACACCCTCTGGGATCTTTCCCGGCGCTATCTCGGCGACCCCTTTCTCTGGCCCGAGATCTACCGGCTCAACACCATGGTGGTCGAAGATCCGCACTGGATCTATCCCGGCGAGGTGCTCCGGCTCTCCGCCAGCGGCGATGTCGTTTCCGTCCCCACCACGGACACGCCACCACCGTCCGTCTCGGACACGGCCCAGGTCCCGTCCGGCCTCGCGATCGGTCCCACGATGGCGGACACCGGCGAAGGATGGCGTCGCTATTTCGCCACGCGGAGCGGGCCGGCTCTGCTCGGGCAGATGGCCGCGATGCCGTATCACGCGCTCCGGGCTGGCGAGTTTCATTCTTCCGGCTTCCTGACCGAGGGCCGTGACCTCCGGTACGGCAAGCTGCTCGGGCGGGTCACGCCGACGCAGGTCTCCGCGGTCTCGGTCCGCGAGACCGCGACGCTCTACACGGATGTGCTCCTCGAGGCGCCGCGCGGCACCACGTACGCAACCGGCGACTCGCTGCTGCTCGTGCGACTGGGCGAGCGGATGGGCAGTCTCGGACGCGTCGTCCTGCCGACCGGCCTGGTGCGGGTGACGGACGTCGCGGACGGTCGCGTGGTAGGCTCGGTCGTTGCCGTCTATGGCGAGATCGCCGAGGGCCAGCTCGTCCTCCCGGCGGAATCGTTCACGCCTTCCGGCGAGGCGCGTGCCGTGCCGGTCGCCGACGGGGTTCAGGCCACGGTACTGGGCAGCGCCACGCCTCAGATCCTCAAGGGGCCCCAGGACGTGGTGTTCCTCGACAAGGGCCGCCAGGCCGGCGTCGCGCCGGGCGACATCTTCGAGGTGCGCCGCTCGGAGACCCGGCGGAGCGACGGAAGCACCAGCGTCCCGGAAGTCATGGCCCTGCTTCAGGTGGTTCGGGTCGGTGAGCGCCACGCGACGGCACGCGTCATCAATGTGATGCTTCCTGCCTTCGGCGAAGGGGCGGAGTCGCGGCAGATCGGCCGGCTTCCCTCGTAGCGTTTCCTGCTCGTGAAAGCGGCGCTCCGGTCTCCGGGGCGCCGCTTTCGCTTGCCCCGCCGCAGTTCCTTCACTGGGCATCTCTTCTATATTGCGAGCCGAACGGGCCCCTGGCCCCACCTGCCGGACCACTTCGAGGAGCACATCGGGGCCAATGATCAGACGGGTACTCGTCACTGGCGGCGCGGGCTTCATCGGCTCGCATATCGCCGAGGCATATCTCGCCGACGGCTGGGAAGTCGAGATCATCGACGACCTTTCGCGCGGGAAGGAGCACAATGTTCCTCCCGGCGCCTGCTTCACTCGTCTCGACGTCCGCTCCCCGGAGGCGCGTGCGCGTGTTGCGGCGGGGCGGTTCGATGTCGTCAACGTCCAGGCGGCCCAGATCGACGTGCGTCATTCCGTCGAGCAGCCCGCCCATGATGCCGACATCAATCTTCTCGGCCTGATCAACCTGCTCGAGGGCGCCGGCGCCGGCGGTGTGCGGCGCGTGGTGTTCGCCAGCAGCGGGGGTGTGCTGTACGGTGAGGCCGACCAGGTCCCCACTCCCGAGACCGCGCCCAAGATGCCCGTCTCGCCGTACGGCGTGAGCAAGCTGGCAGGGGAGCATTACCTCCGCGCGCTGGGCGCGCTGCGCGGGTTCGAGGCCGTCGCCATGCGGTATGCGAACGTCTTCGGCCCGCGGCAGGATCCCCAGTCCGAAGCGGGCGTCGTTTCGATCTTCGTCTCGCGCCTGCGCGCGGGGCAACCGCTCACCATCTTCGGCGATGGCAAGCAGACGCGGGACTACGTCTTCGTCCGCGACGTGGCGCGCGCCAACGTCCTCGCGAGCACGGCCGAGCTGCCGGCCCCGGCGGAGCACGATGCGATCGGCTTCAACATCGCCACGTCGAGCGAGCGCAGCGTCGTCGACCTCGCGGAGACGGTGGGACGGGTGCTTGGCGTGAAGCCCGTCATCCAGTTCGCGGAGTCGCGCGCCGGCGAGCTGCTGCGCAGCTCCCTCGACACGGGCAAGGCGCGCGCGGTGCTCGGCTGGAAGCCGGAGCATGCGTTCGAGGCCGGACTGTCGGAGCTCATTTCCTGGTTCGAGGCGGAGGAGACGACCGGATGACCATGCTGCAGGGTGGGGCCGTGCCCATGTCGGGCATCGAGCTGCTCACGATGGCCAGCCTCGAGACGAAGATCGTGGTGGCGATCTGCGTCCTCTTCTCGGCGGCGTCGTGGTTCGTGATCGGGCTCAAGTGGTGGCAGTTCCGGCGCCTCAACCGGCAGGCCGACCGCTTCTTCAACGCGATGGAGCGGAGCACCCGGCTCCAGGATGCCTATCAGGGCGTGATGAAGCTGCCCCCTTCGCCCTACCAGCGGCTCTTCCGCGAAGCGCTCCACTTCTACGACGAGCTTCGTCCCGGCGCGCTCCGCAGCGAGCAGCCGCGCGAGACGCTGACCCCGACCCAGCTCGAAGCACTCAAGATGGTGCTCGGCAAGGAAGTCGCCGCCGAGCGCGACCTCCTCGGTCACTATATCCCCTGGCTCGCGACCGTCGGCTCCGTCGGCCCGCTGCTCGGCCTGCTCGGCACGACGATCGGCATCATCAACGCGTTCACCGGCATCGCGTCGCGCGGGTCGGGCAACCTCGCCGCCGTCGCGCCGGGTGTCGCCGAAGCGCTCGTCGCCACGTTTGCCGGGCTCGCCTGCGCCATTCCGGCCGTGATGGCCTACAACATCTTCGTCAACCGCGTGCGGCTTTTCACGGGCGAGCTCGAGGGCTTCGCCAACGAGCTGATCGGCTCGATGGCGCGCGAGGGGCTGCTCTAGCATGGCGTTCGGGGGCATCGGGGGTATCGGCGGCGGCCGCGGCGACCTGCCGCTCAACGCGGAGATCAACGTCACCTCGCTCGTCGACGTGATGATGGTCCTCCTGATCGTCTTCATGATCACGGCACCGATGATGCAGGGCGGCGTGGACGTGGAGCTGCCGCGCGCCGAGGCGCGGCCCCTCGAGCCGAAGGAGGGCATGGTCGTGACGGTGGACCGCTCCGGCCGGATCTTCGTGGACCAGACCGAGGTGACGTACGCGGACTTCCGCGTGACGTTCGCGTCGCTCGTGGCGGCGCGGAAGCCGTCGGGCGTGTACCTCCGCGGGGACAACGGTGTCCCCTATGGCGAGGTCGTCCGGGTGCTCGCGGTGATCCGCGGAGCGGGAGTGCAGAACGTGGGACTCGTCGCGCAGGAGGAGGACGTCGCACGGTGATGGAGCGGGGCGAGACGGGTCGCGCGCCGGGTGGGACCGGAGTCGGCCTCCTCTCGACGCTCGCCTTCCATGGCGCGGCATTCGGCCTGCTGGGCGGTGTGGTCCGATCGCCGGAGCCCTCGCCGCCCGTCTATGCCGTGGAGCTCGTGGCTGCGCCGGCCCCGGCCCCGAAGCAGCGACTCGCCCCGGAAGCGACACCGACGCCTCCGCCCGAGGAACCACCGGCTCCCGTGACGAGCACACCGAAACCTGCCGAGAAGACCGTGCCGGTCGCGGAAAAGCCGAAGCCGCCGGTCGAGCCGCGACCCGAGTCGGATCCAGCCCCGAAGACGTCGACTCCCGAGACGCCGGCCCCCGGCGAGACGCCGAGCACGGGCCGCGACGCGACGACGATCAGCACGCCGGGTCTCGACTTCCCGTTTCCGGAGTACCTCCGGAACATCATGAACCAGATCTATCGCCGCTGGCGCCGGCCGACGGGAAATGTGCCGCTCCGCGCCGAGATCTTCTTCCTCATCCGGCGCGACGGCTCGGTGGCGGAAGTTCGCTTCGTGAAGCGCTCCGGCAACTTTTCCTACGACCTCGAGGCGCAGGGGGCCATCGAGGCGGCGGGGAAGTCGGGGGCGTTCGGCCAGCTCCCCGATGGATGGCAGAACGACGTGCTTCCGATCAGTTTCTACTTCGAACCCAGGGCCCAGTGATGCAACGTTCCGCTGCCCTCCTGCTCCTCCTTGCGCTCGGCGCGGTTCCCGCGATGGCGCAGGACAACCGCGCGCAGGACGCGATTCGCATCGGTGTGACCTACCGGCCCGGGACGCGTCCCGGACTCGTCGTCCTTCCCGGCGCGGGGCTCGATTCCGTGCGCGCCATCGTCAAGCGCGATCTCGACTACAGCGACCAGTTCCAGATCATCGAGACCGGCAGCGGCGGCGGGACCGGTCCGGTCAACTACCAGCTGTATCGCACGCAGTTCGGTGCCGATCACGCCGTGGAGCTCGTACCGGCAGGCAGTGGCGTCACGGTGCGCCTGCACGACCTTGCGGCCGGTCGCGTGCGCAACCAGGCGACCGTCCCGCTGCCGTCGGGAGGCGGCGGCGATTTCCGGATGGCCGTGCATCGGCTCAGCGACGAGATCGTGCGTTGGGCGGCCGGGACGGACGGGTACTCGGCGAGCCGCCTCCTCTTCCTGAGCGGGAACCGGCTCTATCGCGTGGACAGTGACGGCGCGGGGGTCTCTCCCGTCACGCCCGCCGGCGAGAAGGCGCTGTCGAACACCTGGGCGCCCGACGGACGTCGCATCGCCTACACGCGCTTCGAGGCGGGTCGTGGAACGGTCGTGGTGCTCGACCTCGCGTCGGGCGCATCGTTCGTCGCACCCGGAACGCAGACCGACCTGAACTTCGCGCCGGCGTTCTCGCCCGATGGGCGGACGATCGCCTATGCCCGCGCGGAAGAGACCGGCGCCACGAACATCTTCACCGCGGACATCGCGCAGCGCTGCTGCGTGCAACGCTTGACCGTGCGTGGCTTCGCGGACAACTTAAGCCCGACGTTCTCTCCCGACGGGCGGCGCATCGCCTATGTCTCCAGCCGCGCCGGGCCGCCGCAGATCTACGTCATGAGCGTCGACGGAACGGACCAGGAGCTGCTTGCGCCGTTCGACTTCGGCGTCACCGGTCCCTCCTTCGCACCCGACTGGTCGCCCGACGGGGCGAGCGTGGTCTTTCATCGTGAAGTGTCGCGCAGCCCGCAGATCTTCATCCTCGACGTCGCCTCGGGGCGCGTCCGGCAGCTCACGTCGGTGGGCCGGAACGAGGATGCCACGTGGGCGCCGGACGGCCGGCACGTCGCGTTCGTGTCGGACCGGTCCGGGCGGCGCCAGCTCTGGATCGTGGACGTCGAGACGGGCCGTGTCCGCCAGCTCAGCACGCCGGGCGACGCCCGCCTACCTTCCTGGTCTCGTCGCATGGGCGGGACGGCAGTTTCCAACCCCTAGCAACCGGAGTTGATGATGCGCATTCGCACCTACCTTCCGCTCGTGGCCGCGCTGGCCATGGCAGCGGCATGCGGTGGTTCACCGGATCCCGAGCAGCCGGTGCCGCAGGCGGGGGTCGACAGCGCCGCGATCCTTCGCGCCCGCCAGGACTCGATCGATGCAGAGAACCGGCGCCGGGCCGAGGAAGACGCGCGGCGGGCGGAAGCCGATCGACTGGCGCGCGAGGCGGCCGATCGCGCCAGCGCGGTCCGCAATGATCTGGCCGCCATGATCAACTTCGATTACAACGAAGCGAACGTGCGCTCAGAGGATCAGGGAAACCTCGACCGGAAGGCCGCGATCATGCAGGCCAACCCGTCACTCCGGATCCGCGTCAGCGGCCACGCCGATGAGCGCGGCTCGGACGAGTACAACCTTGCGCTGGGCAACCGTCGCGCCGCCGCGGCCAAGCGGTACCTGACGAACAAGGGGATCGACGGCGCGCGGATCGACGTGATCTCGTTCGGCGAGGAGCGCCCGATCGCCGCCGGCACCGACGAAGGTGCCTACGCCCAGAACCGCCGCGACGAGTTCGAGGTCATCTCGGGCGGCGACAGCCTCGTCGCGCCGCAGTGAGACGCGCCGCGGCCGCACTTGCGCTGATCCTCCTGGGGGCGTGTGCCACCACGGGGGATATCCGCCGCCTGGAGAACGAGATCGCGCAGGTGCGGGACGTCCAGACGCGGCGGGATGCCGAGCGCGCGAGGCAGGTCGCGGAGGTGATGCGCATCCAGCAGCAGATGCTCGATTCCCTCGCGAACACGCGGCAGGCCATGCGCGCGCTCCGGGGGGACGTGCAGAACGACCTCTACGGCGTCCAGCAGCAGCTCGTGCAGCTCGGCGAGCTGACGGGCCAGAGCCAGCGGCGGCTCTCCGAGCTCCGCGCGCAGCTCGAGCGCCGCGGCGAGGAGATCGCCCAGGCGGCGGCCGACACCACGACCGCCGCGGCCCCCGCTGCCGGGCCGTCCGCGGAGCAGATCTACGAGACGTCGCTGGGGCAGCTGCGGCTCGGGAGTGCGGCCACGGCGCGCAGCGGCTTCGCCGAGCTGCTCCGCGCGCACCCGACGAGCGAACGGGTGCCCGATGCGCTCTACTACATCGGCCAGAGCTTCGAGACGGAGAACTCCGATTCGGCGCTCGCCTATTACGATCAGGTGGTCCGCAACCACCCCGAATCCCCCCGCTCGGCTTCGGCGCTCTATCACGTCGGACTGATCCGCGAGCGTGCCAACCGCAACGCGGAAGCGCGCCAGGCGTATCAGCGCGTCGTCGACAGTTATCCGAACTCCGACGAAGCGGCGCTCGCGCGGGATCGGCTGAGGGCGCTCGGGCGATAGCCCGGGCGCCGGCCCCACTGCCATGACCGCACCCGGCGGGGAGATGCCGTTCCTCGATCACCTCGAGGAACTGCGCGCCCGGCTCATCCGCTCCATTCTCGCACTGCTGGTCGGCTTCGTCGCCGGGTTCGTGGTCGTCCAGCAGCTGCAGCTCGTCACGATCATGAAGCGGCCCATCGAGCCGTACCTCCCTGCCGGCGGCAAGCTCGTGGTCCTGAGCCCCACCGACTCGGTCATGATCGTCTTCAAGCTCAGCTTCCTCGTGGGCCTGCTGGTGGCGGCGCCGGTGGTCCTCTGGCAGGTCTGGGCGTTCCTGGCCCCCGCACTCTATGCGCGCGAGAAGAAGGTCATCGTTCCCGCACTGTTCGTCGGCAGCGCGCTCTTCCTCGTCGGTGCCGGGCTCGCATGGGAGTTCGTCCTTCCGCAGACGCTGCGGGTGCTCTTCAGCTTCCAGAGCGAGGCGCTCGCGCCCATGATCACCTACCAGGCGTACTTCGATTTCCTGGTCCGCGTGGTCCTGGCGCTCGGGATCTCGTTCGAGCTGCCGCTGCTGATTTTCATCCTGGCCTGGCTCGGCGTGGCCACCCCGGAGCGGCTCAGCGGGTTCCGCCGGTTCGCCATCGTGCTCGCGTGCGTCGGCGGGGCCATTCTCTCGCCGGGTGGTGACCTCATCTCGATGGTGATGTTCACGATCCCGCTGATCATCCTCTACGAGATCGGCTACGCCGGATCGGTGCTGCTCACGCGCCGCCGCCGCCGGCGCGCGGCGGCCGCCGCGGCCGCGCTCCTCCTCGCCCTCGTGGCTTTCCCGGGAAGCGTCGCCGCCCAGGACAAGGTGCCGCGTCCGGTGCGGCCGGCCGATTCGACGCGCGTGCCCGTTCGCGATACGACGAAAGCGGCGCTGCCGCGCGCGATGGTGCCCGACACCGGCAACCGGTTCCCGCTCACCGGCGCCGATTCGGTGCTGCAGGCGCTCCTCGCCCGGCCGGGCTTCACGGTCACGCGCTATCGTGCCGATTCGGCCACCCTCCTCGCCGAGGAGCGCCGCTTCGAGCTGCGCGGCAATGCCTACACCGAGCGGCAGGGAATGACCCTCACCGCCGGCCAGATCTCCTTCGACGAGATCCGCTGCGAGCTCACCGCTTCGGGCCGGCCGACGCTCGTGGACCAGGGCCGCACCCTCGTGGGCGAGACCATCCGGTACGACACCTGCGAAGGGCAGGGACTCGTGCGAGGCGGGCAGACCCAGTTCGAGGAAGCCGGGACCGTCTGGTTCCTCCGCGGAAACGTCTCCCAGGACTCGAGCTCGACGCGCGTCTTCGCCGGCGTCAGCACGATCACGAGCTGCCCCCTGCCGGTGCCGCACTACCGCTTCGCGGTGGGCAAAGTGAAGTGGGTGTCGAACTCGATGATCGTGGCGCGGCCCGTGGTGCTCTACATCCGGGATGTTCCCGTGCTCTGGCTCCCGTTCATCTTCCAGGACACGCGGCCCGGGAGGCGCTCGGGGATCCTCGTCCCGAAGGTCGGCATCAACGACATCGTGCGGACGTCCGGGAGCTACAACCGGCAGATCACGAACATCGGGTACTACTGGGCGCCGAGCGATTTCCTCGACTTCACGGGGCGCATGGACTGGTACTCCGGCCGCTACGTCCAGTTCGGCGTCAATACCCAGTACCGGTTCCTCGACCGGTTCATGGACGGGTCACTCGGCGTGAACCGGCAGTACGAGTCGGGCGGAGCGCGCGGCTTCGGGCTGCGCTGGACGCACCGGCAGAACTTCAACATCAGCACGAGCCTCAACCTCGACGTCAACTACCTGACGAATTCGACGATCGTCGAGCAGAACGCCCTCGATCCACTGCTCAACACCCAGCAGATCACGAGCTCGGTGAACTTCACCAGGCGGTTCGGCTGGGGGTCGATCGCCCTCGGCGGCAACCGGCGCCAGAACCTCAGCGACCGCAGCTCGACGAGCCAGCTGCCGTCGCTCAACATTTCGCCGAAGCCGATCAATCTCGGCCGCGACATCACCTGGTCCCCCGGGCTTTCGATCGTCAACAACGAAGCGCGGGGCACCGTCCTTGCGAACCTCCTCATCGCCACCGCCGAGGGCGGGGTCGACACGGTGGAACAGCGGGGCCGGACGCGGGCCACGTCGCTCGGCTTCGACACACCGCTCCGCATCGGCTCATTCAACTGGCGGAACACCCTGAGTGTGGTGGACCAGACGGAAACGGGCCGGCGTCAGATCACGGTCCGGCAGCCCGACCTGACCACCCCCGAGCCGAACGATTCGGTGAACGTCACCCGCATCACGAGCGGCGACTTCCAGTCCGGACTCAACTGGGACACGGGGATCAACCTGCCGATCCTCTTCCGCAACACGTGGAAGCTTCAGCCGGCCATCGGCATCGCGAACGCGACGCAGACGTCCCCCTTCTTCGCCGTGCGCAATGCGCTCACGGGTGGCGACTGGGTCTTCCAGGGCAAGCGCCCGCAGTTCAGCGCGACGATGACGCCGACGTTCTTCGGCCGGTTCGGCGGCATCGGCCCGCTGACCGCGATCCGCCACGCGGTGTCCCCGACGGTGCGGTGGAACTATTCGCCGGCAGCGGACGTGTCCGAGGCGTTCGCGCGCGCCATCACGCGCCCCGGGCAGGTGCCCGTGCTGCGCAGCGACCCGCTGCAGCGGCTCAGTCTCTCGCTCTCGCAGACGTTCGAGGGGAAGGGGCGGCCCGACGAAGGCGACACCCTCGGGACCACCGCGCGGAAGTACCGGCTGCTGAGCATCAGCACGAGTGAGCTCGCCTACGATTTCGAGCAGGCCAAGCTGCCGGGGCGGACCGGCTGGGTCACACGCTCGATCACGAATTCGGTGCTGAGCGATCTCCTCCCCGGCTTCAACCTGAACATTTCGCACGACCTCTGGAAAGGCGAGGTCGGCTCGGACACGGCGGACTTCTCGCCCTTCCTGCAGAACGTCAGCGCGAACTTCTCGCTCTCCGCGCGGACGTTCCAGGCGATCGGTTCGTTCTTCGGGCTCGGGTCCGGGCATCAGGAGCCGACCGAGATGGATCCGGCCGGCGTCCCGCTGTTCCAACCCACCCGGTACAACCGCCCCGAGAGCCCCGGGGCCTTCTACGGTTCCGATCAGGTCTACGGCTCGGGCCAGATGCCGCTCGGCATGGGTTCCCGGACCTTCACGGCCAACGTCAACTACGCGCTGACGCGGCAGCGTCCCCGCGAGGACGGACTCGAGCAGCCGAGCCGGCAGAGCATCGGGTTCGGCACGATGTTCTCGCCGACGCCCTTCTGGGGCGTGTCGTGGCAGACGCAGTACAACGTGACGGACACGCAGTTCGAATCGCACGTGGTGCGCCTCGAGCGCGAGCTGCACGAGTGGCGGGCCGCCTTCAACTTCGTGCGCAACGCCAATGGCAACGTCGCCTTCTACTTTTCGGTGTTCCTGACCGACCTCCCCGAGCTCAAGCTCGACTTCAACCAGTCGACGCTCGGCCAGTAGCGTCCGCATCCGGAGACACCCCGCCCGGCGGCGAGGCCACCGGCTCGACCGGATGGGGCGCAGGATCGTGGGCTGCCCGGGAGATGCGTCTGGCACGGCGCATGCTCGAATGAAGACCCGACCCCTTACGGAGTGGACCGGATATGCGCCGCTGGTGGCTGGCCTTGCCCGCAGTCTTTTTCGCCGCTTGCAGCTCCGACCCGTCGGGGCCCGGCCGGACACCCGAGGCCCCGGACGACCTGACGAGCACGACGCTCGACGGTGCGGTGGCGCTCACCTGGTCCGACAATCCCTTTCAGTCCGATCCCGACATCTTCGAAGCCTACGCGGTGCACAGCGCGAGCTACGATCTCGACGCCGACCAGTGCGGGACCTGGCGTCTCGAGGGCACGACCGTCGCGCCCGAGTTCGTCGTCGGCGCGCTCACCAACGGGGTGCCGCGCTGCTTCTACGTGAGCGCGGTGAGCGTCGACGGGATCGAGGGCGATGGCTCCCCGGTGACCCATGATACGCCGCGCCCCGACGCGCGGAACGTCGCGATCTTCGCGCGCCAGAGCCAGGACGCCGGCTCGGGCTTCCGCTTCTGGGAGGATCTCGACGGCGATGGCAGCGTGCAGCGCACGGAGCTCGGGCGGGTCGTGGCCGGAAGCTCGCCAGCCGCGGATTTCACCGTCGAGCGCGACGTGAGCGGTGCGCTGTTTCTGACGCCGGTCGCTTCGGGTGTCGAGGTGGCACTCTACGGCAATGCACCGGTGGACGACCTCACGAGCATCACCGTGGCGCCCGATGCAGGCTACGATCCCGCCGGGATCGAGGCCATCCCGGGCTGGGGCTACGTATTTCAGATCGACGACGGCGGTGCGTTTTTCTCCTTCGGCGCCGTGCGCGTCACGCACGTCGGACAGAACCTGCTCATTCTCGACTGGGCCTACCAGACAGATCCCGGAAATCCCGAACTCAAGGTCGCCGGACGGAATTAGGGAGGCCCCTGGAGGCTGAAGGGGGCGACGGCCATCCGGCTGCCGCCCCCGCTGCGTCCGGTGGCCGACCGGATGCAATGATTATCTTCCCCGCATGTCATCATCTCCGCTGACGCTCGACGGCCGGTCGCTCACGATCGGCGACGTCGTGCGCGCTGCGCGCGATCCGGAGGTTCGCATCGCGCTCGATCCCGGTGCCCGCGCGGCGCTCTCCTCGAGCCGCGCGCTCGTGGAGCGGGCGATCGCCGGCGGTCAGACGATCTACGGCATCAATACAGGGTTCGGGAAGCTCGCCAACGTCCGCATCCCGCAGGATCAGCTCGACCAGTTGCAGATCAACCTGATCCGGAGCCATGCGGCGGGCGTCGGCGCGCCGCTGCCGCGCGACGTGGTGCGTGCGCTGATGATCCTCCGCGCGAACGTGCTGGCGCGGCCGACGAGCGGCGTGAGCCCGGGGCTCGTCGATGCGCTCCTCGCGCTCATCAACGCGCACGTCGTGCCCTTCGTGCCGGAGCAGGGAAGCGTAGGGGCCAGCGGCGACCTGGCGCCGCTGAGCCACATCGCGATGGTGCTGCTCGGTGAAGGCGAGGTGCTCGATGAGCGGAGCGTCCCTGCGCCGGCAGCGACGGCGCTCGGAGAGGCAGGGCTCGCTCCCTACCGCTTCCGGCCGAAGGAGGGGATCTCGTTCATCAACGGGACGCAGGCGCAGACGGCACTGCTCGCGCTCATGGTGCACGATGCGCGGGTGCTCTGGCGCACGGCGGTCGCGGCCGGCGCGGCGAGCCTGGAAGCGCTCCGCGGCACGCCGACACCGCTGGATTCCCGCATTCACGAGGCCCGGCCCCATCCAGGACAGCTCCAGGCTGCCGCGCTCATGCGCGAGCTGCTCGCGGAGAGCGAGATCCGCGAGTCGCATCGCGAGAATGACGACCGCGTCCAGGACGCCTACAGCCTGCGCTGTTCGCCGCAGGTGCTCGGTGCCGTCGCCGATGCGATCAGGTTCGCCGAAGCCACGGCCGCGATCGAGCTGAATGCGTCCACCGATAATCCGCTCGTGTTCGAGAACGGCGACGTGCTCTCGGGGGGGAATTTCCACGGGCAGCCGGTCGCGCAGGCACTCGATATCCTCGCCATGACGCTCACCACGCTGCAGGCCCTTGCCGAGCGTCGGGTCGAGCGCCTCGTCAATCCCGATCTTTCGCAGGGGCTCCCGGCGTTCCTCACCGCCGACCCCGGGCTCTCTTCCGGCTACATGATGGTGCAAATAACTGCAGCGTCGCTGGTGGCCGAATCGCGTGCCATTGCGATGCCGGCGAGCATCGGGTCGATCCCGACCGATGCGAACCAGGAGGATTTCGTCCCGATGGGGATGGCGTCGGCGTGGAAGGCGCGCCGGATCCTGCTGAATGCCCAGCGGGTGGTGGCGGCGGAGCTCCTCTGCGCGGCGCAGGCGCTGGACCTCCTTGCACCGCTCAGGCCGGGCCGCGGGGTCGCCGCGTTGCATCGGCGGATCCGGAGCCTCGAGCCGCACGTAGCCCCGCTCGCGGCCGATCGCCCGCCCGCGCCGGATCTCGAGCGCCTTGCGCTGGCGATCGCGAGCGGGGATCTCGATCCCGCGAGAACGGGGGTCTGACCGGTTCGCCTTGCTCCCCCCTGCCGGGCTCCCTATCTTTGCCTAACCCCATGTCGCACCGCCTTTTTCCTCCACTCTTCCGCCGGGCCGAATGAATCTGGAAAAGCTCAAGGACACGGCACGGAAGCACGAACAGAAAGAGGACTGGCGGAAGGCGATCGATGTCTACCAGAAAGCCATCCATCACTTCGAAGCCGGCCGCGAGACCGAGCTCGATCTTGCGCTGTACAACCGCGTCGGCGACCTCTACCTCAAGCTGAACGACCCCGGCTCCGCGGTCCAATCCTACGAGCGCGCCGCCGAGCTGTACGGCGAACAGGGATTTCTCAACAACGCGATCGCGCTCTGCGGCAAGATCCTCCGGGTGAACCCGGGCCGGGTCCAGACCTACCTCCGCCTGGCGCACCTCCACGCCCGGAAAAACGTCGTCTCCGAGTCGAAGCGGAACCTCATCGAGTATCTCGAGCGCATGAATACGCTCGGGAAGCTCGATGAAGCCTTCGGGCAGGTGAAGACCTTTGCCGACCAGCACGGCGCCAACCAGGACCTCCGCCTCATGCTCGTGGAGCTGCTGCGCGCCGCCTCCCGCACGGACGATGCGCGCGAGCAGCTGGAGCGGATGGCGGCGGATCTCGAGTCCCGCGGAGACCGCGACGGCGCGCGCCGCACGCGGGAGCGGATGCACTCCGTCGAGGAAGTCGAGGCCAGCGCGCCGAAGGCGTCTGGCGGGACGCCGGCCGGTGGCAATGACCTGATCTTCATCGAGACCGGCATCGAGATGCCTGGCCGCGCGCCCAGGGCGGCATCGCCACCTCCTCCGCCCCCTTCGCAGCCGTTGGCCGGACTCGAGTCCACGGCGGTGCCATCCGCCCCCGAGTCCGAGACCCCGGCGCAACTCGAAGGCCTCGACAGTTTCGAGCCGGTCTCGCTCGACCCTGTTGCGGACGCCTCGGCGACGCTTCCGGATCTCGAGCCCGGCGGCTTCGAGGGTGCGGAGGACCTGAACGCAGGAGGCGGCGGGTTCGAGGGGCTGCTCATCGAGGGATCGCAGGGGATGGGAGAGGCGGCCGAGCCGCTCGCCGATCCGGCGACCGGTGGGTTCATCGATCTCGAGCGCACCGGTGAGGACGAGCTCGTTCTCGATGCCTCGACCACGGCACCGATCGACCTCGACCCACCCTTCGAGGAGCGCGCGCCCGCACTCGATGAGCACGTCCCCGGGGACTTCGATCTCCTGCCGGGCGCTGCCATCGAGCCGCCGCTGCTGGAGGAGCAGTTTCAGGGCGTTCGATACATCGACGATTTCGACATCGGTACGCCGATCGAGCTCGAGTCGAAGCTCGGGAGCGACCTCGACTTCATCGACACGAGCGGCACCGCGATCGAGCTGCCGGAAGAGACTCCGGAGGAAGCGGCAGCCGCGGCTGCCGCCGTGCCCTCGCCCGATGTCACGTCGGCGGAGCTCGAGGACCGGATCCTCGACGATCCCGAGAACCCGGCACTGCATCGCGCGCTCGCGGATATCCTGGTGGGTGAGAACGATCCGGCCCGCGCGGTCGAGGAGTACGTGCTCGCGCTCGAAGCGTACGAGTCGGCCGGGAGCTGGGAGTCCGCGATGGACGTCGTGGATGCGCTCCTCCGCCTCGAGCCGGACGCCATCAAGTACCAGCAGAAGCGCGTGGAGCTCGCCTACCGGAGCGGCGATCGCACGCGCCTCCTCGGCGCGTATCTCGACCTCGCCGACGCGCTCGTGCGCGCGGGGGCTGCCGACAAGGCGCTCGCCGTCTACGGCCGCATTCTCGAGCACGATCCCGACAATGCCCGCGCCCGCGATGCGATGGCCTGGCTGGAGCCGCCTGTCGCGGAGATCGAGGAACCCGTGGAGGCCGCGGACGCGACGGCCGCGCCTGCGCCCGACACCAGCGAGTGGAGCGCGCCCGACGACGGCGCCCAAGCGGAGCGCGACGAGCCTGCCGCACCTCCGACCGCATTCGCGGCCCCGGCCGTTCCGCCGGCGCCGGCCGCCCCGGCCTGGCCGGCGCCGAAGCGCACCGCGCCCGACGACGACTTCATCGACCTCGGCTCGCTCGTCATCGAAGACGAAGGCCCGCGCGATACGCGCATGAAGATCGAGTCGGAACGGCCGACGGGGGACGAGCAGAAGGATTTCGAGGAGACCCTCGAGCAGTTCAAGAAAGGCATCGAGGCCAACCTCGGCACCGACGACTACGAAGCGCACTACGATCTCGGCATCGCCTTCAAGGAGATGGGCCTGCTCGACGAGGCGATCGCCGAGTTCCAGAAGGCGCTCCGCGCGCCCAATGGGCGGCTCCGCACCTCGGAGGCGCTGGGCGTGACGTTCGTGGAAAAGGGGCAGTTCGCGATTGCCGAGACGATCCTGCGCCGCGCGGTCGACGCACTCGACGGTGGCGACGACGAGAAGATCGGCCTCCTCTATTGGCTCGGCCGCGCGCTCGAGGAACTGGGGAAGCGCCCCGAGGCACGGGCGAGCTACGAGCGCGCGCTCGCGGTCGACATCCGCTTCATGGACCTGAACGAGCGGATCCAGCGGCTCGGGTCCGGCACATGAGGTCGGAGCAGACGCTTCCCGTGTCCCTCTCCGCACTGCAGGCGCCGCTGCGGGCGCGGCTGGACGGCGTGCAGGCGGAGCTTCGGCGGATCGTCGCTGCCGACTTCGGGCTCATCACCGAAGTGAACGCGCACCTCTTCCGGATGCAGGGGAAGCTCT
>DAINRR010000015.1:0-58805 GCA_036741715.1 Gemmatimonadales bacterium
ATCTAGCCGGCGGGTCCGGCCGGCAGCGCCTGCTCGATCTCCGCCTCGATCTGCTGGCGCCGCAGCAGCTCCCAGTACCGTCCACCGGCCGATTGCAGTGCCTGATGCGTCCCGCGCTCGACGATCCGCCCCTGGTCGAGCACCAGGATCAGGTCGGCCGTGCGCACGGCCGCGAGCCGGTGCGAGACGGTGATGCTCGTCCGCCCGGCCAGCGCGCCGCGCAGGGCGCGAAGGATGCGGGCTTCGGTCTGCCCGTCCACCGCGCTCAGCGCATCGTCGAGCACGAAGACCGGCGGGTTCCGCGCGAGCGCCCGGGCGATCGCGGCGCGCTGCCGCTGTCCGCCCGAGAGGTTGATCCCGCGCTCCCCGAGCATGGTGTCGTATCCATCGGGGAGCGCCGGAAGCGCTTCGGCCAGCTGCGCAGTTTCCGACGCGCGCTCGAGGCGGCCATCGTCCGGGAGACCGAGGAGGATGTTCTCGCGCACCGTGGCGCTGAAGAGAAAGGTCTCCTGCGGCACGAAGCCGATCGCGGCCCGCAGCTCGTCGAGCGCGAGCTCCCGGAGGTCGATCCCGTCAAGGAGAATGCGCCCGCGGTCGGGATCGTAGGTCCGGACGAGCAGGTCGACGAGCGTGGACTTGCCCGACCCGGTGGCGCCGACGATGGCAAGGCCCGTCCCGGCGGGGATCTCGAACGAGATATCCTCCAGGACCCAGCCTCTGCCGGCCGCGCCCGGATAACGGAACCAGACGCCCTCGAAGGCGATCGCTCGTCCGCCGCGCGGCGGCGGGATGCTGCGGGGGGCCTCCGGCGAGCGGATCGCCGGCGCGTGCGCGAAGATCTCGTTGATCCGTCCCATGGAGGCGGCGCCCCGCTGCACGAGACTCACGACCCAGCCGAGCGCGATCATCGGCCAGACGAGCGTCGCGAGGTAGACACCGAACGCCACGAACTCGCCGACCGTCACCTCGCCGGCGACGACGAGCCGTCCGCCGGCATGGAGGAGTGCGACGGCGCCGAGACCTCCCAGGAACGCCAGCAGGGGGTGGAACATGCCCTGGGCACGTGCGAGCGCGAGGTTCCGTCGCGCGTACTCGTCGTTGAGCTCGCGAAAATGGCTGAGCTCCGACGCTTCCTGCCGGTAGGCACGAACGATGCGGACGCCGGAGAGCACCTCGTGCGCGTGCGAGGTGAGTGCAGAGAATTGCGCCTGAATCGCCTCGCTGCGGCGATGGATCACGGCCCCGAACGCGAGCATGGCGAGGGGAAGGGCGAGCAGGGGCCCGAGGGTGACCAGGGCGAGGCGCGGGCTGATGGACACCATGATCGGTATGACGATCAGGGTCCTCACCAGAGTGTCCACCAGGTACATCAGGGCCGGCCCGGCCACCATGCGGACCGCAAGCAGGTCGTTGGTTGTGCGCGCCATCACATCCCCGGTTCCGTACCGGTCATAGAATTCGGAGGATAACTCCTGTATATAGCCGTAGAGGCGGTTGCGCAGATCGTACTCTACGCGGCGGCTCGCACTGTTCAGGAGGTCCCGCATTCCGTAGCGCGCGATGCCGCCCACGACCGCCGTGCCGAGCAGGAGCAGCACGGCCGTCCGGACCGTGGCGAAGGGGGCTCCGGCGGTGAGCGCATCGATCGCGCGCTCGACGAAGAGCGGGGCGATCGTGGTGAAGAGATTGGAGACGACCACCAGGGCGAGCCCGAAGCCCAGCGCCTTGCGATGGGCTCGGAGGTAGGGCAGGAGGGCTCGCAGCTCGCGCATCGTCACTGGAATGTCGAGACGTGTGGTAGTCGGAGCAAGTTCACAACCCTGAGGAGGAGCCGATGTCGAGAAGATTGCTGGCAGTGTTCGGTCTGGCCCTGGCGGCGGCATGCGCCGACGGCGACGGGGACGATGCGGCCACCGCCGATAGCCTGAGCCGGGATCTGCAGCTGGCCCCGGCTGATTCCAGCGTCGCGCTCAACGATCCACCCGCGACCACCACGACGCCCGCGCCGACGACGCCCGCGCCGTCGACTTCACGGCCGAGCACGTCGCGGCCCAGCACCTCGCCGGCCCCGAGCACCTCGCGGCCGTCGACGTCGGCGCCCGCTGCGCCGGCAGCGCGCACGCTGCCCGCCGGCACCGAAGTGAACGCGACCGTGTCGACCGAGATCTCGTCGAACACCCACAAGCAGGGTCAGACGGTCGCCGCGCGCGTCGCGAGCGACGTCCGTGATGCGCAGGGCCGCGTGGTCATCCCGGCCGGCTCGACCGTCAACCTGACGATCACGTCGATCCGGGAGTCGGAGAACAAGAGCGACAACACCGGCACGCTGACCCTGGCGGCCGCGAGTGTCGAGATCAACGGCACGACCCACGACCTGAGTGGCAACGTCACGGGCCTCGCCACCGAGCTCCGCGATCGGGGCACGAATGCGGGTGACGTGGCCAAGGTTGGCGGGGGTGCGGCGGCAGGTGCCGTCGTCGGCCGCGTGCTGGGGGGTGGCACCAAGGGCGCCATCATCGGGGGCGTCATCGGCGGCGCCGTCGGCGCACAGCGGGCCAATGAGACCCAGGACCGCGACGTGATCCTTCCCGCGGGCAGCACGGTCGTGATCACGCTGGACAACACGTTCACGCGGACGACGACCTGATTCGGACGGAAGACGGAAAGACGGAAGGATGGAAGGACGGAACGAGTCAACCCCCGGGGAGGTTGCCCCGGGGGTCGACTCGTCTCTGCCAGAGATCCTGCTTCCTTCTTCCTTCCGTCCTTCCGTCTTTCCGTCCTTCCGTCCTTCCGTCTTTCCGTCCTCCCGTCAGAACCCCGCCCCACCCCCCCCGTACCTCGGGTCGCTCACGCCCTCCCACCCGCGGTCCGTCCGGATGATCGCCTCCACGTCCCCCGACGTGCCACCTTCCTGGACTTCGTGGCCGCGGGCCCGGAGGTTGGCGACCGTCGCCTCCGTGAAGCCACCCCGCTCGATGCGAATGAGGTCCGGCAGCGCCTGATGGTGCATCCGCGGCGCCGCGACGGCGTCCGCGAGCGACATCCCGTGATCGATGACGTTCGAGATCACATGGTAGACCATCGTGATGATCCGTGGCCCACCCGGCGTTCCCACCACCATGTAGAGCTGGCTGGACGAGTCGAGCACGATGCTCGGCGTCATGGCGGACAGCATGCGCTTGCCAGGCTGGACCGCGTTCGCCTCGCCCTGGACGAGACCGAACATGTTGGGCTTGCCGGGCGCGGTGGCGAAGTCGTCCATCTCGTCGTTCAGGAGGAAGCCGGCGCCGGTCACCGTGACGGCACTGCCGTAGCTGTTGTTGAGCGTCGTCGTCGTGCTCACGGCGTTCCCCTCGGCATCTACGACGCTGTAGTGCGTGGTCGAGGCGCCTCCCCGGATTGCCGGGTCGAATGGTGCCGTCTTCGATGCCTGCTCGCCGATCTGCGCGCGCAGCTCGGCGGCGTACGACTTGGAGAGCAGGCGGTCGAGCGGCATGCGGACGAACGCCGGGTCACCGAGATGGATGTTCCGGTCGGTGAATGCGCGCCGCATCGCTTCGGCCTCGCGATGCAGCAGCTCGGACGTCCCGAACGCCGGGAGGGGATCGAATCCCTCGACGATGTTGAGGATCTCGCCCATCGTGACGCCGCCCGACGATGCCGGCGGCATCGAGTAGATCGTATGCCCCCGGTAGCTGATGCGGATCGGCTCGCGCCACTCCGCCTTGTACTTCGCCAGGTCGTCGTGACTGATGATTCCGCCGCCACGCTTCATTTCCTCGACGATGAGGTCGGCGACCCTTCCGCGGTAGAAGCCGTCCGCGCCCTGGTCGCGGACCGCCTCGAGCGTGCGGGCGAGGTCGGGCTGTTTCCAGGTGGATCCCGGGGCCGGAGCATGCCCATCGTCGGTGAGGAAGGCCTCACGCGAGCCCTGGAAGAGATAGAGCCGCTCGCGATCGCTCTCGATGGAACGGAAGCGGAACGAATCGACCTCGAAGCCGTCGCGCGCGAGGAGAATCGCCGGCTCGATGACGTCCGCCCGGCTCAGCTTCCCGTACCGGCGATGCGCTTCGAGCATGCCGGCGACCGCGCCCGGGACGCCCGCCGCGAGATGGCCGGTGATGCTGAGACTGCTCGGATTGCCGTTGACGTCGAGGAACATGTCGCGCGTGGCCGCACCGGGCGCCACTTCCCGATAGTCGATCGCGGCCACGTTCCCGTCGCGCATGCGGATGACCATGAACCCGCCGCCACCGATGTTCCCTGCCTCCGGGTGCACCACGGCGAGCGCAAAGCCGACGGCCACCGCCGCATCGACCGCATTGCCGCCGCGCCGGATGATGTCGGCCCCCACCTGGCTCGCGATCGGGCTGCCCGAGACGACCATCGCCTGCTCGCCGATGGTGATGCGGGACTTGCCGGCATGGCGCCAGGTGGGGTTGATGCCTTCGGTGCCTGCCGCGGCCGGCGCGGTGACCGTCGGCGAGGTCGCGGTGCGGCCCGCGCACGCCGGCACGAGCGGGAGGAGAATGGCGAGGAACAGCCCGACCAGGCGATGATGCACGCGAGCCTCGTTGTTTCGGGGAATTGGCCGGGTTGCCCCCGGCGTCCGACGGCTCCTAATTTAGCGCCGTCGCTCCCATCGCACACTCCAGCCACGGATTCATGACCCAGAGTTTCCGCGACGCGCGCCTCACCGAACGCCGCAATGTCCGCTCGCAGGACATCGATGTCGCGACTCCCCGGGAGATCGTCAGCCTCATCAATGCGGAGGACGCGCTCGTCCCCGGCGCCGTCGCCGCCGAGGGGGACGCCCTGGCGCGGGTGATCGAGCTCGTGGAAGCCGCGTTCCGCGACGGCGGCCGCCTGCTCTACGTCGGGGCCGGTACGAGCGGGCGGCTCGGCGTGCTCGACGCGGCGGAATGCCCTCCCACATACGGAACTCCGCCGGAAATGGTGGTCGGCATCATCGCCGGAGGGGCGCAGGCCCTGGTGCGCTCCGTCGAAGGCGCGGAGGACGATGTCAACGCAGGCCTCGAGGCCATCGCCGATCGGCGCGTCGGCGCGCGTGACGTGGTGATCGGCATCGCGGCGAGCGGAACCACGCCCTACGTTCGCGCTGCACTCTCCCAGGCCCAGACGCTCGGCGCAAGGACGGTCCTCCTCACGTGCGCGGAGCCTCCGGCGCTCCTGCGCGAGACGTGCGATGCATGCATCGTCCTGCGCGTCGGGCCCGAAGTCGTCACCGGCTCCACGCGCATGAAAGCCGGCACCGCCACCAAGCTCGCCCTGAACACGATCACGACCGGGGCGATGATCCGCCTCGGCAAGGTCTACGGCAACCTCATGGTGGATCTTCGCGCCTGGAACGACAAGCTGGTGGACCGGAGCGAGCGGATCGTGATGGAAACGACGGGCCTCCCGCGGGAGGAGGCCCGTCGCGCGCTCGACCGGGCCGAGGGCCGGGTCAAGGTCGCGATCGTGATGGCTCGGCGCGGTGTGGAGCGGGACGAGGCCGAGCGGCTCATCGAATCGAGCCAGGGCCGGCTCCGCGCGATCGTGGGGGATCCACCAGCCATGGAGGCGCCGTGACCGAACGACCGACGCTCGCGATCGGCATCATGTCGGGTACCTCGCTCGATGGCGTGGATGCGGCGCTCGTCCAGTTCCACGGACCGACGCGCGTGGCACTGCTCGGCTTCCTGACGCGCCCCTATTCCGACGCCGAACGGCAGGAGATCCGCGCGGCGCTCGCCGGGACGACGGCGGCCGACCTGGCGAGACTGCATGTGCGGCTCGCCGAATGGGCGGGCGATGCGGTGCAGGGAGTCCTCGAGAGGGGAGGCGTGCTCGCATCGGAGATCGCATTCATCGCGTTTCCCGGTCAGACGATCTGGCATGAGCCGCCGCTCGTCTCGTGGCAGCTGGGCGAGCCCGCCATTCTCGCGGAGCGCTTCGGCGTGCGTGTCGTCAGCAGCTTCCGCGCGCGTGACTGCGCGGCGGGTGGACAGGGGGCCCCGCTCGTCCCGATGGCCGACGTGCTCCTCTTCGGCGGCTCCAGTCCGCGCGTGCTCCTCAACATCGGCGGCATGGCGAACCTGACTTACGTGGCGCATCGCGAGGATGAAGCGGGCGCCTTCGCGTTCGATACCGGCCCCGGCGTGGCGATCATCGACGGCGTGACGCGCCTCGTCGATCCGCGCCGCGGATACGACCGCGACGGCCAGCTCAGCGCACAGGGCACCCCGGACGAGGCGCTGCTCGCGGAGCTACTGGCCGATCCGTATTTCGCGGAGGCGCCGCCGAAGAGCACTGGCCGCGAGCGCTTCGGCGACGACTACGCCCGCGCCCTCGGCAGCCGCGCTCCCGGCCCATCGGGCGTGGCGACGGCCGTGGAGCTCACGGCGCGCAGCATCGCGGATGCGATCGTGCGGTGGACGCCACCCGCCGAAATCGTGGTGTCCGGTGGGGGTGTGCATCATCCGGGGCTCATGCGGTCGCTGCAGCGCCACCTCGAGGCTGGGCGGGACGCGCCGGTCGTCCTCCGTCCGTTCGATGACCTCTTCTTCGCCGGCGATGCCAAGGAGGCAGTGGCCTTCGCGCTCCTCGGCTATCTCACCACGCACGGGCAGCCGGGAAACCTTCCCGCAGCGACCGGCGCCGCCGGCTCCCGCATTCTCGGCAGCGTCACTCCCGCATGACGGATTCGGATCCGGCGCGCCTCATCCTTCCGGCGCTTCGCTGGTCCGACGAGACCGGCTTCGCACACGTAGAGGATGCGATCACGGATGCGCTCGCCCTCGGCGTCGGCGGATTCATCGTCTTCGGGGGGCCTGCTGAGAAGGTACGCGAGCTGACGGCGTCGCTTCGGTCGCGCGCGGGGCGCCCGCTCCTCATCGGCGCCGACCTCGAACGCGGCGCGGGGCAGCAGTTCGCCGGGCTCACCGAGATTCCGCCCCCGCTTGCCCTTGCGTCGCTCGATGATCCCGACGCGATTCGCAAGGCCGGAAGCACCACCGCTCGTGACGCGCTCTCCGTCGGTGTGAACTGGGTCTTCGCCCCGGTGGCGGATCTCGACTTCGCGGCGAATAACCCGATCGTGCAGACCCGGTCGTTCGGCGACGACCCGGTACAGGTCGCCGCCGCCGTGCGGGCGTGGATCGGGGGGTGCCAGGATGCGGGCGCGCTCGCGTGCGCCAAGCATTACCCCGGCCACGGCCGCACCACGACCGACTCGCATGCGGGACTCCCCGTGGTCGAAGCGGATGCGGAATCGCTCGCCGCGACCGACCGGCTTCCCTTCGCCGCTGCCGTCGAGGCCGGCGTGGCCGGCGTGATGACCGCGCATGTCGCCTACCCGGCGATCGATCTCGGCTCGCTCCCGGCGACACTGTCCTCGGTCATTCTCGGCGGGCTTCGGGAAGAGCTCGGCTTCGACGGCGTGATCGTCACCGACGCCATGATCATGGACGGCGCGTTCGTGGGCCGAAGCGAGGGGGCGGCGTACGTGCAGGCGATCGCCGCGGGCGTGGACCTCCTCCTGTATCCCAGGCACCCGCGCGCCGCGTGCGACGCCCTCGCGGCGGCGGTCGACGACGGCACGCTCTCCCGTCGGCGGCTCGACGATGCGCTCTCCCGCTATGCGCGGCTGCTCGCGAGGGCGTCGCAGGGCGCTCCCGCCACGCCGGCATCGGCGGATGCCGGGCGGCATTTCGCCGATCGGCTCGTCGCTCGCGGACTCATCCGGGGCGAACGCCTCCGCCTCCGCCAGCCGCTCGATCTGGTCATCGTCGACGACGATCTTGGCGGACCCTACGCGGCGAGTCCGAGCGACTGGACCGCGTCATGGCTCGCCGCGCACGGGATCGAGCTCGGTCAGGGCGGCTCCCGCGTCGTGCTCGCGTTCGCCGAGCCGCGCGCATGGAAGGGTCGCGCCGGCTTCGGGCGCGTCTCGCGTGACCGCCTCCTGGTGGAGACGCCCATGGCCTCGCTCATCGTGCTGTTCGCGCACCCGCGGCTGATGGCGGACATCCCGAGCGACGCCCCGCTGATGCATGCGTGGCACCGCCAGCGACCGATGCAGGAAGCCGTGGCGCGCTGGATCGCGTCGGTCGTCGAGCGAGGCTAGGCGGCGGTTCGCGGAGCCGCGAGCGCGCGGCGAACCGATGGCAGGAAGAGGAAGCCGGGAAGCGCCAGGAAGAAGGTGAGCAGGAAGTACGTCTCGTATCCCGCGCGCACCGTCAGGAATCCCGACACCGATCCCGCCGCAATCCCCGCGACACGATAGAGCGCCGAGAGGAGGGCGAATTGCGTGGCGGCATGCCGGCGCGTGCAGAGGCTCATGAGGAACGCGAGGAACGCCGCCGTGCCGAGTCCCATCGTGAACTGCTCGACGATCGCCGCGCCGTACATCAACCCCACCGGCGCACCCGCCGCGGCCGCGAGGTAATAGCCGAGGTTCGACAGGGCCTGGACGGCCCCGAGCATCCAGAGCGCGCGAAACGTGCCCAGCTTCGCCGTCAGCAGGCCGCCGGTCAGCGCCCCGACGATCGACGCACCGACGCCGAGCGTCGTCTGGACCCAGCCGATCTGCTCCACGCTGTAGCCCGAATCGAGCCAGAACGGCTTGACCATCGGGGTCAGCGCCAGGTCCCCCAGCTTGAAGAGGAGCACGAAGGCGACGACACCCGCGATCCCGGGACTCGTGAGCAGGTCGCGGATCGGCTCGAGGATCGGCTCCCGTGCGCCGGGCGCCCGCGCGGCCGCGGGAAGGCGGAGGTTCGCGGCGGCGAGGACCACGAAGAAGGCGGCGGCCGCCAGGAAGAGCCGGCTCCAGCCGAAGGTCGCGGAGAGTCCCACCATCACGCCGCCGGCGACGATCATCGCGATGCGGTACGCCGTGACACGGATGCCGTTGGCGGGCCCGAGCTCCTCCCTCGAGGACATCTCGATCGTGGACGCGTCGACGGCGATGTCCTGCGTTGCGGAGAGCGCGACGAGCGCGAAGAGCAGGGCGAAGAACGGCGTTCCGCCGGGGACGGCGAACACGAACCCGGCGAGGACGAGCGCAATGCCGAGCTGGCAGCCGACGATCCACGCCCGTCGCGAGCCGACCCGGTCCACGAGTGGCGCCCAGAGAAACTTGAGCGCCCACGGAAGCGACGCCCACGACGCGAGGCCGATGAGCTCGAGCGAGGTCCCGCGCGAACGCAGGTAGACCGGGACGAGCTCGTTGAAGAAGCCGAAGGGAAATCCGGACGAGAACGCGATCGCCGCGATCCAGGCGAGGCGGACGCGAAGCGGCGATGCGTGGGCGGGGACGTGTCCGGTCAGAAGAAGAGCAGCGCGGCGGCGAGGATGGCGATCAGTACCGCCCCGACGACGAGCAGCTGTGGCGCGACCGACCGGCCGGCCTGCGCCGCCGCAGGCGCCGCGGCCGCTTCCTCGGGGGCGAGGTGCTCACCCGTATCGGGCTCCATGCCGTCGATCGTGAAATACCCGACCTCGCCGGTGCCGTCCGGGACGGGCAGCGCGTCGCCGTCGAAGCGCGCGGCCACGACCGTGATGTTGTCCGGTCCGCCCCGCGCGTTCGCGAGATCGATGAGATGGCTGCAGAGCGCCGGCAGCTCGGGGTACTGCGCGGCGAGCTCCGCGATCTCGTCCTTCTTCACGGATCCCGAGAGACCGTCCGAGCACATGATGAGGAGATCGCCGCGCCGGAGCGATTGGTGGCTCAGGTCCACCCGGACGTGTGCATCGGGACCGAGCGCCTGCAGGATGATGTTGCGTCGCTCGCTCCGCTCCGCTTCTTCCTCGGTGAGCTCGCCGGCGTCCACGAGGCGCTGCGTGAGGGACTGGTCGCGCGTGAGCTGGATGGCTCGGCCCTCGCGCACCAGGTAGCCGCGGCTGTCGCCGATCTGTGCGAGGATCAGGTCGGTGCCGAAGACGCCCGCGAGGGTGGCCGTGGTCCCCATGCCGCGGACTTCCGGGTGCTCCTGCGCGTAGTCGTAAAGTCCGCGGTTGGCGAGCTCCACCGCTTCGCGGACGCGGAAGGCGAAGCGCGCGGCGCTCGCATCGGGGTCCCTGGCCCACGCGGTGGAGAGATGGCGGTAGATGATGTCGACCGCCATCGAGCTCGCAAGCTCGCCGGCCGCCGCGCCACCCATGCCGTCCGCCACGACGAAGAGCGAGCCGCGCGGACCGAGCTCATGGTCGCGCACGTCGGGGAGGAGGCTGGCCTTGCCGGTCGAAAGGTCGGCGACGAGGAAGGTGTCCTCGTTGTGGTCCCGGCTCTGCCCGAGATCGGTCTTGCCGAAGACGGACACCTTGAGCGATCCGCTCAACGCCGGTCTCCGGAGTCGGGGCGGGGCAGCGTCACTCGAGGGCGGGGCAGGGCGGCCGGATCGCCGATGGGCCGACGCACGGAATCCGAGGTGTCGCGTGATTCCGGGGCACTGTCGGCGGGAGTGGGATGCGGTGCAGCCGGGTCGTTGCGGGGGGCATCTGCCGCGGGGATCGAGTCGGGAGCCGCCGCGGAATCGCGAGGCACGACGCTGTCGGTGCTCACGGGCGCAGGCACCGGCCCGGTCGGCGCGGGCGTCTCACTCCGGCGTCCGGACGCGAAGACGACGACCACGCCGATGGCGACGGCAATCAGCCCCAGGATGAGGGGCAGCGGCGATCGCGGCCGTACCGTTTCCGCGGCTCGATCCAACTGCGTCACGCGAGCGCCTTTCCGTGGCGGGGCCATCAGGGATTGGGGAATCTAGAAATCGCAAGGACGAGCGTCAACGCCGGTTTGGCGTAACTTTCGGTGGCTGAGTACCTTGGATCGATGACCCGCCGTTTCGCCCCACTGCTCGCCGGCTCGCTCGCCCTCGCCTGCTCCCGACCCGCCGCGTCGCCGCCCATCCAGCCGGTTCCGGCCGACAGCTCGCCCGCGGCCCGGGCCGAAGCACTCGCCGAGGCGGCTGCAGGCGATCTTCCCGAAATGGATTCGATCGTCGGTCCGCTTCGTCTGAGCGTGCAGTACCCCGCCGCGAACGCGATCGTCGAGGCAGGAGACTCGACCTTCATCTTCGGCACGACGGCAACCGGCGACGCCGAGCTCACGATCGACGGTGCGCCGGTGCGGGTCGCACCGAACGGCGGGTGGCTCGCGTGGATCGGGCTGCCGCGCGACAGCGTGATGCGCCTCGACCTGCGCGCGCGGACCCCGGCGGAGAGTCAGCAGCTCACCCTCACCCTCCGCCGGCCTGCGCGATTCCTGCCGCCCTCCGGGCGGACCTGGATCGATACGTCGGCGCTCGCGCCGCAGGGCACGGTCGAGTGGCCCGCGAGCGAGTTCCTCGCGCTGCGTGCTCGTGCCACGCCGGGCGCCCAGCTGCGGCTCGTGCAGGGCGGAACGGTCGTCGCGACCTTCGCGCGCGATCCGCGGGCCGACGATGTCGCCTGGGGCATCCGCGCGTTCGATCGCGACACGCAGAACCTCGAGCGCGGCATTGCGGACGATCGATACGTGGCCCTGGTCCGCGGTCGCGCGCTGACGGATTCCGGTCTCGTGCTCGAGGCGATTCGTGGCACCGACACCGCGCGCGCGCCCTGGCGGCTGCGGCTCTCGCCCCTCGACTCGACGCCCCGCGTGGTCGAGCTCGCCGACGATCCGGCGCAGGGAGGCGACGGGATCACGATCGGGCGGGCCCATCCCGGCGCGACCTATCACTGGTTCTGGCCCGGCGGCACCCGCGCGCTCGCCAGCGGTCGCATCAACGGCGACCTGCGGCTGGCGCTGGCCCCCGGCCTTCAGGCATGGGTGCCCGCTGCCGATGCCCACCTCGTCGCCGGTCCGCCACCCGTTGCCCTCGTCGGCTCGCTGACGCTCACGCCCCTCGCCGATCGCGCAGTCCTGCGCGTGCCGCTCAGCGAGCGCGCACCGTTCGAGATCGTCGAGCGGGATCGCGAGCTCGAGCTCACGATCTTCGGGGGCGTGGGCGACGTGAACTGGATCCGCTACGGGCAGGAGGATGCACTCGTCTCGCGCATGGCGTGGACACAGCGGCCGGAAGGCGTGCGGATCGCGATTCACCTCGCGTCGCCGGTGTGGGGATTCCGTACGCGCTGGGACCGCGGCGATCTGCTCCTGGAGATCCGCCGGCCGCCCCCGATCGATCGCAGCGATCCCTTCTCGGGCCTTCTGATCGCCGTGGACCCGGGGCATCCTCCGGCGGGCGCCTCCGGCCCGACCGGCCTCACCGAAGCGGAGGCGAACCTGGGTGTGGCCCTCGTGCTCCGGGAGCTCCTCACGGAAGCCGGCGCGCAGGTGCTGATGACGCGCACCACCGATTCAGCGGTGGACCTTGGCGCACGTCCCCGCCTCGCCGAAACCGCCGGGGCGCACCTCCTCGTATCGATTCATAACAATGCGCTTCCCGACGGCGTGAACCCGTTCCCGAACAACGGCACGAGCGTATTCTACAATCATCCGCGGAGCATTCCGCTCGCGGCGGCGGTGCAGCGGGCGCTGGTGCAGCAGCTCGGCCTCCGCGATCTCGGAATCGGCCGTGGCGACCTCGCGCTCGTCCGGCCCACCTGGATGCCCGCGATCCTGACCGAGGGGCTGTTCATGATGGTACCCGAGCAGGAGGCGGCACTACGTTCCGGGGAGGGACGCCGGAAGTACGCCCGCGGCGTCTTCGAGGGAATCCGGGCCTATCTCCGGGCCCGTGCGGCCGAGCCGTAGACGTGTGGGGGCGCGCCTCTCGGGCGTCTCCCCGAATCAAAGATGATGGATCCTGCCATGCATTTCCGTGCCTGCCGTCGTGCCGCCTCGCTGCTCGCCCTCGGCGCCTCGCTCCTTTCGGTTCCGCCCGGAGTCGCCGCCCAGGCACCGGACGACCGGGCAGCGCTCGAGCGCCTGCGGGACTCGCTGGCCGCCGTCACCGATACGGTCGCGCTGAGCGCACTCGAAGCCGACGGCATCGAGCGCGCGCGCGTCGACCGGAACAACACCCTCCTCCACCTGCGGCTCGGCTTCATCGCGCTCCGCCTCGGCGAGCTGGCCAGCAAGTCGCATTATGACGACGCCGCATCCGAGTTCCAGTGGGCCATCGACCTCGAGCCCGAATGGCCGTATCCCTGGTTCGGGATGGGACTGGCGGAGTACGGGGTCGGGGATTCGAAGGTCTCGGTCGTCGCCGGCCTCCAGACCATGCTGGGCAAGGACGCGCTGACGCGATCGGCGGTGGCATTCGCCCGGTCGGCGGCAGTGGACCCGTCGTTCGTCGTGGGTCTCGTCGAGCTCGCCGGGACTGCGCTCCGGCAGCGGGTCAACATCAAGCTCGGTGTCGCGCTCGATGCGCTGCGCCAGGCGGCCGGCACGCCGAGCAGCGGGCACCCGGACGTGCTGCTCGCGCGGGGCCGGGTCGAACGCGAGGTGGGCCACCCCGATTCCGCGATCGCCGCCTTCCGGCGCTATGTGGCCACGGGCCCAAATCGCGCGGTCGGGCTGCTCGAGGTGGCTCGCACCGGGCTCATGATCGGGCGGCTCGATGCGCAGCTCGCCTATTACGAGGGCGCCGCGTCGAACGACTCGGCGGCGCTCGCCGCCTACCGCACCGACCTCGCGCACATCGCCTCCGACAGCGTGCTCGAGGCGTTCGACCGCGCGACGGGGACCGCGCGCGCCGACCTCCTCCGTGCGTTCTGGGGCGAGCGCGACAAGACGGAGCTGCAGGTGCCCGGTTCGCGGCTCGCCGAGCACTATCGGCGCTTCTACTACGCGCGCCGGAATTTCGCGCTCGCCTCGACGAACCGTCATTACGACATCGTCGAGCGCTTCCGCTCGGGCAGTGACGACTTCGACGATCGGGGGATCATCTACCTCCGGCACGGCGCACCGGATGCGCGCGCATCGTATCACTCGCCGAGCGTTCCGGCGAACGAATCGTGGCGCTATACCCGCCCCGACGGAGATCTCGTCTTTCACTTCATTTCGCGCGAGGACGTGCAGGACTACAAGCTGGTCGAGAGCATTTTCGACGTGCTTGGCTTCAGCAGTGCGGTCCTTCTGCAGGAGACCGAGCGGACGCCCGTACTCACCGATCTCGGGGTGCGGGCGGAGGAGCTGCTCCTCTCGCGCGAGCAGCTCTCACCGATGTACGCGCGGCTGCAGCGTGTCGGCCGCGTCAGCGCCGCGCGCTATCAGGCCGACGAGCGCCGGTTCGGCCGGACGAGCCTCGAGATCGGAACCACCACCGACAGCTACGGTCTCCGGTTCGCCCGGGAGCTGCCGGCACGTACCGAGGTGCTCGCGGTCGGCTCGGAAGGCGGCCGGCCGGTCGTGCACGTCACCTATGCGATTCCCGGCTCGGCGCTCGTGCCCGTGCGCATGAACCGCGGCTACATGTACGCGGTCCGCCTCCGCTTCATGGCCCTCGACGGGGATGGCGAGGTGGTGGCGTCGGTGGACACGACCCGGCGCTTCCTCGCGCCTCGGGAGGTGCCACCGTCCGAGCACCTCGTCGGGCGCGTGGCCATTCCGGTGGCGGAGGGAAGCCTCACCTATCGGCTGGCGTTGCAGCAGGGAGAAGAGTCCGGGGTGGTCTCGCCGAGGGACAGCCTCCGGGCTGTCGCATCGGCGCCGGCCGGGCCGCGGCTCAGCGACGTCGTGCTCGGATCCCGCGTCGCCAACCTCACGTGGGAACAGGCACCGGGCGATACGGTCTTCTTCAACCCGCTTCGGACCTACCGCACCGGGGAGACGATGCGCGTGTTCTACGAAGTGCTCGGCATCCCTCCCGGGGCGCGGTACGAGACGCAGGTCGCGGTGAAACGCGGCGATGGGGAGCGGAGTCTCCTGCAGAAGATCTTCGGCGGGGGCGGTGCGGCGATCACGGTCCGCTTCGAGGAGGAGGCGACTCCATCCACCGGCGTTCAGCGCGAGATCGCGCTCGAGAAGCTCAAGCCGGGAATGTACACGCTCGAAGTCACGGTGACGGACGCATCAGGCAGGAAGGACCGCCGGCAGCAGCGGTTCCAGGTCGTCGCGGGGTCCTAGAGCGGCCAGCTCTCGGGCCGCTCCGTCGTGAGCACCACGAGCGGCTGGGCCAGCGCGTCGGCCATGACGGCGGCCTCCACTTCGACGACATGACCGCTCGCGGCGGGATCGTTCACGCCGTCCACGTGCATGCGGACCGACGCGAGCGCCAGATCCGCCTTCGCGCGGAGCTCGAGCTCGGTGCCGATCGTGGCGCCGGCGGTGAGCTGGATCGGCGCGGTCCCGAAGAGCCGCAGCGTCCGGCCCGCCAGCCCCTCGAGCAGCCTCGGCGTCAGCGCTAGGCTCTCGCCGCTCAGTGTGATCACGCCCAGCGCGTTGCGCGCGCCGCGACGGCGCGCATGGATCACGAACCCGTACTGCAGGTTCTGGTGCTGGGCCGCGGCGCGGCGGACGGCGCTGCGCAGCTTCTGCTGCGCAAAGGCGACGGTATGAAACGGGACCACGTCGACTCCCGGACAGTGGTGATGGCTGGGGTGCAGGGAGTTGCAGCGCATACACCGTGCCAATCCCGCTCCACGGGGGTTTGCCCGTTCCACCGCCGCGCGGACTCTCGTCAGCCGCGTTTCGCTCCCGCAAACTGCCACGCCTTGCACGTCCCGTCGCGCGCGCTCAGCTTGACGCGCGGAGTCGCCGCCCGGTAGCTTCGTCGCATGCGCTGCTCCCGTTGCGGAAGCGACGTTCCCACATCTTCCCGTTTCTGCTCATCCTGCGGTTTCGATCTCGCCGTCACCACGCCGGTCCGGGCGCTGGCGACGGGGGAGATCACGGATTTCGACCTGGTTCGCGAAGGCCTCGCCAGCGAGTACGAGGTGCTCGAGGAGCTGGGGCGCGGCGGGATGGCGATCGTCTATCGAGCGAGCGACCGCCAGCTCGAGCGCCAGGTGGCCATCAAGGTCCTGCCGTTCACGTTCGCATTCGACTCGGAGTTCGTCGAGCGCTTCCAGCGCGAAGCCCGCACGAGCGCGCAGCTCGAGCATCCGAACATCATTCCGATCTATCGCGTCGGCCAGACGGGCCGCGTCATCTACTTCGTGATGAAGTATCTCCGCGGTGGCTCGCTCGCATCGGCGCTCGCCGATCGCCGGACGCTTGCGCCCCCGGAGATCCGGCGCATCCTGATCGATGCGGGGCGCGCACTCGCGTATGCGGCGCGACGCGGCGTCGTGCACCGCGACATCAAGCCCGACAACATCATGTTCGACGAGTTCGGGCAGAGCGTGCTCACCGACTTCGGGATCGCGAAGGCGGCGAGCGGCCAGCGCCTCACCGGGACCGGCATGTCCATCGGGACGCCGCACTACATGAGTCCCGAGCAGGCGCGCGCCCAGACCACCGACGGGCGGAGCGACCTCTACAGCCTCGGTGTCGTCGCCTATCAGTGCCTCACCGGGCGCGTGCCGTACGACGGGGACGACAGCTTCTCCATCGGCTATAAGCACATCACCGAACCGGTTCCGACGCCTTCGCTCGGGTCGGTCGACGAGCGCCGCCTCTTCGAAGTCATCCGGCGCATGCTCGCGAAGGAGCCGGCGGACCGGTTCCAGGACTGCGACGAGCTGGTGGCGGCGCTGCAGGCGGATCCGGTCGCACCGCCGGGACCGCTCCGTCATCGCATGGCCGCGCAGGCTGCCCTCGCGGAAACGGTGTCGGCGCCGCAGCTCGAGAACGCTGCGCCGTCTTCGTCAGGCCAGGTGACGCCGGTCCGGGCCACGCCGGCACGCACGACGCCCGTCCGGGCGTCGCCGGCGTCCGGCTCGACCGCCACGGCAGCGCCACGGTACGCGCCGCGGCGGGTGGCGCACCGGTCGGCGGCGATGAAGTCGGCGGATCGTCCACTCTGGCCGTGGGTGCTCGTCCTGCTTGCGCTCGCCGGCGGCGCGACGGCCTGGGCACATTTCGCGAGTGCCCCGGCGGCGGCGGCGGCAGATGGCTCCGGCGAGGCCGGGGCGCCACTGGCCTCCCGGCCCGCCGCGGATTCGGCGCCCCCGACGGCGGCAGCCGTGCCTGCACCCGCCGCCGCGTCCGAGAGCGCGGGCCGCGAGGCGCGCCCAGCGCCACGGGTCGCCTCCGCGGCATCGGTCCCCGGCCCCGCCGCGGCGCGCGGGCTGGGCGGCCTGCGCATCCGGGGCATTCCGCGCGGGTCGATCGTACAGGTGGATCAGGAAGTACCCTCGTCGGCGGTGTCGGTGCTGCCCGCCGGCCGCCATGAGATCGCGATCTCCGCGCCGCTCCATCATTTCTTCCTCGATACGGTGCTGATCAGGGCGGACGACACGCTCGACTTCGAGCCGCGCCTGGTGCCCACGAGCACTTCGGCCGAGCGTGCGGAGCGCACCGGCACACCGGGACCGGCGGGGCGCCGAACGGCGGACAGCGGACCCTGCGAGCCGGGTGCCGCGTACGACGCTTCGCAGTGCTTCGATGCGCGTCCGAGACCCGCGGTAGCGCCCTTCATTCCCGTGCCCACCGGCGCCGCGGTGCCGGAGCAGGGCACCCTCGTCTGGGTGCAGGTCTCGACCGAGGGGCGAACCGCCGCGGTGCGCTCGCGCCGGAGCTCGGGAAGCCGCGAGTTCGATCAGGCGGCGGTGGCGTTCGTGCAGCAGCTGAGCTGGAGCCCGGCCACGCGCGTGGGCGCGCCGGTTGCGGCCTGGGTGCCCCTCGAGGTGAGGCCGGCACCACAATGAGCCCGCCGCGGATCGATCCATCGGCGTTCATCGCACCGACCGCGGTAGTCATGGGCGACGTCACGCTTGGCGCCCGTGCGAGCGTCTGGTACCTGTCGGTCCTCCGCGGCGACATGGCCCCGATCTCGATCGGCGCGGACAGCAATATCCAGGACGGCACGATCGTGCACGTGGACGAGGGCGTTCCCTGCACGGTGGGCGAGCGCGTGGGTGTCGGGCACCGCGTGATCCTCCACGGCTGCACCGTCGAGAGTGATTCACTGATCGGCATGGGCAGTGTGCTCCTGAATGGCGTGCACATCGGCAGGGGAAGCGTGATCGCTGCAGGTGCGGTGATTCCCGAGGGGATGCAGGTTCCGCCTGGTTCGCTGGTGATGGGCGTGCCCGGGCGGATCGTCCGGCAGGTGGATGCAGCACTGGCCGAGCGAATCGCCGGCACGTGGCGGCACTATGTCGGACAGGCGGAGGCACACAGGGCAGGGCGATACCCGCTCGCGCGCTGATCGGCTTCGCTGTCACCCTGTCGCGGCACTGTCTTTTCCACAGAAAAATCCTGCAGCGCACCCGCGACTATATTTGTGATGTGGGGACCAATATTGCGCGTCGTTGCGGGGTTTTTCGCCGTATTGTGCGGGTCTCGAATTCCGCCTACTTTGCCCATCCGTTTCGGTGACCGCAGCAGCGCCGCGCGAATCCGCGCCCCGCAGCCCCTCGCCCAATACTTCGAAGTCGGAGAGCCCGCGCATGAATTCCCAGACTCCCCGGGAACCCGTTTCGCTGTCGCCCAATGCCATCACGGTGCTGGAAAAGCGCTATCTCGTGAAGGACGACAAGGGCAAGCCAGTGGAGCGACCCGAGGACCTGTTCTGGCGCGTGGCCCGCACCATCGCCGAGGCGGACCGGAAGTACGGCGCGTCCGAGGGCGCCATCCAGGAAGTCGCCGAGGCCTTCTATGGCCTCATGGCGCAGCGCTATTTCATGCCCAATTCGCCCACGCTGATGAACGCCGGCCGCCCGCTCGGCCAGCTGTCCGCGTGCTTCGTCCTGCCGGTGGATGATGCGCTCTCGAACGGAAAGAGCGGGATCTACGACACCCTCCGGTCCATGGCGCTCGTCCACCAGTCCGGCGGCGGCACGGGCTTCAGCTTCTCGCGCCTCCGGCCCAAGAACGACATCGTCCGTTCCACGATGGGCGTCGCGTCCGGGCCCGTCTCGTTCATGAGCCTCTTCGATGCGTCCACCGACGTCGTCAAGCAGGGCGGAACCCGGCGCGGGGCGAACATGGGGATCCTCCGGGTGGATCACCCCGACATCATGGACTTCATCACCTGCAAGGACGACATCACCAAGGTCACCAACTTCAACATCTCGGTGGCGGTCACGGATGCGTTCATGGCAGCCGTCGAAGGGGATACGGACTACGACCTGCTCCACCCGAAGACCGGCGCGGTCACGGGCCAGCTGAAGGCGCGGGACGTGTGGAGCCGCATCATCCATGGCGCCTGGAAGACCGGTGAACCGGGCGTGTTCTTCATCGATCGGGCCAACTACTACAACCCGGTCCCCCACCTCGGCGCCTACGAAGCGACGAACCCGTGCGGCGAGCAGCCGCTGCTTCCGTACGACGTCTGCAACCTCGGCTCGATCAACCTCGGCGCGTTCGTCCGGGACGGCGCCGTCGACTGGGACCACCTCCGCCGGGTCGTCCACCTCACGACGCACTTCCTCGAGAACGTCATCGACGCCAACCAGTACCCGCTCCCCGAGATCACCGACCTCGCCCAGCGGATCCGGCGCATCGGGCTCGGCGTGATGGGCCTGGCGGACCTGTTCATTCGCCTGGGCGTGGCGTACGACTCGGACGAGGCGGTGGACCTCGGCCGCAAGGTCCAGAAATTCGTGGACGACGAGGCGAAGGTCGCGTCCGAGCGCCTCGCCGCGAAGCGCGGGCCGTTCGCCGAGTGGGAGCGGAGCATCTGGGGGCCCGACGAGACCTGCGCACGCGGGCCCGACGGCGAGCGCATCCGCCCGATGCGGAAGCTGCGCAACTGCAACGTCACCACCGTCGCGCCGACCGGCACGATCTCGATCATCGCGAGCTGCAGCTCGGGTATCGAGCCGCTCTTTGCCGTGGCCTTCATGCGGAACCAGGCCGGCGTGCTGATGCCGGACGTGAACGACGACTTCGTGGCCATCGCGAAGAAGGAGGGCTGGTACTCGGACACCCTCATGCAGAAGATCGCCGAAGCCGGGCACGTCACTTTCGATGAGGTGCCGGCAAAGTGGCAGCGCGTGTTCGTCACGGCCAACCACATCAGGCCGGAGTGGCACATCCGGATGCAGGCCGCGTTCCAGGAGTACAACGACAGCGCCATCTCCAAGACCTGCAACTTCGCGCAGGACGCCACCGAGGAATACGTGGAGGAGATCTACCGGCTGGCGTACAAGCTCGAGTGCAAGGGCGTGACGGTCTACCGTGACGGCAGCCGTGACATGCAGGTGCTGTCCACCGGCTCGACGGCAAGGAAGGTGCAGGAGCAGGCGACCTCGAGCGGGAAGGCCGAGGCACGCGGGGACCTTGCAGGGTCCGTCGTGGCGGGCGGCGAGGCACTCCGCGCTGCCGAGGCCGATCTCCGAGGCGAGCTCGCCGAGGCGCGCAGCGAAGTCGAGCGGCTCCGCCGCGTGGTGCACGAGCTCGAAGCGGAAAACCTGAACCGGCGGCAGAAGCGTTCGCGGCCGGAGATGCTGCGCGGCACGACGCGCCGCGTCGAGACGCCGCTCGGAACGCTCTACGTCACCATCACCGAGGACGACAAGGGCCAGGCCTTCGAGGTGTTCATGAGCCTGGGCAAGGCCGGCGGCGCCCTCATGGCGGACGTCGAGGCCATCGGGCGTCTCATCAGCCTCTCCCTCCGCTCCGGCATCCCGATGAAGGAGATCCACCGCCAGCTGCGCGGCATCAGCTCCGACAAGGTCATCGGCCTCGGCGCCAACAAGATCATGTCGGTGCCGGACGCCGTCGGCATCGCCATCGAGCGGTGGATGCTCGACAAGCAGGGTGTCCAGCAGGAGCTCCTCCCGAGCACCGGCGAGCACCCCGTGCCCCAGATGGTACAGAGCGTCACGCAGGGCAATGAGCAGATGATCTTCGGCGGCATGCAGCAGACGCTGTCGGGGGCCTGCCCGGACTGCGGGTCGCAGCTCGAGTACGCGGAAGGATGCGTCAAGTGTCACGTGTGCGGGTTCAGCGAGTGCGGGTGAACCTCGCAGGTCGACGTGTGCAACGGGGCACCTCACGGGTGCCCCGTTGCATTTCCAGCCGGAGCGTCGGATAATCGAGGCTGACCATTTGGAAGCCCGCGGCCGGGCTTCAATCCGGACGATCCAAACTTTCGGCAGATTTTCTGCTGCGTGGCACCCGAAACGGAGGCACCGATGCCGAGCGGCGCACCATGAAGATACCTCCGGCAGGCTTCGTGGCCCTCCTGCTCGCGACTCTGATCCCCGCATGCGATCGCCCCGAGGAGCAGGACCAGGTCGCTGTACCGGCGATCGCCCTCGATTCGGCACCCGATGAGTACTTCGAGCCGGACTCAGGCGTGCGACTCCGTTTTCGCCAGGCGGGGACAGGCGCGCCGGTCGTGCTCCTTCATGGCTTCGCCTCTTCGCTCGACGCCTTCGGGCCCTTCGCCGATTCACTCACCTCCGGCAATCGGATCATCGCCCTCGACCTGCGCGGACATGGCCGGAGTGCCGTCCCGACCGACGTCGACGCCTATGGCCACGAGATGGGCGAGGACGTGGTGCGCCTCCTCGACCATCTGGACATCAGGCGCGCCCACCTCGTCGGGCATTCGATGGGCGCCGTCGTCTCGGCGTACCTGGCCACCCGCCATCCGGACCGCGTTGCGACGGTCTCGCTGATCGCACCGCCATTCTTTGCGAACTCGGCCACGGCGGCGACGGCGCTCGCCCCGGTGGTGGCCGAGCTCGAGGGCGGCGGAGGCTTCCGGGCCTTCATCGATCGATTCATTCCGGAAATGCCGGATTCGGTCGCGATCGGGATGAGTCGGGACATGGTTTCCTCGTTCGATCGCGCGATGCTGATCGGCGTGATGCGCACGTTCCCGGAACTCGGCGTCGGGAGGGAAGGTGTCTCGACGGCCACGGTGCCGGCGACGATCATCGTCGGGACTGTCGACACCCTTCGCGTGGAGGATCGCGCGCTGGCCTCATGGTGGCCCGAGGCGCGGTTCGTCGAGGTCCCGGGCGCGGATCATGTCGACGTGCTCCGGCATCCCGCGACGCTGGCCGCGGTGCGCGGGCAGCTCGAGTCACCTCAGCGGAGGTAGGCGATGCAGGCAGAGCTCCTGGTGTTGCGGCTGGTTCACGTGCTCGGCGGAATCTTCTGGGTGGGCAGTGCACTCTTCATGGCGATCTTTCTCTTTCCGGCGCTCGCGTCGGCCGGGCCCGCCGCAGGGCAGGTGATGGGGGCGATGCAGCGCCGGCGCATCTTCACGGTGCTCCCGGTCGTCGCCGTGCTGACGCTGCTTTCGGGGGTTCGCCTGATGCAGCTCACCTCGGACGGATTTTCCGCAGCCTACTTCGACTCACCGAGCGGGCGCGCGTTCGCGTGGGGCGGCACATTTGCAATCGCGGCATTCGTTATCGGTATCACCATCGCGCGCCCGACTGGCCTCAAGCTCGCCAGGCTCAGCGCTCTGGGAGCCTCGGACGATCCAGCCGAACAGCTGCGCCGCAACGCCGAGAGGGCGCGGCTCCAGCGCCTCGTCATGGTCTTCGGCATCGTGAACCTCGTACTCCTGCTGCTCGCCGCCGCCGCAATGGCGGCCGCGCGGTACTTCTAGGCGGCCGCCGACCCGTCCGACTCCGAGCCCTCCAGCGACGCCATATCGATCACGAACCGATACCGCACGTCGCTCCGCAGCATTCGCTCATACGCCTCGTTGATCTGTTGAATGGGGATCAGCTCGATGTCCGCCGCCAGGCGGTGCCCGGCGCAGAAATCGAGCATCTCCTGCGTCTCCGCGATGCCGCCGATGCTCGAGCCCGTGAGCCGGCGGCGCTGATTGATGAGCTTCCCCGCGCTCGGCGAAGGATGCGGCTCGGGCGGGATGCCAACGAGGCAAAGCGTACCATCGCGGCGCAGCACGTCGAGATAGGCATTCAGGTCGTGAGGCACCGCCACGGTATCGAGCACGAAATCGAGCCGGGCCCGCTGCCGCTTCATTGCGGCCCGGTCGCGTGAGATCGCGACCTCGGTAGCGCCGAGCCGGAATGCGTCCTCCGTCTTCCCCGGCGACGTCGTGAAGAGCACCACCTCCGCTCCCATCGCGCGCGCCAGCTTCACCGCCATATGGCCGAGACCGCCCAGTCCGACGACGCCGACGCGCGCGCCGGGCCCGGCCTTCCAGGTGCGGAGCGGCGAGTACGTGGTGATCCCGGCGCACAGGAGCGGCGCCGCCGAAGCCGCGTCGATCCCGGCCGGTACCCGCAGCACGAAATCCTCGGTGACCACGATGCGGTTGGAATAGCCTCCATACGTGACGCCGTCGAGCTCGGTGTCGTGACTGTTGTAGGTATAGACCGCACCTTGCTCGCAGTACTGCTCGAGCCCTTCCCGGCAGCTCGGGCAGGTCCGGCACGAGTCCACCATGCACCCGACGGCCACGAGATCGCCCGCCTGAAAGCGGGTGACGTTCGCTCCGGTGCGGGAAACCCGCCCGACGATCTCATGCCCCGGGACCACGGGGTACACGGTGCCTCCCCACTCGCTGCGTGCCGTGTGCAGGTCCGAATGACACACACCGCAGAAGAGAATCTCCATGTCGACGTCGCGCGGCCCGGGCTCGCGCCGCGCGAACGAGAAAGGCGAGAGCGGCGAGCCGGCGGCAAACGCCGCGTAGCCGGCGGCCGGTGCGGTTTTCATAATGGACCTCTGTCCCAGGGCCCGCGGATGGCGAGGGTGGCGCCGCGCTGCGTCCCGGCATCGGTGGTCGAGCCCATGATGTTGACGAAGAGGGTGCGGCCGTCGGGGCTGAAGCATGCGCCGGCGAATTCGGTGCTGTTGAGAGTGTTGCGCGCGAACTCGAAGATGGTGCCGACGCGCGTGAGACCCCGGAGATACTGGGCGCCGCCGCCATCCTCGCAGATGACGATGCCGCCGCGCGGACTCACCGTGAGGTTGTCCGGAGAATCCAGCACGTCGACGGACGGGGATTCGAAGACGAGGACCAGCTCCCCGCGCTCCGCCGACGCGGGCCGGTACTGCCAGACCTGGCCGAGGCGCGCATCGCCGCCATTCGTGGCGTGGAAGAAGACCCCGTCATCGCCCCACCAGCAGCCTTCGAGGCGGGCAAATCGTGCGGCGCCCCGATCGAACCCCTGCCGGAACACCGCGGAGCTGTCTTCCCACGCCCCGCGCGGGTCCGGGTTGTCGATCGGAACCCAGTGGGCGGAATAGCGAGCGCCCACGCGCTGGCCATCGGCCGTGTCGAGGTTCGGATGACCATCCACGGCGAGCATCTGCAGCGCTCCGCCTGCGGCGAGCACACCCGGCCTCGCCGGAATGAACCGGTAGAACCCCGCTACGAGTCGGTCTTCCGTTTCATACACGATGCCGGTCGCCGGATCGACCGCCACGGCCTCGTGGACGAAGCGTCCCATCGCCTTCAGTGGCACCGGGGTCACCTCCGACTCGGCGGAGGCAGGGACCTCGAAGACGTAGCCATGCTCCTGACCCCAGCCGTGGGCCTTTCCCTCGACGCTTTCCTCGCAGGTCAGCCAGGTGCCCCAGGGCGTGGGTCCGCCGGCGCAGTTGACGATGGTGCCCGTGAGCGCGATGAAGTCGCGCACGACTTCCGGTCGTCCGTCGCCGGTGAACCGGATTTCGAGCGAGGAGACGCAGCCGGCCCCTTTCGGGTCATAGGCCCGGGCGGGATTGCCCCTGGGTCGGGTATTCCAGGGGCGATCGCGGTTCTCGTGATTGCGGATGAGCCGCACGTTGCCGTTCGGCAGCGGGAACGCTGCCATCCCATCGAACGCCCCCGGCGTGGGACTCCCGTCGGTCATCGCCTTGCCGTTGGAGCTGAGGACGCTGCAGGAAAACCCCGCCGGCAACGCTAGCTCCGGCCCGATATTGACGAGCGGCCCGTAGCCCGTGGAGCGCGCGGAACTCATTCGCTCCGGATCGAGGGCCGCGATCCGCGCCCGCTCGATGAGCCCGTGCATCGACGGCGCCAGGAGGAGTGCGCCCGTGAACGACTGCTGGAGAAATGTCCTGCGGTTCGAAGTGCTCATGGTCATCCGGGTTTGGCTTCCGGAATATGGCCTCCTCGGGTCGAGTGTGATGCCCCGCATGTCGCCCGGCCGGGGTGGTCGCAATCTTGGACGGGCACAAGTGGCCACGGAACCGGGAGGTGCGGCGTGAGTCGAGGTCCGATCAGGGTGGAATCGCTCAGTGAGCTGATCGCCGCGGTGACGCCCGAGCAGCCCGAGCGGGAGAGCGGTCGGCGGCGGAACCAGGCCATCTACCGGGGAATGTCCGACGCCTCCGCGCCGCTCCTCACGAGCCTCGACCGTCTGGGTGGCCCCGGGACTCCGCACGGCAAGGCGCACCTCGAGGAGCACATCCTTCGCAACTTCCTCCGGTATTCCAAGCCGTACGTGAACGCCGAGCAGGCGGAATGGGAGCTGCTGTTCATCGCCCAGCACCACGGGCTTCCCACCCGTCTGCTGGACTGGACCTACTCGCCCCTGGTGGCCGCCCATTTCGCGACGCTCGATCCGCGCCCCCGCGGCGACCGCGTCGTCTGGCAGCTCGACTGGCGCCGCATGCACGAGCGGTTCGGGCTCAAGCCGCTCGCCTTTCTCGTGGAGGACCTGATCGAGGAGCTCGAGCGCCGGGGAATCGGCTCACTCGGGGAGTTCTTCGAGCGTGCCGCCGATTCTGCGCCGCTGGCCTGCATGCTCGAGCCGCCGGCGATGGACCACCGGATCACGGTTCAGTCGGCGGCCTTCACGATCACGTCGGATACGAGTCGTCCGTTCGACGCCTTCCTGGCGGAACACGACCTGGCGGACGCACTGCGCGGGATCGTGATTCCCGGCGGCGCGGTGGACCTGATCCGCGACCAGCTCGACATCTGTGCCATCGACGAACGGCGGCTCTTCCCCGATCTCGACGGCGTGGCACGCGAGGTGCGTCGGTACTACGCCAGCTCGGCCGATCGCACGGCGGACGCCACTGCGCCCTTGCGGAGAGAGGTGTCCGGGCCGTAAAATCGCTATGATTTCCACGCCCACCGCAGCGGTGCCTCCACGCGTCACAGGAGCGTCGATGGACTCCACGATCCGTGAAGCCCGACTCCGTCATGAGTTCGCCCATCTCTATCCCCCGATCCCGCCCGGCGTCTGGACTCCAGCCGCGGAGGTCGGCGCGCGCATGCTTTTCTGGCATCTGCAGCTGACCGGAACGGTGCGACTCGGCGACCGCCTCCTCGACTCGGAGCACTTCGAGTTCCGTGGCGGGTGGTGCAGGGGAGACTCGTCGCTCAAGACCCGCGTCGGCGACGAGGATGCGCGCGAGCCGCGGCGGGCAGCCACCGCCTGATGAAGGTGGCGCAATCCATTCGGATCAGGAGCAGGCATGACTTCGCATAACCCCGACGGAAACCTCAAGCCGATCGCTCCGACTCGCGTCGCCGAAGAGCTGAAGCGTCTCAGCAGCCAGCGCGCGAACGGAGAGCTCGATGCCGACGAATACGAGCATCGCTTTTCCCGCATGATCAGCGAGCTGCGCGACCGCCGCATCGACGGGTCGCGCGCCGAGATCATGAGTGTGCTGATGCCGCTCCGCCAGAGCGGCGTCGTCGATGCCCGCGACATGGAGCGTCTGGTCCGGCAGCTCGGGCTCGGCTGAGCCCGGTCGCAGGTCCCATGCAGTACCGCCCCCTCGGTCCCTCCGCGCCCGACGTCTCGGTCATCGGGTACGGAGGGATGCACGTTTCCATCGCCGACCGGCCCGAGGAGTCCGTCAGTGTCCGCGTGATTCACGCGGCCCTCGACGCGGGCGTGACGCTCATCGACACGGCGGACGTCTACTCGCTTGGCCCCCACGACATCGGCCACAATGAACGGCTCATTGCGCGCGCCCTTCGCGAATGGCGCGGTCCTCGCGAGCGGATCGTAGTGGCGACCAAGGGCGGATCGGAGCGTCCCGAAGGACGCTGGACCCGCAATGGGCGGCCCGCGCACCTCAGGGCCGCGTGCGAGCGCTCGCTGCGCGCCCTCGGTGTCGACGAGATCGATCTCTACCAGCTGCACGCGGTGGACCCCGACGTGCCGATCGAGGAAAGCATGGGGGCATTCGCCAGGCTGCTCGAGGAGGGGAAGATCCTTCGCGCGGGTCTCTCGAACGTTTCGGTGGACGAGATCGAGCGGGCCCGCGGGGTCGTGCCGATCACCTCGGTACAGAACCGGCTGAACCCGTTCTTCCGCGAGTCGCTCGTCCACGGGGTCGTGAGCCACTGCGCGGCGCAGGGCCTCGGCTTCCTCGCCTACAGCCCGATCGGCGGGGGCCGGCTCAATCGGAAGCTTCCCGGCCATCCGGTCGTTTCCCGGATCGCCGGCGCGCATGGCGTCTCGGCCCACGCCGTCGTCCTCGCCTGGGTCCTGGCGCAGGGGCCGACCGTCATCGCCATTCCGAGCGCGAGGAAGATCGAGCACGCGCGAGACAGCGCCGCCGCCGCGGACCTGCAGCTCTCGCCCGACGAGCTCCACGCGATCGACACCGCCGAGTTCTCGACCGCCTGAGGCCCGCCCGCCGCCCGACCTACCATCAGGCAGTCCGACCCGCCAAATTTGATGGATGGCAATGATCCAGCGCCGCAGGACCGTGACCGCCTCCGTCGGGGGCGTGCCGGTCGGGTACGGGCACCCGGTCGTCGTGCAGTCGATGACCAATACCGACACGGCCGATGTCGTGGCGACCGTGCGCCAGGTGGCTGCGCTCGCACGTGCCGGGAGCGAGCTCGTGCGCGTCACGGTCAACAACGAGGCCGCGGCGGCCGCGGTGCCGGCGATCGTCGAGGGGCTCGATCGCGCAGGGGTGCATATCCCGATCGTCGGCGATTTCCACTACAATGGCCACCTGCTCCTGACGCGGTTTCCCGAGTGCGCGGCGGCGCTGGCCAAGTACCGGATCAACCCGGGCAACGTGGGAGGGAAGCGGCACGACGAGCACTTCGGGATGATCATCGATGCGGCGCTCCGGAACGCGAAGCCCGTCCGCATCGGCGTGAACTGGGGTTCGCTCGACCAGCAGCTCCTCACCGGAATGATGGACGCGAATGCGCGGACACCGGCCCCGCGCACCGCGCGGGACGTGATGATGGACGCCATGGTGGAAAGCGCGCTGCAGAGCGCTGCGTTCGCCGAGCGCGCGGGTATGGCGCACGAGCGGATCATCCTGAGCGCCAAGGTGTCCGGCGTGCAGGACCTCGTGGACGTCTACCGCGCCCTCGCCGCCCGCTGCGACTATCCGCTCCACCTCGGGCTCACCGAGGCAGGCCTCGGCACCAAGGGAATCGTGGCGAGCACCGCCGGCCTCGCGATCCTGCTCCAGGAAGGCATCGGCGACACCATCCGGGTTTCCCTCACGCCGGCCCCGGGGGGCGACCGGACGGAGGAGGTGCTCGTGGCCCAGCAGATCCTCCAGAGCATGGGCCTCCGGAGCTTCACGCCGCAGGTCACCAGCTGCCCGGGCTGCGGGCGCACGACCAGCACGTTCTTCCAGCAGATGGCGCTCGACATCGGCGAGCACATCCGCGAGCGGATGCCGGTGTGGCGCGAGGAGCGTCCTGGCGTCGAGGAGATGAAGGTGGCGGTAATGGGGTGCATCGTGAATGGCCCCGGCGAGTCGAAACACGCGAACATCGGGATCTCGCTCCCGGGAACCTTCGAGGACCCAATGGCACCGGTCTACGTGGATGGCAAACTGGTCGTGACCCTCAAGGGGGACAGCATCGTCCCCGAATTCCTCGCCATCCTCGAGAACTACGTCGCCACGCGCTATTCGGGCGTCGCAACGGCGGGCCGGTGAGCATGCGCCGGCTGAGTTCGCTTCTTGCATCGGGGTGGATTGCCCTGGCCGCAGCCGGGGCGGGTGCGGCGCCGGCCACCGCCCAGGAAGAGGGCATCGGGACCGGCGTGCAGGCGCCCGCCGTCGTCGTGAAGGATCTCGACGGGGTCCCGCGCGATCTTGGCGCCGTGCTCGGCAGGAAGCCCGTGCTCCTCGAATTCTGGGCGACATGGTGCACGTCCTGCCAGGCGATGATGCCGACGCTCCGGGCGCTGCGCGAGGAGTTCGGTGACGCCGTGGAATTCTACGGCGTGAACGTCACGATCAGCGAAACCCGGGAGGGCGTCCGGGAGTACGTGAAGGAGCACGCCCCGCCGTTCGAGACGCTGTACGACGAGGAGGGGGTCGCTGCCCGGGCTTACGACCCTCCAGCCACCTCGTACATCGTGATTACGGATGCAGCAGGGAAGGTGGTGTACACCGGGAGCGGGGGGCAGCAGAACCTCGAGCCCGCGCTCAGGCAGGTCACCGGCCGTGCGGCCGGCACATGATCTTTTCAAGGAAGGATATGAGGATGCCGAAGGTTTCATTGCTCGTCGCGGTGGCCGCCGTGACGATCGCCGGGCCACTCGGGGCGCAGGACCCGCAGCCCGCTCGCCGCACCCCGACCGCGGTCGTGGTCTCCGGGCCCGACGCGGGCCAGAGTGCCCCTGATTTCCAGCTCCCCTGGGCGTCGAAGGACTCGATCGGACTGGTGGAGGACGATTTCATCCTCCGCAACCTCCGCGGCCGGACGGTGGTGCTCGCCTTCTACCCGGCGGATTTCACCACCGGTTGCACCGCCGAGATGAAGGCCTTCACGGACCGGTATGCCGAGCTCTTCGGCGAGGGGGACGACGTCGTCGTGGTGGGGATCAGTGCCGACTCGCTCGAGACCCACAAGCGCTTCGCCGAGAGCCTCGGATTGCCGTTCAAGCTGCTGAGTGATCCGGAGCAGCGCGTGGCGCGCCTCTACGGCAGCAAGGGCGATACGCGACCGAGGCGGACGGTGTACGTGATCGGGCCGGATGGGGAAGTGCGCTACCGCGACATGCGCTTCGGCGCGCTCGACCCGCGATCCTACGACGCGCTCAGGCAGGCGGTTCAGGCGTCACGCGCGAGCTAGCGCAAAAAAGATATACACGCGCTTTGTGGATGGCGGACGCCGGGTCCTGCGTCCCTGTTGAATCGGTGGATAATGCGGTCGAGCCGGCGTGAGAGGCGACAGTGGCGACACTGTCGCCTTTGTCGTTTCTGCATGAGGCATTGACGGCTATCGCATTATCACTCATATGTTTGGGTGCACCCACTTGAAGTATAATACGAAGTCACTCAAGGTGGTGGCTCCGGCGGTTGTGGAGTCCGTTGAAAGCTCAGCTCACATTGTCCACAATCGTGCAGCTTTGCCCGGCGCCGACGGCAGATGGTCGCCGAAATGGTGTGGAAAAAAATCGTGGGATTCTCCTGCGAAAACCGGCGCACGTGCATCACCGCCCCGCACTCGCTAAACTGCGGGGCCATCAACCACTCCTGACAGGAAGTCCCTGGTGTCCCGCACTCCGTTTCGCCGCACCAAGATCGTCGCCACGCTCGGTCCCGCCTGGGAAACTCCCGAGCGGATGGCCGCCCTTCTCGACGCCGGTGTCGACGTGGTGCGCATCAACGCCTCGCATGGAACGCCCGAGATCCGCACCCGCTGGATCCAGGATCTCAAGGCGGTGATCGGCGAGCGGGGAGAGGGTGCGCGCGCCACCGCGATCCTCGTGGACCTGCAGGGGCCCCGCATCCGGGTCGGACGGCTCGCCGAGCCATTGCAGCTGGAGCGCGGCGCCGAAGTCGTGTTTGCGCCGGAGGACCTGGCGTCCGGGGACGAAATCCCGACGACGTACGCCGCGCTCTCCCAGGACGTGACGCCCGGGGCCCGGATTCTCCTCGACGACGGCCTTTTGGCCGTCGACGTGACCGAGGTGTGGCAGCAGCGCGTGCGGGGAACGGTTCGCTACGGCGGTGAGCTCAAGTCGAACAAGGGCATCAACCTCCCCGGGCTCGAGGTCAGCGCGCCGGCCATCAGCGAGCGGGACCGCGAGGAAGTGGCCCGCATGCTGCCGCTCGGGATCGACTACATCGCCATGTCGTTCGTCCGCCGGCCGGAAGACGTCGAAGAGCTGCGCCGGCTCGTGCCCCCGCCGACGAAGATCATCGCCAAGATCGAGAAGGACACGGCCCTCCGGAACATCCGGCCGATCCTTGCCGTCTCGGATGCCATCATGGTCGCGCGCGGGGATCTCGGGGTGGAACTGCCGTTCGAAGAGGTGCCGCTCGCCCAGAAGCGCCTCATCCGCGAGGCCAACCTCAGCAACAAGCCGGTCATCACGGCCACGCAGATGCTCGAATCGATGATCCACGCCCCGCGCCCGACGCGCGCGGAGGCGTCGGACGTCGCGAACGCCATTCTCGACGGCACCGACGCCGTGATGCTGTCGGCGGAGACCGCCGTGGGCGACTACCCTGTCGAGGCGGTGATGGCCATGACCCGCATCGCCCACGAGCTGGAGCGGAACCGGCGCACGCGCGCCTCGGTGATCGACCTCGCCGCCGGCCGACTCGACGATGGCGAGCGCCTTGGCCGGCGTGAGGGCGACCGCGAGACCACCCGGACGGAGGCGGCGATCGCCGTGGCCACCTGCGCCGCGTCCGAGTTGCTCCGGACCCCGCTCATCGTCTGCTTCACCAGCAGCGGCTTCACGGCGCGGACCGTCGCGTCGTTCCGGCCCACGGTGCCGATCTTCGCCGTGACGACCGAGCCCGAGACGTTTCGCCAGCTCGCCCTCGTCTGGGGCGTGATGCCGGCACTCGTCGACCACCTCCCGAGCTACGAGGACATGCTGCCCGTCGCGCGGCAGCGGATGATCGAGCTTGGCCTGGCCCGCCCGGGAGACCGCGTGGTGGTCACGGCCGGCGTGCCGTTCGACCGGCCCGGCACGACGAACCTCGTGAAGGTCGAGAACGTCTAGCGCCATGCGGATCCGGTTCCTCGGCACCGGGACCTCGTTCGGGATTCCGCAGGTGGGCTGCGGCTGCGCCGTGTGCGCCTCGAGCGATCCCCGTGACCGGCGCACGCGCGCCGCCGCGCTCATCGAGGACGGCGGCACGACGATCCTCATCGACACCCCGCCCGAGCTTCGCCTCCAGCTCGTCTCCGCGCGGGTGCAGCGCGTGGACGCGGTGCTGTTCACTCACGAGCATGCCGATCATATCCACGGCATCGACGACCTCCGCGTGTTCAGCGCGCGGGGTGGCCGTGCGCTGCCGATCTTCGGCCCGCCCGAGACGCTCGAACGGCTGCGCACCTCCTTCAACTACATCTTCGATGCCTCCGTGCAGCCGTACCACGGGACGTCCAAGCCGCTCCTCGCGCCGCACCCGCTTCAGCCCGGGGTGGAAGCCGACGTGGCCGGAATCCGCGTCCTCCCGGTGGCGTTCGATCATGGTCACCTCCGCGTCTTCGGTTACCGCATCGGCAACGCCGCGTACATTACGGATGTGAAGTCGGTGACGGACGAGGCGCGCGCCGCGCTCGCCGGGCTCGACGTCCTCGTGATCAACGCGCTCTGGTGGCGGCCGCATCCCGCGCACCTCAGCATCCCGGAGGCGATCGAGGTGGCACGCGCGATCGGTGCGCGGCGCACCTGCCTGACTCACCTGACCCATGAGACCGGTCACGCGGAACTCGCCGCGGCGCTGCCCGCCGGCATCGAGCCCGCCTACGATGGACTCGTCGTGGAGGTATCGTGATCAAGCTGCAGTACGGACGCATGCTGGAGGATGGGCTCGACGGCGGGCTCGACGGCGAGCGCGGAATTTCCCGCGACCGGCTCGGCGAACTCGCCCGCCGCTTTCCCGCGATCCAGGGCGAGGTGCGCACGCGCCGCGCCGACGGCGAGTACGGCTTCTACGACCTGGTGGACCAGCCGGCGGCCGTGCGGGAGATCAAGTCGTTCGCCGAGGGAATGGGACAGGCGCACGATCATGTGCTCGTCCTCGGGATCGGCGGTTCCGCGCTCGGCACCAAGGCGATTCTGAACGCGCTCAGGCCCCCGGGCTGGAACGAGCTCGACGACGAGGGCCGGGAGTTCTTCCCGCGGCTCACGGTGCTCGAGAACGTGGATCCCGGCTCGGTGGCCGCTGCCCTCCGGCGGATCGACCCGCGCCGGGTGCTGGTCAACGTCATCAGCAAGTCGGGCGGAACGGCGGAGACGATGGCGCAGTATCTCGTGGTGCGCCAGTGGCTCGAGGACCAGCTCGGCGACGCCGCCTCGCGTCACATCGTATTCACCACGGATCCCGCGCGCGGCGCCCTCCGCGAAGTGGCCGCGCGGGACAGCATCGCGACCCTGGATGTGCCATCCGCGGTGGGCGGGCGCTTCAGTGTCCTTTCCCCGGTGGGGCTCCTCCCGGCCGCACTCGTCGGCGTGGATATCGAAGCGCTCCTCGCCGGGGCAAAGCGCGCCATCGAGCGAGCCGAATCCGACGAGCTGCTGAAGAACCCCGCCGCGCTCTATGCGGGACTGCTCTGGGCGGCCGACACCCGGCACGGGGCGCGGATCCACGTCGTGATGCCCTATTCCGACCGGCTGCGCGAGTTCGCCGAATGGTACCGGCAGCTCTGGGCCGAGAGCCTCGGCAAGCGGCTCGACCGGCGCGGGGAGCTCATCAACGCGGGCCCGACGCCCGTGGCCGCGATCGGAGCGACCGACCAGCACAGCCAGGTCCAGCTGTTCATGGAAGGGCCGTACGACAAGGCGATCACGTTCATCGACGCGGGCGAGCCGGTCGAGGACGTGCCGATCCCGGAGCGTCCCGATCTCCCGGCGGACCTGGCCTATCTTCCCGGCCATACCCTCGGCGAGCTGCTCCGCGCCGAACGCGAGGCCACGTCGGCGGCCCTCGCCCGGATGGGACGCATGAGCATGACACTTCGCCTTCCCCGGCTCACGGCCGACACGTTCGGCGAGCTCCTGATGTTCTACCAGGTGGCGACGGGGTACGCGGGCATCTGGTACAACGTCGATCCGTTCGATCAGCCCGGCGTGGAGCTCGGGAAACGGCTCACGTTCGCGGCCCTGGGACGCCCGGGATTCTCCGGCGAGCGACTGGCACCGCCCCCCTCGGGCGACGAGGCGTGATACGGCCCTTTGACGGTCTTCCACGCGGCGTCTAGGTTACGGCTGCGAGGTGGTATTTCACGAGGAAGGAATGGCATGGCGGACCTGATCCAGAAGACGGCGGCGCTCTACGGCGGCGCCGTGAGCGTGATCCCCGGTGGCGTGACCGTGACCGACGCGTCGAAGCTGCGGAGCGCAGCCACCGACCGGGTGGTGTGGCAGGCGGTCTTCGGCGAGGAGGCCGAGCGCGAGGCCGCCCGCTGGCTCCTCTGGGAGATCGGGCAGGTGCAGGGCGTGCGCCCTGCCTCGATCCATGCGCTCTACCTCGCGCGCGGGCGCGGCGAATGCAGCGGCTTCACGGTCCCCGCGATCAACGTCCGCATGATGGCGTACGACACCGCACGGGCGGTCTTCCGCGCCGCGCGCGCCGGCAAGGCGGGGGCCATCATCCTCGAGATCGCGCGCTCCGAGATCGCGTACACCGACCAGCGGCCGGCCGAATACGTGGCGGTGATCATCGCGGCGGCGCTGCGCGAGGGCTATGCCCAGCCCGTCTTCATTCAGGGCGACCACTGTCAGGTCAACCACAAGAAGTACCAGGCGGATCCCGAGGCCGAGGTGGGCGAGGTGAAGAAGCTCATTGCCGAGGAGGTGGCGGCCGGCTTCTACAACATCGACGTGGACACGTCCACGCTCGTGGACCTGTCACAGCCGACGCTCGCCGAGCAGCAGCGCGCCAACTACGAGCGGGCGGCGGAGATCACGGCCTTCATCCGTGAGCGCGAGCCGGAGGGGGTGACCGTCTCCGTCGGCGCCGAGATCGGCGAAGTCGGGATGAAGAACAGCACGGTCGAGGAGCTGCACGCCTTCATGCAGGGATACAACGACGCCATCGGCGGCCTCGGCGTGGCCGACGGGATCAGCAAGATCTCGGTGCAGACGGGCACGTCGCACGGCGGCGTGGTCCTGCCGGATGGTTCGATCGCCGACGTGAAGATCGACCTAGAGGCGCTCTCGGCGCTCTCGCGCGTGGCACGCGAGTCCTACGGGCTCGGCGGGGCGGTGCAGCACGGCGCGAGCACGCTTCCGGCCAATGCCTTCGGCAACTTCCCGCGGATCGAGACCTGCGAGATCCATCTCGCCACGAACTTCCAGAGCATCGTCTTCGATCATCCGAAGCTGCCGGCCGAGCTCCGCCAGCGGATGTACCTCTGGCTCGACGAGAACGCGCAGAGCGAGCGCAAGTTGGAGGATTCCGACAGCCAGTTCTACTACAAGGCCCGCAAGAAGGCGATCGGCCCGTTCAAGCGCGAAGTCTGGTCGCTTCCCGAGGCAGTCCGCACCGCGATCGCGGCAGACCTCGAGCGGACCTTCGCGTTCCTCTTCGAGCAGCTCAACGTCAACGGCACCGCCGATCTCGTCGACCGCTTCGTCCAGGCCCCGATGCAGCATCACGCCGCACTCGACAAGGTGCTGGTGCGCGCGGTCGACGACGCCGACGCCGGCGAATAGGAGGCAGCATGCGCCGCAGTCAACCCCGCGAGGTCGTGTACGTGGAGGGCGGAGGCGATTCCTCCGCCAAGTGGCTCTTCTGGGGCGCCTGCCTGGGCGCCGGGCTCGCGCTGCTCTATGCGCCGCGCTCCGGCGAGGAGACCCGGCGCAACCTGCAGCGGCGCCTCTGGAAGCTCCGCGCCATGACGGAAGAGAAGATGGACGAGCTGGTCGAGCAGTACGGACCGGGCCGCCGGCGGGTGGGGGATGCCGGGTCCACCGGAGAGTTCCCCGTGGATGAGCTCGACGACGAGATCGAGGAACCGCCCGTCGTGCCGGAGCCGCGTGCGTCGGCTGCGCCGTCGGCCCGCGAAGAGCTCGAACGCAGGCTGGCGGAAGCTCGCGCGCGGCGCCGTCGCGAGGCGACGCCGTCGGGCGAGTACGAGGAGCCCCTCGCCTGACGGCTTCGCGGCGCGTCGGCTGGTACCTTTCGCCGCTCGGGTTTCTCCGCCGCGTCCTGCAGGCCGCTGACGAAAGCAACGTTCCGTTTCTCGCGAGCGGCCTGACGTTCGATGCGCTGCTCGCCGCCGTTCCCTTCGCGCTGCTGCTCCTCCTCGGCCTCACCCAGCTCGTGCAGCACCTGGCCGGCGTCTCGACGCCGGACTTCAGCCTCATCTTCCACGCGTTCCTCCCGCAGCACGTCCTCGGGCCGACCGACCCGTTCCGCACCGTGGAGGCGGTCCTCACCGGGATCGCCACCAACGCCGGCGCGATCTCGCTCTACGCGGTCCCGACGTTCATCTGGTTCAGCACGCGCCTGTTCGCCGGCGTGCGCACTTCGCTGAATCACGTCTTCGACGTGTCGATCCGCCCCCGCCGCCGCCGGAACTTCCTGGCGATCTGGGCGATCGGAAAGGCGCGCGATGCCGCCATGGTGCTCGCGACGCTCGTCCTCTTCTGTCTCAATGCGGCGCTCACGGCCGGTCTCGCGCTGCTGCCCACGCTGAGCACCCGCTTCCCGCAGCTCGACCTCGTGATCGGCAACCTCGGCCGGTTCCTCGGCGAAGTCTTCACGATCCTCTTTTCCGTGGCGCTGTTCTACGTCATCTACAAGTACGCGTCGGTCCGGAAACTTCCCTGGCGCACGGCGATGCTCGCGGCACTGTTCGCGGCGATCGCCTTCGAGATCGCCAAGCGCCTGTACGGGCTCTACCTCACGAATTTCGCCTCCCTCCGCGGCGCCTCCGGCGACGCCACCATCGGCGCCCTCGTCCTCTTCGTCCTCTGGCTCTACTACACGGCGCTCGTCTTCCTCCTGGGCGGCGTCGTCGCCGAGACCTGGGAGCTGCGGCGGATGCAGAAGCGGCAGCGGGCCATCTTGCGGTAAGGAGGACGGAAAGACGGAAGGACGGAAGGGGTCGGTTTTCCGTCCTTCCGTCCGTCCGTCCTTCCGTCTATATTCAACGTGCCTCAGGTCCGAAGGGCGCCGGCGCGCGAACCGCGTCAGGACCTCGCCGGTAGCAGCGCTAAGCGATGCCCGGTGTCGCTTCGGGGAGCCTGGGGCACTTTTCTTTTCCGGCTGCCGTCCCGACCGCCTGTCCGATCGACCTGCCAGCCTATGGCCATTGCTCTCGCGCGCCGCTACCGTCCCCGGCGCTTCTCCGATCTGCTCGTGCAGGATCACGTCGCCGCCGTACTGCGCGGCGCGGTGCAGCGTGACCGGGTCGGCCACGGGTACCTGCTCACCGGCCCGCGCGGCGTGGGGAAGACCACCGCCGCGCGCATCCTGGCCATGGCCCTCAACTGCCCGCGCCGGGAGCCGTCCGGCGATCCCTGCGGAGAGTGCGACAGCTGTCTCCGCATCTGGAACGGGTCGGCCAACCTCGATGTCGTGGAGATCGACGCTGCGAGCAATCGCGGTGTCGACGATGCGCGCGATCTCCGCGAGCGCGCGATGTACGCGCCGTCCGAGGAGTCGCATTACAAGGTCTACATCGTCGATGAAGCGCACATGCTCACGCGTGAGGCGTGGAACGCGCTGCTCAAGATCCTCGAGGAGCCGCCACCGCGCGTCGTCTTCGTCTTCGCCACCACGGAGCCGCAGAAGATCGCGGCCACGGCCGCCCCGGTCCTCTCCCGCCTGCAGCGCTTCGATTTCCGCCGGATCGGGCCGGCCGCCATTCGCGAGCGCCTCCGCGCCGTTCTGGCGGAGGAGGGAATTGCCGCCGAGGAGGACGCGCTCACCATCATCGCGCGGCACGCCGACGGCGGCATGCGAGATGCGCTCTCCGTTCTCGACCAGTGCCTCAGCTTCGGCGACGGCACCGTGACGGCCGCGCGGGTGCGCGAAACGCTCGGCCTCGCCGGCGACGAGCGCTTCGCCGAGATGCTGCAGGTCGTCGTCGGGCGGGATCCGGCCGGAGTGTTCGCGCTCGTGGAGCGCCTGATGGATGCCGGCGCGGACCTCGGCGAGTTCATGAACGGCGCGGCCGAGCTGCTCCGGGCGCTGCTGATGGTCCAGGTCGGGGCCGAGCCCGAAGGGCTCACCGAGGCGATGCGCGCCCTCCTCGGCCAGTACCGGGACGAGCTGCAGCCAGGCGATGTGCTGCGGATGCTCCGCCTCCTCACCGACAACGAAACGGCGATCCGCCGGAGCACCAACTCGCGCCTCGTCGTCGAAACGCTCCTGCTGCGCTGGGCCATGCTGGACCGCGTGGTGGACCTCGAGCAGGTCCTTCGCGGAGGCGTCCCAGCGCCGCGGGGCGCGCCACCGGCGCCACCGAAGCCGCGCCCCACGCCGGAGCTCGCACCGTCGTCGCCGCCCGAGCGCCGCCCCGCCGAGCGCGAAGGCGGGGCTCCGGAGTCGGCCTCGCGACCCGCGCCCGCGCCTGCGTCCGCCGCGGGGCCCGGGGCAGCGGCCGGTTCGGCGACGATCTCATTCACCCTCGAGGCGATGCAGGAGGCGTGGCCTGCGGTGATCGCCGCGGTCCGGGCGGAGAGCCGCTTCCTCGGCGAGGCCCTCGCCGTGACGAGCCCGTCGGCAGTCACCCCGCCCGACCTCCGGGTGACGATGGCCGAGCCGAACCCACTGCTGCACGAGCGTCTCGAGCAGCAGGCCGCCACGGTCGAGCGGATCGTCTCGGCCCGCGTGGGGGCGGCGGTGCGGCTCCGGATCGCGGTGGCGGAGCCGGCAGGTGCCGACCGCGAGTCGCCCGCCACCCGGATGTCGGAGAGCGGGATCAAGGCCGCGCGGCTGAAGGGTCTGCGGGAGCGGGATCGGGCCCTCGACGCGGCCGCGGATGAGTTAGATTTGGAGATCGTGGAGTGAGAGAGGTGCGGCTTGCCGGCCGCGCCCGAGCCTTCTAGAGTGGGAAGCCTGGTTCCGGCTCCCCGAAGCAGATATGCGCATGGCTGACATCCAGCAGTTGTTCCAGCTCGGCCAGCAGATGCAGGGCCGGCTGCAGGAAATTCAGAGCGAGCTCGCCCACCGCACCGTCGAGACGAGCGCGGGCGGCGGCCTCGTGCGCGTCACGGCCGACGGCCGCGGGACGATCCGCGCGATCACGATCGATCCGGCCGCATTCGACGGGCGGGACGCCGAGCTGCTCTCCGATCTCGTCCTGTCGGCAGTCGCCGAGGCCCAGCGCCGCGTCGCCGAGATCGTGCAGGCGGAGATGCGGAAGATCCAGCCCGCGCCCTGGCCGTCGACGCTCTGATCGGTGAGCGCCATCGACGAGCTGATCGCCGAGCTGTCGCGACTGCCCGGGATCGGGCGGAAGACGGCGCAGCGGCTCACGTTCCATCTCCTTCAGCAGTCACCGGACCGGGTCACGTCGCTCGCGCGGGCGCTGACGGCGGTCACGGAGCGCGTGCGCCCGTGCGTCGAATGCGGCAACCTGAGCGAGGGAGAGCGCTGTGAGGTCTGCAGCGATCCCCGGCGCGATGCGGCGCTGCTGTGCGTCGTCGAGGAAGCCTCGTCGGTCGGCGTCGTGGACCGCGCGACCGGGTTCCGCGGCCGCTACCACGTTCTGGGCGGGCGGCTGTCGCCCCTCGAGGGGGTGGGGCCCGAAGCGCTCCGCCTCGACGCGCTCGTCGCGCGGGTGCGGGACAGCGGTGTCAGGGAGGTAATTCTCGCCACCAACCCTTCGATGGAAGGCGAAGTGACGGCCACCTACATCCAGCAGCTGCTTGCCGGGCTCCCGGTCCGCGTCACCCGTCTCGCGCGGGGCCTCCCCATGGGCGGGGACCTCGAGTATGTGGACGGCGTCACGCTCGCGCACGCGCTCACGGCACGGCAGGACGTACAGTGATGCGCTCCCGCGGACTGCTCTTCGCGACCATGGCGAGCGTCGGCCTCGCGGCCGGGTGGATCATGGCACAGCAGCGCCTGGCGCACCACCAGCGGGACCTGTTCAGCCGTCATCCGCTCCGTCGCATGGCGGCGCTCCAGTTCCTCGCGGGTCGCGGCGATGTCGAAACCGTCCGGCTGCTGCGCGACTATGTCGCGTGGGAAATCCAGCCGATGCTCCGCCGGCGCGGTGAGGCACTCCTGCGGCGGATGCAGGCATCGCTTGCGTAGGGTCCGCTGATGTCCGGGGCGTCCAGCTGGTCGTTCCGGGAAGAGGATTCGCGGCGGATCGACGAGATCCTCACGTCGTTCCTGCACGAGTCGAGCGCGCGCACCGCGCTGATCGTGGACCGCACCGGCCAGCTCGTGGCGACCGTCGGACAGCCGGTCGCGTTCGATCCGACCGCCTTCGCCTCGCTCACGGCCGCCGATTTCAGCGCGAACGACCAGCTCGCGCGCATGCTGGGCGAGCCCGAGTTCGGCGCGCTCTTCCACCAGGGCGAGCGCGAGTCGATGTACCTTGCGGACATCGCCCGGCGTGTCATCCTGGTCGTGCTCTTCGACAACGAGACCACGCTCGGCCTCGTCAAGCTGCGCGTGCGCGCGGCGGTCCAGGAGCTCAACCAGGTGTTCACCGATATGTTCACCCGTGCCGATGCCGGCACGGACGCGCCCCAGGTGGAGAGCGGGTTCCTGGGTGAGGCGGAAGACGAGATCGACAAACTCTTCGGGTCCTGAGGGGAACCGCGTCTCATGTCGATGATCAACTACGCCTCCCGCGAGATCAACTGCAAGCTCGTGTATTACGGGCCGGGGCTGGGCGGGAAGACGACGAACCTGGAGTTCGTCTACAACAAGGTGGCGCCGGGCTCGCGCGGGAAGATGATCTCCCTCGCCACCGAGACCGAGCGCACGCTCTTCTTCGATTTCCTCCCCGTGGATCTCGGCACGATCCGCGGCTTCAAGGTCAAGTTTCATCTCTACACGGTGCCGGGGCAGGTGTACTACAACGCCTCGCGCAAGCTGATCCTGAAGGGAGTCGATGGGGTCGTGTTCGTCGCCGACAGCCAGATCGAGCGGATGGAGGCGAACATCGAGGCGATGCAGAACCTCTATGACAACATGACCCAGCACGGCTACGACCTCACGCGGATTCCCTTCGCGATCCAGTACAACAAGCGGGACCTGCCCAACGCGGCGCCGATCGCGGAGCTCCAGGCCGCGCTCAATCCCGGATGGCCGGTCGAGGATCCCGCGCGGCAGCGGCTGACGCCGGATCCCGACCATCCAGGCGAGTATCTCGTCTGGCAGCAGGACGGCGCCTGGTACGAGCGCGCGGCGCACTTCGAGGCCGTCGCCGCCACCGGCGAGGGCGTGTTCGACACCCTCAAGGCGATCAGCAAGGCCGTCGTCAAGACGCTGGGATAAGGCGCTCCCATGTGGACGCTGCCGAACATCATCACGGTCGTCCGGATCTGCTTCACGCCGATCATCGCCCTCCTGCCGTTCATCGAAGGGTACTGGCCCAAGCTCATCTGCTTCGTGATCTTCGTGATCGCCGCCGTGAGCGACGTCTTCGACGGCTATCTCGCCCGCAGCCGCAACCTGGTGAGTGACATCGGGAAGCTGCTCGACCCGATCGCCGACAAGCTGCTCCTCTTCGCCACGCTCATTCCCATCTACTGGATCACCCGCCAGCGCCACGATCTCTACGACATCCCCGTCTGGGGGAGCATTCCCCTCTGGGTCTGCCTGCTGCTGATCGGGCGGGAGCTCGCGATGACGGCGTTCCGCTGGTGGGCCCAGCGCCGGGGCGTGGTCATTCCCGCGCACGGGGCGGGGAAGCTCAAGACCGTCATCCAGAACATCTTCATCGGCGCCATCATGCTCTGGTTCGCCTTCCGCGACGCGCGCAAGCCGATGGGATGGGAGCACAGCCGCTTCGCCGCCTTCTGGAACACCTTCCACGGCAGCTTCGTCGCGATCGCCCTGGCCATCGCCACGGCGCTCACGATCTATTCGTTCGCGGTCTACATCTACCGCTACCGGGGCCTCTTTTCCGAGCGCGGGGCGCGCTGAGGCCGCTGCGGTGAATCTCGAGCTCGTCACGATCGGCACCGAGCTGCTGCTCGGCTTCACCGTGGACACGAACGGTGCCGAGATCGGGCGCATGCTCGCCGAGGTCGGCGTGCGGGTCACCCGGCGCACCGCGATCGCCGACAGGCGGGACGACATCCGGTCGGCCGTGTCGGAGGCGCTGGCACGCACGGGCGCCGTGATCGTCACCGGCGGGCTCGGACCCACGCGCGACGACATCACCAAGCATACGATCGCCGAGCTGTACGGCGTGCCGGTCGAATTCGACGAGGGGCTCTGGGCCGGGCTCGTCGAGCGTTACCGCCGGGCCGGGCGCGTTCCGGTCGAGAGCAACCGCACGCAGGCCGAGGTGCCCCGCGGGGCGACGATCCTCCCGAACCGGTGGGGGAGCGCCTCCGGCCTCTGGCTCGAGGACGGGGCGCACGGGCTCGTCATCATGCTGCCCGGGGTCCCGCTCGAGATGCGGAACCTGATGGAGCACGAGGTCGTGCCCCGGTTCCGCCAGCGCGCGTCGGGAAAGGTCATCCGCTCGAAGACACTGCGCACGGTCGGTGTCGCCGAGGCGGCGCTCGCGGAGCAGCTCGGCGAGATCGAGCGCGATATCGCGCCCGTCACCCTCGCCTACCTGCCGCAGGCGGCAGGCGTCGACCTTCGCCTCACCGCCTGGGACGTGACGGAAAGCGAGGCCAGCTCGCTGCTCGGTGCCGCGACCGAGCGGGTACTGCGCATGGCGGGAGCCGCCGTGTACGGGTCCGACCAGGCCGACCTCGCCGCGGTCGTGCTCGAGCGCGCTCGGCGCAGCGGCATCACCATCGTGCTCGCGGAATCGTGCACCGGCGGCCTCGTGGGCGCGCGGCTCACGGACATCGCCGGCAGCTCGGACGTGGTCGAGGGCGGTGTGGTCTGCTATTCCTATGCGTCGAAGACCGCACTGCTCGGCGTGCCGCCCGATCTCATCGTGGCGCAGGGCGCCGTGAGCGAGGCGGTGGCGCGGAAGATGGCGGAGGGGGCGCTGTCACGGCTCGGCGGAACGCTGTCGATCGCCGTGACCGGGATCGCCGGGCCGGGGGGTGGCACACCCGACAAGCCGGTCGGGACGGTCTGGTTCGCGACCGCGATGGAGGGGGATGTGCGCGCGTCCCGGTCGATCTTCTTCGGGACGCGCGCCGAGGTGCGCGAGCGCGCGGCACAGACGGCGCTGCGCCTGCTGCTCGAGCGGATGCAGGAGCGGCCGGTCTAGTGGAATTGCGCCTTTTCCGTTGATCCTTCGAGGGCGAGCGTCGAGCCCGTTCCCCCGCTGACCACCTGCAGGACTTCGTCGAAGTAGCCGGTCCCCACTTCACGCTGGTGCCGCGTCGCCGTGTAGCCGGTGCTTTCCGCCTTGAATTCCGACTGCTGCAGCTCCGAGTAGGCCGACATCCCCTTCTCGGCGTACGCGCGCGCGAGCTGGAACATGCCGAAGTTGAGCGAGTGGAACCCGGCCAGGGTGACGAACTGGAACTTGTACCCCATGGCAGCGAGCTCGCGCTGGAAGCGGGCGATGGTGCTGGTGTCGAGATTCTTCCGCCAGTTGAACGACGGCGAGCAGTTGTACGCCAGCATCTTGCCGGGATACTCCGTGCGGATCGCTTCCGCGAACTGCTTCGCTTCGGCGAGGTCGGGCGTCGACGTTTCGCACCAGATGAGGTCGGCGTAGGGCGCGTACGCGAGTCCACGGGCAATCGCCGAATCGAGTCCCCCCGTGATGCGGTAGAATCCCTCCGGCGTGCGCTCACCGGTCAGGAACGGGTGGTCGGCCGGGTCGATGTCGCTCGTGAGCAGCTTCGCGCTGCTCGCGTCCGTGCGGGCCACGAGGATCGTCGGCACGTCGTAGATGTCGGCCGCGAGGCGGGCGGCGACGAGGGTGCGGATGAAGTGGCTCGTGGGAATCAGCACCTTGCCGCCGAGATGCCCGCATTTCTTCTCGGATGAGAGCTGGTCCTCGAAATGGACGCCGGCCGCTCCGGCGTCGATCATCGCCTTCATCAGCTCGAACGCATTGAGCGGCCCGCCGAAGCCTGCCTCCGCGTCCGCCACGATCGGCGCGATCCAGTCGTGCTCGCCGCGCTTCCCTTCGGCGGCGTCGATCTCGTCGGCCCGCAGCAGCGCCTGGTTGATCCGGCGCACCACCTGCGGCACGCTGTTGGCCGGGTAGAGGCTCTGGTCGGGATAGGTCTGGCCGGCCATGTTCGCGTCGGCGGCCACCTGCCACCCGCTCAGGTAGATCGCCTTGAGGCCGGCGCGGACCTGCTGCACGGCCTGGCCACCGGTCATGGCCCCGAGCGCGGCGACGAATTCCTCACTGTTGAGGAGCTGCCACAGCTTGCGCGCACCGGTTTCCGCCAGTGTATGGGCGATCCGGAGCGAGGGCCGCAGCCGCTCCACGTCGGCCGGCTGGTAGGGCCGCACCACGCCCGCCCACCGGCCGGTATCGCTTGCCGGGTCGAGCACCGGCTCGGGAATCGCGCTCATGGGGTCTCTCCGGACAGAAGTTCGTAAGCAGACAGCGTCAGGAATTCCTCCAGCACACCCGATGCCGCGAGCTGGTGGAAGAGGCGACTGGCCTCGTCGAACCGGCCGTTCGCCATTCGCTCCCTGCCGATCTCGCCCGTGATCACGTCCAGCTCCTCTGCAAGAACTTGCGCGACGAACGCGGGGGTCACGGCGCGGCCGTCGTCGAGCGTCGCGCCGTGGCGGATCCACTGCCACACCTGGGTGCGCGAGATCTCGGCGGTGGCGGCATCCTCCATGAGGTTGTAGAGCGGCACCGCGCCGAGTCCGCGCAGCCACGCCTCGATGTACTGCACGCCGACGCGCACGTTCAGCCGGAGCCCCTGTTCCGTGCGGGTCCCCTGCGGCACCTGAAGCAGATCGGCCGCGGAGACGTCGACGTCCTCCCTGAGCCGTCGGAGCTGGTGCGGGCCGTCCATGTGCGCCTCGAAGGCCTCGCGCGCCACCGGAACGAGGGCCGGGTGGGCCACCCAGGTCCCGTCGTGCCCGTCGGTCACTTCGCGCCGCTTGTCGGCGCGCACCTTGTCGAGCGCTTCGGCATTGGCCCGCTCGTCGTTCCGGATGGGGATCTGAGCCGCCATGCCGCCCATCGCGTACGCCCCGCGCCGGTGGCAGGTGCGCACCGCAAGCTGCGTGTACGCCCGCATGCACGGCTGCTGCATGGTGACCTGCGAGCGATCCGGCAGCACGGCCGCGGGATCGTGACGCTGGGTCTTGATGAAGCTGAAGATGTAGTCCCAGCGGCCACAGTTGAGGCCGGACGCGTGCTCCCGCAGCTCGTAGAGGATCTCCTCCATCTCGAAGGCAGCCGGGAGCGTCTCGATGAGGACGGTGGCGCGGATCGTCCCCGCGGGAATGCCGAGGGCGTCCTGTGCATGGACGAAGACGTCGTTCCAGAGGCGCGCCTCGAGATGGCTCTCGAGCTTCGGCAGGTAGAAGTACGGCCCGGATCCGTTCCTGATGAGCTCCGCCGCGTTGTGGTAGAAGTACAGACCGAAATCCACGAGTGCGCCATGCATCGGGCGCGAATCGAGGAGGAGGTGCCGCTCGGGCAGGTGGAGCCCGCGCGGGCGCACGACGAGTGTCGCGAGCTGCTCGCCGAGGCGGTAGCTCTTCCCCGTGCCCGCGTCGTCCCAGGTGATCGTCCGGCGGATGGCGTCGAAGAGGTTGACCTGCCCGCCGATCAGGTTGCGCCAGGTCGGGGAGGTGGCGTCCTCGAAATCCGCCATGAAGACGTCGGCGCCCGAGTTGAGCGCGTTGATGATCATCTTCCGGTCGACCGGGCCCGTAATTTCCACGACACGCCTGGTGAGGTCCGGTGGCGCCTCGGCCACGCGCCACTCCCCGCGGCGGATCGCCTCGGTATCCGGCAGGAAGTCGAGCGTCCCGCCGGCGCTCAACTCGCGTATTCGCGTGGACCGGTGATCCAGCGCCTCGTCGATGCGGGAACCGAACTCGCGGCCCAGATCCGCAAGGAATTCGAGCGCGCCTTCGGTGAGGATCTCGGAGTGCCGTTCCCCGGGAGGCGCGTCCGGGACGAGCCCGGTTCGCCGCGTCCTGGTCGATGCGCTGTGGCTCATGTCGGTTGTCCGGACCGTCGTAAACGGCCCGCCAGAGCGAGTGGTGGTTCGGAATTCGGATCCGGGTCGAGCTGCGGCCAGCCCACGATACCGACCGGCACGTTCCCGGGCGGTGACGCCGCACACCTGCGGCCGCTCACCCGGCTCCCCCCGGCGTCGTTATCTTTCCCCGGTCTACGAAACCGAGCGAGTTCAGTGACCAGCGATTCCCGATACAGCAACGATCCCGACTCCGGCGCGGCTTCGATCCACACGCCCGGCGGCATGGCCGAGCCGGCCGCCGAGGAGGGCCTGGCAGCCGAGGTTGCCGACATCGCCTCGACGGACATGGCGGCCACGCCTTCGTCGCGCCTGGAATCCACTCAGCCGGCCTTCGGCGAGGGGCGCGATGCGGAGCTCGAGGCGAGCCGCGATCGCTACCTCCGCCTCGCGGCGGAGTTCGACAACTACAAGAAGCGGGTGGCGCGCGAGCGTCTGGAGCAGTCGGACCGCGCACAGGCAGGACTGATCGGACGCCTCCTCGAGGTGATCGACGATCTCGATCGCCTCAGCAACGATACCAACACCCCCGCCGACGCGCTCCGCGAGGCGGTCGAAATGATCGAGCGGAAGCTGCAAAAGGAACTGGAAGGGGCCGGACTCGAGCGCATCGATCCGACCGGCCAACCCTTCGACCCGCAGCTGCACGAGGCGGTTGCCGTCACGCCATCGCCGTCGGCGGATCGCGACAACACCGTCAGCGCGACGTTCCAGACCGGCTATCGACTCAAGAGCACGCTCCTGCGCCCCGCCCGGGTGCAGGTCTTCCAGAGCCAGGACTGACGTGGCCGCCCGGGACTTCTACCAGATCCTCGGCGTTCCGGACACCGCCAGCGCGGACGAGATCAAGAAGGCCTATCGCCGCCTGGCCAAGCAGTACCATCCGGATGCCAATCCGAACAATCCGCAGGCCGCCGAGCGCTTCAAGGAAATTTCGGAAGCGCACGCCACCCTGGCCGACGCCGACAAGCGGAAGCAGTACGACCAGATGCGTCGTCTCGGCGCGTTCGACCCCGCCATGCGGCGCTCGCCCGCCGGTGCCGGGCGACCGGGCGGTCCGACCGCCGAGGATTTCGAGTTCAACGACATCGGCGGGTTCGGCCTCGGCGACATATTCTCGTCGATCTTCGGCCGCGGGCGCCGGGAGGACCCGCGCGGGGAGAACCTCGAGGCGGTCGTGGAAGTGCCGTTCCGCGTGGCGGCGCTCGGCGGGAAGATCCCGGTGACGCTTCCCGTGACGGAGCCGTGCCGCACCTGCAGTGGCTCCGGTGCCGCGCCCGGCGCGACGACGTCCACCTGCACCGAGTGCAACGGCCGGGGTACGATCGCCTTCGGACAGGGCGGATTCGCCGTGAACCGGCCCTGTCCGCGGTGCCGCGGCCGCGGAACCATTCCCTCGGTACCGTGCCCCACCTGTCGCGGGGCAGGGGAAGTGCGTACCGAGCGCAAGGTGATGATCACGGTTCCGCAGGCCACCGAATCGGGGACCAAGGTGCGCCTCAAGGGGCAGGGCCAGCCGGGCCAGGCCGGCAAGCCGGCCGGAGACCTGATCGTCACCTTCGAGGTGCAGCCCGACCGCTTCTTCCACCGCGACGGACTCGACGTCGTCTGCGAAGTGCCGATCAACATGGTGCAGGCCGTGCTCGGCACACGGCTCAAGGTGCGGACGCTCGAGGGGAAGAGTATCGTGCTCCGCGTGCCGCCGGGCACTCAGCCGGGCCGGAAGTTCCGCATCAAGGGGCAGGGCATCGCGAAGGGCGATCGCCGCGGCGACCAGCTCGTGGCAGTGACGGTCTCACTCCCCGAAAAGCTCACCCCGGAAGCCGAGGAAGCGCTCAAGGAGTTCGCGGACAAGGCGGGGATGGCGCATTGACTCGCTACGCCTGCGCCGTGGCCATCCCCGACCGCCGCGCCATTTCCATGAGTGCCGTCTGCGCCGCCACCGGCGGCTCGCCGGGTGCGGCGGTCCGCCGGACGTAGCTCCCATCGCCGCGCAGGTCCCAGGCCTGCTGATTGTCCCGCCACATCAACTCGATCGACTGCATGACCATCTGCCGGTGCGTCGGATCCTCGAGCGGAGCCACCGCTTCGATGCGCCGGTCGAGGTTGCGCGGCATCCAGTCGGCCGACCCGATGTAGACCTCGAGCGCGCCGCCGTTCGCAAAGCAGAACGCACGCGAATGCTCCAGGTACCGCCCCACCACACTGATCACGCGCACCCGCTCGCTCACCCCGGGCAGTCCGGGACGCAGGCAGCAGATCCCGCGCACGACCAGATCGACTTCGACCCCCGCGCGCGAGGCCGAGTACAGCGCCGCGATGATGTCGGGGTCCACCAGCGAATTCATCTTGGCCAGGATGCGCGCCTCGCGACCCCCCCGCGCATGCTCGATCTCTCGCTGGATCAGCTCCAGGAAGCGCTGGCGCATGCCGCGAGGCGCCACGATGAGCTTGCGGTAGCCCGCCGGCGTTCCGAAGCCGGTGAGCACGTTGAAGAGGTCGGTCAGGTCCGCGGAAAGGTCCTGGTCGGTGCTGAAGAGCCCGAAGTCGGTGTAGATCCGGGCGGTCTTCGGATTGTAATTGCCGGTGCCGATGTGCACGTACCGGCGCATCGCGCCACCTTCACGCCGCACCACCAGCATGACCTTGGCATGCGTCTTGAGCCCGGTGACGCCGTAGCTCACGTGCACGCCGACGTCCTCCAGTCGCTGCGCCCAGCGGATGTTGTTCTCCTCGTCGAACCGTGCCTGGAGCTCGATCAGGCACGCCACCTGCTTGCCGCGCTCGGCCGCGTGCGCGAGCAGCCGGGCGATACTCGAGTCGCCGCCCGTGCGATAGAGCGTGAGCTTGATCGCGACGACATCCGGATCGTTGGCGGCCTCGGCGATGAACGCCTCGACCGACGTCGCGAAGTTGTCGTAAGGATGGTGCACCAGGAGGTCTCCCTCGCGCAGCACCTCGAAGAAGCTGCGTCCGGGCACGAGTCGATGCGGTGTCACCGCATGGAAGGGAAGGTCCCGGAGGTCCGGGATCTCGAGCATGCTGAGGGAGAGCAGGTCGGCCGTATCGAGCAGGCCCCCCGTTTCGTACACGTCCTCGGCGGTGAGCGGCATCGCGGGCTGCTCCTGCTCGTCGTTGAATTCCGCGAGCAGGAGCTGGCGCAGCGTCGACGGCATCGACGACTGGATCTCCACGCGCACCACCTCGCCGAACCGCCGGTTGCGCACTTCTTCCTGGATCTGCAGGAGCAGATCCTCCGCGTCGTCGTGATCGAGCTCCATCTCGGTGTTCCGTGTGATCCGGAACAGGTAGGAGCCGAGGATCTCGATGCCGGGAAACAGCGCATCCAGGTTCGCGGCGATGAGGTGCTCGAGCGGGACGAATCGGCCCGGCGTCGGAAGCGGGACCCAGCGAGGGAGAATCTTGGGCACCTTGACCCGCGCGAACCGCTCCTCACCGTCCTGCCCCCGCAGCACGACGGCCAGCGAGAGGCTCAGGTTCGAGATGTAGGGGAACGGGTGCCCGGGATCGACGGCCAGCGGCGTCAGGACCGGAAAGACGTTGTCTCGGAAGTAGCGCGCCAGGTGTTCGCGATCCGCGATGGCCAGCTCCCCGACGTCGGTGACCAGCTCCACGCCGTGGTCGGCGAGGCTCGGGAGGATCTCCTCCATGAGGACCCGGTAGTGCCGGCGGGTCAGCTCGTCCACAACGACCGCGATCGCCCGCAGCTGCTCCTCGGGCTTCATGCCGTCGGCGGTCCGCTCGCTCACGCCCGCGGCGCACTGGCGCCGGAGGCCGGCCACGCGCACCTGGAAGAACTCGTCGAGGTTGCTGCTGAAGATGGCCGCGAACTTGAGGCGCTCGAGCAGCGGCGTGCGGGCCGATTCGGCCTCGTGCAGCACGCGCCGGTTGAACTCGAGCCAGGAGAGCTCGCGATTCAGGTAGAGCGACGGATGGTGCAGGTCGACATCGCTCGATGCCTCGACGGCCAGGTGCAGGTCGGTCACCGTTTCGCCTCGTTCCCCAGGAACAGTGCGAGGAGGGTGCTCGCGATCGCCACGATGATCCCCCCGAGCAGCGCGGCGACGAACCCGTTGACCGAGAAGCCGAGGCCCCACCGCGCGGAGAGCCAGGCGGTGGCAAGGAGCAGCAGCGCGTTGATCACGAGCGTAAAGAGTCCCAGCGTCAGGAGGACGAGGGGACAGGTGAGAATCGTCAGCAGGGGACGAAGCAGCGTATTGACCACTCCGAACACCACGCCCACCAGCAGGAACCTCCCGAGGCTCCCATCGAACCGGATGCCGGGCACGAGCCAGACGGCCGCGTAGAGTGCCAGTGTGTTCAGCGCGAAGCGAGCGAGTGCGCTCATCACGAGCGCGGCTCCGCCAAATGCGTGTCCACCCAGTCCAGCACCGTCCCCCACCACAGCCGGCGGTTTCTCGGCTTCACGACGAAATGGTCCTCGTCCGGGAAATAGAGGAACTTCGCCGGCACGTTCCGGAGCCGGGCGGCGGTGAACGCCTGGAACCCTTCGGATACGTCCACTCGATAGTCGTTCTCGCTGTGGACGATCAGGAGCGGCGTCGACCAGCGCGACGTGAAGTTCGCGGGCGACCACTTCTCCATGTTCGCCCGCGCCGCGGGAGAGAGGGGCGACCCGCCGAACTCGTGCTGCGGGAACCAGAGCTCTTCGGTGCTCCCCGCCATCGAGAGCGGATTGAAGACTCCGTCGTGCGCCACCAGCGCCTTGAAACGGTTGGTCTGCCCTGCCATCCAGTAGATCATGTATCCGCCATACGACGCCCCCGCGGCGGCCGACCGCGCCGTATCCACGTACGACAGGCTCCCCAGATGGTCGAGGCCCTTCATGAGGTCGTCGTACGGAAGGCCGCCCCAGTTTCGCGAGATGCTGTTGGTGAAGCGGCGCCCGTAACCGGTGGACCCGTGAAAATTCACGGCCGCGACCACATAGCCGCGTGCGGCGAAGAGGGCGTAGTTCCAGCGCGGGTGCCACTGGTCGAGCCAGGCACTCTGCGGACCCCCGTGCACGAGATACACCAGTGGATACCGCCGGCGGCTGTTGAAATCCGGCGGACGGACCAGCCAGCCGTGAATCGAGTCGTTTGCGGCGCCGACGAACGCGAACCGTTCGGCCTGCGCGAGATCGAGGCGGCTCACCACCGGCGTGTTGAACCGGGTCAGCGCGCGGATGCCCCGGCCGGCAGGATCCGAGCGATAGAGCTCGGGCGGAACCGCCGCACTGTGCCGGACGAAGACGACGAAATCTCCGGCGGGAGACACCTGCACGTCGGAATTCACCCCGCCGCTGAGGAGGCGCGCTGTCCGGCCGGTCGGGACCGCGACGGAGTACACCACGCGCTCCCCGCGTTCCTCGATCTCGGCGACGATGCTCCGGCTGTCCGGCATCCAGCGCATGGCGAGGACACTGCGGTCCCAGTCGGCGGTGAGCGGTGCGCGACGGCCGGTGGCTCGCTCGTAGAGCACGATGTGCTGCCGGTCGGACTCGAAGCCGGGCACATCCATGGCGAGATAGGCGATATAGCGCCCGTCGGGTGAGTACGCCGGGCTGTGATCGTTCGCCGGGCTGGTGGTGATCGGCTGTCGCGCCGTGCCGTCCGGGCCCATCACGAACACGTCGTTGTTCGTCGACACCGCGGGCTCGGGATCGGGATTGTACACGACGGCAAGCTCGGTCCCGAGCGAGGTCATCGCGACATCCCGGCCGCCGAGCGCGAGCGTCGGCACGTCCCGATCGATCGGCGTCAGGTCGATCACGCGTCCATCCGGGATCGAATGGCGAAAGAGGTGCCGTCGCGTCCCGGCGCGCCACTCGTTCCAGTGCCGGTACATCAACGACGTCCAGATCCGCGCCTCGGTCGGGTACTCGCCGTTTCTCCGGTCCACCTCCTGGACCGCAGGCCACTTCACATCGCTCACGAGGAAGAGGTAGCGCCCGTCCGGCGACCAGCTGAAGTCATTGACGCCGCCCGCAAGCGTCGTGATCCGCTCGGGATCGCCGCCCGTGACGTGCACGCGCCAGACCTGGGGTCCCCGGCCCCGGGTCGAGACGAAGGCCAGGGTTCGGCCGTCGGGAGACCAGCGGGGGCTCCGGTCGTTTCCGGGGCCCTCGGTGAGCTGCCGCGCCGCTCCTCCTGCCGCGGGCACGACCCAGACGCGCGAGATGTTCCGGTTCGAGTCGAGGGACGCCTGGGTCACGGTGAACGCGACGAGCTGGCCATTCGGCGAGATCTGGGGGTCCGAGACCGTACGCACGGCCAGCAGATCCTCGACCGTCATGGTCCGCTGGGCATGCACCGGCGCTGCGGCGAGCGCACCACAAAACAGCACGAGCCGGAACACGTGCCGGCTCGCTGTCGGGGAACTCGCGGTCATTGCTCGTCCTTTCAGGTCGTCCTCACGCGATCACGCCGCCGCCCAGCACACGATCGCCGGCCCCGTAGAGCACGCCGCTCTGGCCCGGCGCGATCGCCCGTACGGGCCGCTCCAGCGCCAGTTCGACGGCGTCACCGGTGATGGCAGTCACCGTTGCCGGGACTGCCGCCGAGCGATACCGGAGCTGTGCCTGGCACGGACTGCCGACCCCGGGCGGATCGGCCAGCCAGTTGAGCTCCTCGAGCCTGACCCGGTACCCGGCCAGGTCCTCCTCGCCACCCACGACCACTTCGCGAGAATCGGGCCGGATCGCCACCACGTACCGGCGCCCTTCGGCACCGCCCGGCAGCCCTTTCCGCTGGCCGATGGTGTACCGGGCGTATCCCGCATGTTCGCCCAGCACCTCCCCGGAGGTCGACACGAGCGGCCCCGGCGTGAGCGCCGCGGCCCCGGCGGGGAGCCGTGCCTCCAGGACCCCGACGTAGTCGTCGTCCGGGACGAAGCAGATCTCGACCGACTCCTCCTTCTCGGCGGTGACGAGGCCGAGGGCGCGTGCGGCGGTGCGCGTCTCGCCCTTGGTCATCTCGCCGACCGGCGTCAGCATGCGCGCGACGACCCCCCGATCGATTCCCCAGAGGAAGTAGCTCTGGTCCTTCGTCCGGTCGCGCCCACGATACAGGGCGCCCGACTCGGCGCGCGCATAGTGGCCGGTGGCGATGTACCGGCAGCCGAGCGCATCGGCGTGCGCGAGCAGGTCGCGGAATTTGGTGAACGAATTGCACCGCACGCACGGGATCGGGGTCCGACCCCGGCTGTACTCACTCACGAAGTTCTCGATGACGTGCAGGCTGAAGCGGTCCTCGAGGTTGAGGACGTAATGCGGAATGCCCAGCGCGTGCGCCACGTCGCGCGCATCGTTGATCGAGTCGAGCGAGCAGCAGGGGCGGTCGGGGACACTGTCGCCGTAGCAGAAGAGTTTCATCGTCGCACCGACGACGTCGTACCCCTGCTCCACGAGGCGGGCGGCCGCCACGGAGCTGTCGACTCCACCCGACATCGCGACGAGCACCTTCTCACGCACGGCCAAGCACCCCCGCGAGCTTGCGCACCTTGTCCACCACCGACGGGAAGACCGCCACGGCCCGTGCGATGTCCGGTTCGGTGGTCGTGTGGCCGAAACTGAAGCGGAGCGCGCCGAGCGCGAGCTCGCGCGGCACGCCGATCGCCGTCAGGACATGGGACGGCTCGACCGCACCTGTGGAGCACGCCGAACCCGCCGATACGGCGACCCCGGCGAGATCCATGTGCATGAGCAGCGCCTCGCTGTCTGCGCCGGGCGTACAGATGCTCACGATGTGCGGTGCGCGCGGACCGGTTTCCGCTGTGATCGCGATGTCGGGAAGTGCCGCGCGGATGCCCGCAATCAGCAGCTCCCGCAGCTGTCCGAGCCGGGACGCCTCTGCCGCCTGCTCCGCGACGGCGAGCTGTGCCGCGCGCCCGAGCGCCACCGCGCCCGCCACGTTTTCGGTGCCCGGCCGGATGCCGAACTGCTGGCCGCCGCCATGGATGATCGCCTCGATGGCCTTGCGGTCGCGCACGATGAGGGCGCCGATGCCCTTGGGCGCGCCGATCTTGTGGCCGGAAATGGTGAGGAGCGTGCAGGGCAGCGACTCCACCGAAACCGGCACCTTCCCGAATGCCTGCACGGCGTCCGTATGGAAGACGACCTTCGCCTCCCGGCATCGCGCGGCGATGTCCATGACCGGCTGCACGACGCCGGCTTCGTTGTTCACCCACATGACCGACACGACGGCCGGCTGCGCGGCGATCGCCCGGTCGAGCGCGTCCATGTCGAGCAACCCGTCCGTCCCGACGGGGAGAATCACTTCGGTACCGCCGAGATGGACGACATGATGGGCAGCTGCGAGGATCGCCTTGTGCTCGATCGCCGAAACGCAGGCACACATCCGGGCCCCGCGCTCGCGCGCAGCCAGTGCCCCGCCGATGATCCCGAGATTGTCGGCCTCCGTGCCACCCGAGGTGAAGATCACCTGGTTGGGCTCGGCGCCGACGGCGGCGGCCACCTCCCGGCGGGCCTGCTCGAGGCCGGCGCGCGCCGCGCGCCCGAACCGGTGCGAGCTCGACGGATTCCCGAAGGCCTGCGTGCCGAGGTAGGGGAGCATCGCCTCGAGGACCTCCGGGCGGACCGGGGTCGTGGCGGCGTGGTCGAGATACACGGGCGTGGTCATGGGGGGGAAGATAGCACGGATTCAGGTGAGCAGTAAGCGGTAACCGGCGAGTGGGGAAGGACTTATCGGTTGCCGGTCACGGACGGACGCACGGCGCACCTGCAGCGCTGGCTTCACATCGACTGCACCTCGAGCGCCACCACGTCGTCGATCATCAGTGTCTCGTGCGTGAAGAACGGCTCCCCGTGCGCCCGGCGGATCAGCGAGCCGTAATGCCTGCTCTGCGTCTCGACCAGCGCATAGAGGTCCTGTCCCGTCGGAAAGATCTCGCCCGCCGCCTTGGCGCCGTCGAACTGGCTCGCATAGCAGCGGATCGCTTCCATCTTCCGCGCGAACTGTTCGCTCACGTCCACGACGAACGTCGGCTTCACCGGGTCCTCGCGGTAGGCGAGCGCATACAGGATCTTGTGCGGCCGGTGGGGCGTGCCGCCGGCCTCGTACCGTGCAAGGCCGGCGAGGAAGCAGGCGTCGCGCGTCAGCTCGGACGCGATTCGATGGTCCGGATGGCGCCCGACCGGGAAGGGCAGGATGACCACGCGCGGCGCGAAATGCCGGATCTGCTCGACCACGATGCGCCGTGTGTCCTCGGTATTCTGGATGTGGGCGTCGGGGAGGCCCGCATTGCGCCGCTCCGTCACCCCCATGATCCGTGCAGCGCGATCGGCCTCTTCTCCCCGCAGCGCAGCGCTGCCGCGCGTGCCGCTCTCGCCGGCCGTCAGGTCGAGGATGCCGGTGCGGTGGCCGGCATCGGCCGCGCGGATCAGAGTGCCGGCACAGGTCAGCTCGACATCGTCCCGATGCGCCGCGACTGCCAGAAGGTCAACGCTCAATGGTATCTCCCTCCGATGCGGCCCGCGGACGCGGGCGTCGGAACCTGCGGATGACGAGCCATGCCGCCACGGCAACCGCCAGCAGCGGGATCAGGGCGCCGCTCCACGCAATCACGGCGGCGACGGCCGAGATGAAGTTCCGCCAGGCCTGGCGGAACGCGTCGCCGATGACGCCGGTCTCCCCGCGGCCGCCGATCACCGGGGCCGGCTCGTGGAGTCGAACGGTAAGCGTGCTCGTCGCGACCCGCGTGCGAAGGAAGCGGAGCCGGCCTTCGTACCGTTCGATCTCCTCGCGCACGCGCGCGAGCTCCCGCTCCACCGCGAGGACGTCCTCGAGCTTCCCGGTCCGGGTCGCGAGCAGCTCCACGAGGCGGGTCTCGAGCCGCTTCGCATTGGCCGTCCGCGCCGAGAGGTCCACGTACTCCTCGCCGACATCCTGGACCGCCACGTTCAGCCATTCGACGTCGCCGACCGAGTCGAGCACCGTCTGCATCGCTTCGAACCGGTCGGCCGGGATGCGAAGCTCGAGCGAAGCTTCCCGCACCCGGTCCCGGCCGCCCTGGTAGCTCGTGTTGGCCACGAATCCGCCGAGTCGCTCCGTGAGGGCGCGCAGCCGCTCCACCGCCGACTCCAGCGAGTCCACCTCGACACTCGCGTCGCCGGTGCGGATGAGCATGCGCGGGGCGGCCGAGTCGGCCTGCCCCGACGGGAGCTGCGTCCCCTGTGAGCCCCGTGCCGCGCCGACGGCGGCCTCGGTGGCCACCGGGGGCGCGGCCGGCTCGGATTGGTCGCCCAGGCGCCCGAGTGCGCCGTCACTGCCGCCGATGGGCGATCCCTGACCCCCGCAGGCACCGAGCGCTGCGAGCGTGGCGAGGAGCAGCTGCCGTGTTCTCATGCGTGTCCCGTTGAAGGAGTCTGCGGGAGATGCGCAAACCCGGTCTCTGCGCACATCCGGGCCTATTCGCGCCGGAGCGCTTCCACCGGGTCCATCCGGGCCGCCCGGTTGGCAGGCAGGATCCCGAAGGCAAGCCCGATGGCGACGCTGACGACCACCGCCACCACGGCACTCCAGACCGGCACCGCCGCCTGGAGCGTCAGCGTCCGCTTCAGCAGTTCCCCTGCCGACAGGCCGACGCCGATCCCCACCAGGCCGCCGATCAGTGTCAGCGTCGCCGCCTCCACGAGGAACTGCCAGAGGATCTCCCGCCGGGTGGCGCCGACCGCCTTGCGCAGCCCGATCTCGCGCGTGCGGTCGGTGACCGAGACCATCATGATCGCCATGACGCCGATGCCGCCGACGAGGAGCGCCACGCCCGAGAGTGCCACCATCACCAGGAAGAAGATCGAGGTGAGTCCGTTGACCGTCTCGAGGATCTGGTCCTGCGAGATCAGGTCGAAGGTGTTCGGCACGCCGGGGCGGAGCTGGCGGGTGCGGCGGAGCGCCATCGTCACCAGGTCCTGCGCCCGCGCCACGTCCACGCCGGCATCGGGCTTCACGCAGATGAACAGCGCGTTCGTCTCGTCGTACAGGAAGCCGGTTCGGCCCGTCTCGTACGGAATGACGCCCGCGATCTCCTGGCTCGGCGGCTCGAAGATGTTCGACGGCTTCCGGTAGATCCCGATGACGCGGAGCGACCTGCTCGACATCCGCACGTTGCGGCCGATCGCGTCGAGCCGGCCGAAGAGCCGGTCGGCCACCGCTTCTTCCAGGACGATCACGTTCGCGCCCGACAGTTCCCCCCGGGTGAAGAACCGTCCGCGCAGCAGCGTGCCGCCCTGGATTTCCATGTAATTGTCGTCCGCCGCGAACACGGTCATCAGCTGCGTCCGGACGCCCTGATACTCGAGCGCGGAGAACAGCTGGATCCAGAGGCCGGCGTAGCGGATCTCGGGGATCGCCTTGATCGCGGCCGCATCCTCCCGGCTGAGCACGGGGCGGATGCGCACCTCGTACGGCAGGTTCGAGGGGTCCATCGGCGTGGAGGAGAAGAAGCGCATGACGTAGAACGTCGTCGGCCCCGCGACCTCGATCGTGCTCATGATCTGCGAGCGGACGCCCTGCACGATCGACGCCATCGCCATCACCGTGGTCACGCCGATCACGACGCCGAGGATCGTGAGCGCGGAGCGCAGCTTGTTCGAGCGGAGCGCGTCGAACGCGATCGAGACGCCCTCGCCCACGCTGTGCAGCCGCATCTATTCGAGCCGGAGCGCGGTGATCGGGTCGAGCCGTGCCGCGCGCGCGGCGGGATAGACGCCGAAGAGGATGCCGGTCCCCCCGCCGAGCGCCAGCGCCGCTGCGATGGACCACGTCGTGACGCGCGCGGGCAGGGGCGATGCGGCGGACACCATGAGCGCGAGCCCCCACCCGGCGGCCACGCCGAGGAGGCCCCCGAGCACCGAGAGCACCACCGCCTCGACGAGGAACTGCCGCCGGATGTCCCGGCGCCGGGCACCGATCGCCTTGCGGATGCCGATCTCGCGCGTGCGCTCGTTCACCGACATCAGCATGATGTTCATGATCACGATGCCCCCCACGAGCACGCCGATGCAGACGACGGCGGGAATGATCGTGAAGAGGAGGCCGGTGAGGCTCGTCCAGAAGGCGACGAGGGCATCGGCCTTGTCCACCGTGAAATCATTCGCCTCGCTCGGCCGGAGCCGGTGCGAGAGCCGCATGGCCTCCTCGGCGCGTGCCATCGCGTCATCGAGTGCGCGGGCGTCCGCCATCTTCACCGAGACGACGGTGGTGAGCCGCCGCCCGTACATGGACTCGAACGTCGGGATCGGCAGCAGCACGAACGAGTCGAACGACTGGCCCAGGACCCGCCCCTTGGCCGCGATCACGCCCTTGACCGTCATCTCCCGGCCGCCGACGCGGATCTTGCGCCCGATGGCCCGCTCCGCATTGCCGAACAGCTTGTCCGCGACGTCGTAGCCGAGCACGGCCACGTGCCGTCGCTCCTCCACGTCCGGATCCGCGAGCGGCTCGCCCGCGGCGAAGCGGTAGTCCTGCACGGTCTGGTACGGCGGGGTCACGCCGAAGATGAGCACGCTGCGGAGTCGCTCGCTCCGGTAGACCACATCGCTCTGCGGCGGCGGCCAGCCGGACTGCAGCGCGACCGTGCACGCGACTGGTGGCCAAAGATGGTGATGCTAA
>DAINRR010000016.1:0-54983 GCA_036741715.1 Gemmatimonadales bacterium
ACTGCAGGCGCCGCTGCGCGCGCGGCTGGACGGCGTGCAGGCGGAGCTTCGGCGCATCGTCGCAGCCGATTTCGGGCTCATCACCGAAGTGAACGCGCACCTCTTCCGGATGCAGGGGAAGCTTTTCCGTCCGACGCTCCAGCTCCTCGCCGACGAGGCGACGGGCGGTCCGGACCCGCGCTCCGAAACGCTGGGCGCCGTCATCGAGCTCATCCACCTGGCCACGCTGGTCCACGACGACTCGGTCGACCATTCGGTGCTGCGCCGCGGGCTGCCGACGGTCAACTCGCTCTTCAGTCACCAGGTCTCCGTGATCATGGGAGACTATCTCTATTCGCGCGCGGTCGTCGAGCTCGTCCGGCTCGACGATCTCGAGCCACTGCGGATCATCGGGCGCGTCACGAACGACATGACGATCGGTGAGATGCGGCAGCTGCTCTCGCACGATCGGCTCTCCTTCGACGAGGAGGCATACGACCTCCTGATCCGGTCGAAGACGGCGTCGCTGCTCGCCGGAGCCTGCGAGGTCGGCGCGCTCGGTGCGCCGACGGAGCAGCGCGCCGCCCTGGCGCGCTTCGGCGATGCCCTCGGCATGATCTTCCAGATCGTGGACGACGTGCTCGACTACACCGAAGACGAGGCGGTCACGGGCAAGCCGTCCGGGCTCGACCTGCGCGAGCACAAGGTCACCTTGCCGCTGATCGCCGCGCTGCCGCGGCTCAGTGACGCGGGCCGCCGCGACGTCACGCACCTGATGCGCACGGAGCAGCCGGACGCCGCGCAGGTCGTACGCGTCATCGAGCTGGTGACGGAGGCCGGTGGCCTCGAGTACGCGCGTGAACGGGCGCAGCAATTCGCCGAGATCGCCGACGCCGAGCTCGATCGCCTGCCGCCATCCCCCGCCCGGGAAAGCCTCCGGGCCAGCATCACCTACGTCCTGGAACGGAGGAGCTGATGCCGAGCGGTCCCCATCGGCCGAGGTTCTACCTCGGCGTGCTCATCGCCGGCTTCATCACGGGCGGCTTCCTGACCGCGTTCCTGCGGCGCTGGCTGCCGGAAGGGCCGCCGAAGGCCTTCTTCACGAGCGCGTGGACGCCTACCTTCGGGCCTGTTTCCGCCGACCTTCTGGTGGTAAACTTCACCCTGGGTCCAATCGGGCTGCACGTATCGCTGCTGAGTCTGGTGGGTGTGCTCGTCGCGTACCTGATTGCCCGATCGCTTTTCTAGGAGGTACCCGTGTTCGGTAACCTCGGTGTGTGGGAAATTCTGCTCATCATGGTCGTCGTGCTCCTCGTCTTCGGGGCCAAGCGGCTCCCCGAAGTGGGCTCGTCGATCGGCAAGGGCATTCGCGAGTTCAAGCGCAGCCTGACGGATACGTCGGACGCGATCATGGGAGACGAGCGGCAGCGGACGACGCTTCCGCCCCGACAGATGGATGCACCGCCGACGGCCCCGCCGCAGAGCGGCGAGCCGAAGCGTCTCTCCCAGTAGCATCGCGAACTCCGGGGAGTACAAAGGCGGGCATCCGGATCGGGATGCCCGCCTTTGCGTTTCGCCGATGCGAGCGCCGCGCGAGCGGCACCCTCCAGGTCAGATGGGCTGCTGCAGCGCCTGCTGCTCCTGAGCCCGCTGCAGCGCGCGCACCCGGTTGTCCTCGACCTCTGCGCCGGTCCGCAGCGCGGCGAGGTAGTTCCGCACGCGCGCCTGGCGTGCCTCGCGCACGGCCGCAGCACGGAATTCGTCCACTTCCGCGGCAAAGGCCGCCGAGTCCGCCGGAATCTTCTCGATCGAACGGAGGACGTAGAGACCCTGCTCCACGTCGATGACCCCGCTACGCTCGCCCGGCTGGAGCCCGAAGGCGACGCCCACGAGCTCCGGGTTGTCGAGCGGCGGCTGCACGCGCGTGAACGGCCCGAACTCGCGGCTCGCGAGACCGAGTGCGCGCGCGGCCTGCTCGTCCGAGCTCCCTTCGCTCACCCGCTTGAGGAAATCCTCGGCGACGCCCCGGGCGAGTTCCCGCCGCTTCGCGTCGCGGACCGCGGCCTCGACCGCCGGCCGCACGGTGGCCAGCGTCGGTTCGGATTCGCCCACGAGGCTGTCGAGCCGGAAGAGGTAGAACGCGTCGGGCGTCTCGACCACCTCGCCCACCTCTCCCGCCCGCGCCTGGAACGCCCAGACCCCGACATCGGGAACCACCTGCGTGCCGAGCTGCGCCCGGCTTCCTTCCTGGATCGGCAATGCGGGACTCACGCGCAGGCCGAGCATCTTCGCGACGCTGTCGAGCGCCGTGGGATCCGTTTCCCCGGCGGCGAACCGGTCGAGCGTGTCGATCCGCGCCTCCAGGCGGTCGCGATTCTCGCCGCTGGCCTCGATGGGGATGAGGATGTGCCGCGCGGCCGCGGTATCGCCGCGGCGGCTCGTGACCTCGATGAGATGATAGCCGAAGGAGCTCAGCACCGGCTCGGAGACGGTATTGAGCGGGATCCGGAACGCGACGCTGTCGAAGGCGGGATCGAACTGGCCGCGGACCCACTCGCCAAGGTCGCCGCCACGCTCCGCCGAAACGGGATCCGCCGATTCCCGGGTCGCGATCTCGGTGAACGGAGCCCCATCGGCGATTTCACGCCGGAGCTCCTGCACGCGCTGCAGGGCGGCGGCGCTGTCCGCGGCAGTGACCATGCGCGGAATCGCGACCCCGCTCACGTACGCAGTACGATTCCGCTTGAATTCGTCGCGATGTTCGTTGAAGTAGGCCTCGACTTCCGCCGGCGTGAACCGGACCGCCGTGTCGGGGACGACCGTGCGGGGAAGGATCGCGGTGAGCTGGACACGAACCTTCTCGTTGCGGTCGCGATACTGCTGCCAGAGCGCGGGATCGGAGAGGTAGACGTCGGACGTCACGAGCGTCAGGAGTTTGCTGCGCAGGATCTGCTCGCGCATCTCCGCGCCCAGCGCCTCGACATAGGGTCCCGAGCCAGGCGACGTGAGCCACCGCTGATACTTCGCGAGATCGAACTGGCCCTCGGTCTGGAATTCGGGTGCCGTGGCGAGCTGCTGCGGCGGGCTGGTGCGGAGCAGCTCCACCACTTCCTCCTCGGTGGCCTCGATCCCGTAGCGGCGGTACTCGGTGTCGAGCACCCGCTGCTGGATCATCTGTTCCCAGACCCGGTCCCGGACCGACTGGAGGTCCTCGAGCGACAGCGGTGTGGCGGACTGCCGCTGGGCGGCTTCCGTCTGCTGCTGGACGATCGTCTCATAGGTGCGGGCGTCGACCGTCTCGCCGTTGATCGAGCCGATGGCATTCGACGAGCCGAGCGCGCTGTAATCCACGCCGGTGAGCAGGAAGGCCACCATGAGGAAGGCGAAGAACACCACGGTGATCTGCTTGGCAAGCTTGCTGCGGAACAATTGGATCATAGGTCCGGCCGGCACTCCAGCGCTGTTCGGAGAGATGCCCCGACGGGGGCAAAAAGAGCCATAAGCTTAAGCGGCGCAACAGGAAAAGTGAAGCGCAAGCGCTCCGAGGAGTGTTGACACCCGCTCCTTCGGACGCTAACCTTCGCACAAGCCCCACAACGACTTACGGCCCCGTTGCCGCCGCCTTCGAGAACCGTCACACCGGGATCCGGATGTCCAGCAGCGAGATCACAAAGCTCGAAAGCCGGTGGCGCGAGAACCCCCAGGGGCTCACCTTTGCCCCCCTCGCCGAAGCCTATCGGAAAATGCGGAATATCCCGCGCGCCCTCGAGATCCTGGGCGAGGGGCTCGGCCGCCATCCCGACTACATCCCGGCAAGCATCGTCCTCGGCCGCTGCCAGCTCGACCTGGGGGACGACGCCCAGGCCGAGCTGGCGTTTTCGCGGGTGCTCGAGCTCGACGACGAGAACGTGATCGCCCTCAAGGCCCTCGCCGAGATCGCGGAGCGGCAGGGCCGCCTCGACGAGGCGGGGCGGCGGCTGCTTTCGCTCCTTGCCATCGATCGCAGCAATGACGAAGCCCGGATACAGCTGGCGCGTGTGGAGGAGCTTCGTGCATCCGGTGGCGCGCCGCGCACGCCCGAGTCGGAGCGGGAACCGCTGATCGAAGCTCCGCTCCCGCATGACGCTGGCGCCGACGATCACGCCGCTGCGATGCGCCTCGAGCCCGCACGCGATTTTGCGTCCGATCCCTCGATGGACTCGGACGACATCGAGCGCGTTACAGAGGCCCCGGTCGATTCGCCGCCGTTGCTGGCGGATCTCGAAGACAATCTCCAGCCCGCGGGCGAGGTGGAGCAACTGCCCGACCTCGTGCCGGACGATGCCCCGGCAATCTCGAGCGCTGCCGCCGATGCGGCCGCGATGCCCGGTCTGGTCGGGCAGGATTTCCAGGAATACAGCGCCGGGGTCGTTCCGCTCGACGACCTGGCCCCGGGCACCGCCTCCATCGGCCCGCTGGCCGAGATCGAAGGCGCCGAGGACATCCTGCTCGAACCCTCGCCCACCAACGAGTTCCAGCTCTCGAGTGCGAGCGACGACTGGGGCGCGTCGCCGGAGGTGGCCCGCGGCGCCGAGTATCAGCTCCCCAGCGCGGCCGAGGAGCTCGCGGCCTTTGCCCGGACCGAGGGGGACAGCAACTCCGCCGACGATATCGGCGCGATGTCGGCCGAATTCGAGCGCACGCCGGAGGACGCATTCGGCGGTGACGCCGCTCGCAACGAAGTCGCCGACGAGGAGGTCCCCGGTTCGGCCGATGTGTTCGCCGGGCCTGGCGATGCCGGAGGCGAAGAGGCCCTGTTCGCTCCCTCGACACCGGATACCGAAGACGTCGTGGCAGACTTCGAGGAAGCGGTGGGGCACGAGCCGCCGGTGGAGTTCGCCCCGGCTGGCACGACGCGCGAGCCCGCCGAAAACGAAGAGCTCGACGAGGCGCCACTCGCAGCGGTGCCGGAAGACCGCGGCGCATTCGATGCCGACGAGAGCGACGAGGATGCGCTCGACGCCGATCTCGTCGTCACGGAGTCGATGGCCGAGCTCTTCCTCCGCCAGGGCCACCGCGCTGAAGCGCTTCGCGTGTATCGCGAGCTCTACCGACGCGATCGCGATGATCTCGGCCTCCGCGAAAAAGTCGACGAGCTCGAGACGGCGCTCGCAGCGGAAGCGAACGCAGCCGCGGTGCCCGCGCCGCCGAGTTACAAGTCGGCCGATGCATCGCGCTCGGTCGCGGCCTTGCTTTCCGGCATACTTGCCGCTCGCCCGGCGGACCCGCCGGCCGGGTGGGCGGACGCGGCTGCGCCCGCGCCGCTGAGCCCGGAGGCGCCCCCGGCGGCGCCGCCGGGGGAGGCCGCGCCGACACGTCCGGCTTCCGATCACCTTTCGCTCAGCGCCATCTTCGGCGAAGAGGGCTCCCCGGTACCGCCAGCGACGCCCGGCGCGGCGGTGCCCGGCGACGACGGCATCTCGTTCGATGCGTTCTTCGGAGGCGAGCAGGCGGGTGGCGCTGCGCGCGCCCGTGGCTCGTCCCGCGAGGATGACGATCTCGATCAGTTCCACGCCTGGCTGCAGAATCTCAAGCGCTGAATGCTGATCGCCGTTGTCAACGGCCCGAATCTCAATCTGCTGGGCACGCGCGAGCCGGAGCTCTATGGCCGCGCCACGCTCGGCGAGCTCGAGGCGTCGGTGCGCGCGCGCGCCGGCGATCTCGGCGTCTCGATCGAGTGGATCCAGTCCAATCACGAAGGCGAGCTCGTCGATGCCGTTCAGCGCCTTGCGGGGCGCGCCGACGGGGCGCTCATCAACGCCGCGGCACTGACCCATACGAGCCTCGCGCTCCGCGATACGCTCCTCGCCGTGCGGCTGCCGTTCATCGAGGTGCACCTCTCGAACATCTTCGCGCGCGAGCCCATGCGGCGGGAGTCGCTGCTCGCCGACCTCGCGATCGGCGTGGTGGCGGGGCTGGGCGCGCGCGGATACGTCCTCGCGCTGCAGGCGCTGGTCGAGCGGCTGCGTGACGGCTGATCGCCGCTCGGAGCGACAGGGAGCCGTGCGCGAGGTGATGGCGCGGGACGGCCTCGACGCGCTGCTCGTCACGCATCTGCCGAACATCCGCTATCTCACCGGCTTCACCGGCAGCGCGGGCCTCCTCCTCCTGCTCCCGGCCAGCGCGGTGCTCGTGACGGACTTCCGCTATTCCGCCCAGGCGCCGATGGAGGTGGCGAACTGCGCCGCAGTCGAGATCGACCAGGTCAGCGTCTGGAACCGCCTCGGACGGGTGCTTGCGGCCGAAGGCCCCGGTGCGGTCGGGGTCGAGGGTGCCTACCTCTCGCTGCGCGACGCCGAGCGGCTCAGGGCCCTCGGGCGCTTCACGACGGTGCCGACCGCGGACATCGTGGAGCGCTTCCGCGCTGCCAAGGCGCCCGCTGAAGTCTCGGCGATCATTTCGGCGGCGGTGCTCGCGCAGGAGGCGCTCGCCGAGGTGCTGCCCACCATCCGGGAGGGTGAGCGGGAGATCGACGTGGCATCGCGCCTCGAAGCGGCGCTCCGGAGACGCGGAAGCGAGTGGCATCCGTTCCAGACGATCATCGCTTCCGGGCCGCGCGCCGCACTGCCGCACGCCCGCACCACCACGCGGAGCATCGCCCGCGGCGAGTGGCTGCTCCTGGACTTCGGCGCCCAGGTCGACGGCTACTGCGCCGACCTGACGCGCACCGTCGTGGTCGGCGCCCGGGCGGATGAGCGGCAGCGCGCCGTCTACGACGTCGTCCGCCGCGCCCAGGCGCGGGCCATCGCGCACATATCGGCCGGGATGACCGGCCGGGAGGCCGATGCGCTTGCCCGCGAGCCGATCGCCGCGGCCGGATTCGGAGCGGCGTTCGGCCACTCGCTCGGGCATGGGCTCGGGCTGGAGGTGCATGAAGCCCCGCGGCTCGCGCCGACGGCGGACGCCCCGCTGCCCGTGCACGCGGTGGTCACCATCGAGCCGGGTGTCTATCTTCCGGGCTGGGGTGGAGTCCGGATCGAGGACGACGTGTATCTCGGTCCGGACGGGCCCCGCTGCCTCTCCGATAACCGAACCGACCTGATCGAACTGCTGTAGGAGCCCGTGTGGCGAATACCGCCGAATTCAAGAACGGCATGGTGCTGAACATCGACGGCACCCTGTACCAGATCGTCTATTTTCAGCATGTGAAGCCGGGCAAGGGCGGCGCCTTCGTCCGCACGAAGCTGAAGAACATCCTGACCGGTGCCGTGCTCGATCGGACGTACAACGCCGGCGAGCGGGTGCCCGACGTGCGGCTCGAGCGGCGCCCGATCCAGTTCTCGTACCGGGACGGGCATTTCTTCCATTTCATGGACCTCCAGACCTACGACGACATCATGCTCAACGACGATGTCATCGGGGCCGAGCAGCTCCGCTACCTCAAGGAGGGAATGGAGTGTGAAGGGCTCGTGCACGATGGCACGGTCATCCTCGTCGAGCTGCCGGTATTCGTCGAGCTGATGGTGACGAGGACCGATCCCGGGACCCGGGGCGATACCGCGACCGGCGGCACCAAGCCGGCACAGCTGGAAACGGGCGCCACCGTGCAGGTGCCGCTTTTCATCGAGGAGGGGCAAGTGATCCGGGTCGACCGCCGCGAAGACAAGTACCTGACGCGCGTATGAAGCCAGACGAAATGGCGCAGCTCGCCGAGCTGCTGGGGCGCATGCCGGGCATCAAGGCGATCGAGCTCAAGGACGTGAAGCGGCTCACCGACCTCCTGCGAGAGTCGCCCGAGATCGGATCGATCGAGGTGAAGGGCTTCTTCGGTACCGGCATCGTGATCACCCGCACCGCCCAGGGCGGCGGGATGGCGCTGCCTGGCCCGGCACCGGCCCATCATGCGCCGGCGCCGCCCGCCCCGGCACCGAGCGGCCCACCGCCGGCCGCGCCGGCGCCGGTGCCGTCGAACCTGAAGGAAGTGAAGTCCCCGATGGTCGGCACGTATTACTCGGCCCCCGAGCCCGGGGCGGAACCGTACGCGCGCGTCGGCGCACGGGTCAATTCGGGCCAGACGGTCTGCATCATCGAGGCGATGAAGATCATGAACGAGATCGAATCCGAATTCAGCGGCGTCATCCGCGAGATCTGCGTGGAGGATGCGCAGCCCGTCGAATTCGGCCAGGTCCTCTTCAGGGTGGATCCCAATGGCTGATACGCCCGCCGCAGCGGCCCCGCCGTTCAACTTCAAGCAGGCCATCTCGCAGATGGTGCAGCGCAACGGCTCCGATCTGCTGCTCAAGGTGGGCCGCGCACCCACGGTGCGGCTCAACGGCGAGCTCGTGTCGCTCGAAACGGCGCCGCTCAAGCCGGAGGATCTGAAGCTCCTCGCCGAGCAGATCATGACGCCGCGCCAGGTGAAGGAATTCGCCGAGCGGAAGGAAGCCGACTTCGCGATCGGCGTTCCCGGCGTGGGCCGGTTCCGCACCAACATCTACCAGCAGCGCGGCACGCTCGCCTTTGCCTTCCGCGCCATTCCCTACGAAGTGAAGACGATCCGGGAGCTCCGGCTGCCGCCGGTGCTGGAGGAAATCGCGCTCCGGCCGCGCGGGCTCGTGCTGGTCACCGGGATCACCGGATCGGGCAAGAGCACGGCGCTCGCGGCGCTGATCAACCACATCAACCAGCACCGCCGCGCGAACGTCATCACCATCGAGGACCCGATCGAGTTCCTTCACCGGGACCACCTCGCGAACATCTCGCAGCGCGAGGTCGGCACCGATACGCTCTCCTTTGCCTCCGCGCTGCGGCACGTGCTGCGCCAGGACCCCGACATCATCCTGGTCGGCGAGATCCGCGACATGGAGACGCTCGATACGGCCCTCAAGGCGGCCGACACGGGTCACCTCGTGTTCTCGACGCTGCATACGACCGACGCCACCCAGACGATCAATCGGGTGATTTCGTTCTATCCGCCGCACCAGCACCAGGAGATCCGTGCGCTCCTCTCGACCGCGCTGCAGGCGGTGGTGTCGCTCCGGCTCGTGCCGCGCACCGACGGCCGTGGCCGCGTGCCTGCCGCGGAGATCCTGATCAATACGGCGGCGGTCGCCGACAACATCCGGGACATCGAGAAGGCGCTGAACATCCCCGACCTGATCGCCGAGGGCACCGTGTCGTACGGGATGCAGTCGTTCGACCAGTCGCTGATGAAGTGGTTCAAGGAGGGCGCCATTTCCTACGAGAGTGCGCTCTTCTACTCGAGCAACCCGAGCGAGTTCGCGCTCCGCGCCTCCGGGATCGACTCGTCCTCCGACCGGACCTTCTCCGAGATCACGGGCGGCGCCGGCGCGCACCCGTCGGACCAGTCCGCCTGATGCGGAAGCCGGTGGTGATGGCCGGGCGGGCTCCAGGCTCCCCCGGCCGCCCGGGGGATCACGGTGTTTAAGAAGGTCCTCATCGCCAATCGTGGCGAGATCGCGCTCCGCGTCATCCGCGCCTGTCGCGAGCTCGGGGTGCAGACCGTGGCCGTCTACAGCGAGGCCGACCGGGAATCGCTGCACGTCCGCTTCGCGGACGACGATGTCTGCATCGGGCCCCCGCCGGGACGCCTGTCGTACCTCAAGATCCCGCACCTGATCGCGGCGGCCGAGATCACGGGCGCCGACGCGATCCATCCGGGCTACGGGTTCCTCGCGGAGAACGCGGAGTTCGCGGATACGTGCCGCGCCTCGAACATCGCCTTCATCGGCCCGACCGGTGACCAGATCCGCGCCATGGGTGACAAGGCCACGGCGCGCAAGCTGGCGAAGGAGGCCGGCGTGCCGACCGTGCCCGGATCGCCCGGCACCATCGACGACGTCGACGAGGCGCTCGAGTTCGCGCAGTCGATCGGCTTTCCCGTCATCATCAAGGCGACGGCAGGCGGGGGAGGGAAAGGGATGCGCATCGCGCACTCGGCGGAGCAGTTCGCGCAGCTCTTCGGCCTGGCGCAGAACGAAGCGCTGAGCGCGTTCGGGAACGGGGCGGTCTACGTCGAGAAGTACCTCGAGCATCCCCGCCACGTCGAGATCCAGGTCATGGGCGACCGCTTCGGCAAGGTCGTGCACATGGGCGAGCGCGACTGCTCCGTGCAGCGGCGGCACCAGAAGCTGATCGAGGAGAGCCCGAGCCCGGCGCTCGACGCCGACCTGCGTGCCCGCATGGGGGAGTCGGCCGTCGCGCTCGCGAGCAACATCGGCTACGTGGGGGCCGGGACGCTCGAGTTCCTGCTCGATACCGACGGCAGCTTCTACTTCATGGAAATGAACACGCGGATCCAGGTGGAGCACCCGGTGACCGAGATGGTCACGAGCTTCGACCTGGTGAAGGAGCAGATCCGCGTCGGCGCGGGCGATCCGATCAGCTTTCAGGGCGACGGCCGGCGGCTGCGGGGGCACGCGATCGAGTGCCGGATCAACGCCGAAGACCCGTACCGCAATTTCCAGCCGTCGCCGGGACTCATCACGGCGTACCACCCGCCGGGAGGACCGGGGGTGCGGGTGGACAGCCATGTATACGCCGGCTACGCGGTTCCGCCCTACTACGATTCGCTGATCGCCAAGGTCATCGTGCACGGCAATGACCGGGACGAGGCGCTCACCCGCATGGGGCAGGCGCTCGACAGCTTCATCGTCGAGGGCGTGACCACGACGATCCCATTTCTCGCGCGCGTCATCCGGCATCCTGCGTTCGTCTCCGGCGACGTGGACACCCGGTTCCTCGAGCGCGAGTCGCAGCTCCTCAAGCCCCCCGCCTGATGATCGAGGTCGCCTTCACGCCCCTGGCCCTCGGACCCGCCGAGGTGGCGGGGCGAACGGTGTTCGTCATCGACATCCTGCGTGCGACGACGACCATCTGCGCCGCGCTCGCCAACGGGGCCCGCTCCGTGATTCCGGCGGCCACCGGTGAGGACGCGGTGCGGATCGCGCACTCGATCGGCGGCGGCGCGCTGCTCGCCGGGGAGCGTGGCTGCGTGCGGATGCCGGGATTCGCGCTCGGCAACAGCCCGCTCGAGATGACGCGCGAGGCGGTGCAGGGCCGGGCGATCGTGCAGAGCACCACGAACGGCACCCGGGCGCTGCTCGCCGCAGAGCACGCGAAGGCGGTGTATGCCGCCGCCGCCGTGAACCTGACCGTGGCCGCCGAACGGGCGCGGGACGCGCTGGAGGCCGGGGAGCCGCTGCTGATCGTCTGCGCCGGCCGCGAAGGCGGCTTCAGTCTCGACGACGCCTACTGTGCCGGCCGCCTCATCGCCACGGCGTTCGGCCCGAAGCCGCCCCGACGGGTTCTCGGGGATGCGGCGATCGCAAGCCTTGCGCTGGCTCGCCGGTTCGGACCCGAGTGGCTCCGGCCCCTCAGGGCGAGTGCGGCGGGACGGGAGCTCCGCCGGCGCGGTTTCGATGCCGACATCCAGGCGGCAGCCGGGGCCGACACGTACCCGGTGCTGCCGCATTTTCGCGACCGACGCCTCACGGCCGTCACCTTCGCCACTGCATGAGCTCTCGCCGCCGCCTTGGCGCGATCAGCGCGCTCGTCATCGGCTGCTTCCTCGGCCTGACTCTCCTTCCGCTCTCCTTCACGGGGCCGGTCGGCGACTGGCTCGGCCGCGCCCTCTGGCAGGTGCTGGGCGCCGGCGCCCTGGGCCTCCCGCTCCTCGGTGCGGGGCTTGCGCTCGCCGGACTGGACCGGCTGCCGCGCCTCGACATGAAGCGCATGGGCCTCCTCGCCGGCGGCCTCTGCGTGCTGGTGCCGTACTTCATCGGCGTCGCGACGCGCGTGACGCAGGTCGATCTCGATCCGTCCTTCGCCGAGCGCTCGCTCGCGGCGCAGGCCACCGGCCTCCTCCCCGGGTTCTTCGCGATCCTCGTTCGCGAATGGGTCGGCGTGGCCGGCGCGCTCCTCCTCGGTTTCCTCGCCCTGTCGGCGCTCACGCTGATCACCTTCGCGTGGCATCCGCTGCAGCGACTCGAGCGGCACCCCGGTGAGGCGCAGGATGCCGCGCCGATCGTCGAGGAGCGCCGTCGGCGCCCGCGCCGGGCGGTCACGGCTGAGGAGGCCGGGGAAGGTGCCGTGGAGGAAGTCGTCGAGCCCGCGGCGCCGAAGCCGGCCCGCAAGGAGAAGGAGGCGAAGCCGAAGCGGAGCGCACCGTCCGCTGCGGCACCCGCCGCTGCCGCGGACGACGAGCGGGCACTGCCTCCCGTGGAACTGCTCGATCCTCCACCGGTCCAGGATGCCGACGCGGGCGAAGCCCAGCTCGACCGGCTCGGCCAGTCGCTCCTCGACACGCTCCGGACATTCAAGGTCGAGGGCTCGATTTCCGGTCGGACGACGGGGCCGGTCGTGACGCAGTTCGAAGTGGTGCCGGCTCCGGGCGTGAAGGCGGGGCGCATCATGGCCCTGGCCGACGATCTCGCGATCACGATGCGCGCACCCTCGATTCGCGTGGCGCCGATCCCGGGAAAGGGCGCCGTCGGCGTGGAAGTGCCGAATCCCACCGCGCGCATGGTCACGCTGCGCGAGCTGTTCGAGACGGGCGAATGGGAGCGCGGGCGCTCCACGCTGCCCATCGCGCTCGGGCGGGACCTCGAGGGCAAGGCGGTCGTGGCAGACCTGGCGAAAATGCCTCACCTGCTGATCGCGGGGGCCACGGGCTCGGGCAAGTCGGTGGCGATCAACACGATCATCACGAGCCTCATTTATCGCTATACGGCGAAGGACCTGCGGCTCCTGATGATCGACCCGAAGATGGTCGAGCTCTCGGTGTACAACGCGCTCCCGCATCTGCGGCACAAGGTGGTGACGAACACCGGCGACGCGGCGGCGGTCCTCAAGTGGGCCGTGTACGAGATGAACCGTCGCTACGAGCTCCTCAACGTCAACGGCGCGCGCAACCTCGCGGATTTCAACCGGAAGGTGGCCGAAGGGAAGCCGCTCCGGAATCCGCCCCACGCACGCCCCACCCTCACGACCATCAGCAGCGAAGCGCCCGATACGCCGCCCGAGCCCGGGCAGAGCGACGTGTACGGAGAGGGCTCGCTCCCGTTCATCGTCATGATCATCGACGAGCTCGCCGACCTCATGATGACGGCGCAGGGCGAGGTCGAGACGCCGCTCGCGATGCTGGCGCAGAAGTCGCGCGCCATCGGCATCCACCTGATCCTCGCCACGCAGCGGCCGAGCGTGAACGTGATCACGGGCCTCATCAAGGCGAACTTCCCGAGCCGGATCGCGTTCCGCGTCGCGTCGAAGGTGGACAGTCGGACCATCCTCGACCAGAACGGGGCCGAGGCGCTGCTGGGCAATGGCGACATGCTCTTCCTTCCTCCGGGGAAGAGCGAGCCACTGCGGATTCAGGGGGCGTACATCGCGACCGAGGAGACGGAGCGTGTCATGGAGTGGTACGAGCGGCGCCGGGAGCTCCGGCGGGCGGCGGTGCAGGCGGCGGAGCCGGAAGAGGTGGATATCCTCGCGCTGATGCGCGCGCAGGAGTCCGATGCGAGTGGCGACTCGGACACGGCGGGCGGCGAACGCGACGCGCTCTTCCGCGAAGCCGCGGAGGCATGCATCCAGAACCAGGGAGGGTCCACGTCGCTCCTGCAGCGGCGGCTCCGGATCGGCTATGGCCGCGCGGCGCGCGTCATCGACCAGCTCCACTTCGCCGGCATCCTCGGTCCTCCCGACGGGAGCAAGCCGAGAGAAGTTCTGATCGGCTTCGATCAGCTCGACGAGTACACCAAATGACCCGCGGGCCCGCTCAACCGGGCCCGCGTTGTTTTGGACCGATTTGCGGTCTTGTCGTTCGACGCTTCCCGAACCTACGGAGATTTTTCGAACACGAAAGCACGAAAGAATGAAAGGTTCCGCGATACGGCAGGGAGTCGACTGAATGGGCCATCAGTTTGATGAATTGTCGAACAAGGTGATCGGGGCGGCGATTGCTGTTCACCGAGAACTCGGACCTGGATTCCTGGAGTCCGCGTACGAGAAGGCGGTTTGTGTCGCGCTAAGGCATCGAGGAATCGATTTCGAGTGTCAACGAGCTATCGAAATCGTCTTCGAAGGTATCATCGTCGGCACCGCGCGCGTGGACCTGATCGTAGACGAGCGACTCATTGTCGAGCTGAAGGCCGTCGAGTCGATCAACCCGATTCATTTTGCACAGCTCAGGTCATACCTGAAGGCGACCGGACTGCGTATCGGTCTTCTCCTCAACTACAATAAGCCGAAACTCGATATCAGGAGAGTCATGCTCGACTGAGCTTCGGTTGCACTCCGTCCCCATTCGTCCTTTCGTGGTTTCGTGTGCTACTCTGGTCCAGTTCATACGTTCGGGCCCGCCGCGCATTCCCGCCCCGACCTGCATTCCGATGGTTGCAATGGCCTCCTGCGCTGGTGCTATCGTAGTGCCCATGTCATCCAGGCGGCGGTTCGTGCCGGTTTCCGAGTGGGAGGACGAGCGGCATCTGCTCGGCATCGAGGGAGAGCGCCTGGCACTGGCGTACCTCACCGCCTGCGGGTGGGCCATCGAGGCGCACCGGTTCCGGCTCGGTCGCCACGATGTCGACCTGATCGCGCGCCGCGGGACGCTGGTGGCGTTCGTCGAGGTCAAGACGCGACGTTCCGACGGGTTCGGGTCGCCCCTGGAAGCCGTGAGCCGGCGCAAGCAGCGGGACATCGCACGGACGGCGGCGCTCTGGGTCCTGCGGCATGGCCGCTCGGATGACGTGTACCGCTTCGATCTCGTCGGGGTGCAGGAACGCAGAGGTGCCGATCCGATCATCGACCACATCGAGGATGCCTGGCGGCCCGACTCCTGGATCAGCGGGTGACCGAAATTTGACCACTCAGGACTATTGCTTCGGGAGGGTTTCGGTACTACCTTGGTCTTCAGATCAATTGTGTAGCAAAATCAGTCACTTTCATTCAGAGGTCAGTATGGCCGACGACAGCCGGGCCGGAGCCGATCGCAAGAAGGCCCTCACCCTCGCCATCTCCCAGATCGAGAAGCAGCTGGGCAAGGGCTCGATCATGCGCATGGGTGCCGACACCCCCCGCGAGCGCATCGGGGTCATTCCCACCGGCGCCATCAATCTCGATGCCGCCATCGGCATCGGCGGCGTCCCTCGCGGCCGCATCACGGAGATCTACGGGCCCGAGTCCTCGGGCAAGACCACGCTCACCCTCCATCTCGCCGCCAACGTTCAGAAGCTGGGGGGCGTGGCCGCCTATGTGGACGCGGAGCACGCCCTCGATATCGAGTACGCCCGCAAGCTCGGCGTCAACGTCGAGGACCTGCTCGTCTCCCAGCCGGATACCGGGGAGCAGGCGCTCGAAATCGTCGAGATCCTCGTCCGCTCCGGCGCTGTCGATCTCGTCGTCATCGACTCCGTCGCCGCCCTCGTGCCCAAGGCGGAAATCGAGGGAGAGATGGGAGACAGCCACGTCGGCCTGCAGGCGCGCCTCATGAGCCAGGCGCTCCGCAAGCTCGCCGGCGCCATCAACCGGTCCAATTGCGCCGTGGTCTTCATCAATCAGCTGCGCGAGAAGATCGGCGTGATGTTCGGCAATCCGGAGACGACCACCGGCGGCAAGGCGCTCAAGTTCTACGCCTCGCTCCGCCTCGACATCCGCCGCATCGGGCCGGTCAAGGAGCGGGAGACGGTCGTCGGCAACCACGTCCGGGTCAAGGTCGTGAAGAACAAGGTGGCGCCGCCGTTCCGTCAGGCCGAGTTCGACGTGATGTTCGACGAAGGGATCAGCCACACGTCGCTCCTCGTGGATCTCGCCGCCGAGGCGAACATCATCCAGAAGTCCGGCGCGTGGTACTCCTACGGGGACCAGCGCAGCGGGCAGGGCCGGGAGAATGCCAAGCTCTTCCTTCGCGACAACGAGGCGCTGATGCTCGAGGTCGAGGCCAAGGTCAAGGAGCTGCTCGGGATGAAGGATACGGCTCCGGTAGCGGCGGCCGTCGGCGTCGAGGATGACGGCGCCGAGTAGCCGAACCGCCGGCGGGCGGGTGCCGTCCGCCGATACCGTCCGCCCGTCGGGAGCGATCACCTCGCTCGCTCCCGACCCACGGCGGCCCGCCTGCGTGCGCATTCACGTCGGCGGGCAACCGTATTACACGGTCCCGCGCTCCGTGGTCAGCGCCGAACGGCTCGAGCCCGGCCGTCTCATCGATGAGGCACTGCACGAGCGGCTCGGGCGCGCTGCGGACCAGGAGGCAGCCGTGCGGGCCGCACTCCGGATCCTGGAGCTCCGTCCCTGCGCGCGCGCCGACCTCGGCCGGCGCCTCGTCAAGCGCGGCCATGCGCGCGAGGCCGTCGCCGCCGCCCTCGAGGATGTCGCCGGCCTCGGCCTCCTCGACGATGCCGCATTCGCTCGCACCTATGCCGAGACGCGGGCGGGACGGGGCCGGGGCCCGATGCGCGTCCGGCGGGACCTCCTGGCTATGGGGGTGCCGCGGGACGCGGTCGATGCCGCCCTCGCGGCCCAATGGCCCGATGGCACCGAGGATGCCGGACTCCTGCTGCAGCTCGCCACCCGGCGTGCCGGCCAGCTCGGAGACCTGCCCCGCCAGGTCAAGCGCCGCCGCCTCCTCGCCTATCTCATGCGCCGCGGCTTCTCGGGCCGTACCATCACTCAGGTCGTCACGCGAGTGCTGGGCGACTAGTCCCATCCCGTTTTCCGCTCGTGGCGGCGTATATTCCACGGATGCGCGCCGCACAGATACGCCGTCTCTTCATCGACTTCTTCGCCGCCCGGGGGCACCGCGAGGTGCCTTCTTCGTCGCTGGTACCGGCGGACGACCCGACGCTCCTTTTCACCAACGCGGGCATGGTGCAATTCAAGCGCACCTTTCTCGGCCAGGAGCGGCGCGACTACGCGCGCGCGGTGACGTGCCAGAAATGCGTCCGCGCCGGCGGCAAGCACAACGACCTCGAGCAGGTCGGCCATACCCGGCGGCACCATACGTTCTTCGAGATGCTCGGCAACTTCTCGTTCGGCGACTACTTCAAGCGCGAGGCGATCGCGTACGCCTGGGAGTTCGTCACGTCGCCGGAGTATCTCGGGATCGATCCGGGGCTCCTCCGCGTCACCGTCCATCACACGGACGACGAAGCCCGCGCCCTCTGGCGGGAGCTCACCGGACTCCCCGACGATCGCATCTACGGACTGGGCGACAGGGACAATTTCTGGCAGATGGGGGACACCGGCCCCTGCGGCCCCTGCAGCGAGATCTTCGTCGATCTCGAGGCCCAGGCGGCCATGCGTGGCGGTGCGGCGCCATCGGCTGGAATCATCCCGACGGCACGCTTCGAGGAGCTGGCCGAGGCGGGACGCTTCCTCGAGATCTGGAACCTCGTCTTCATGCAGTTCGATCGTGCCGCGGACGGCACGCTCACGCCTCTGCCGAAGCCGAGCGTCGACACCGGGGCGGGGCTCGAGCGGATCGCCGCAGTCATGCAGGGCGAAGACGACAACTTCCACACCGACCTCTTCGCACCGTTGCTCGCGCGCGCGGGCGAGCTCGTGGGAACGCCCTACGACCGGAGCAGCGCGAATCGCGCCTCGTACCGCGTTCTGGCGGATCACGCGCGCGCGGTGGCGTTCCTCCTCGTCGACGGCGTGTATCCGGCGAACGATGGACGCGGCTACGTGCTTCGGCGGATTCTCCGTCGCGCGGTGCGCCACGCGTGGCTCCTGGGGCGTCGTGAGCCTACACTGGCGCCGCTGACCGAGGTCGTCGTCACCACGATGGGAGACGCGTACCCGGCCTTGCGCGAGAAGGCGGGCTACGTCCGCGATGTCACGTTGCGCGAAGAGGAGCGTTTCCTCGAGACGATCGAAGGGGGCCTGGAGCGGCTCGAGCAGATCTTTGCCGCCGGCGGGCACCTGATCGACGGCGAGGAGGCCTTCCGTCTCTACGACACGTTCGGCTTTCCGATCGATCTCACGCAGATCATCGCCGCCGAGCGCGGGTTCGCGGTCGACCTGGGCGGCTTCGAATCGGCGCTCGAGCGGCAGCGGAGCCGCTCACGCGCTGCGCGGGGCGGCGGCAAGCCACTCGATGCGCCTGCGGTGCACGTGCGCCGCGCCGGCGGCTGGCGCACGCTCCGCCGTGGCCGCCAGCGCTTCGTCGGCTATGACACCACCGAAGCGGAGACGGAGATCCTCGCGTTCCGGCAGGACACCGATCAGCTCGAGCTGCGCCTCCGCCAGAATCCGTTCTATGCGGAATCGGGCGGTCAGGTGAGCGACACGGGGCGCGTCGAGGGCGCCGGATGGGCACTGGACGTCGCGACGGTCAGGAAGGACGAGAAGGGAACGATCGTGGGAGGCTCCGCTCCCGGGTTCGATCCCGGTGAGGTACGGGCCGCGGTGGATGCGGTCCGCCGCCGCAACATCGAGCGGAATCACAGCGCCACGCACCTCGTGCACCATGTGCTTCGGCGCCGGCTGGGCACCCATGTCCGGCAGCAGGGCTCACTCGTGCAGCCCGACCGCTTCCGGTTCGATTTCTCGCATCACGGGCCGATCGACGCGGATGCGCTTCACGCGATCGAGGCCGAGGTCAACGAACTCGTCCTGGCCAACGAGCAGGTCGTGACTCGCGAGATGCCCTATGCCGACGCGCTCGCGCTTGGGGCCATGGCCTTCTTCTCCGAGAAGTACGGCGACCGCGTGCGCGTGGTGGAAATGGGGCCGTCGATCGAGCTCTGCGGCGGAACCCATGTGCGCACGACGGGGCAGATCGGCCTTTTCCGCGTCGCGGGGCAGGGCGGCGTTGCGGCAGGTGTGCGACGGATCGAGGCGGTGACGGGCCCCGTGGCGCTCGATGCGATGCGCCAGGTCGAGGAGCGGCTGAACCAGGTGGCCGCGCTCCTCAAGGCACAGCCGGAACATCTCGCCCGGCGCGTCGAGCAGTTGCTCGAGGAGCGGCAGAAGCTCGAGGCGCGCCTGCAGGAGGCTCGGCGCGAGGGTGGCGCGTCGGCCCCGAAGGGCGAGACGCTGGCCGTGGACGGCGTCGCCGTGACCGTGGCGGAGACGGCGAGCGACGATCGCGCGGAGCTCGGCCAGGTCGCCGATGCGTTCCGGGGTGGCCGTGAGGGGGGCATTCTCGTGCTCTTCGGCTCGGCGGGGCGGGGTGCGGTGCATGTCGCCGTCACGGACGATCTGGTGCAGCGCGGGCTCCGCGCCGGTGACCTGGTGAACCGGATCGCCGCCGTGAGCGGCGGCCGGGGCGGGGGGCGTCCGCAGTTCGCCTCGGCCGGTGCCGGCGATCCGGCGCTCCTGGAACGGGCGCGTGCCGCGACGCCGGGGATCGTCGCCGAATGGCTGAAGGCGGAGCGCTGACGGCGCTCGGCCCCTGGGTCGACGACCGGACTGCGCGCGCCCCGGCCATGCTGCGGCAGCGGGTGCTCGATCATGTCCGGGCCGTCTCTCCCAGCGGAAACCCGGCAGTGGATCTCGCGCGGGCCGCGCATCATTCGCTCGCCGGTGTCCTCGCTGCTCCCGGCGACCGCACCGTCGCGCTCGACCTGCTCGCAGCGGACGGTCTCATCACGCTGGCGCTGCTGCGGCAGGCGGAGGACGATCCGTCGTCCCTGGTGGCCTTTGCGCGCGCGCTCACCGAGCTCCCCGCATCCGAGTGATCGACCTCCATTCGCATCTCCTTCCGGGCGTCGACGACGGCTCGCGCAGCGTGGCGCAGTCGGTGGACGTGCTGCGCGAGCTCGTGTCGCAGGGCGTGACGGACATCTGCCTTACTCCGCACCTGAGCGCGAGCCGTGCGGAAAGCGGCGTTCCGCCGAACCACGACGTCGCGTTCGAGGCGCTCCTCGCCGAGGCCCCGGCGGAGGTCCGCCTGCACCGTGGTGCCGAGGTCATGCTCGATCGGCCGCTCGGTCCCGGTGCGGCCGCGAGTCGCAGGATCACGCTCGGCGGGAGCCGGTACCTGCTCGTCGAGTTTCCGCGCATCGTGCCCGCCGGAACCGTGTCCCTCGCATTGCGCCAGGTCGTGACCTGCGGGCTCGTTCCCGTGCTCGCCCATCCGGAGCGATACAACTCCTGCTCCGTGACGGCCGCACAGGCCTGGCAGGAGACGGGCGCCATCCTGCAGGTGGACGCCAACACGCTCCTGGCGCCGAGTGCCCGCGGCGAGCGCGCGCGGCAGCTGCTGGCCGCCGGGCTCGCCGGTGTGCTCGCCGCCGACAACCACGGCGACGACCGAACCGTGACGCCGGTGCGGACTGCACTGGTGGAGCACGGCGGTGAGCGGCAGGCCGAGCGCCTGCTGGTCGAGAATCCTCGCGCCATCCTCGAAGACGGGACCGTGACGGCGGTCGAGCCGTTCGTGCTCAAGCGCTCCCTCGTGCACCGGCTCCGCCGTCTCCTCGAAGGCGAGTCGTGATCGATCTCGCCGGACGGACTGCCCTCGTCACCGGTGGCTCGCGCGGGATCGGTGCGGCCACGGCCGAGCTGCTCGCCGCGGCCGGAGCCGACGTCGCGATCACATACCGCAGCCGGCGCGCCGAGGCCGAGCGCACGGCGGCGCGAATCCGGGCACTGGGGCGCCGCGCGCATCTCGCGCAGGCCGATCTCGCCGATCCGGAAGCGGTTGCCCGTCTCTTCACTGACCTCCGCGCGAGCTTCGGCGGCCTCGACTGCTTCATCGCGAACGCGGGCATCTGGCCGCCGGTTGAAACATCGCTCCGTGACATGGACGCGGCGCGCTGGGAGGAGACCGTGCGCGCGAACCTCCACTCGGTCTTCCTCTCGACGCGCGCCGCGCTCGAGCTGATGCGGGACGAGGGCAGCATCGTCCTCGTGTCGAGCACCGCGGGCCAGCGCGGCGAGGCTTTCCATGCCGATTACGCCGCAACGAAGGGCGCGCTGATCTCCCTCACGAAGTCGCTTGCGCTCGAGTGCGCGCCGGCGCTCAGGGTGAACTGCGTGGCACCGGGATGGGTGGATACCGAGATGACGGCCTCGGCGTTCGAAGGCGCGAGCCGGCCGCGGATCGCGGCATCCATACCCCTTGGCCGCATCGCGACGGCCGCCGATGTCGCGGGGCCCATCCTCTTTCTCTGCAGCCCGCTCGCACGGCACGTGACCGGCGAGATCCTCAACGTCAACGGCGGCAGCGTCCTGTGCGGCTGACGATCCCCGAGCCGGTGCTCGATATCGTTCGCCGGCTCGAGGAGGCGGGGCATGAGGCGTGGTGTGTGGGTGGCGCCCTTCGCGACGCGGCACTCGGCGAAACTCCCGCCGACGTGGACGTGGCCACCTCGGCGACGCCCGAGCAGGTGCGCAAGCTCTTCCGGCGCACCGTGGCCGTCGGCGAGCGGTTCGGTACGGTTGGCGTGATCGACCGGAGCGGGACGCTGCACGAGGTCACGACGTTCCGGCACGATGTCTCGACCGACGGCCGGCATGCCGTCGTCGCGTACGGCGCCTCGCTGGAGGAGGATCTCGCACGCCGGGATTTCACGATCAATGCGCTGGCCTACCATCCGCTGCGCGACGAATGGCGCGACCCCTTCGGCGGCGCGCGCGACATCCATGCGAAGCTCGTCCGCGCCGTCGGGCGTGCGGACGAGCGCTTCCGGGAAGATTACCTTCGCATCCTGCGCGCGATCCGCTTCGCGGCCCGCTTCGGTTTCGAGATCGAGCCGGCAACCTGGACCGCGATGCGGGAGCATGCGCCGGGTCTCGTCCGGATCTCGGCGGAGCGCGTGAAGGACGAGTGGAGCAAGGGACTCGTCACTGCGCTCTCGGTCGCGCGGCTCGTGGCGCTCTGGCGGGAGAGCGGCGCGGCCGACGTCTGGCTCCCTGGCCTCAGGGCGGGAGACGCATTCGAGCCGGCCATTTCGTCCTCACCCCGCGATCCGGTGCTTCTCTCCGTCCTGCTGCTGCCCCATGCTGCGAGCGCCTTTCGCGCGCTCAAGGCGTCGAATGCGGAGATCGCGCGGATCGAGCGGCTGGAGGCGACACCAGAAACGCCACGGTCGGACGCCCCCGCCGACGTGCGGCGCTGGCTCTCGACCGCCGCGGAAGCGGCAGACGATCGGCTTCGGCTGCACGAGCTGCGTACCGGTACGCCGGCGGGGTGGGCGGCCGCCGTGCGCGCCATCCGGGAGCAGAAGCTTCCGGTTGCACGGCGCGACCTCGCCCTTCGCGGAGACGACCTGCTCGCGCTGGGCATCCGCGGACCCGAAGTGGGCCGCCTGCTCGATGCACTGCTCGAGCGCGTGCTCGAGGATCCCGCGCTCAACGAGCGCGGAACGCTCCTCGCCCTGACTCACGAGATCCGGTGACTCCCCTCCTCTTCGCCCTCCTCGCGGCGGCCGGCAACCTGCTCGGTGCCGCCGTCGTGGTCCGCCACGCGCGGAAGGGCATCCGTGTCGTGGAGGTCTTCGTCGCATTCGGCGCCGGGTTCATGGCGGCGACGGTGATCCTCGCCATGTTGCCCGAGGCCTTCGAGCAGTCCGGTGCCCCGCTGTACGTCCTCCTCGGCTTCCTCGCCGTGCACCTTGCTCAGCACGTGCTGACGCCGCATTTCCACTTCGGAGAGGAGACGCACCGGGTGAGCGCTTCGGCGGGCATCTCCGCCCTCATCGGGTTGTCGCTGCACACCTTCTTCGACGGCGTGGCTATCGCGAGCGGCTTCCTCGTGTCCGGCGGGCTCGGGGTGCTCGTCTTCCTGGCGGTGCTGCTGCACAAGGTGCCGGAAGGAGTCACGATGGCGAGCGTGATGCTGGCCGGGGGGCAGGGAAAGCGGCGCGCGATGGCGGCGGCGGGAGCGCTCGGGATCGCGACGGTTGCCGGGGTGCTTCTCACCCGCGTGGCCGCGCCCCTCGCGCTGCACGGGCTCGCGCTCTCGGCAGGCGTCACGCTCTACGTGGCCGCGTCGAACCTCGTGCCGGAGTTCCAGGCCAAGCGTGGCATGCCGACGGCGCTCGCCTTCTTCGGCGGGGCGGGAGCGTTTCTCCTCACGCGGGCGCTCCTCGCGCAGTGGCTTCCCGGATGAGCGCCTTCGGCCCGGGCGACACGCTCTTCTCCGCAGTCGGGTCGTCGCAGCCACTCGCCGCGCGCATGCGACCGCGGACACTCGATGAATACGTCGGCCAGGAGCACGTACTCGCCCCCGGGAAGCCGCTCCGTGAAGCGATCGAGCGCGGCACGCCGGGATCCATCATTCTCTGGGGTCCCCCCGGGAGCGGCAAGACGACGCTCGCGGCCGTCATAGCCGGCGCGACGGGTCGCGTCTTCGTGCCGTTCAGCGCGGTCACCGAGGGCGTGCCGCGCATCCGCGAGATCGTCGCGCAGGCGCGGGAGCGGCTGGCCACCGGCGGCCGGCAGACGATCCTCTTCATCGACGAGATCCATCGGCTCAACAAGGCGCAGCAGGACAGCCTGCTCCCCCCCACGGAAGAAGGCGTCGTGACACTGATCGGCGCCACGACCGAGAACCCGAGCTTCGAGATCAACGGAGCGCTCCTTTCACGGACCCGCGTCTTCGTGCTGCAGCCGCTCGCCCCGGTGCATCTCGAGGCGCTGCTCCGGCGCGCGCTGGCCGACCGCGACCGCGGACTCGGCGCGCAGGAGCTGAAAGCAGGCGATGAGGCCCTCGCCCTGATCGCGGAGGAAGCGGACGGGGACGCGCGGCGTGCCTTGACGGTGCTCGAAGCCGCAGCGGCGCACGTGGGGCTCGGTGGCGAGATCACGATCGACGCCGCGCGCGAGGCGATGCAGAAGCGCTTCGCGCGCTACGACAAGGCGGGAGAGGAGCATTTCAACCTCCTCAGCGCCTATCACAAGTCGCTGCGCGGAAGCGATCCGCAGGGGGCATTGTACTGGATGGCGCGGATGCTGGATGGCGGAGAGGATCCGATGACCCTCTTCCGCCGCGCCATCGCGATGGCCGCCGAGGACGTCGGCATGGCCGACCCGAATGCGCTGCAACTCGCCGTCGCCGCGCGCGATGCGTTCCACATGCTCGGGCCGCCGGAGGGCTACCTTCCGCTCGCGGAGATGACGATCTACCTGGCCACGGCGCCCAAGTCGAACAGCACGAAGCGCGCGCTGGACGCCGCGCTCGAGGCCGCGCAGGACACGCCGGCGGCCCCCACACCTCTCCATATCCGCAACGCACCGACGCGCCTCATGAAGGAGCTGGGCTATCACAAGGGGTACCGCTACGCGCACGATTCTCCCGACGCCTACCTGGCACAGGAGTATCTTCCGGAGGTGCTTCGCGGCCGTGAGTTCTACACCCCCGGACCGTTCGGCTTCGAGAAGCGGGTGGCTGAGCGGCTCGCATGGTGGGCGGAGCGTCGTGACGAGCAGCTTCGCGCGGCGGGCGGCAAGGCGGACGATCGCCAGCGCAATCCGGACGACGACTCCGGCGGGCCGGTGTGACCGGGAGCACAGATCGAAGTGGCCCGCCACTTGCTTGTTGGGGCCCGGCCAACTTCTGCAAGGACGCACTCATGAAGGCATCGCTGCTGGTATCGACGGCCGTGCTGACGGCCACGCTCGGCTGCTCCGGCATTCCGAACAACTTCCTGGAGCCCCAGGTCAGCCTGCAGGAGGTCGTCGTGCGCGGGGTGGGGCTGACGGGCGGGTCGATGGATCTCGTCGTGGACGTCTACAACCCGAACAGCTTCACCCTGAACGGCACGAAGCTCGAGCTGGGATTCGACGTCGAAGGCTCGCATGTAGGCGACATCACCTACACCGACGAATTCCAGATCCAGGACGGGGACACGACGACCGTGACGCTGCCGCTCCGCTTCAACTGGGATGGAGTGAGCGCCGCCGTGCGGGCAGCGCTAGGCTACGGGGACATCCCGTACACGATGCGCGGCCAGGCCACCGTCCGGACGCCGTTCGGCAACCGCGTCGTGCCGTTCACGCGAGAGGGCCGGGCCCCGCTCACGCGAACCCGGTCGGCGACGACCACTACGACACCCTCGACCACAGGCAGGTGACCTCATCCGCGATCTGATTCCCGTTCGCGATCCGGTGGAGCGGGCCATTCTCGTGGCCGCTCCCCGCAAGGGCTCCCCCGACGGGCGCCACATCGCGGAACATCTCGACGAGCTGACCCGGCTGGTGGACACCGCCGGCGCCGAAGTGATCGGCAAGGTGGTTCAGCAGGTGGTCTCGGCCAACTCCGCGACGCTGATCGGGGAAGGCAAGGTGGAGGAAGTCCGCGCCGAGATCGAATCCACCGGCGCGACGCTGGTGATCTTCGACGAGGAGCTGTCGCCCGCTCAGGGGGCGAACCTCGAGCGCGAGCTCAAGGTGCGCGTGATGGACCGGGCGGAAGTCATTCTCGACATCTTCTCGACCCGCGCCCGTTCCCACGAGGCGAAGCTGCAGGTCGAGCTGGCGCAGCTCGAGTACCTGCTGCCCCGGCTCACTCGCATGTGGACTCACCTGTCGCGTATCCGTGGCGGCATCGGCCTTCGCGGCCCGGGCGAAACGCAGCTCGAGACGGACCGCCGAATCATTCGCCGCCGCATCCAGTCGCTCAAGGAGAAGTTGCGCGATGTCGAGAAGCATCGCGAGAATCTGCGCGCGGGCCGGGACCCGATGCTCAGCGTGGCACTCGTCGGCTACACGAACGCCGGCAAGTCGAGCATCCTGCGGATGCTGTCGGGTGAGCATGAGATCTTCGTCGAGGACCGCCTCTTCGCGACGCTCGACACGCTCACCCGCGAAGTGGACCTCGGCGAGGGCACCCGTGCCCGCGTGACCGACACCGTCGGCTTCATCCGCAAGCTTCCGCACCATCTCGTGGCGAGCTTTCGCGCCACCCTCGAGGAAGTGCGGGAGGGCGATGTCCTCCTGCACGTGGTGGATGCATCGCACCACGACTGGGAAGGGCAGATGCGCGTCGTCGACAAGGTGCTGGCAGAGCTCGGCCTCGCCGACCGGCCGACCATCCCGGTGTTCAACAAGCTCGATGCGGTCGCCGATCCGTCGGCGCTCACCGCCCGTGTGCGCGAGCTCTTTCCCGGTGCGATCATGGCGAGCACCATGCGAATCGATGGCCTGGAAGCGCTGAAGGCGCGGCTCAGGGGTGTCGAGCGGAAGGATCGCGTCGTGGTGCGGATCCGCCTGCCGGCTGCGGACGGCGCCACCGCGGCGTCGCTGTACCGGATGGGCGAAGTGATGGCGCGCGAGGATGACGGTGCGACAGCCGAGCTGACCGTGCGGCTCGATGCCTGGCAGGCCGAGCGCCTGCGGGACCAGGGTCTCGAGGTATCGAAGGTCGGGGCGGGGGCGGAGGAGCGGCGCCTGACCGGCTAGGGCCGCCCGCTACTGGCTTGCGACGACGATGATCGTCACAAGGCTCGCCAGCACCTGCGCCGCGGCCCCGAGGATCGCGACGATCGGAGTTCCGGTCTGACCGGGATCACGCTCGGGCACGAAGACCTCCGCGCCCGGTCGCGGTTCAGGGCTCGTGTCCGCGAGCAGGGTGCGGCGAATCACGGCCTGCTTGTTTCCGTTCGGCTGGACCACCCACGCACGGTTCTTGTCGCCCGCCTTCGAGTATCCCCCGGCCGACCGCACGTAGTAATCGAGGTTCCTTCCCGGCTCATAGGCTACCGCGCCCGGCGAATTCACCGCGCCGCGGACCATCACCACCGGATCGAACTCGGGCACGACGATCGAGTCGCCCGCCGCGAGGATGATGTTGTCGCGATGGCGATTGTTGCGGAGCACGGCCGGGAAGTCGATCCCGATGCGGCCGGCGCTGTCGAGCTGCCGATGGAATTCGATACCGTCCGGATACGCTTCGCCCGTGAGCCCGCCGGCACGCACGATGATGTCCATCAGCCGGTCCGTCTTGCTTCGCAAGGCATACGGTCCCGGATACTTCACCTGGCCGGTGATCTTCACCGTGCGCGGCAGCTCCCACTCCGGCTGCCGGAGCACCAGCAGGTTGTCGTACGGCTGAAGCGGGACTTCCGGAGCGCCGGCGGCCGGCGCCGGCACGCCGGGAGGGCCGGGATACTCACCGGCGGCGGCGCGTGCGAAGAGATACGTCGAGTCCAGCGGTACCCGGATGGTCGTCGCGATCGCGCCGGTGGACCGGTCCTCGGGCACGCGGGCGAGCTCGGCCTCGCGCAGGTACGCGTCCTCCGTCAGTCCGTCCGCGAGGAGGATGGCGTCGCGCACGGTCATGCCGGACCGGTATGGTATCCGGCCCGGCTTCCGCACGGCGCCTGTCACGATCACGTACAGATCCGGCCGGAAGGTCGTCCGCGAGAAGACCGTGATCTCGTCTTCCTCCTGCAGCACGAGATCGTCGACGACCCGGCCCGTGGTGTCCGCGAAGGCGGAGCGGAGCTGCACGCGCGTCGAATCGGGCCGCAGGCGGGAGACCAGGATCTGGTCGAGATAGACATCGGGCTTGGGGCCGCCCGCCATGCGGATGGCGTCACTCAGCCGCATTCCGGGCGTGAAGCCGACCGGGCTCGGGATCCAGACGTTCCCCGTGACGGTCACGAACCCGCGCAGGCGTTCCGCGACCTCGAACACCGTGACCGAGTCCCCCGCGAGCATCGGAACGGCCGGCACGAGCCCCCCGGCGAACTGCTCGGGCCCGACATCCACCACCACGCGACCCCGGCCGAAGAGTGAGTCACCCGGCGTCGGTGGAAGGATGCGGTGGATCTGGACCCGCTGCCGCAGCGCGTCGGCATCGAATCCGCCGGCCGCGGCGAGCAGGTCCCGCAGCGTTTCCTCCTGGGTCACTTCGTAGATGGCGGGGCGCACCACGGCGCCGGCCACCTTGACGCGGGGTCCGTGCACGGGGACGAAGATGACGTCGCCGGTCTGCAATGCGACGCCTCCGGCATTGATGCCGGAGAGCAGGTAGTCGTAGATGTCGAAGGTGTCGACGAGGGCGGCGCCGCGGCGGATCTCGATCCGCCGGAAGCTGCCGTTCGCCGTCGGCCCGCCAGCCGCATAGAGCGCGGTGAGGGCCGTGCCCGAGGCGGACATCTGATACGTGCCTGGCCGGGCGACCGCGCCGGTGACGAACACCTGAATATTCCGCAGGCGGGAGACCGTGACCTCGAGCTGCGTCCGCGCGTCGGGCGCGCGCGAGATGCCCGAATAGATCCGGCGGAGTCGCTGGTAGAGCTGGTCCTCGAACTGCTGCAGCGTGAGGTTGGCCACGTGCATCTGGCCCACCTCGGGAATGATGACGAACCCGTCCCGGCTCACGTCGAGACTGAGCGCGCGCTCCACCTCGCCCGTGAGGATGACCGCGATCCGGTCGCCCGGTCCCAGGCGGTAAGTCGGTTCGACCGGCCCCTGCAGCGTCGCCTGAAAGCGCGTGGTCCTCGCCTGGAAGACATCCAGTCCGAAAATCTGCAGGGGTCGCGTCCAGGGAATCCCCAGCGAATCGGCGCGGAGCGAGTCGCGAATGTAGGGATCGAACTCGGCCCCCCGGAAGCCTCCGGACGACCGGGAAATGAGCTCTTCGAGCGAGTCGGCCTCGGCGCTCCCGACGAGCCCGAGCGCACGTACGGCGTCGATCGCTTCGCGATCGCCCACGGCTTCTCCGGCGCGCGCATCCGTGCCGAGATAGGAGTCGAGCAGATCTTCGGAATATCCGGCGGCGCGGAGCCGTTGGCGGATCTGGGCCTCCGACATCCCGGAATTCCGGATCCGCTCGCGCAGCTCGCGCTGGAGCGCGGGATCGCTGCGCAGCAGCGCTTCCGCGGTCGCAGGATCAGGGAGCTGGTCGGTGACCTGCGCGGCCGCGGCGGCTGCGGTCAGCGCAAGCGCAGCCGCCACGCCGGCGAGGCGGGCAACGCAGGAGCGGATTTGCCGGAAGAGCATGGGGGCGAAGATCGCTTTCGGCCGGGGGTAAGTCAAACGGCCGCCGTCGCTGGTGCAGGGCTCGTGGAGCCGATCGCGCTCCGCCAGAACTCGAGGGTCCGGCGCGCGAGCACTTCGTTGGAGAACTCTTCCATCGCCCGCCTGCGGCCCGCCGCTGCGGCAGCCGAGCGGCGCTCCGGATCGGCGGCCATCCGTTCGATCGCTTCGGCCAGCGCCTCGAAATCGCCATCCGGCACGATGAGCCCTCCATTACCCACGGTTCCGGGCAGCGCGCCCACGTTCGTCGCGATCACCGGCACGCCGCAGGCCATCGCCTTGAGGGCGCCGAGGCCGAGCGTCTCGACCCGCTCGGCCGAACTGCGGGACGGCACGACCAGGCAATCGAGCGCCGCCCAGATCCGGTCCCGTTCCTCGGCCGGTTGTGCGCCGAGCCACGTGATCCGTGCGGCGATGCCAAGGCGCTCGGCGAGCGTTTCGAGCTCGATCTGCGAGGGCCCCGTTCCCGAGACGAGAAGGCGCCAGGGCCGCGCGAGGCGCACGCAGGCCCGAAGGAGGACGTCGAGCCCCAGGGCGGGCACGATGCGCCCCACACATCCGAGCACGAAGGCATCGGCATCGGGTCGGCGCGAGGAGAGTGGCGGCGTGATTCCCACCTGCGGAATCACGGCCCGCGGCTGATCCGGAAAGTCGCGTGCGATCTCGGCCTCTACGATCGGATTCTCCGCGAGAATCCCGCGGGCGGCCGCCAGGACGGATCGCCGCCGCATGCGCGCCCCCAGCGGAAGCTCCGGCGCATGCCGCGTATGCGCGATGAAGGGAATGCGAAGCTTGCGCGCGTCCGCGGCGGCCCGTGCGGCCGCGCGGGTCCAGGGCTCTTCTTCGATCTGGAGGACATCGGGACGGAATTCCTTCAGCAGGCGCCGGAGTGCGCGGCCGCTCCAGCGAACTTCCTCCGGGTCCTCGATCTGGCCCCCGACTCCGATCGGGACGATGCGCACCCCGCCGTCGTCCTCCCACTGCGGACGGGTGAGGATGCCCGGCATGAGGGGCCATCGGTCGGGTACGGCCGCCGTGATTTCGCAGCCGAGACCGGCGAGCGCGCGCAGCCGGCCGCGGCGGGCCGGTTCCAGGTGGACGTGCGAAAGAACGACGGCGCGCATCGGGTGCATTTCTCCAGGGGTTGGGCGTCTATCTGGCGGCGACGAAAAGATGGCAGGGGCCGTCGCGCCGTCCAAGAGCCGGTTGACTTCATGCGAGACCCCTGTCCTCTTTCGCGGGCACTTCGGGCCTACCGCCACCTCCCACAGCGGCCGGGGCATGCGGATCCTTCATCTCGCCAAGTACTACTGGCCGCGCTCGGGCGGGATGGAGCGCGTGGTCCGGGATCTGGCGGAAGGGGCGAACGCACTGGGGCACCAGGCGGAAGTCGTCGCGGTCCGCAGCTTCGGGGAGGGGGCCCGCCGCCCCGGCAACTTCGTCACCCGCACCTTCTCCTTCGGCGCGCTCGGCTCCCAGGAAATCGCCCCCGGCTATATCGCGGCCGCCTGGCGCCGGGCCGACGTCATCCACGTCCACCACCCCCATTCGCTGGCCGATGTCGCCTGCCTCCTGCGTGCGGGGCGGACGCCCGTGGTCGTCACCCAGCACGCCGATGCGAAGCGGGCAGTCTATCGCCCTGTGGCCCGGATCGTCCTGCGGCGTGCCAAGGCGATCGTCGTGCCGAGCGCGGCACACGTGGCGATCTCCGCCGAACTGCGGGGATTCGAGTCGAAGGTGAGGGTCATCCCCTTCGGCATCGACGAGACCAGATGGGCGGGCGTGCCCGAGCCCCCCGTGACCGGCCCGCCGCGGGCCCTTTTCATCGGTCGCCTGGTGAAGTTCAAAGGGGTGGACATACTCCTCCGCGCCCTCGAGCGGGTGCCCGAGCTCCGGCTCGACATCGTGGGATCGGGACCCGAAGGCCCACGCCTTCGGACACTGGCGCAAGCGCTGGCCGTCGCCGATCGAGTGCGCTGGTATGGCGAATACCCCGATGAGGACCTGCCGCGCCGGATGGCGGAGGCCCACTTCCTGGTGCTCCCCTCGGTGACGACCGAGGAGATGTTCGGCCTCGTGGTGCTCGAGGCCATGGCTGCGGGGCGCCCGGTCGTGACCACGGCCGTTCCGAGCGCCGTGCGGGACGTGAATGTGCCCGGCGTCACGGGGCTCGAGGTGCCGTTACGGGATGTTGGGGCCCTCGCGACCGCCCTCGACCGGCTGGCTCACGACGCCTCGCTGCGCGGGATGATGGGCGAGGCCGGGAAGTCCCGCGTTCTCGAGCAGTTCACGCGGACCCGGATGGCCGAACGCCATATCGCGCTCTATCAGGAGGTCATGCAGGGGTGGGCCCCCTACGGGGCCTGACCGGAAACCCCATCCGGGCATGGCGTAAGGAGTTGGACTATATTTTGCGGGCTGGACCGGAGCTGGCGGCCGGAGTCGACGTCCTCGGGAGACCCGTTTGGAACCTGCACAGATGCTCGACCACCACGCCACGGCGCTCGACGAGGAGCCACCACGTCCTCGCAGTGTCGTGTCCTCTGCGCCCGAGGCCGCCCCGGCTTCGGAGGCGTCGAGGCGTTCGGTGGACGAGGTGCTGGCCATCCGCCTTGGCCTCCAGCGGCGCGCCGCGTCCAACGTCCGCCGCCATCTCCGCCGCGCCGCCCGCCGCCTCGGTGTGCTCGTCCTTGCCGATGCGACGACAGTGCTCATCATCGATCTCCTGGTCCAGAGCGCGCGCCGCGGCGGCGCGGAGCTCGTGAATGTGCTCTTTCCCGGCGGCCTGATCGCGACACCCCAGTACCTGGTCGCGCTTTTCCTGGGCCTCTACGTCACGGGCAACTACTCCGCCGGAGACCACCGGCGCAGCGCGCGGCGGCTGTTCCTGGGCGTGCTGGTGGCGGCCCTGCTCCAGATCTGGGCGGTCGTCTGGGTCGCGGGCTTCGTCGCCCCCGTGCTCCAGTTCATGTACACCGGCCTCGTGGTGTTCACCGCGCTCCTCGCCGAGCGGCTGTTCGTGGACCGGATCGTCGCCTGGGCGTCGGCTCCCGAGAAGCACGCCGCCCGCACGCTCTTCGTGGGCCCCGCGGAAGAATGCCGGGAAGCGGCGTCGAGCCGCGCGCTGTCGTCACCCGCCGATTTCGCGCACTTCGGCTTTCTCGACCTCCGGACCCCGACGGCCCCCGACGCGCTCGGCCATCTTGCCGACCTGCCACGCGTGCTTCACGACCGCCGCATCGAGACGGTCGTGGCTTGCGGCTACATCCCCGATCGCGACTTCCAGGACATCGTGAACATTTCGCTCGCAGCGGGATGCCACCTCCTGGCGGTTCCGCGCTCGATCGAAGTGGCAGGGGTGCAGCCTTCGCTGCTCTGGATGCGGGGAAGCCCGCTCATGGAGCTGAACGCTCCCAGCCTGCACGGACAGCAGCTGGTGCTCAAGCGCACGATGGACATCGTCGGGTCGATCATCGGGCTGCTCATCGCGGCACCGGTGATGGCCGCGATCGCCGTCGCCGTCAAGCTCGACTCGGCGGGGCCCGTGTTGTTCAGCCAGGAGCGGATCGGCGTGGGCGGGCGGCGTTTCCGGTTCTGGAAGTTCCGCACCATGCTCCATGCCGTGCCCGATACGGTGCACCGCGAATACATGACGCGGATGGTCCGTGGCGACGAGATGAGCACGCGCCAGGTCGCCAAGGACGGTACCGGCGTCTTCAAGATGCTCGAGGATCCGCGCATCACTCGGGTGGGCCGGTTCCTGCGCAAGTCGTCGCTGGACGAGCTGCCGCAGTTCTTCAACGTGCTGCTGGGAGACATGAGTCTCGTCGGCCCGCGTCCGCCGATTCCCTACGAGTTCGAGGCGTACGATCACTGGCAGTTCGATCGCCTGCAGGTGCGCCCCGGCATGACCGGGCTCTGGCAGGTTTCGGGACGGAGCCTGCTTCCGTTCCGTCAGCGGTGCGAGCTCGACGTGGACTATGTGCGGCGGTGGTCCATCTGGCTCGATCTCAAGATCCTGCTCAAGACGATTCCGGTGGTCCTCTTCAATTCCGGGCGCGCGGCGTAGCGGGAGCTTGCGCGCGATCCGTTGGGTGGTCGTTCCGCGCCGATCTCCGATTCTTCCCCTCCAGCAGTTCCCGGTAGATCCCCTTCAGCGTGTCCGCCTCGCTCTCCCAGGAGAGGTCGCTCGTCGCCTGCTGGGCTCTGCGGGCGCGCGCGATGCGTTCCGCGGGCGCGGACGCAGCGAAGGCGACGATCGCCCGTCCGGCGGCGTCGGCGTCGTTCGGCTCGAAGTACCATGCCGCGTCCGCCGGGAAATACTCCAGGTAGGCGGGAATGCGTGCAGCGATCAGGGGGATACCGAAGTGCACGTACTCGAGGAGCTTCGTGGAGAGCGAGTACTGCGTCATCCGGTCGAGCCGCGTCGGGAGGAGGCCGCCATCGTAGCCCGGGAGCCGCTCGCGGAGCACCACATGGGAGACGCTCCCCATGAGGCGGACCTTGCCCGCGAGCGCGAACCGATCGATGAGACCTTCGATCTCGGGAACCATCGGGCCGCGCCCATAAATGTCGAGTTCCACGTCGGCTCCGAGCCCGCGTGCCGTGGCCACTGCCCGCACGGCGAGGTCGAGGCCGTAGAGCCGCGTGATCGTCCCATGGTAGGCGAGGCGGACCGGTCCCGACACCACGCCGTCGGTGAGGCCGGGCGGCCCGAAGTCGGCGGGATCGGTGAGGTTGTGAATCACGACGAGCGGTTCGTCGGGGCGCGAACGGCGGGCCCCGAGGAGTCGCTCGATCGAACGGTTCACCGTGAGAACGACGTCCGCCTGCCGCCGCGACCAGCGCTCGATGGCTCGTGCGAGAGGCTCGCCAAGGCGTCCGACGAGTCCCGGAAACTTGGTCCGCGTGAATTCGGGGAAGATCTCGTGCATGTCGAGGATCACGCGGGCCCCGTTCCGCCGCGCCGGCCGGGCCGCCGCGACGAGAAAGTCGGGGAGGGTATGCACGTGCACGATGCGGGCCCGGGAAAAGCGCGGGTCCCGACGCATGAGCGCGTGAGCCCGCACCAGGAAGTCGGTATATTCCATGACGTACTTGCCCAGCGATCCGCGCCGTCGTTCTCCCGGCAACCGGACGACCACGGCGCGCCCGTGATGGCCCACGGGCCGGGGGTCGAGGCCGTCGCGCAGCGCAACGACCGCGACGCGCAGGCCAAGCTCGGTCGCGGCCAGGACCTCCTTGCGCAGGCGCGGGTCGTCCGGAAACTGCGTCTGGGCGACGTGCACGACGTCGTACGGGCGGCGAATCGGCGGCACCGGGCCTCGGTGTTGAGGACACGAAATCGATGGGGACGCGGAAAGGTGGCGGAGCGTGCGGATGAATCAAGTGTCGATCGGGCTCGCGTGATTCCACTTCGCTGTCCGTAGCCCGGCTTCTCTCCATGTGCGGCTTTGCTGGCATCATCCTTCCGGGCGACGGTCTCGTCCCGGAGGAGCTCCTCGGGCGGATCGGGGCGACGCTTGGGCACCGCGGTCCCGACGGGACGCAGCATGCGGTGCTCGCCGGCGCCGGCCTGGTGCATTGCCGCCTCGCCATCATCGACCTTTCCGCTCGCGCCAACCAGCCGCTCGCCCGGCCCGACCTCGGCGCCACCATCGCCTATAACGGCGAGATCTACAACTTCAGGGAGCTGCGCGCCGAGTGGGAGCGCCGTGGCGTCGCGTTCGGCACCGAATCCGACACCGAGGTGCTTCTCGCGGCACTCGTCCACGGCGGGCCGGATGCGCTGCGCTCGCTCCGCGGCATGTTCGCGCTCGCGCTGTGGCGCCCGGCTGAACGTATGCTGCTCCTGGCGCGCGACCCCCTCGGCAAGAAGCCGCTCTTCTATGCCTGGCGCGGCGATGGGGCGCTCGTGTTCGGCTCGACGCTCGAGGCGGTCATCACCGGCCTTGGCCACACTCCGCCGGTGCGCACGGAGGCGATCGCCCACTACCTGGCGCACATGGTCGTGCCGCAGGAGACCGTGATCTACGAAGGCATCCACCGCGTGGCGCCGGGCTCCTGGATTCGATTCGATGGCACGCGTGAGGCCGCACGCGGCACGTACTGGACGCCCTCGGATCGGGCGGATTGGCAGGGGGATCCGCAGGAGCTGCACGGGGAGATCGAGCAGACGCTGCGTCGCGCGGTGCGCCGGCGGCTCGTGAGTGACGTCCCCGTGGGCGCATTCCTGAGCGCGGGCCTCGATTCCGGCACGATCGTTTCGCTCATGGCGGAAGAATCGCCTGACCCGATCCTCACGTTCACCGCCGGCACGAGGGCCGACCCGCTCGACGAGCGCACCGCGGCGCGCGCCATCGCCGAGCGGTACGGCACGCGGCACACCGAGGTCGAGGTGCCGCCACTGTCCGCCGATGCACTGCCACGTCTCATCTGGCAGGCGGGCGAGCCGTTCGGCGATGCCTCGCTGCTCCCGAGCGCCGCCGTGGCCGCCGCAGCGCGCAGCGGGGTGGCCGTGGCGCTCACGGGCGACGGCGGGGACGAGCTCTTCTTCGGGTACTCCGTCTTTGACGGCGTCCGTCGCGCAGCACAGCTCCGACACGCCGCGCCCGGCGCGGTCCTCAAGGCAATGCGAGCCGTCGGCGACGACACCGCACCGGGTTTCCGCAACAAGCTCGACGCCCTGCTGGAATACGCTTCCGCGCCGATATCGCATTCCTTCCGCAACCGGATGGGATGGGATGCGGCGGGGCGGAGTCGGCTGCTGCGGGTGCCGGAGCGCGAGCCGGCGGAGGCCATCTACCGGCGGCGCCTCGAGCGGCTCGCGCACCTCCCCGATGCCGACGCCCTCCGCCGCACGCTCATCGGCACCTGGCTCCCGAACGACTATCTCACGAAGGTGGACGTGGCGACGATGGCGGTGGGACTCGAGGCGCGATCGCCATTTCTCGACATCGACCTCGTCGACCTGATGCTGCGCGTCCCCGCCCGCGTCGCGTTTCCGCGGGGCGAGGCGAAGGCACTCCTCAAGCCGCTCGCGCGCCGGCTCCTTCCCACGGAAATTCTCGAGCGGCAGAAGACCGGCTTCGGGATCCCGATCCGCCAGTGGCTGCTGGGTCCGTTGCGTGGCTCCTACCGGCGGTTCGTCACGGGAAAGGGACTCGCGCTGCACGAGTGGATCGATCCGGGAGCTGCGGCCGCCGCGTACGCCGAGCTCGAGGCGGGCTCCGTGCGCGCCGATCGGGTGTGGCTCCTCTTCGTGCTCGGGATCTGGAGCGCCATGTCGCTCGAGCGCTCGCTCTCGCCGGACGAGCCGCTTGCGGCCCGGGCCGCATAGGGATGCGGGTGCTCACGGTGACGAACATGTGGCCCCGCCGGGATCGACCGGCATTCGGCGCATTCGTGCAGTCCCAGGTCCAATCGCTCGAAGCGCTCGGCGTCGACATCGCGTTGCACGTGATCGCCGGCGACCGGGGTGCGATCGCCTATGCACTGGATGTCCCCGCCGTCCGGACGGCAGTGCGACGGTTCCGTCCCGATATCGTGCATGCCCACTATGGGCTGGCCGGGTGGACGGCCCAATGGCAGCCGCAACCCCTGGTCGTCTCGTTCTGCGGAGACGATCTCCTCGGCACGCCCGCGCCGCGCGGCGGGCGGACGCTCAAGTCCCAGGTGGCCGTCCGGATGAGTCAGGCGGTCGCGAAGAAGGCGGCGGCGATCATCTGCAAGTCGCGGAACCTCGTGGCAGCGCTCGAGCGGCCGGCAGATCGTGCGCGCGCTCACGTCATCCCGAATGGCGTCAACATCGAGCGTTTCAGACCGGGCAGCCGGGAGACCGCACGCCGGCTGCTCGGGCTCGATGGCGCCGAGCGCCTGGTGCTCTTTCCGCACGCGCCCGAACAGGCCGAGCAGAAAGGCTTCGCGCTCGCCGACGCGGTGATGAAACAGGTCCGGAGTGCCGAGCCCGCCGCGCGACTGCTGCATGTGACGGGCGTGCCGCATGCCCGCATGCCGGACTACTACCGTGCCGCCGATTGCCTGCTGCTGACCTCGAAATCGGAGGGATCTCCCAACGTGGTCAAGGAAGCCCTCGCGTGCACCCTGCCCGTGGTCGGCGTCGACGCAGGCGATGTCCAGGAGTGGCTGCTGCGAGTGCCGGGGTGCCGTGTCGTCGAGCGCCGTCCCGGGCCGCTCGCGGAGGCCGTACTCGCGGTGCTGCGCGCCGGCGCCCGCGTGGATGCCTCGAGCGTCCTCGCCGACCTCGATGAGCGGGCGGTGGCGCGCCGGATTCGCGCCGTCTACGACCAGGTCGTCGGGGGGCCGGCGTGACCGCGCCAATTGCGCTCTGCTACGGCACACGCCCGCAGGTGATCAAGGCGAGTGTCCTGCGGCGGGAACTCGCGAAGGTCGGCCGTGTCGTCGCGATCGACACGGGCCAGCACTACGACTATGCCCTCAATCAGCTGCTCTACGACCAGCTCGGCGTGGCCGCGCCCGATCACTGCCTGGAGGTGGGATCGGCCTCGCATGCGACGCAGACGGCCGGCATCCTCGTGCGCGCCGAGGCGCTCTATGCGTCGGTGTCGCCCAGAGCAGTGGTGGTCATCGGGGACACGAACTCCACGCTCGGGTGCGCTGTCGCCGCGGCCAAGCTCCGCATTCCCGTCGTGCACGTCGAAGCGGGGCTCCGCGCCGGCGATGCGCTGATGGCCGAGGAGATCAATCGCCGGGTGGTGGATGCGATCGGGGCGCTGCTCTGCACGCCGTCGGCGGCCGCGACGGCACGGATGCGCGCCGAGCACCCGGAGGCGATCGTCGAGGAGACCGGGGACGTCGCACGCGACGTGCTGCTCGCCCAGGTGAACGGGCTTCCTCCCAGGTCGGCGATGTCGGACGCTCCGGATCGGGGCGACTATGCCTTTGCCACACTCCACCGTGCGGAACTGACCGACGAGCCGGCGCGCCTCGATGCGCTGCTCCGTGCGCTCGCCGTGCTGCCGCTTCCCGTGGTGCTCGCGATGCATCCGCGGACGCGCGCTGCCCTCGAATCGAGCGGTCATCCGGTGATGGATCGCGGCTCGCTCGCGGTCGTGGCGGCGGTCGGCTATCTCGAAAGTCTCGCACTCACGTCCCGCGCGCGGCTCGTGATCACCGACTCCGGCGGGGTGCAGCGCGAAGCGTACTGGCTCGGCGTCCCCTGCATCACGATGCGCACGGAAACCGAGTGGACGGAGACCGTCGAGCGAGGCGCCAATCGCCTGCATCCGCCGGACGGGGTGGACACGCTCGTCGCCGCGGTCGAGGAGCGCCTCGCGGTTCCGCGGACCTGGGATCGCGATGCCTACGGTACGGGGGACGCCGCGGGCCGCGTCGCGGCTGCGGTCGCGCGCCTGCTCGATCAGAAGGCAGGCCGCTGAGTGTGCGGCATCGCGGGCGTGCTCGCGCGGGATCCGGCGCGAGACGTCACTGCCATCCTCGATCGCCTGTCGGGCGCCCTCGCGCACCGGGGTCCCGATGCGAGCGGGTCACGCTTCGAGCGTGGCCGCTCCGTCGGCCTGGGCCACCGGCGGCTGAGCATCGTCGACCTCGCGTGCGGCCTGCAACCGATGACCGGGGAGGATGGCCGAGTCTGGGTCAGCTACAACGGCGAGATCTATAACCACCTCGAGGTCCGCCGCGAGCTCGAGGCGCTTGGCCACGCGTTCCGCACGAATGCGGATACCGAAGTGCTCGTCCACGGCTGGGAGGAATGGGGCCCGCGCCTCCTCGAGCGGCTCAACGGCATCTTCGCGTTCGCCGTCTTCGACGGGAGGCAGGGATCCGGCGAGCTCTGGCTCGCTCGCGACCCGATCGGCGTGAAGCCGGTGTACGTGGGCCAGACCGACGGCCTCTGGTGGTTCACGAGCGAGCTCGCGGCGGCGCGCGAGACGGGTCTCGTCGGTGACACGCTGCGCGCCGCGGCGTTCGACGAGTTTCTCGTGTACCGCTTCGTTCCGTCGCCCGGCACGTTCTATCCGAACGCATGGAAGCTGCCCCCATCCACGATCTGCCGCCTCGCGCTCGACGACCTTCCGACCGGTATGCCGACGTTCGAGTCGTACACCACGTCCTTCCGTCCGACCGTGACGCCGGCGTCGGAAGGGGAGTGGGAGGAAGCGCTGCGGGATGGGCTCGCTGCCGCCGTGCGGCGGCAGCTCATGGCGGACGTCCCCGTTGGATCGCTGCTGTCGGGCGGCGTCGATTCGACGGTCATCACTCGCCTGATGCGGGACGCGCTTCCGGAGGCACCCAGCGCGTTCGGGATCGGATTCGTGAGTGAGCCCGAAGGCGGGGAGCTCGCGAATGCACGACGCGCGGCCGCGGCGCTTGGCGTGCCACTCGAGGAGGTGCGCGTATCCGACGCGGAGTATCGCGCGGCGTGGCCGGCGCACGCGGGGCGCCTTGGCGAGCCGATCGCGAACTCCGGCGTCCTGCTCGTCGGCATGCTCTGCGCCGAGGTCCGGAAGACGCACAAGGTGGTCCTCACCGGGCAGGGCGCCGACGAACCGCTCGGCGGGTATCCGCGTCACGCCGGCGAGCGGTACTACCCGATCGCCAGGCATCTCGCCCCGCTTCTGCGGCACCTCCCCGAACGGGCGGCTGCGAGCGACAGGGTGCGTCGCGTCACGCGACTTGCCGCGGAGCCGGACGAAGCGCGTCGCTTCACCGAGATCCTCGCCGTGTTTTCACCGTCCGAGGCCGCCGCGCTCACGCGGAATGGCACCGATCCGGACGCACTGGCCGACCCGGTCCGCCGCGCACTCCCCGATGGAAGCGGCGAGGATTCGCTCAACCGGCTGCTGCGCGCCGACGCGCGCCTGTCGCTCGCCGACGACCTCCTCATCGTGGCGGATCACATGTCCATGGCGCACTCGGTCGAGCTGCGCGTGCCCTTCCTCGATCTCGAGTACTTCGGACTGCTCGAGCGGATGCCGGGGCGCTACAAGGTCTCCGCGCTCGGCGAGCGCAAATGGCTCTATCGCCGCGCGGTCGCGCCACTCCTTCCGGAGTCGATCCGGTCGGACCTCACCGGCGTCCGGGCGCGCCTGGGCAGAAAACTCGGATTTGCGACGCCGATCGACCGATGGTTCGGGGAGTGGCTGCGCGGCGATGCGGAGGCGTACCTGACCGGTCCCGGAGCGCGCGCCATGGATCACCTCGATCGTGACGGCGTCCGGCGCCTGATTGCGGACGTCCGGGATCGCGCGGCACCGAGGACCCGGCAGCTGCTGGCGTTGTTCGTGCTCGAGGCCTGGATGCGCGGCGACCCTTCGCCGGCGGGAGACGGTCGGTGAATCGATCCCATGTCGGCCTGCTCGCGTGCCCCGGGTGTGCGGGCTCGCTGTCGATCCGTACGGCCGACGATGGCCATTCCGAGCCGGTCGTGGAGGGCGCACTCGAGTGCAATGGATGCAGCATGGTGTACCCGATCCGCGGCGGCGTTCCGCGATTCGTGCCGCCGGAGAATTACGCGGCCGGTTTCGGTTTCCAGTGGAACAGGCACGCGAAGACGCAGTACGACAGTTTCAATGGGACGCGGATTTCGGAGGCGCGGTTCTTCAGCCAGACCAGGTGGCCGCGTGAAATGACCGGCGAAACCGTGCTCGAGGTCGGGAGCGGTGGTGGCCGCTTCACCGAGCAGATCGCGTCGACGGGAGCGACGGTAGTGTCGCTCGAATACAGCGCGGCAGTCGAGGCCAACCATGCCTCGAACGGGCACCTGCCGAACGTGCTGATCGTTCAGGCGGACCTGTATCGGATGCCGTTTCCGGCGGCTTCATTCGACCGGGTCGTGTGCATCGGCGTGCTGCAGCATACGCCGGACGTGAAGCGGAGCTTTCTGGCCCTTCCTCGCTATCTGCGGCCGGGCGGTCACCTCGCGATCGACGTGTACCGGCGGCCACGAGGGATTCGCCGCCTCTTCAATACCCGGTACTGGGTCCGACCGCTGACGCGCGGCGTGGCACCCGACCGACTCTATCGCCTGACATCCGGGTACGTCCGGGCCATGTGGCCGCTGGCACGGCAGATCGGGCGTATTCCAGTCGTTGGTCGCAAGCTGAACTGGATGCTGCTGATCGGCAGCTACCACGGGATGTACGACCTGACCGACGACCAGATGCGGGAGTGGGCGGTGCTCGACACGTTCGACATGCTCGCCCCGGCCTACGACCAGCCGCAGGATCTCGAGACCGTCCGGAACTGGTTCGACGAAGCGGGCCTGGTCGAGGTCGAAGTCCATCTCGGGTACAACGGTATCGAAGGGCGTGGCCGCCGCAAGCCGGCGATCGCCGCGGTGACGTGAGCACTGCGCTCCGGGAGGCGCCCGCCGGCGTTCGCGCGTCTACGCGACCGGGAGCCGCCTGGCTGCGCTGGGCGCTGCCGCTGGCCGTGCCGGCCCTCGTCATCGGTGTGGCCCTTTATCCAGACATTCACGCCGCGATGATGCCCGCGCCAGTCGCGATCGGTATCCTGATGGTCGCCGCAGGGGCCGCGTTTGCCGCGCGTCGCCCGCAGCTCCTCATCCTGCTCCCCGTGCTCGCCGCATGTCTTCCGTCGCGCCAGGCGGGTTTTGCAGCGTATCTCATGGCGCTCGGATGGTTCGTGGCCGCGTGGGGTGGCCGGCGGCTGGTCCGCGCGGTCGACGGTATCGATCTCGCATTGCTCGCCGTGATCGTCTGGTCGCTGGCGACCTGGATCATCAATCTGGGCGTCGAAACCGACCTCTGGTCCCTCCCGGTCTTTGCGCTGACGCTGCTGAGTCCGTGGCTCCTCCTCTTCGTCGCCCGGGCCGCTCCCTGGTCGGATGACGATCGCCGGCTCGTCATCGCCGGGTGGCTCGCCCTTACGGTGGCGCAGCTCGCGCCGGTGTTTCTGAAGCCCCCGCTCACCGGAACCCTCGGGGCGTACCTGGCGCCGTTCCTGGTCTTCGACCTCTCCGGATTCGGCCTCCTGCGTACCCTGGCCGGTGCCGATTCACTCGACATGACGTATGGCACGACGCCGAGTGCGCACCACCTGGGCGCACTCCTTCTCGGCGCCATGCTGTATCTCGTAGCCGAGGCTGCGGCCGCGCGCCGTCGCCCGCCGCTGCTGCTGCTGATCGCGCTGCTGTACGCGTTCATCATGACCGACTCGAAACACCTGGTGCTCGCCGCGGTGGTACCGGGCGTGGTGTTCCTCATTCGCGTGATCGGGCCCGCGCTTCCGGGTCGGGCGCGGCGGGCGCTCGCCCTCGGAATGATCACGGTGCTTGCCGCCGTCGTGCTGACGACCGGTGCCGCCATCGCGCGCGTGGCAGTTGCCGGCCTCTGGAAGCCGTATGCGGCTCTGGCGGAGCTCAATCCGAAGCTCCAGCTCGTGCAGCGAACCGGCGCCCTCGTCGCCGACGGCGGATTGACGTCGTGGATCGGTCTTGGACCGGGCAGCTACGCTACGCGAGCGGCGACGATCCGGGCGTCGGATGTGCTGTACAAGGAAGGTGACCAGCTGCCCGCCTTCATCCCTCCGCACACCGGCAAGTCCTACCGGTCGGTCGCCTACGACCTGTACACCAGCGCGTTCGTCGATGCGATCCGGTATCAGAGTGGCGTGCTGACGAGCCCGTTCAGCAGCATCATCGGGATCGTCGCCGAGTTCGGGATCCTGGGCACTGCTGTGGTGGCGTGGTTCTTCTGGATGGTGGCGGCGGCGGGGTGGCGGGCCTGGCGGCAGGCCGAGTCGCCGACGGCGCGCGCCGCGGGCGCCGTGACCGGGTTCCTGATCCCTTTCCTGCTCCTGATCGGACTCTTCGACAGCTATCTCGAGCAGCCGAGCGTGACGGCGCCGATCGTCCTCCTGGCACTCGTTGCGATCAGCGCGTCCGATCAGGCGGGGCGGCCGCGAAGCGCCGAGCGCAGTGTCTCGTAGCTGGACGGGTTGAGCGCCCTCGCGGATCGGGACGCCATGCCGAGAATGATCCACGCCACGGCCGCTGCGCCGCCGAGCACGCCGCCGACCATCGTCATCCAGGTCCGGCGCGGGAATTCGCGATAGACCGGCGCCTTCGGCGCCTCGATCAGCGTGAAGACCGGGGTATCGCGGACTTCCTCGATCTTCGCCTCTTCCAGCTCCGTGGCGAGCCGGTTGTAGGTCTCGGCCCGTATGTCGATCAGTCGTTCCCGCCGCTGCTGCTCGAAGGCGAGTCGCGGAATCTCGAGTCCGCCGCGATTCCGCTCCAGGAACGACCGGAGGTCGGCCTCGGCGCCGGCGAGCTCGCGCCGGGCGCGCTCGAGCTCCCGCGCGGCGAACTCACGTCGCTCGGTCGCCGCCGACCGGCGTGTCTGGAAATTGAAGCGCTCGAGCAGCTGGTAGATCCGCGCAGCGACTTCAGCCGCCAGGTCCGGGTCCGGGAGGAGCACGTTCAGCGTGATCGTGCCGGTGCGGTCGTTCGTGCTCGTCGCGACCTGCCGGTGCAGGCGCTCGAGCGTGGCATGCAGCCGCTCCCGCTCCGTGTCGCCCGGAATCTCGAGAATATCCATGAGCGGCATCCGCGCGCCCGTATCCGGATGCGGGAAGGAATCGACGGCGACCTGCTCGAGGATGTCCCGGCTCGTCATGACCTCGGCGTAGAACTGGAGCGAGCGCACTCCGGTGAGGCCGCCGGCTCCGAGCTGCCCTGCGAGAGCCGCGAGTCCGCTGCCGGAGGTGAGCCCGCGGCGCTCCTCCAGCGCAAAGCGGGCACTGGCCCGGTACCTCGGCGTGGCGAGCAGTGACCACGCGGCCGCGATCGCAGCCCCGGCGAGGCCCGCGAAGACGATGAGTCGCCACCGGCGGATCAGCCCGGCCGCGAGGTCGAGGAGCGAGGGGGCGCCGGTTTCGGTGCGCGCCTCGGCGAGGCGGGGGTCCGGCGGAGGGTTGGTCATAGGTGGTGGAAACGTCGCGGACGGTGGGAGATGCGTCAAGCCAAGCCACCGCCGGGGAGGAGGTGATTATCTTCGCCGGTCATATTGCCGACTGAAAGGTCGTGATGCGCGTACACGTCTTCGGGGGCGTCCTGGCGTACGACTACATGCTCGCGGGCTGGCTGCGCGCGAGCGGGGTCGATGCACACTATTTCTTCAACTACAAGCTGGTCGAAGCGGACTACCCCTGGTGGGAAGACCGGAATTTCGATCGGAACGACATGCCGGACTGGTGCCACTTCTATCCCTTCCGGCTGCCCTACCGGTATGCTGGCCGGCTCGGGTCGACCGGGCGCCGGTTCATTCAGGACTTCAACCGGGACGCCGATGTCGCGCTCGTGGTCGGCGACGGGCTCTTCCTCGCGCATCACTATACGAATCCGTTCGTGCTCTGGTCCTGCGGATACGATATCGAAACAGCGGTCCCCGCGCCCGTTTCGATTCGCGGCGCGATCAGCAAGGTCATGGGCGGCCCGGAGCCGGTGCGCCTGCAGCGGGCGATCAACCGCAGGCATGTCCGTGACCAGCTCCAGCGCGCCGAGCTGATCATGACCGTGATGGACTTCCAGATCCCGACGTATCTCGCCTGGACGGGGGTGACCACGCCGGCCTATTCGGTCCCGATGCCGTACGACTGCTCGCGCTACGCACCGGTGGCCGTGCCCGGCCTGGTCGAGCGGTATGCGACGACCGACTGCGTCTTCTTCCTCCCGACACGGCATTCGTACGGCTCTCACAGCACCAACGACAAGGGTGCCGACAAGGTCATCCGCGCCTTTGCGTCGGTAGTACACGACCTGCCGAGAAGGGCGCGGCTGGTCCTCGTCGAAAAGGGAGAGCGCGTGGCCGAGAGCAAGGCGGCCGTGCAGCAGCTCGGCATCGGTGGACTCGTCGACTGGATTCCCGAGCTGCAGAAATCGGAGCTCAAGGAGTGGTACTCGCTGCCGGGCGTCGTGGTGCTGGATCAGTTTCCCAACGAGGATACGCTCGATCCACGCCTCCACGAGGCGCTCCGCCGCCGCGGCGGGCGCGGGAGCATCTTCGCGGAAGCGATGTGCATGGGGTGTCCCCTGATCAGCAACGTCGGGTCCGAATGGATCGAGGAGCTGCGCCCGCCGCTCGTCTGGAATGCGTGCTTCGAGGAGGAGATCGCGGCTGCCATGCAGTCGGCAGCGGGGATGAGCCCGACGGAACGGATTGCAGGCGGCCTGGCCAATCGGCGCTGGGCCGAGGCCGAAATCGACTGGCCCCGGGTGATGGGCCGGTACATCGCGCTCCTCGAGACTGCGGTTCGGAGCAGATCGCTTCGATGAGAGCGGCGATGGGACTGCTGGGGCGCGATGCCGTCGTCTACGGGATGGCCGGCGGCATCTCGCGGTTCGTCAAGGTCCTCCTCGTGCCGGTCGTGGCCAAGGCGTACCCTGCGGAGACCTACGGGGTCTTCGACGCGCTCGGCGTCTATTCCTACCTCCTCGCGGTCATCGGCGTACTCGGCCTGGACAGCGTGGTGGTCCTCTTCGCGAAGCGACGCGGGGATCGGGCGCACGACGGCGGCTCGGCCGCGACCCTTGCGCTCCTCATGGCGGCCGGCATGGGCCTCCTGATCGCGGCCATCGCCATCGTCGGCCGCGAAACCTGGAGCGTCGTGCTTCTCGGGGGTCCGGCGTTCGCGGCCGCGATCGCCTGGGCTGGCGCGACGGTTCCATTCTCCGCCGTCCTCCTCTATTCCCTGAGCCTGCTCAAGTGGGAATTCCGCCGACGCTCGTACCTGGCCGCATCCCTGGGCTCGGTCGTCGTCAGTATCGCCCTCACGTGGCTGGTCGCGTTTCACACGGATTACGGCCTCGCCGGTCTCTTCGCGGCGTCAATGGCAGGGCAGGCGCTCGGCGCGGGCGTCGCGCTCTGGGCCTGCCGAGACCTCTTCGGGCCGGTGGGCGATGCAGGAACCGCACGGCGCATGGTCGCGATCGGCGTTCCCTTCATGATGATCGCCGCTGCGGGTGCCTTCACGCCGTCGATCGACCGTTTCTTCGTGGTGCGCGTGCATTCGCTCGAGGCGGCCGCACTGTACGGGGTCGGCCAGAAGGTCGCCGCACTCTCGGCCCTCGTGCTGAGCGGCTTCCAGACCGCGTGGGGGCCGTTCGCGGTCGGCATGGGCGCGGCGCCGAATCGGGACCGGGTCTTCGGGCGAGTCCTGCTCCTCGTGGCGGTGTGGGGAGTCTTTCTCACCATCATCCTCTCCCTGGCCGGACCGCTCCTCGCGGCGACACTCGCGACGCAGGCGTACGTCGGCGCGGCGGCGGTCGTGCCACCGCTCGCGCTGGCGACGGTGCTGACTACCGTCTATTTCGTGGTGTCGATCGGCTCGTTCCTCGAGGGGCGGTCGCTGCTGAACCTGTCGGCCTTCGCGGTCGGCATCGGCGTCACGCTGCTCCTCAACCTGCTTCTCGCCTCGCGGGGAAGCTCGCCGGTGGCGATCGCCTGGGCGAACTGTGCCGGGCAGGGCGCCGCAGTGGCCTGCATGGCCGCCCTGTCGCATCGCGCGCAACCGATCGCCTTTCCCTACGCGCCAGCGGCAGCCACGCTCGTCGCGGGTGCGGGCCTGGCCGTGCTCGCGTCGTACGCCGGCGGAGTCCTCCCGTTTTCCGGCCTGGTTCTGGTCATGCTGGCCACGACGGGCGCCTTTGGCCTCCTCACCTGGTTCGCTATCTTACAGCCCGCTGAGCGCCGGGCGATTCTGGTCCGTCGAAGTCCCGGGTAAGCCCGATCTCTCTCCAGCGAGCCAATGCGTTCGAGCCCCGACGTTCACGCCCGGTCCCACGCCCTCCCGCACCTGCTCACGCTCGAAGAGTCGATTCCGTTTCTTGCCTCGCCGGACACGGGGGCATCACTCGAGCGCGCCGGGAGCGCGCTGGTCAGCGTTTCGGGCGGGGAGACCTATCCCCTTCTGAACAACGTCCCGCTGCTCTTTCCGTCACGCCTCCTCCCGTTCGCCGGAGGAGGGCTGATCGACGTCCCGTTCGCCCGGTACGATGACGCGCTGCTGCAGTACGCGCTCATCAACTCGATCAAGCAGAAGCACGGCAACCACAACTCCGAGCACGCCAGCGTCTGGTACGAGCACCACCTCGAGCGGAGCCGGAAGCTCCTCGCCGACGCGCAGGGAGCCGTCCTCGACGTCGGATGCGATGTGCCGGCGACGAGCGCGAGCGTGTTTCCCGCCGGCATCCGATACCTCGGGCTCGATCCGCTCTTTGCCGATACCGACAATTTCCGCCTGATCGCGCTGGCGGAGCGGCTCCCGGTACGAAGCGGGTCCTTCGACAACGTCGCGCTGCTCACGAGTCTCGACCATGTCCTCGACCATCATGCAGCGATCGAGGAGGCGTGGCGTGTTCTCCGGCCCGGGGGCCGGCTGTACCTCGCCTCACTCGTGTGGTCCGAACGTGCCGAGCTCTACCACGACCATGTGCACTTCCACCATTTCCGCGAGTACGAGCTGTTCGGCGCGCTCGCCCGGTTCCGGCTCGACACCGTGCAGCGCTATCCCTGGAAGGACGATTCGCACCGGACGGCGCTCTATCTCGCGCTGACCAGGCCGGAGTGACCCCCCCTCGCGTCGTCGTGATCGGGGCAGGGGGCTTCATCGGCGCGCGGGTGACGGCGCGCCTCGCGGGTCGCCATGAGGTGCTCGCCGTGGTGCGGCGGGCGGGGACGGACATGACCGGGGTCACGTACCTCACGGCGGACCTGGGGCCCGACTGGACTCATGTGCTTCCCGACGCTGCGGACGTCGTCATCTGGCTCGCCCAGTCGCGGCGCTATCGCGAGTTCCCGGCGGGGGCACCGGACATGTTCCGCGTGAACGAGAGCGCGCTCTTCGCGGCGCTCGAGTGGGCCCGTGAGCGCGGGGTCCGGCGATTCATCTATGCTTCGACCGGTAGCGTCTACGCGCCGGCGAGCAGTCCGCTCACGGAGGCGTCCCCGATCGGCGCGTCGAGCTTCTATGCGGCGACGAAGCTCAACGGCGAAACCCTGGCCGTGCAGTACGGTGGCCTGTTCGAGGTGGTCATCGGGCGGGTGTTCGGGGTCTATGGGCCGGGGCAGGCGGGCATGGCCGTGGCGCGCGTGATCGAGGCTGCGGCCAGCGGCAGGACGGTTCCCCTCACCGCCGGCATCGGGATGGAGCTCACGCCACTCTTCGTGGACGACGCCGCGGAGATCTTCGTCCGGCTGGTGTCGGCGCCCCTCCCGTCGAGCCCGCTGATCGTCAACATCGCCGGTCCCGAGGCCACGACCCTCGGGGCCATCGCGGAGATGGCGGCGCGCGCCAGCGGAGAGCAGGCAGAGCTCATCCACGAGGCGGGCGATCCTGCCAGGATCATCGCGGATATCGGCACGCTGAGGGCGCTGCTGCCCGATCTGATGTTTCACGGCCTCGCCGATGGAGTTGCGGCAACCGTCGCAGCCCTCGGCACCGCCCAACGGAGGAGCATGTAGCATGGATCTGCGTGGCTCGCGCATCGTGGTCGTGGGAGGGGCCGGTCTGATCGGCTCCCACATCGTGGACCGCCTCACCCGCGAGGACGTGAAGGAGATCGTCGTCTACGACAACTTCACCCGCGGCACGATCGGCAACCTCGATCAGGCCCTCCTCGACCCGCGCGTCAAGGTGTTCGAGCTCGGCGGTGACATCCTGCATACCGACATCCTGCAGACGGCCTGCGAAAAGACCGACGTAGTGTTCCATCTTGCCGCTCTCTGGCTCCTGCACTGCCACGAGTTTCCGCAGTCGGCCTTCGAGGTCAACATCCGCGGGACCTTCAACGTCCTCGAGGCCTGCCGGCTCCAGCGCGTGAAGAAGCTGATCTATTCGTCGTCCGCCTCGGTCTACGGCGATGCGCTCGAGATCCCGATGACGGAGGACCATCCGTACAACAATCGCACCTTCTACGGCGCCACCAAGATCGCCGGCGAGCACATGGCCCGGGCCTACTTCCAGCGCTACGGGCTCGACTACGTGGCCCTTCGCTACATGAACATCTACGGGCCCCGGCAGGACTACATGGGCGCGTACGTCGCGGTGGTGATGAAGATCCTCGACCGCATCGACCGGGGCGAGCCGCCCGTCGTCTACGGCGACGGGTCGCAATCGTACGACTTCATCTACGTCGAGGATGCGGCCGAGGCGAACGTGCTCGCCGCCAAGTCGGCGGCCACCGACCGGTTCTACAATGTCGGCGCCGGCGTTGCGACCACGATCAAGGAGATCTGCGAGCTGCTTCTCCGGCTGACGGGCAGCGAGCATCTGGGCATCCGGTACGAGCCGGCCGGCCAGACGTTCGTCACCAAGCGGCTCGGCTCCACGGAAGCGGCCACGCGGGACTTCGGCTTCAGGGCAACGACCGAAGTCGAAGAAGGCCTGCGCCGCCTCATCGCGTGGCGGAATGCGCACAAGGAAGCGGTGGCGGACCGGATCCGGCAGGCCGAGGCGCGCGCGGGCTGATGTGCGGTCTCGTCGGCGTCGTCGATCTGCGGGGTGATCCGGTCGCCCACGAGACGCTCAGGCGGATGAGTGAGGCGGTGGCACATCGCGGCCGGGACGGGGAAGGGCTCTGGGCCGACGGCGGGGTGGGTCTCGGGCATCGCCGGCTCGCGATCATCGATCTCTCTCCCTGCGGCCGGCAGCCGATGCTCACGCCGGACGGCCGGTATGCCATCGTCTACAACGGCGAGATCTACAACTTCCAGGAGCTCCGGGCGGAGCTGCAGGGCCTCGGCCACGGATTCGTCAGCCGCACCGATACGGAAGTCCTTCTCCATGCATACCAGGCGTGGGGTCCGGCGTGCCTCGCGCGGCTGAACGGGATGTTCGCCTTCGGCATCTGGGACCGCCGGGAGCGGAGCCTCTTCCTCGCGCGGGATCGCCACGGCATCAAGCCCCTGTACTACTGGAGCGACGGGCGCCACTTCGCCTTCGCATCGGAGATCAAGGCGCTCCTCACGCTTCCCGGGTTCCAGCGCCGGCTCTGCCTTCCCGCCGTGCACCAGTATTTCACTTTCCAGAACGTCTTCACCGACGAGACGTTCTTCGAGGGCGTGCGGCTCCTTCCGGCGGCGCATACGCTCACGGTGAGCGATGGCGCCCTCGGCACGCCGACCCCCTACTGGGATTACCGCTTCGGCCTCGACCCGCTCACGATCTCCGAGGACGACTGCGTCGACGAGCTCTTCAGCCGGTTCCAGAAGAGCGCCGTGCGTCAGCTGGTGAGCGACGTGCCGGTCGGCAGCTACCTGAGCGGGGGGATGGACTCGGGCTCGCTCACGGCGGTGGCGTCGCACCATCTCGGCCGGATCCATACCTTCACCGCCGGCTTCGATCTGACCTCGGCATCCGGCATCGAGCTCGGCTTCGACGAGCGGCTCCCTGCCGAGATGATGGCGAACACGTTCAAGACCGAGCACTACGAGGTCGTGCTGCACGCGGGCGACATGGAACACGTCATCGGCGATCTCGTGTGGCACCTCGAAGATCTGCGTGTCGGCCAGTCGTACCCGAATTATTACGTCGCTCGCCTCGCCAGCCGGTTCGTCAAGGTCGTCCTGTCGGGCGCGGGCGGCGATGAGCTTTTCGGCGGCTATCCCTGGCGCTATTTCCAGGTCGCCGGCAGCCGCTCGCCCGAGGAGTATTTCGCCAACTACTACGGCTTCTGGCAGCGGCTCGTCTCGGACGAGGAGAAGGCACGACTCTTCCAGCCGAAGGTCCAGCGGGCGCTGAGCGGCCACTCCACCTTCGAAGTGTTCCGGGGCGTCTTCGATCGGCATCCCCTGCAGCTCGAAACCACCGACGACTACATCAACCACTCGCTCTACTTCGAGGCGAAGACGTTCCTCCACGGCCTGCTCGTCGTCGAGGACAAGATCAGCATGGCGCATGGGCTCGAGAGCCGCGTGCCGTTCCTCGACGACGAGCTGGTGGATTTCGCGATGCGCGTCCCAGTCCGCTACAAGGTCGAGGAGTCGCTGCTGCGCGGCGCGATCGACGAGGACGACGTCACGAAGCGGGCGCGCTGGCGCAGCTCGTCGGAGGGGAAGACGGTCCTCCGGAAGGCGATGAGCCGGCTCATCCCCCGGGAAATCATCGAGCGGAAGAAGCAGGGCTTCAGCGGGCCGTACGACTCGTGGTATCGGGGCGAGAGCCTCGACTACATCCGCCGCCTGCTCACGAGCCCGGCGAGTCGGTACCCCGAGTACATCGACCCGGGGTTCGTGGCTGCGGTCATCGACGAGCATACGGCCGCGAAGCGCAACCACCGGCTTCTCATCTGGTCGCTGCTCTGCTTCGAGGTCTGGCTGAGGAAGTTCATGTGAGGACGAGCGGGAATGCGGGTTGACGCGGTCGTAGTCGGCGGCGGCGTGATCGGACTGGCGGTGGCGATGCGCCTCGCCCGCGGCGGGATGGACGTGGCGCTCCTCGAGCGCCACGAGTCGTTCGGGCGCGAGGCGAGCAGCCGGAACAGCGAAGTGGTGCATGCCGGGATGTACTACCCCACCGGCTCGATCAAGGCGCGCCTCTGCGTCGCGGGGAACCTCGCGCTCTACGCCTGGTGCGATGCGCACGGGGTGGCGTATCGCCGAACCGGCAAGTTCATCGTCGCGACGTCGGTCGACGAGACGTCCGTGCTCGAGGGCATCCTGGCCCGTGGCGTGGCGAACGGCGTCGAGGGGATGCGCTGGGCCGCGGCGGGAGAGCTCGAGCGGGAAGAGCCCGAGGTGCGCGCCGCCGCAGCGCTCTGGTCGCCGTTCACGGGTATCGTGGATTCGCACGGCTTCATGCAGAGCCTCGCGGATGCAGCAGCGGGACACGGCGCGCTCCTCGCCTGGGGTCATGCCTACGTCGGCGCCGAGCGTCGTGACGGCGGGTACACGGTCCGGTACCGCAGTCCCGAGGGAAGGGAAGAGCAGATGCAGGCCGGGCGCGTCATCAATGCCGCCGGTCTCTCCGCAGACGACGTCGCCGCCGGCATGGGCCTCGACATCGACGCGCTCCAGTATCGGCTCTGCTATGTGCGCGGCTGCTATTTCCGTCTCAGCGACCGCTGGACCGGGCGCCTGCGGCACCTGGTCTATCCGGTGCCGCATGCCGGGCTCTCCGGACTGGGCGTGCATGTGACGGTCGATCTCGCCGGCGGCGCGCGCCTGGGGCCGGATGTCGAGCTGCTCGCGGACAAGGTCCAGGATTACCGCGTTGCCACCGACCGGGCGGAGGCCTTCGCGCAGGCCGCCGGTACGTACCTCCCCAATCTCCGCGTCGACGACGTCCGGGCCGATCAGGCGGGAATTCGGGCGCGGCGGATCGTGCCGGGCGGAGGCGCGCCCGACTTCGTCATCGCCGAGGAGGCCGCGCAGGGGCTGCCAGGCTGGGTGAATCTGGTGGGCATCGAATCGCCGGGCCTCACCTGCGCGCTTCCGCTCGCGGACATGGTGCACGAGTTGATCGCCTGAGCTCGCCGCACGCACCCACCCGTCCGAATCTTCCCCGCACCGATGGCGTAGTGCGCCTGTCGGCGCAAGGGACCCCCTCGGGCCTGCAGGTCATCATTCTTCCGGGAGTGGACATGACAGAAGTGGGACTTGCTCTCGCGGTGCTGGCCGCGCTCGGATCTGGGGGCCAGGTGCAGGCGGATACGATCCGAGCAGATGGGAAGGTGTCGCTGCGACTCGAGGCCGGCGTGGATTCGAGTCAGACGTATGCCCTGCGCGGCGACGACCGGCGGAAGATCATGACCTATGTGGAGACCGTTTCCGAGGTTCCGCAGGGCTTCCTGATCGTGGGCGAAAACGTGCGGCCGGATGGCGAGTCGTTCTCGGTGGACAGCCTCATCGTCGATCGCGTCACGCTCGCGCCGCTCTGGCACGCGGACCACTCGCCGGCCGGCCGCATGGATGTCCGTTACGAAGGCGCGCGACTCAAGGGCACGAGCGATTCCGCCGGCAGCTCCCGGAGGGTGGATGTCGAAGTGGTCCCGGATGCCTTCGATTACAGCATGGCCCGCATGATCATCAACCAGCTCCCGCTCGCGCCGGGGTACGCCGGCGTCGTGCTGGCGCACGACATCCGGCGCGGCGCCGTGCCGCTCCCGTTTCGCGTGCTCGGCGAGGAGGAGATCACAGTGCGTGGGAAGCCCGCCATGAGCTGGAAGGTGGAGGTCGATCTCGGCCGTGCCACTGCCGTCCGCTGGATCGATCAGGCGACGCGAAAGGACCTGCGGACCTCAGTGACCTTTCCGGGTGGCCAGATGGTGGCTGAGCCGGAATGACGCTGGTTCTGGAAGAGGTGTCGAAGAATCGTCGGGGAAGGAGTCGCGTGCCATGAGCGACGCGCTCCCGCCGCGCGCCATTCCGATCACGCGCGCGGTCTTCGACGATGCCGAGGTGCGCGCCGTGGCTGCCGTGCTCGAATCGGGGTGGGTGGCGCAGGGACCACGCGTCGCCGAGTTCGAGGACGCCTTCAGGGTATTCACGGGGCTGCCCGAGACGGTCGCCTGCACGTCGGGGACGACGGCGCTGCACCTTGCGCTGCTTGCCGAAGGGATCGGCCCGGGAGACGAGGTCATCGTGCCGTCGTTCACCTGGGTTGCGTCGGCCAATGCCGCACTCCATGCAGGCGCGACGCCGATTCTCGCGGACGTAGCACTCGACACGTTCAACGTGACCGCTGAAGAAATTGACCGGCGCGTCACAGCCCGCACGCGGGCAATAATGGCCGTCCACTTGTTTGGATTGGCTGCTGAAATGGACGAGATCCTCGATCTCGCTCGAGCGCGCGGTATCAAGGTCATTGAAGATGCCGCCTGCGCGCTCGGTACCTGTTACCGGGGTCGGCACGTGGGCGCGTTCGGAACCGGCGCGGCGTTTTCGTTCCACCCTCGAAAGGCGATCACGACCGGCGAGGGCGGGATGTACACGACGACCGACCCGGGCAGGGCGGCGCATGTCCGCTCGCTGCGCGACCACGGCGCGAAGAGGCCCGATCCGGCACGCTCCGGCTCGCGTGGCGCATCATCGCTTCCGGTCTTCGATATGGTGGGCTACAACTATCGGATGACCGACATTCAGGCTGCGGTGGGCGTGGTTCAGGTCGGCAGGCTCGAGCGCATCCTTGCTGACCGGATCGGCCGCGCGAAGAGGTACGATGGCCTCCTCGCGGGGCTGGACGGACTCGTGCGCCCCATCGAGCCTGACGCGCATCGCCATTCGTATCAGTCCTACGTCTGCCGGGTGCCGGTTCAGGAACTCACGGAGCGCGAGATCGCCTCCGGCAACGCCTGCCGCAACGCGGTGATGAGCGCACTCGAGCAGGACCGGATCGCCACGCGCCAGGGTACGCACGCGGTGCACATGCTCGATTACTATGCGCGCACGTACGGCTTCCGGCCCATCGATTTCCCCGGCGCTTTCGCTGCCGATCAGCTTTCGCTCGCGCTGCCGCTCTTCGCCGGGATGACCGATGAGGAGCAGGACCGTGTCGTCGAGCGCCTCTCGCATCATCTTCGCATGGCGCCCCGCCCGGGTACCCGCTGATCCCATCGGTGGTGGCGCTGCGCACCACAACCTTCAACCAGGGGTGCGGCCGGTGCGTCACCGGCCCGGACGGTGATAACTTGTTCAGCGCAAGGCAGGGGCCCTTAGCTCAGCCGGTTAGAGCAGCGGACTCATAATCCGACGCGCCCGGGTTCGAATCCCGGAGGGCCCACTCCCCGCCAGTAACGCATCCACTCGCGCCGGTGACTCACGGGCCTGCCCGCCAGCACGCTCCGGGTCGGGTCACGGCGGAGGGACGCCCGCCGCGGATCTTTCCCCGGTCCATTGCGGAGCGTTGCATGTCCAGACTCCTGACCGTCCTCCTCATTGCCCTCCCGTCGCTCCTGTCCGCGCAGGCCGTCCCGGAGCCGGTCCGGCTCAGCCGGTCGCTCCTCATCGCGCAGGATGCCCCAGCGGCGCCGATCCCGGCGCACGCGGTCCGAATGTCCGAGCCCTCACCGCATCGCCTCCGCAACGCGCTCATCGGCGGAGTGATCGGCGCGGCGGCGG
>DAINRR010000017.1:0-53319 GCA_036741715.1 Gemmatimonadales bacterium
GCGTCTCCCGGCCGACGAAGATGCTCATGCGGCCTTCTTCGCGAGTGCGACCACCTTCGCCACCGCGTCTTCCATGTCGCTCAGCGCCGTCATGCCGACACTCTCGAGGATCCGGAACGCCTCCTTCTCGTTCGTACCGGTCAGCCGGATCACGATGGGGACGTTCACCTTGAACTCGCGCGTCGCCGCCACGATCCCGTTGGCGACGTCGTCGGTGCGCGTGATCCCGCCGAAGATATTGAAGAGGATCGCCTTCACGTTGGGATCGCGGGTGATGATCCGCAGCGCATTGACGACCTTCTCCGGGTTCGAGCTGCCGCCGATGTCGAGGAAGTTGGCCGGCTCGCCGCCGTAGTACTTGACGAGGTCCATCGTCGCCATCGCGAGCCCCGCGCCATTCACCACGCAGCCGACGTTGCCGTCGAGCTTGATGAACGTGAGGCTCGCGTTGCGCGCCGCCACCTCGCTGGGCTCCTCCGCCGACTCGTCCCGCAGAGCGGCCAGGTCGGGCCGGCGGTCCAGCTCGTTGTCGTCGATCGAGATTTTCGCGTCGAGCGCGAGGACGCGCCCGTCGGGGGTCGTGACGAGGGGGTTGATCTCCGCGAGCGTGGCCCCGTTCGCCGTGAACACCTGGTACAGCTGCTCCATGATCCGGGCCGCGGTGCGCACCTGCCTGATGTCGGTGTACAGCGTGAACGCGAGGGAGAGGGCCTGATGCGGGAGAAGGCCGTACACGGGATCGACGGCGAGGCGCGTGATCTTCTCCGGATTCGTCGCCGCGACCTCCTCGATGTCCACGCCGCCGGCCGCGCTCACCATGAACACCGGCCGCTGCGTCCCGCGATCCATGATGAGGCCCACGTACGCCTCGGTCGCGATGTCCGCGGCGGGGACGACGAGGACCTTCTGCACCGTGAGCCCCTTGATCGTCATCCCGATGATCTTCTCCGCGTGGGCACGCGCTTCGGCCGGTGTCTTCGCCAGCTTGACACCGCCCGCCTTGCCGCGCCCGCCGGAATGGACCTGCGCCTTGACGACGACTCCGCCGCCGAGCGTCGTGGCGATCGCCTCGGCTTCCGCCGGGGTGGAGGCCACGCCGCCCTCGAACATCGGAACGCCCGCGGCCTTGAGGAGCTCGCGTGCCTGGTACTCGTGCAGGTTCACAGTTCCCTCACAATGGTCGTGCCCGTTTCGCCCTGGAGGGCGGCGGGTCCGTCGGAAAGGCGAGCGATCACCGCGCGCGCACCACCGGATCGGACGAACCCGGCTGCGGCACGGACCTTGGGCTTCATGCTCCCCGCCCCGAGCGCGTTCCCCGCGAGGAGCGCGTCGGCACCGGCGAGCGACAGGCGCGGGAGCGGACGCGCTGCCGGCGTGCCCCAGTCGGCGAACACGGCGTCCACGTCGGTCAGGATCATGAGTACCTCGGCGCGGAGCTCGCGCGCGAGAATGGCGGCGACGAGGTCCTTGTCCACGACGGCATCGACGCCCTCGAGTCCCAGCGCGGCGTCGCGGTAGACCGGCGGACCGCCGCCGCCGGCCGCGATCACGATGACGCCCTCGCGGACGAGCCGGAGCACGAGCGGCGCTTCGACGATGTCCCGCGGCTCGGGACTCGCCGCCAGCCGCCGCCAGCGGCCCGCGCCGTCCCGGCCCACCGCGACCCCGCGCGCCGCGAGCGCGGCCGCGCGATCGGCGGGCAGCTCGTGGCCGATCGGCTTGGATGGGGCGGCGAGGCCGGGATCGGCAGGATCCACGAGTGTCTGCGTCACCACCGTGGCCACCGGCCGGTCCAGGCCCGCGCGGGCAAGCGCGTTCTGCAGCGACTGCTGCAGCATGTACCCGATCCACCCTGCCGTCCCCGCCACGAGGACCCCGAGCGGCAGCGGCTCGACGAGTCCGGCGCCCAGCTCATTGCGGACGAGCTCGTCTCCCACCTGCGGGCCGTTGCCGTGCACGATCGCGATCTGCCACCCGTCTCGCGCGAGCTCGACGATCGGCGCGATGCTTTCGCGCGCGTGCCGGAACTGATTCGTGATCGTGGCCGGCTCATCCGAGCGGGCCAGCGCGTTGCCGCCGAGGGCCAGAACCGCGGTTCGATTCACGAGTGCTCCCCGGGGGGCGGAAAGGCGTAGCAAGGTAGCCGCGCCCCAAGGGGGGAGCAAGCGGAATTCGGGCTCATTCGGAGGTGGGCTGAAGCACGCCGCGGAGCGCGTCGAATGCACGCCCGAACGCCGCCCAGTCACTCCGGCGGAGGGCCTCGTCTGCGAGGCGCATCCAGTGCCGCGCTTCCGAAAGCGCGCCCGGGGTGGACCCCGGCGCCGCCGACACGACCGTACCCTGAAGGTTCTCCCACGCCTCGGAGAAGCTCCTGCCCGCTCCGAGACGGCGTCCCGTCGCGACGGTGACCCAGACGATCGCCGGGCGGGCCCCCGGCCGCGCCGCCGTATGCACCTGAAGCGCACCGAGTCCTTCGGGCGTGGTCCAGTACTGCACCTCCGACACGCGAAGCTCGGCGCCGGCGCCGATGATGGAATCCTGGATCGGCGCGAAGGTGGCGAACCGCGCCCAGCGCCGCTCGAGCGCGCGCGCCGCAGCGAGCCCGCTTTCGACCGGCGAGAGCACGGGCGGCGCTCCGCCCGTCGCCGAGAGGAGTGAGGTGACTCGGCTGCCATCGCCCGCGTGGAACGGCACGAGCAGGACATCCGCGCCGCTCGTGTCCCACGCCGCCAGCACGGCACGCCCACCGGGTCGCGGCACGGCCGGGCGCCCCGGCCCGTCGCTGCGCGTTCCGAGGACCTCCGCCTGCAGCGCAAACAGCTCGGCCGGGTAACCAGCCGCCTGGGCGACGCGGGGCGCGAGCGCGGAGGAAGGCTCGACCACGCCATCGCTGATCTCCGCCCAGCCTGCCGCCACGGGGTCTCCTTCGTCGCGCAGGAAGACGCGGGTGGCCCCGGTCGCAGCATCCACAACGCCCAGGAAGGCCGCGCGGACGAAGCCCGCCCGCCCCCCTCGCCAGGTCGCCGGCTCGACGAGGGGGAATCCCCGCGCCGTGACGTAACCGTCGGCGATCCAGACGGCCTGTCCATCCACGACACGGGCGCGCACGCCCGACCAGCTCGCGAAGGGCGCGAGTGCGGCAAGCCGCTGACCGGGCGAGAGCGCCCAGTCGATGCGCAGGGTGGCAGGCGTCGATCCCAGCAGCTCGCCCGCCTGCAGCGCCCACGCGAGCGCCAGCCTCCGCGGCAGCGGGCCGACCGGAACGCCGTGCGCGATCTCGCCGACGATGTACCGTGGCGCGCCCGGCCGGACCGAGCCCTGGCTCAGCGTGACGGCCGCATAGGGACTCGGATACGCGAGCGAGTCGCCCGGGCGATAGAAAAGCGGTCCCCCCGCCCCGCTGGCCCGGTCCGCGGCCACCGCCACAAGGCGCGCCGGTGCGTCGCGCGTGCCGGTGAGGACGAGCCACGCCGGTTGCTGGATCGCGCCGCTCACGATCGACCCCGCGTCGATCGTGGCGACGTCCTCCTGGGCGGCGAAGATCTGCCGCGCGGCGTCCGCATCGAAGAGTGGCGCAGCGATGAGGACCGGAGAAGACTCCCGGCGAATGCCGCCGAGGTCGTATGCGGAGGACTCGAGCGCGCGGAGCACCGAATCCGGCGCCGCGGGCCCGACGTCACCGCGCGCCACCAGGGGTGCGAGGTGATGACCGGCTACGCTTGCCGCGACGAGGATCGCCCACGCCGCCGCCGCGAGCGCGTGCCGCGCGCGGAAGCTCCAGAGTGCCGACAGCGCGGCGACCATGAGCGCCACGCCCATGAGCGCGGGAGCGATCACGGAGATGCGCCTGAACTCCCCTGCCGAGGGGGCACCCTCGTAGCTCGCGACGAGCTCGAACGGCTCGAGCGCGTAGCCCCAGGCGAGTGCGAGCGCCAGCGCCGCGAGGAGCAGGCCGAGGTGCGCGCGGGCGTGATCGTTGATCGCCAGGCGGCGCCGCTCGATGCGGATGGCGCCGATCACCCCGTAGAGCGTCGCGACGAGTGCCGTCGCGACGACGACGAGCGCGAGGACGAATTCGTGCAGCACGCGCCAGAGGGGGAGCTGCGCGAGGTAGAGACCGGTATCCCGGCCGAGGAGCGGCTCGACGGCACCGGTGTGCACGCCCTGCCACGCCAGGATCACGGCGGGCCAGTGCGCCGATGCATCGAGCCCGAGGAGCAGGCCGAGGACGACTCCCGTGCCGACGGCCCCGGCGAAGAGGAAGTCGTTCCGGACGGCTTCGCGGAACTCGAGGTTGGCGACGTGCCGGGGGATCTGCACCGACCCGACGGCCCGCACGACGGCCGTCAGGTGGCCGATGAACCACGCGGCCGCGACCAGGACGGCAGCGGCGTCGATCGCGAGGCGGAGGAGGCGAATGCGGGAAAGGAGAGACCGAGCGGCGGGCGAGAACTGTTCCGCCCACCACCCGTCGGCGAGGAAGGACGCGATCCAGCGCCCGGCGAAGAGGAGGACGATGGCCGCGGCGAGCCCGGCGAGCAGCCCGCGGCGACGGCTCACGCTACGCGCGGACGCCCTGCTCCGCGAGCCATCCCATCACCTCCGCCTGGTAGGCCGCGAGCGCCTCCGGACTCTGCGCCTCGAACCGGAGCACGATCACCGGCTGCGTGTTCGATGCGCGCACGAGGCCCCAGCCGTCCGGAAAGCTCATGCGGACCCCGTCGATCGTATTGACCGGATACTTCGATGCGAAGTGAGCGGCTGCCTTCGCGACGACGCCGAACTTCGCATCATCCGGGCATTCGACGCGCAGCTCGGGCGTGGAGAAGGTGCGCGGCAGGTCGGCGATCAGCGGCGCGAGGCCCGCCTTGCCCCGTGAGACGATCTCCAGCAGGCGCGCGGCCGCGAAGAGGGCATCGTCGAAGCCGAAGTAGTCGCCGCCGAAAAAGATGTGCCCGCTCATCTCCCCCGCGAGCGGCGCGTCCAGCTCCTTCATGCGCGCCTTGATCAGCGAGTGACCGGTCTTCCACATCTCCGGCACTGCCCCCGCCGCGGCGAGCGCATCCGGCAGCACCTGCGAGCACTTCACATCGAAGATGACCGGTGTCCCCTTGCCGAACCGCCGGACCGCATCGCGGCCGAAGATCACGAGGAGCTGGTCGCCGAAGAGGATCTCGCCGCTCTCGTTCACGGCACCGATGCGGTCGCCGTCCCCGTCGAACGCGATGCCCAGCTCGGCGCCGGTCCGCCGCACCTCGGCCTGCAGGTCGACGAGGTTGGCCGGCACCGTGGGATCCGGGTGATGATTGGGGAACGTGCCATCGGACTCGCAGAAGAGCGGCGTCACTTCGGCGCCGAGCGCGCGGAGCGTTTCCACGGCGACGACGCTCGAGACGCCGTTGCCGCAATCGACGACGACCTGCACCGGCCGCGCGAGCGTATTGCGCGCCACGATCGCCTCCCGATACCGGCGCAGCACCGACGAGTCGGCCGCCTCGCGTCCCTCGCCGCTCCGCCACCGCTCCGTGACGATGGTTTCCCAGAGCGCCAGGATCGCCTCGCCGTGCAGCGAACCCCCGCCTGCGACCATCTTGAACCCGTTGAACTCCGGCGGGTTGTGCGAGCCGGTGACCTGGCAGCCGCCGTCCGTGCCGAGGGCTTCGACCGCGAGATAGAGCGCGGGGGTCGGGACCATCCCGATGTCGATCGCCGTGCCGCCGGCGTCGACGATGCCCTGGCGCACCGCCTGTGCGAGGGCATCCCCGGAGGGCCGGTTGTCTCGCCCGACCGCGAGCGCCGGCGCCTTCCCCGCGATGTCCCAGGCGGCCGACGCGAAGGCGCGCCCGAGGGCGCGCGCGAATTCCGGCGTGAGCTGCTCGCCGACGATGCCGCGAACGTCGTACTCGCGAAAGACGTTCTTCGGAACGTTCATCTCAGCGCTCGGCGAGCGGTGTCATGGTGCGGACGAGCGTGCCCGCGCTCCGGAGCGTCGCGTCGATCATTTCCGCCGGGAGGACGCCGAGGACGATCACGGCGACCAGCAGCACGGCGACCACGGCGGCACCGGCATGGGAGAGCGTCAGGCCCGCATACGAGGGCGCCGCGCCCCGCGGCCGCATGTACATCGCCATGATCAGCGGCAGGTAGTAACCCGCCGAGATGACGCTCGTCACGACGAGGACGACCGGCAGGATGTAGTGCGACTCCACGATGATCGACTGCAGGATGTACCATTTGCCGATGAAGCCGATCGTACCCGGGAAGCCGAGCAGCGAGAGCATGCACACGGCCAGGCCGAGCGCGGTCCATGGCCGGTCCGACGCGAGCCCGGCGACGTCGTCGAAGCGCACATCGCGCTCGCCGCCGCGGCCGAGCGACGCGAGCAGCGCGAACGCCGCGAGGGTCGTGAGCGTGTAGGCGAGCAGGTAGAGCATCACGGCCCCGGCGCCGAACCGCGTTCCCGGCCACACCGCTGCGAGGAGGTAGCCCGCGTGCGCCACCGAGCTGTACGCGAGCATCCGCTTGAGCGTGCGCTGCGCGAGCGCCACGAGGTTCCCGACGATCATCGTCGCGACGGCGAGCACCCCGATCACCGGCTGCCAGTACTGCTCGGTGGCGGGAAACGCCTCGAAGAGCATCCGCACCAGCGCGATGAATCCGGCGATCTTGACCCCGGTCGCCATGAAGCCGGTGACGGGCGTGGGCGCGCCGTCGTAGACGTCGGGGGCCCACATGTGGAAGGGAACCGCGGCCACCTTGAACCCGAAGCCGATCAGAAGGAGGCCCAGCCCGAGCGTCGCGAGCATCGGTACCTGGCCGTCGCCGAGCTGGGCGCCGATGAGCTGGAAGTTCGTGTTGCCCGTCGCGCCGTAGACCAGCGCAATGCCGTAAAGGAGGAAGCCGGAGGCGAACGCGCCGATCAGGAAGTACTTGAGGGCCGCTTCGGAAGAGAAGATGTTGCGCCGGTCGTATCCCGCCAGCACGTAGACGGCGACCGACATCACCTCGAGCCCGAGGAAGAGGACCATGAAGTCCTCCGAGCCGGCGAGGAACATCATGCCGGCCGTCGCCATCAGCGTCAGGGGATAGTACTCGGGCGCGATGAGGTTTTCCCGCTCCAGGTAGCGGAGCGACACGAGCACGGTGCCGGCGGCCGACAGCAGGATGAGCGCCGCGGCGGCAAAGCGATAGTCGTCCAGCGCCATCATCATCGCGAGGCCGGCGGGCCGCGCGCCCTCCGTCCACAGCAGCGCGAGCGCCGCCCCGGACATGAGGATGCCCGCGAAGCTGAGCCAGCCGGCGAGCCGGCTGTCCTCCGCGGTCCGATGGCGCCACGCGATCACGAGCAGGACGATCAGGGTCCAGGCGGAGAGCACGATCTCCGGCAGGAGCGCCCACGCGATTCCGGTCGGCGACGACATGTCGATCGGATTCACGGCTGCACCTCCCCCGCGGCCGGCGAGGCGGCGAAGCCGCCGGATGCCGGGCGCGCCAGCTCGACGTACCGCGCCGCCGCGGGCTCCATGCGCCGGAGCACCGGCCCGGGCGCGAGCCCCATCCAGATGATGACGGCCACGAGCGGGAGCAGAACGGCGAGCTCCCGGCCCGTGAGGTCCTTCAGGCTCGCGTTCTCCTCGTTGCCCAGGCGGTTGAAGATGATCCGCTGGATGGCCCAGAGCAGGTACGCCGCGGCGAAGATCACGCCGGTGGTCGCGATCCCGGTGGCCCAGGGGTGCGTCCCGAAGCTGCCGAGCAGGACCAGGAATTCGCCGATGAAGCCATTGAGCCCCGGCAGGCCGATCGAGGACAGCGCCACGAGCGTGAGGATCAGGCTGAAGACCGGCACCACCCGCGCGATCCCGCCGAAGTCGGCGATCTCACGCGTGTGCCGGCGCTCGTAGAGCATGCCGATGAGGAAGAAGAGGGCGCCGGTGGAAATGCCGTGGCTGATCATGATCATGAGCGCGCCCTGCGTGCTCTGCAGCGTCCCGCCCCAGAGGCCGAGCATGACGAATCCGAGGTGGCTCACGGACGAGTAGGCAACGAGCTTCTTGAAGTCCGGCTGCACCATCGCGACGAGCGCACCGTAGATGATCCCGATCACGGCCAGCACGACGATCAGCCCCGAGACGAAGGGGCTCATGGCGACGTCCGGGAAGAAGGGCACCGCGAAGCGGAGGAAGCCGTAGGTGCCGATCTTCAGCATCACGCTCGCGAGGATCACGGAGCCCGCGGTCGGGGCCTCGACGTGGGCATCGGGGAGCCAGGTGTGGAACGGGAACACCGGCACCTTGATCGCGAACGCGAGCGCAAAGGCGGCGAAGAGCCAGGGCGCGAGCGAGCCGGCCGCGCCGGCATTGGCCAGGAGATGCTCGTAGCCGAACGAGAGCGTCCCCGTGGCCGCGAAGACCTTCCAGACGAGGACGAGGATCGCGACCAGCATCAGCAGCGATCCGAAGAACGTGTAAATGAAGAACTTGATCGCCGCGTACAGCCGGTTCTTCCCGCCCCAGATCCCGATGATGAAGTACATCGGGATGAGCATCAGCTCGAAGAAGATGTAGAAGACGAAGAGATCGAGGGCGACGAAGCACCCGATCAGCCCGGCCAGCAGCGCGAGCAGGAGCGCGTAGTATCCGCGCTCGCGCTGGGTGATGTAGTTGTAGCTGCCGAGGACGCTGAGCGGCCCGAGCATGGTCGAGAGCAGCACCATGAAGAGCGTGATCCCGTCGAGCCCGATCCGGTAGCTGATGCCCCACCGGGGGAGCCACTCGGCAGCCGAGACGTACTGCATCCCGGCGGCGGGATCGAAATGCCACCAGAGGCCCGCCGAGAGGACCGCCTCCACCAGCGTCACCCCGAGCGCGACGTGCTTCACGCTCCGCTCCGGGGCGGCGAGCAGGAGGAGCACGCCGGCAAGCGGGATCAGGACCAGCGCGTGGAGGATCCACTGGCCATAGCCGACCGAGTTCAGGAAGTCGTTCATCGCCCGGTCACCGTGCCATGACGCGCAGGATCCAGAGCGCGCCGATGAGGAAGAAGACCACGTAGAGGCCCACCTGGCCGGTCTGAAGGAGGCTTCCCGCCCGGCCGAGCACGTTGCGCGAGAACCACGCCGGCCCGTTGACGGCGGCGCCGTCGATCAGTCCCTTGTCCACGCCCCGCCAGAGGATGATTCGCGACAGCCAGACGAGCGGCCGGACCACCACCGCGTCGTACGCCTCGTCCACCCAGTACTTGTTGAAGAGGACGCGCCCGAAGCCACGTTCGGCCGGCGCCTCCCGGGCAGTCGGGATCGGCCGCGCCAGGGTCCGGCGGAAGCCGAGCAGGAGGCCGATCAGGCCGACGGCGACGGCCGCGCCGATCAGGTAGTACTCCGTAGCCCCGTGCGGGAGCTCGACCGCCAGGAATCGCTCGGCGGGGGCCGTGACGGGCTCGAGCCAGTGCGCGAGCGCGTGATTGCCGCCGACGAACGCCGGGAGGTTGATGAGGCCGCCGACGGCGCTGAGCACGCCGAGCACGACGAGCGGCCCGGTCATGATCCACGGCGCCTCGTGGAGGTGGCCGCGCTCCCCCTCCCCGGTCCGGTTCTCACCGTGGAATGTCATGGCCATGAGGCGCGCCATGTAGTACGCGGTGACGAGTGCCGCCGCGAGCGCCATCGCGTAGAAGACGTAGTAGAGCGGCTGGTCGGCGCCGCGCGCGAATGCGGCCGCGAGGATCTCGTCCTTCGAAAAGAAGCCCGAGAGGAGCGGGAACCCGCTGATGGCGAGCGTCGCGATCCACATCAGTGCCCACGTCCACGGCAGGTAGCGACGGAGGCCGCCCATGTTGCGCATGTCCTGGGCGTCCTCGTGCGAATGCGTGGCGTGATACGCGTGGTGCATCGCGTGGATCACGCTGCCGGAGCCGAGGAACAGGAGTGCCTTGAAGAACGCGTGCGTCACGAGGTGGAAGACGCCGCTCACATAGAGCCCGGTGCCGACACCGAGGAACATGTAGCCGAGCTGCGAGACCGTGGAGTAGGCGAGCACCTTCTTGATGTCGTACTGGCGGAGGCCGATCGTCGCCGCGAAGAGCGCCGTCAGCGCGCCCACGCCGGCGACGACGAGGCTCGAGACATCCGACATCGCGAACAGCACGCTGGAGCGGGCCACGAGATAGACGCCCGCCGTGACCATGGTGGCGGCGTGGATCAGCGCCGAGACGGGCGTGGGGCCGGCCATCGCGTCCGGCAGCCAGGTGTAGAGCGGGATCTGCGCCGACTTGCCGGTGCAGCCGAGGAACATGAAGAGCGTGATCGCCGTGATGAGGCCGGTGTTGGCGAGCTGCGGATTGGCCGATGCCCACGCCACGACGCCGGTGAAGTCGAGCGTGCCGGCGGCCGCCCACAGGAGGAACATCGCGATCAGGAACCCGAAATCGCCGATCCGGTTGACGATGAACGCCTTCTTCCCGGCGTCGGCATTGGCCTTCTCGTTGAACCAGAAGCCGATGAGCAGGTAGGAGCAGAGTCCGACCCCCTCCCACCCGATGAACATCACGGGATAGCTCGAGCCGAGCACCAGCACGAGCATGAACACGACGAAGAGGTTGAGGTACGCGAAGTAGCGCGCGTAGCTCTCGTCCGCCCGCATGTAGCCGACGCTGAAGAGGTGGATCAGACTGCCGACACCGGTCACCACCAGCAGCATCACCGCCGAGAGGCGGTCGAGCTGGAGCGCGAACTCGAGCTGCAGGGTCCCGACCGGGATCCACGTCCAGAGGCGCTGGATGACCGGCGCCTCCAGATGGGCCTGCCCCAGCTCCAGGACGGCCGCCAGCGCCACCGCGAACGAGCCGATGAGCACCGCCGGCCCCACGAAGGAGACGATACCCTTCGCCCCGGGCCGCCTGAGCGAGAGCCACCCGTTGACGAGGAACCCGGCAAACGGCAGCGCGATCGTGAGCCAGAGCAGCGACATCGCGCCGCCCGCGGCGGCATGCGGGGCGGCCGTGGCGATGGATTGCGTCATCAGCCCCTGAGCAGGTTGATGTTCTGGAGGTCCACGGTCTGCCTGTGGCGGAAGATGGCGAGGATGATCGCGAGCCCCACCGCCGCTTCGGCCGCCGCGACGGTCATGACGAAGAACACCATGATCTGGCCGCTCACGCCGTGCAGCTGCGCAAAGGCGATGAACGCGAGGTTGACGGCGTTGAGCATCAGCTCGACGCACATGAAGAGCACGATGGCGTTCCGCCGGAGCAGCACGCCAGCCACGCCGATCGTGAAGAGGATGGCGCTCAGCGCGAGCGACGGTCCGAGAAACGGCGCCTCGGGCATCAGATCCTCCGCTTGGCGAGCACGACGGCGCCGACGAGGGCGGCGAGGAGCAGGATCGACGTGATCTCGAAGGGGACGAGATACTGCTGGAACATCGGGCCCGCCACCGCGCCCACGACGCCGCGCGATTCCGCCTCCTGCGCCGCCAGGGCGCCGCCGGGGAACATCGTCGCCGCCGCCGCGGGCGCCTGCGCGATCTCCGCCGCCAGGCGGGACGGGGTGTAGCGCCACAGGGCGATGAGCTCGATCACGAGGAGGCCCGAGATCGCGACCGCGGCCGCGATGCCCGACGTGCCGCGCATGTCCTTCCCGGCCGTGCCCAGATTCAGCAGCATCACGACGAACAGGAAGAGCACCAGCACCGCGCCCACGTACACGAGGATCTGCAGGATGCCGATGAGCTGGGCGTTCAGCAGGATGAAGATGGCGGCGAGCGAGAACATGGTGGACATGAGCCAGATGGCCGAGGCCACGGGGCTCCGCTGCAGCACGCACATGGCAGCGCCGAGGACGGCCGTGGCGGCGAAGAGATAGAAGACGAAGGTCGCCATCACTCGCCCCGCGGGTCGCTGGGGTCCCAGAGCGCCGACACCGGATGGGTCTGTGCCTGGAGCCGCTCGAGATCGTAGACGAAGCGGTCCCGGCTGTACTCGGAATTTTCGTAGTGCTGGCCGACGTGAATCGCCTCTTCCGGGCAGACTTCCTGGCAGTAGCCGCAGAAGATGCAGCGGAACTCGTCGATCTCGTAGATGAGCGGGTAGCGGTTCCCCTCCTCGTCCTCGCCCGGCACCAGCTTGATGCAGTTCGACGGGCAGATCTGCGGGCACAGGCCGCACGCGACGCACTTCGAGCGGCCCTGCTCGTCGGTCAGCATGCGGTGCGTCCCGCGCCAGCGCGGCGAAAGCGACCAGGTGCCGCGCTCGTCGCGCGTCCCCTTCTCCTCGGGATACTGCATCGTCACCTTCGGCTCGAACATGTGCTTGAAGGTGAGCGCGAGCCCCTTGAGCGTGGCGCGCACGTAGCTCACCTGCCGCTCGGGGCGCTTGAGAACCTTGACTCCGATGGCCATCAGCCGGTCACCGTGGCGCGCTCGCGCCCGACGAGAGTGGCGTCCGCGGCGGCGCGCCCCCGGGCGGGGCGACGCGCTTCCGAGCCGGAGACGATGCTGCCGCGGTCGAGCCCGTAGAAGACGAGCACCGCGAGCACGACGTTGAGCCCGAGGAGCCAGAAGGCCCGCATCCGCACGTCGGCGATCCCCAGCGGCCCCTCGAGCACCCAGATCGCCGTGGCGGTGAGCATGATGTACGCGAGCGCCAGCGGGAGCAGGAACTTCCATCCCAGGGCCATGAGCTGGTCGTACCGAAAGCGCGGCAGCGTCCAGCGGATCCACATGAAGAAGAAGATCCAGAAGAACGTCTTGCCGAAGAAGAAGAGGTGGCTCGCGAGCACGGCGAGCACGGTCCCGCTCTCGTCCCAGTTGGTGAAGGGAATGTCCCACCCGCCGAGGAAGAGCGTGGCGACCATGGCGCTCACCGTCACCATGTTCGCGTATTCGGCGATGAAGAACATCGAGAACTTCATCGCGCTGTACTCGCTGTGGTACCCGGCGATCAGCTCCGATTCGGCTTCGGGAAGGTCGAACGGCAGCCGGTTCGTCTCCGCGAAGCCCGAGACGAGGAAGATGAAGAATGCGACGAAGAGCGGTCCCACGAACCAGAGGGACTGCTGCTGCTCCGCGATGATCGCATCGAACGAGACGTTGCCCGCGAGGAGGAGCACCGGGATCAGGCTCATCCCCATCGCGACCTCATAGGAGATCATCTGGGCCGTGGCGCGTAGCCCGCCGAGCAGACTGTACTTGCTGTTCGAGGACCAGCCGGCGAGCGCGATGCCGTAGACGCCCATCGAGCTGATCGCGATGACGAAGAGGAACCCGATCGGCAGGTCCGCCACGACCATCGGCATCCGGCCCTCGTGCACGAAGCGCCCGAGGAGGGGGAGCGTGAAGTCGAAGTTGAGCTCCAGCGGCGCGGCGAAAGGAATGGCGGCCGACAGGATCATGGCCGGGATGAACGCCATCGCCGGCGCGAGCAGGAAGAGCACGCGGTTCGACATCGCGGGCTTCGTCTCTTCCTTGATGATGTTCTTGAGCCCGTCGGCCACCGGCTGGAGGAGTCCCGCCCACCCGACCCGGTTGGGGCCCCGCCGGTTCTGCATCCAGGCGGAGACCTTGCGCTCCATGAGCGTGAGGAGCGCGACGCCCACGAGGACCACCGTGAAGACCACGAGCATCTTCACGATCGTCACGAGCAGAAACCCCTTCGTTTCCGGGCTCATCGCGACGCTCCCGCCTGCGCGTCCAGGCGCCGGCCGCTGAAGCCCAGGTCGGCGTGGCGGAGTCCGGCGAAAGCGTCGAAGGCGCCGGCAACGAGATCGAAGGCCTCCGCGGCGGTGGACGGCGCATCCCGGTCCGGGCCCTGCCCCGCGAGGACTTCGCCCGCCACCCACCAGGCAGGCCGCGCCATTCCCGGAGCCGGGCGGGCCTGGTGGTAGCGCTGCGCGCGGTGATCACGATTCACGTAGACGCCGTTCTCCTCCGCCATCGAGGTGACCGGCAGCACGAGCTCGGCGCGGCGGTCGATCGCCGTGATGGCCGTGCCAAGGACGACGAGCGTGCCGGTCGCACCGGCAAGCGCCCGCTCCTCGTCTTCGTTGAGCTGCACGTCGAGGAGGATGACGAGATCGGCGGTCGCAGCCGCGCGAAGCGCCTCTCCCCATTCGGGCCCGTAGCCGAGCAGGGCGGCGCCGTGCAGATTCGGCACCCGTTCCCGACGGAGCGCGAGATCGGGCACGCCTTCGAGCGGCGCCTCGTCGCCGACCGGAACGCGAATGGCCGCCGTGACGGCGCCGGCCCGCGCCAGACGGCGGACGAGCCCGAGGGATTCCACCGATGCGCGGCCCGAGGCGAGGATCACCGTCGACACGGCCTTCGCAGCGAGCGTGCCCAGCGCGTCGAGGGCCACGTCCCAGTCGACCGCGACGTGCCGCTCGCCCTGGCGCACGAGCGGGGCCTCGATCCGGTCGCCCCGGTTCATCCAGCGGTAGTCGAGACGCCCGTAATCGCACATGAAGTGGCGATTGACCTCGAGGTTCGGCCGGGGCCGGAGGCGGACGACGATGTTGTCCCGCGTCTCCAGCGACATGTTGCATCCCTGGGTGCACCCCGGGCAGATGCTCGGCGTCTTGTCGAGATCCCAGGCGCGTGCCTTGTGCAGGAAGTCCTTCGAGATGAGCGACCCCACCGGGCAGAGATCGACCACGTTCCCGGACCAGGGATGGTCGAGCGTCTGCTCGGGCGAGATCCCGATGAAGGCCCGGTCGCCGCGCTCGCTCACGTTGAGCACCGGCGCCTTCGCCACGTCGTCCATGAAGCGGACGCAGCGGGTGCAGAGGATGCACCGGTTGGCCACGTAGAGGACGTCGGGCCCGAACTCCTCCACCGGGTTGTACCGCTTCGCGTATTCGGCGTAGCGCGTGCCGGCGCGGCCTTCCTGGAAGACGTAGTCCTGCAGCTCGCACTCGCCGGCCTGGTCGCAGATCGGGCAGTCGAGCGGATGGTTGATCAGGAGGAACTCGAGCACCCCTTCGCGCGCCTTCTTCGCGACGGGGCTGTTCACGTGCACCACCTGGCCGTCGGCGACGGTCGTCACGCATGCCGGCAGGAGCTTCGGCGCCTTCTCGACCTCCACGAGGCACATGCGGCACACCGCCGGCGACGGCAGCGAGGGGTGATAGCAGTAATGCGGGATCAGGATCCCGGCCTGCTTCGCGGCCTCGATGATCGTCATGCCCTTGGGCACGCTCACCGTGGCGCCCTCGATCGTTACGCTTACCAGCTCGTCGGCCATGCGTTGCGTATCCGGGGTCACAGTGCGGTCGCGAGAGCCGGGCGCCGCGCGCCCGACATGTAGGCCTCGAATTCACCACGGAACTTCTGAATCCCGCTCACGATCGGGGCCGCGCAGGAATCGCTGAGCACGCAGATCGTCTTGCCGGTCATCTGCTCCGAGAGATCGAGGAGCAGCTGGAAGTCGGCCTCCTTCCCCTTCCCCGCCAGGATCCGCTCCAGGATGCGCGTGGTCCATGCGGTGCCTTCCCGGCACTGCGTGCACTGGGCGCAGCTCTCGTGCGCGTAGAAGCGCGCGAGCCGCCAGACCTGGTAGACCATGTCGGCGCTGTCGTCCATCACGATCATGCCGGCCGAGCCGAGCATCGATCCCTTCTCGACGAGCCCCTCGTAGTCGGTGATGCAGGTCTCCGCCTCCTCGGCGGTCATGATCGGCACCGACGAACCGCCGGGAATCACGGCCTTGAGCGTGCGGCCCGGCCGCATCCCGCCGCACATGTCGTAGATGAGGTCCTTCATCGGCGTGCCCATCGTGATCTCGTAGTTGCCGGGGCGCTGCACGTGCCCGCAGACGGAGACCAGCTTCGTGCCGGTGCTCTTGGGATTGCCGAGGCAGAGGCTCTTGTACCAGGCGGCGCCCTGCAGCACGATGTGCGGCGTGGCCGCGAGCGTCTCGACGTTGTTGATCGTCGTCGGCATGCCGAAGAGGCCGGCGACCGCGGGGAACGGCGGCTTGATCCGGGGATTGCCGCGCTTGCCCTCGATCGAGTTCATCATCGCGGTCTCTTCGCCGCAGATGTAGGCGCCGGCACCGCGGTGCAGCGTGATGTCGATCCGGTGCCCCAAGCCGAGGGCGTTCCGGCCGAGGACGCCGTTCGCATACGCCTCGCGGACGGCTTCCGTCATGACCGCCCACGGCTCGGTGAACTCCCCGCGGATGTAGATGTAGCAGCGCTCCGCGGCAATGGCGTACGCCGCCAGCGCGCACCCTTCGATCAGGCCGTGCGGCGTCCACCGCATGATTTCGCGATCCTTGAACGTGCCCGGCTCGGACTCGTCGGCGTTGCAGACCAGGTAGTGCGGCTTGCCGTCGTCCTTCGGCATGAACGACCATTTGAGGCCCGTCGGGAATCCGGCCCCGCCCCGACCGCGGAGCCCGGACGCCTTGACCTCCTCGATCAGCGCCTCGCGGGACATTCCCAGCGCCTTGCGCAGCCCCTGGTAGCCGCCGCGCTCCACCCAGCCCGCGTAGGTTCGCGCGCCGGCATCGCCGAAGTACCGGGAGAGCACCACCGTTTCCTTCGGGTGACTCGGATGCGGGTATCCCATCAGCGATACCTCTCCAGCAGCGCGGGGACGGTTTCGGGCGTCACGCTCTCGATGAAGTCGTCGTCGATGAGGACGGGCGTCGGGAAGCCGCAGGCGCCGAGGCATTCCACCTCGATGACCGTGAAGCGGCCGTCCGGGCTGGTGGCGCCGAGCTCGCCGCACCCGCTGGCCCGAAGGAGCGCCTCCATCGTGTCCTCCGCCCCGCAGAGCCCGCAGGGGGACGTGGTGCAGACCTGAATGAAGTGCCGCCCGACCGGGTGCGTGTGGTACATCGTGTAGAACGTCACGACGCCCTTCACGTACGCCGGCGTGAGCCCGAGCACCTGCGCCACCTCCCCGATGGCCTGCTCGCTGATCCAGCCCCGGCGCTCCTGGATCATCCAGAGGGCAGGCAGGAGAAGCGCCTGCTTCGTCGGGTATTCGGTGAAGCGGCGCTCGAGCTCGGCGAGCGTCTCGCCGACGAACACCGGCTCGTGGATGTCTTCCGCAGGATGTCCGTGCGCGGCGCTCACCGGTCCACCTCCCCCATGACGATGTCGACGCTGGCGTTGATCGCGATCACGTCGGCCAGGAGCTCCCCTTCGCACATCTTCGGCAACGCCGACAGGTTGATGAACGCGGGTGGACGGATCCGCCAGCGGACCGGCTTGGACGTCCCGTCGGACACGAAGTAGTAGCCAAGCTCGCCCTTCGGGTTTTCGATGCCGAAGTAGGCCTCGCCGACCGGCGGCTTGATCCCTTCCATGACTTGCTTGAAGTGATAGATCATCGCCTCCATGTCGCTCATGGCGCGGGATTTCGGCGGCAGGATGACGCGCGGATCGCTCACGTTGATCGGGCCGGGTCGGAGCCTGTCGAGGGCCTGCTCGAGGATCCGCGTGGACTGCCGCATTTCCTCCATGCGGACCAGGTACCGGTCGTAGATGTCGCCGTGCTCACCGACGGCGACGTCGAAGTCGTAGTCCTCGTAGCCGAGGTACGGCCGGTCCTTGCGCACATCGTAGTCCACGCCGCTCGCGCGGAGCATCGGGCCGGAGAGCGAGTAGTTGATCGCCTCCTCGCGCGTCATGACGCCGACACCCTGCGTCCGGCCGATCCAGATGCCGTTCCGGGTGAACATCGTGTCCACCTCGGTGAGCGTCGCCGGGAAGGTGCGGCAGAACTCGCGAAGCCCTGCCTCCCACCCTTCGGGAATGTCGGCCATCATCCCGCCGACGCGCGTGACGCTCGGCGTGAGGCGCGCGCCGGTCCACGCTTCCTGCAGGTTGTAGACGCGCTCCCGCTCCTGGAACGCCCAGAGGAAGGGCGTGAATGCGCCGAGGTCGATGCCCGTGGTGCCGAGCCAGACGAGGTGGGAGATGATGCGGCTCATCTCGCACGCGATCACGCGGAGCACGCGGCACCGCTCGGTGATCTCGATTCCCATCAGCTTCTCGACCGCGAGCGCGAGGCCGACGTTGTTCGCCATCGGCGCGAGGTAGTCGGTGCGGTCGGTCAGCGGGATGATCTGGTTGTAGTGCCGGTACTCGCCGAGCTTCTCGAAGCCGGTGTGGAGGTAGCCGACATGCGGGATGCACCGCTTGACCGTTTCGCCTTCGAGCTCGAGCACGAGGCGGAGCACGCCGTGCGTGGCCGGATGCTGCGGGCCGATGTTGACGAGCAGGTGCTCGGCGCCGAAGCCCTCGTCGAAGCCGACGTCCCGGCCGGGTCCCGCGCCGAGGGGCACGAGCGACAGATTGCCGTGCGAATCGAACGCCGGCGTGTGCAGCGCCATCTCGAGCGTGCGCGTGCTCATTTCAGGTAGCCTCGTTCCCCGCGGGCGAGCCGCTCCTGCATGTCCTTCGGCAGCTCGCCGAACGCCTGCGCAATGGACAGCTCCTCGAGCGAATAGTGGGCTTCCGGATTGGCGGCGAGCGCCTGGCGCGTCTGCTCCGCCCGGCTGAAATGGCCTCGCAGCGGAAAATCCTTCCGCAGCGGGTGCCCTTCGCGGTAGGTCTCCCACATCAGGATGCGCCGGAGATCGGGATGTCCGTGAAAGACGATGCCGAACATGTCGTAGACCTCCCGCTCGAGCCAGTCGGCTCCGCGCCAGAGGTCCCACACGGAGCGCACCTCGAGCGGGCCATTGCGGTCGAGCGCGATCTTGACCCGCAGGTCCTCCCGGCGGCGCAGCGACCGGAGCTGGTACACGACTTCCAGCGGGAGCTCCGGATCGCGGTACTCGACGGCGGTGACGTCCGTCAGGTAATCGAATTCCAGGCCGGGCGTCTCCTTGAGCCAGGCGAGCACGTCGTGCGCGGATTCACGCGTGACGTAGACGATCGTGTCCCCGCTCGATAGCGTGACGCGCTCGACGCTCGCACCGAAACGCTCGCGCAGCGCGCCGACGCTCGCGACCGGCTCGCCCGCTACCGCGCTCACCATGACGACCGCGTCTGGTGCACCGAGTTGCCGAACGGCTCCGAGAGCTCGTCCACTCGCTGCGCCGGGAGGTAGAGCCCGTCCGGACCGACCTGCTGCTCCTCGCGGATCATCGGATCGGTGATCGACTCCCCGCGGATCTTCTTCTGCAGGAGCTGAATTCCGTAGATCAGCCCCTCCGGCCGCGGCGGGCAGCCCGGCACGTAGACGTCCACCGGCATCAGGGTATCGATTCCCTGCACGATGGTGTAATTGTCGAACACATTGCCGGTCGAGGCGCACGCCCCCATCGAGATGCACCACTTGGGCTGCGGCATCTGGTCCCAGATGCGCCGGATCACGGGCGCCAGCTTGAACGGCACCCGCCCGGCGCAGATGAGCACATCGGCCTGCCTCGGCGAGAACGACTGGCGCTCCATGCCGAACCGCGCGATATCGAAGCGGCTCGCGGCGGTGGCCATGTACTCGATGGCGCAGCACGCGGTGCCGAACGGCATCGGCCAGAGCGAGTTGGAGCGCGCCCAGTTGGCGAGGAAATCGAGCCGCGTCGTGACGAAGTTCTGGGACTCGAGCGAGACGACCGAGCCGCCCTCGTCACGGGAACTGGCGGTTGCCGGATTGACTAGTCCCATTCCAGGGCCCCCCGCTTCCAGATATAGACGTACCCCACCGAGAGGATGAGGACGAAGACGAGCATCTCGACCAGCAGAAGGCCGGACATCTCCTTGAACTGCCGGAACGCGACGGCCCATGGAATCATGAACACCGTCTCGATGTCGAAGATGATGAACAGCATGGCGACGAGATAGAACTTCACCGAGAAGCGCTCGCGCGCGTCGCCGAGCACCGGCATTCCCGATTCGTACGGCGCCGACTTCACCGCCGTGGGGCGGTAGGTCGACAGCAGGTGCGAGGCGCCGAGCATGAGGATGGCGTTCGCGATGACGAAGGCGAGGACGAGCAGAACCGGTATGTAGGCCTGAAGCATCAGCGAACGCTCTCGGCACATGTGAGGAATTTCACAAGGAACGCGGGGGAATCTAACGCGCCCCGGAAAGCGATTCAACCCGAATCCGGGCCGCCACATAAGGCCCGTGCCCGAGTATATTCCGCGCCGTCCGTGCGCCCCACCCGCTCACGATCACCCGAGGCCGCATGTCCATCAAGTCCGACCGCTGGATCCGCCGGATGGCGCTGGAAAAGCAGATGATCGACCCGTTCGTCGAGGCGCAGGTCCGGGCCGTCGATGCGCAGGGTCGGAAAGTGATCTCCTACGGCGTGTCCTCGTACGGGTACGACATGCGGGTGGCACCGGAGTTCAAGATCTTCACGAACGTGCTCTCCGCGATCGTGGATCCGAAGGCGTTCGACTCGAAGAGCTTCGTCGAGTTCGAGGGCGACACCTGCATCGTTCCGCCGAACAGCTTCGCCCTGGCCCGGTCGGTGGAATATTTCAGGATTCCGCGCAATGTGCTCACGATCTGTGTCGGAAAGAGCACCTACGCGCGGTGCGGGATCATCACGAACGTGACCCCGTTCGAGCCGGAATGGGAAGGTTATGTGACACTCGAGATCTCGAACACAACGCCCTTGCCGGCAAGGATTTACGCGAACGAGGGGATCTGCCAGGTCCTCTTCTTCGAGGCGGACGAGGACGACGTGTGCGAGACGAGCTACAAGGACAAGGCGGGCAAGTACCAGGGGCAGGTGGGGGTGACGCTGCCCCGGCTCTGAGCCGGGACAGCATCGGCTTCAGGGAATGACTTCGGTCACATCCATGACGACGAGGGCCGGACCGCCCGGGGCCGGATCCCGCGCGGCAAAGACGTAGGTCCGCCCCGCGATCTCTGCGATCGTCCCTGTGTGCAGCCCGCCGTTCGCCGAAGCGACGAGATAGCGATCCAGGGGGATCGGGTTGCCCGGATCCGCCAGCGAATAGAGATGCAGGCCCGCGTTCAGCCCGTACTCCGCCGTGAGCGCGAGCCACGAGCCGTCGGCGCTGACTTCGACATCGCTGACCGTGGCGATCCCGCTGAGGGTCACCGTGCGAACGAGCGACGGCGCCCCCCCGGCATCGAGCGCCCACACCTTGAGGGCATTCCCCGGCCCGCCGGCGCGCTGGCCCCACGTTCCGGTGTACGCATGGCTGCCGTGCACCCAGAGGTCGGAACTGAACCGGTCCAGTACGTTGTTCCCGCCCCCGACGACCTCGAGCGCACCGCCTTCGAGTTTCAGCTGGTACAGGCCGGTGAGCATGTCGATCGCGTACAGCGATCCGTTCGCGACCTGCACGCCCCAGGTATAGGTCCCCCCCGCCCCACCCGGCCGAACCGATGCGATCACCCGGTTCGCGAGGTCGCCGGTCAGCGTCCCCGAGACGTCGAACGCGACGACACCGCCGTTGTAGAAGGCGGCGTACAGGATCTCGTTCGCTTCGTCCATCCAGAAGTTGTGCACGCCGACGGTGCGCGATGTGCCCGTGGCATCGGGGAGGTTCGGGTGGTGATAGCTCGCGACCTCGACGGGATTCGTCAGGTCGGTCACGTCGAGGACATGAATGTCCCCGGTGCTGCTGGTTCCGATCGAGCCCGGGCCCTCCTGGCCCAGGAAGAGGTACTTCTTCTCCCCGGTGTTCGGATTGTGGAACCACCACCCGTTATGCACGCACGCACACGGCAGCCCGGCGGTGGAGGGGATCCGGACGCCGACCTGCTGCGGCACGGTCGGAGAGCCACCGCGAACGCCGTTGCCGACGTCGTAGATGATGACGCCGGCATTCCACGCGAAGACGAACGCGAGCCCGTCGCGCACGAACATGTCGTGGATGAACACCGCGCCTGCGGGCGCCGGAGTGACCGAGGCGAGCGTGATGTCACTCGGCGGAGGGGGCACGATCCCGCCGGCCACGGCAGTGAACTCGACCGGCGAGCCGGTCAGCCCGGCCACCGCCGCGGCGTCGCGATGCTCCCCATTGGCAGGGCCGAGAGTGAACGTGGCATGCGCGATGCCGCTCGCGTCGGTGGCGCTTTCCGGTGTGATCGACCCGCCACCGGCAGTGACCGACCAGCTCACCTCGACGCCCGCAACCGGATCACCGAGCTCGTCCGTGACCAGGACCCGGAGCGGCGCGGCCAGTGCGGCACCGGCGCTGCCGTCCTGCCCATCGCCATCGACCAGTTCGATCGCGACCGGGTCCGGCCCTTCGTCCGTCGAGTCACCACAGGCACCCACCGCGAGCGCCGCCACTACCGCGGCCGCGCGGCATATCCGATTGGTCATCCACTCCCTCGGCATCAGTGAGCGCCGTCGTGGCCCGGGGCGTGAGATCCTGGCTCGTGCGCGACCGCGGCTCCGTACCTTCCCATGCGATGGAGACGCACACCCCAGCCGATTCGCACACCCGCGCTCACCGCCCAGACCGTCTCCCGCCCGTAGAACAGCGTGGGGTCGAACGACGCCGGGGTCAGCGAGTGCACGCGCCCGAGCGTGAGCTCGATCATCGGCACGAGACCGATCCCCTGGCGCAGCGCGGCATCGAAGGCATAACCCAGCGTGTGCAACGACCAGCGGGTGATGCCGACGTTCGAGAAGTCGTGATGCGGTCGCGGCGTGCGCCACGGATCCGCCAGCCGTTGCTCTTCCGGGCGTTCGGTGCGCTCGAACCGGTAGTGCGCCTGATGCGGGCCCCGGCCCCATGCCGCCTCGGCGAGGAGGCTGTGCATCACGAACGCGGCATCGTCGCTGCGGGCAAATTCCGCGAGTCCATACACCCGGTCGGCGCCCAGCTCCCGTTCGACGCGCATGGAAACGCTCTGCTGGTCGTGATCGAGCCCGCCGCCGGGCCGATGCTCGGGCGAAGTGACGGACGCGAGGGATCCCTGAAGCTCGACGCCATGGGTGGGATAGAGCGTGAGCCGCGCGGCCCAGGAGTCGGCGAACCGCCCGGCATTCGGCCACTGGTCCGGCCCATCGGGCTCGTCGCCGTTGAACAGCGCACCCTCGAGGCCGACCATGCCGGCGCGGACCGCGGCGATGCCGACCAGTCGCTCGAGCACCTGCGCGAGATGATGGTTGACGGGATACCGGAGCACGGGCCGCGACATCGGGTCGTCGCTGCCGTAAGGTGCGAAGCCCTTCCCCGCGGAGAGGGACCAGGAGATCCCGCGGGCGTCCGCCGGCTGGAAGGTGACGACGGCTTCGTGCACGTAGGTGTGGGGATGCCGGCGGTCGGCGTACCCTTCACCGGCCACGCCCGGCGCGAGCTGCCCATCCTCCAGCGTGAGCCCTTCGAGATTGGCCATGCCGGTGAGGGAGAGCTGACCGCCGAGCATGGACGCGTGTACCATGCCCACCGGGTGGATGACGCGCACCTCCCCGAGTGAACCGCCGAGCGGAATCGGGTCGACGCGATCGTACAGCACCGTCGCGCTGATGCCCCCTGTGATCTCCTGCGCCTCGAGGGAAGCCGGTAATCCCGCTCCGCCGACTGCCGCTGCCGCGACGAGGAAGGCTCCGCGCGTCACACCGCGGCGCCCCGCGCGCCCAATGAGGCGCGCAGGTAGTCGCCGTTCATCCGGACGATGGTGTCGATGCTGATGTCCTTGGGGCACGCTTCCTGGCACTCGCCGTAGAAGGTGCAGCTCCCGAAGCCTTCGACATCCATCTGGCGCACCATCCTGAGCGCCCGGCGCGCGCGTTCGGGCTGGCCCTGCGGCAGGAGGCCGAGGTGCGTCACCTTCGCCGCCGTGAAGAGCGAGGCGGAGCCGTTGGGGCATGCCGCGACACAGGCGCCACAGCCGATGCATGCCGCTGCGTCCATGGCCAGGTCGGCGGCGACCTTGGGGACCGGGATCGCATTCCCGTCGGGCGCGGCGCCCGTGCGGACCGTGACGAAGCCACCGGCCTGGATGATCCGGTCGAGCGCGCCCCGATCCACGCACAGGTCCCGCAGCACAGGAAAGGGCCGTGCGCGCCACGGCTCGACCCAGATCTCGTCGCCGTCACGAAAGCTGCGCATGTGAAGCTGGCAGGTGGCCGTCCCCTTCATCGGCCCGTGCGCGACGCCGTTGATCATCAGGCTGCACGAGCCGCAGATCCCTTCCCGGCAGTCGTGGTCGAACGCGATCGGCTCCTCCCCCGATTCCTGCAGCCGCTCGTTGAGGGTGTCGAGCATCTCGAGGAAGGACATGTCGGGGCTGATGTCCCGAACGTCGTACCGCTCCATCCGGCCGGGAGCGGCGGGTCCCGCCTGCCGCCAGACGTGGAGAGTGAGGTTCATTTGTAGCTCCGCTGTGCGAGCTGCACGTACTCGAAGGCGAGCGGCTCGCGGTGCAGCCGCGGCTCGTTCCCGGGGCCCGCGTGCGCCCACGCCGCCACGTAGGCGAAGCGTGTGTCGTCCCGCTGAGCCTCGCCGTCGGGCGTCTGGTACTCCTCGCGGAAATGCCCGCCGCACGATTCCTCGCGATGGAGCGCGTCGCGGCACATCAGCTCGGCGAGCTCGAAGAAATCGGCCACGCGGCCGGCCTTCTCGAGCGCCTGGTTGATCTGCGCATCGCTTCCCGGCACGTTGACGTCGCGCCAGAACTCCTCCCGCATGCGCGGGATCGCGCCGAGCGCCTCGCGCAGGCCGGCCGCATTCCGCGCCATGCCGCACTTGTCCCACATGAGTCGGCCGAGCTCCCGGTGGAACGAGTCGACGGTGCGCGACCCCTTCGTCTCGAGAAAGCGCCGCGTCCGCGCCGTCACGGCGGCCACGGCCTCCGCGAAGGCCGGATGCGTATCCTCGACGGGAGCGGGCTTCGCGGTGGCGAGGTAGTCGCCGATCGTGAGCGGGACGACGAAGTAGCCGTCCGCGAGGCCCTGCATCAGGGCGCTGGCGCCGAGCCGGTTGGCGCCGTGGTCGGAGAAGTTCGCCTCGCCGATCACGTGCAGCCCGGGAATGGTGCTCATCAGGTTGTAGTCCACCCAGAGCCCGCCCATCGTGTAATGCACGGCCGGGTAGATGCGCATGGGCACGCGGTACGGGTCCTCGTCGGTGATGCGCTGGTACATCTCGAAGAGATTGCCGTAGCGCTCGCGAATCCGATCCTCGCCGAGGCGCTTGATGGCGTCGGCGAAATCGAGATAGACGCCCAGGCCCCCGGGCCCGACGCCGCGCCCGCTGTCGCACGCCTCCTTCGCGGCGCGCGAAGCGATGTCGCGCGGGGCGAGGTTGCCGAAGCTCGGATACTTGCGCTCGAGGTAGTAATCGCGCTCGGACTCGGGGATCTCGCCGGGGGGACGCCCGTCCCCTTCCCGCTTCGGCACCCAGACGCGTCCGTCGTTGCGGAGGGATTCGCTCATGAGCGTGAGCTTGGATTGATAGTCGCCGCTCACCGGTATGCAGGTCGGGTGGATCTGCGTGTAGCACGGATTGGCGAAGGCGGCGCCGCGCAGATGGGCGCGCCAGATCGCCGTGCAGTTGGAGCCCTTCGCGTTGGTCGAGAGGTAGAAGACGTTCCCGTACCCGCCCGTCCCGAGCACCACGGCATCGGCCGCGTGGGCTTCGATGGCGCCCGTCACGAGGTCGCGCACGACGATCCCCCGCGCACGCCCATCCACCACGACGAGGTCGAGCATCTCGGTGCGCGGATACATCGTGACGCCGCCGAGCGCGATCTCCTTCTCGAGCGCCTGGTACGCGCCGAGGAGCAGCTGCTGCCCGGTCTGCCCGCGCGCATAGAACGTCCGCGAGACCTGGGCGCCGCCGAACGACCGGTTGTCGAGCAGCCCACCATACTCGCGGGCGAACGGCACGCCCTGCGCGACGGCCTGATCGATGATGTTGACGCTGATCTGTGCGAGCCGGTAGACGTTGGCCTCGCGCGCGCGGAAGTCCCCGCCCTTCACCGTGTCGTAGAAGAGGCGGTAGATGCTGTCGCCGTCGTTCTGATAGTTCTTGGCGGCGTTGATGCCGCCCTGCGCCGCGATGCTGTGCGCGCGGCGCGGGCTGTCCTGGAAGCAGAAGCACTTCACGCGATAGCCGAGCTCGCTCATCGTCGCCGCGGCGGCGGCGCCGGCGAGGCCGCTCCCGACCACGATGACCGTGTGCTTCCGCTTGTTGGCCGGGTTCACCAGTTTCATCTCGAAGCGGTGCCGGTCCCATTTCCGCTCGATCGGGCCTTCCGGAATCCGTGCGTTCAGCTCCATCAGATTACCTCAGCACTCCGAGAAAGACGGCCACCGGCACGCTCGTGAACCCCGCCCAGAGGAGCAGGGCGAGCCCCGCCGCCACCCGCCGCTTGAGCGGCCAGCGGCTGCGCGGCGCGGCGCCCAGCGTGCGCGGTGCGCTCCAGAGGCCATGATAGAGGTGCATGCCGAGGAGGATCATCGCCCCGACGTAGAGCGCGACCTTCCACGGCTCCCGGAACGCCTTCACGACGTTCCCGTACACGTCCAGGGGCACGAACGTGGGGTCGATGTCGAGGGTGGTGAAATGGAGGATGTGGAAGACGATGAAGGCGAGGAGGAGCACGCCGCCCCAGCGCATCGTGCGCGCCGCGAACGTGGAGACCTGCGGGTCGCGCTTCGCATAGCCGACCGGGCGGGCCGCCCGGTTCCGCATCGTGAGCTGCCAGGCCATCAGGACATGGAGGACGAGCGCCACCACGAGCACGACCCGCTGCAGGAGGACGACCTCTTCGAGGGGGCCGTGCAGGATGGCAGCGTAGTTGTTGAGCTTCTCCGCCCCCATGAAGGCCTGCAGGTTGCCGGCCATGTGCAGGATCAGGAAGATCACCCCGATCACACCGGATACCGCCATGATGATCTTCTTGCCGATCGTCGAGCGGTAGAAGGCGAGCATTCCCGTAGTGCCTCGTCTCGTGAAGGAAGTGCCGTCGTGGCGAGCTACGCTGCCGCGTCCACCGCGCGCTGCGTGTCCCGGACGGCTTCGGCGGACTTGTGGAGCTCGGCACGCTCCGCGTCGGTGAGCGTCACCTCGATGATGCGCTCGAGCCCCGCGCGGCCGAGCTTGCACGGCACGCCGCAGAACACGTCGCGCAGGCCGAACTCGCCGGTGAGCCACGCGGAGCACGGCAGGATACGCTTCTTGTCGAGCGCGATCGCCTCGACCATCTGCACCGCGGCCGCGCTTGGCGCATAGTAGGCCGAGCCGGTCTTGAGGAACGCGACGATCTCGGCACCTCCGTTCCGCGTGCGGTCCACGATCGGGCGGAGCTTCTCCTCCGGCAGGAGCTGCGTCACTGGAATCCCGGAGACCGTCGTGTACGAAATCAGGGGCACCATCGTGTCGCCGTGGCCGCCCAGCACCATCGCCTGGATGTCCTCGACCGACACGTCCATCGCCTCCGCGAGAAACATCCGGTAGCGCGCCGTATCGAGCACGCCAGCCATGCCGAGGATTCGCTCACGCGGAAACTTCGACGCCTTCATCGCAACGTAGCACATCACGTCGAGCGGATTCGAGACGACGATGATGATCGACTTCGGCGCGACGCGCGCGATGTTTTCGGCCACGGACTTCACGATGCCCGCGTTGGTGCGCACCAGATCGTCCCGGCTCATGCCGGGCTTGCGGGCGATTCCGGCGGTCACGACGAACACCTCGGCGTCCCTGGCCTCGTCGTACCCCTGGGACCCGCGGACCCGGGCGTCGAAGCCTTCGATCGGCCCGCTCTGCCACTGGTCGAGCGCCTTTCCCTGCGGGATCCCTTCGGCCACGTCGATCATGATCACCTCGCGCGCGAGGTGCTTCTCGGCGATCCGCTGCGCCGCCGTGGCGCCCACGTTGCCTGCTCCGACCACCGCGACCTTGTTCAGCATGTCTGCCAGCGCATCCTGGAAAGGGAAAGAAGAGGCGCCCGACCACGCGGCCGAGGCGCCGAAAACTATACAGGGACGGGGTCGAGACCAAACCTCCGCGCGGCGATCAACTGAGCGGCGTCACGCGGTCCCGCGCCTCGTAGAGGACGATGCTCACCGCATTGGCCAGGTTGAGGCTGCGAATCTCCCCTTCCATCGGGATCCGGAAGCACTGGTCGGGATGTTTCTCGAGGATCCGGGCCGGCATCCCGTCGGTCTCGCTGCCGAAGACGAGGACGCTGTTCGGCCGGAAGGGCGCCTCGCGGTAGTCCCGCGTCGCGTTGGCGGAAAAATAGAGGCACCGGTCCCGCGAGATCGCGTCGCGGAAGGCGAACCAGTCGGGATGGACCCAGAGATCCACCTTGTCCCAGTAATCGAGCCCGGCGCGCCTGACTTCGCGGTCCGTGATCGAGAAGCCGAGCGGCTCGATCAGGTGCAGCGGCGTATCCGTCGCTGCGCAGAGACGCGCGATGTTTCCGGTGTTCGGAGGGATCTGCGGCTGGATCAGCGCGACGTGAAGCGCCATTCATCCCCCCCGCGTGTGCATTTCGCGCCGGGGATCCGCACGGAGGCCCTCGATGGCGTACAGCGCACCCCGCTCAGGCAGGCGTGCACGCAGCTCCGCGCCGCGGTCGCTGCGTGCCTCCCACACCTCACGGACGCGATCGGCGATCTCCCGGTCGGAGTGCCCACCCCTGAGCAGGGCCCGCAGATCGACCCCCTCCGCTGCGTAGAGGCAGAGAAACCAGGTGCCGTCGGCCGTGATCCGGCTCCGGTCGCAGGCACGGCAGAACGGAGCCGTCGTGGAGGCGATGATCCCGAATGTCGTCCCATCGGAAAGACGGAACCGCTCCGCAGGGGCGCGCGAGCCGGGCGCCGGCACGGCTTCGACGGGTCCATGTTCGTGCGCGACCTGCTCGAGCAGCTCCGCCCTCGACACCACCTTCCCCGCGGCCCAACCCGTCGCGCCGCCGACGTCCATGTACTCGATGAACCGGAGCTCCGCCTGATGACGTCGCCCGAACGCGATCAGGGCAGCGATCTCATCGTCATTGACGCCGCGCATGACGACGGTATTGAGCTTCGTACCGCGGAAGCCCGCGTCGGCTGCGGCCTCGATGCCCGCCAGCACGTCCGCGTGCCGTCCGCTTCGGGTGAGCGCGCGGAACCGGCTCGGATCCAGGGTATCGAGACTGACCGTGACACGCCGGAGACCGGCGCGCCGCAATGCTTCCGCCCGCGCGGCGAGCAGGAGTCCATTGGTCGTCAGCGCGATGTCGGTGACGGACGGAAGCGCGGCAAGCCGGGCGACGAGATCGGGCAGTTCATTGCGGAGCAGCGGTTCACCGCCCGTGAGCCGCACCCGGCCCGCCCCGAGCGAGGCGAAGATGGCAGCCAGCCGCGCCAGCTCCTCGAACGTGAGAATCGACGCCCGGGGGAGCCACGTGTACTCCTCCTCAGGCATGCAGTACGCGCAGCGGAGGTTGCAGCGGTCGGTCACCGAAAGGCGCAGGCTCCCGAGCGGTCGCGCGAGCCGGTCGAGCGGCGGCGTGCTCATCGGTTCGCTTCCGGGGCGGTCGCCCCGTGGGCGGGCACGACGCCCTCCGCGGCCGTCGGATCCACCCACGCGATGCTGCCGTCGGTGTAGTGCTCTCGCTTCCAGATCGGGACGCGCCGCTTCACCTCGTCGATGACCCATCGGCACGCGTCGAACGCTTCGCCGCGGTGATCCGCCGCCACGGCGACGGCAACGGCCACGTCGCCGATCTTCAGATCGCCGGTCCGGTGCTGGAGGCGGACCGTCACGGGCCAGCGCGCCTCGGCTTCGCGCACGATCGCCTCGCACTGGGCTTCGGCCATCGGCGCATAGGCGGAGTATTCGAGCCGCTCGACCCCACGGCCGCCATGGTGGTTCCGTACCTGGCCGACGAACGTCACGACAGCGCCGCGCCTGGCGCTCGGGACCGCGCGCACGAGGGCGGTCGCGTCGATCGGGTCGGCGGTCAGGAAGCGCATCTCAGCCTCCGGCGAGCGGCGGCAGCAGCGCCACTTCGTCCCCCGGCGCGACCCGGTCGGAGAGCGTTGCCTGGCGCAGGTTTACGGCACAGAGCATCACGGCGGGGAGTGCGCTGCCACCGGGAAGCGCGCGCACGCGATCGAGCACATCGGCGACACTCAGCGTGTCGGGTGCACGCAGCTCCACGCTTTCGGCGCCGATCAGCTCGGCATAGCGGGCAAAGAGGAGGACTCGGATGGGTGCAGGCATCAGGTGGGAACATAAACGCGCGGGGCCGACTGGTGAGTGCGGCCCCGTACTGCCGATCGATCAGAGACCCGACGCCTCGGCCGACTCGGGCGCGTCCTCGTCGGCGACGAGGGCACGTAACTCCTTGCTCGGCTTGAACACCGGGACCGGCCTTGCAGCGACTTCCACCGGGTCCCCGGTACGCGGGTTGCGCGCCATGCGCGTCTTCCTGCGCCGGATCTTGAATGTACCGAAGCCGCGGATTTCGATGTTGTGCTGATCGCGGAGTGCATCCTTGATGGCGTCGAGAAAAGCATCCACGACGCGCGCGCAATCCTTCTTGGAGATCATGGGCCCGGCGGTGCGTGCAATCGAGGCAGTCACCGTTTCTACGAGATCGGCTTTGGTCATGCATCCCCCAGAAGGGTCACAGACGAAGGGCGCCGGTGAGGCGTTCCACGGGCCGATTCTACGGGCTTAAGTGTTGCGTGTCAAGGGGTTGGGCGGTTTTTGGCATCTGCGGGGGCCGTGACGGCTCCCCGGCGGTGCCGGACCGATCGGAGAAATTCGGCAAAATGGGGGTAGGCGTCGTGCGGTCCGGGCGCCGCTTCCGGGTGATACTGCACCGCGAAGACGGGGAGCGTCCGGTGGCGGATACCTTCCACGCTGCCATCATTGAGGTTGAGGTGTGTCACCTCAAGTTCTGGTGCACCTGGCACCCCCGAAGCATCCCCGACGACCGAGAACCCGTGGTTCTGGGTCGTGATCAGCACATGCCCCGAGCGAAGGTCCCGGACGGGGTGATTTCCACCCCGGTGGCCATACGGCATCTTCGCCGTCTGTCCGCCGTAGGCAAGTCCAAGCAGCTGGTGGCCGAGGCAGATGCCGAACGTGGGGACGCCCGCGTCCGCGAGGGCGCGGATGTTCGGCAGCGCATAGTCCACGGCGGCGGGATCTCCCGGACCGTTCGAGAGGAAGAGCCCATCCGGATCGAGCCTGGCGACTTCCTCGGCCGGCGTCTCCGCAGGCACGACGGTGACCCGGCAGCCCGTCTGTACCAGCATCGATACAATGTTTCGCTTCATCCCGAAGTCATAGGCAACGACGTGCGGGCCTTCGCCTTCGGTGTACGGCTCGGTGATCGTGGCGCGCGACGCGAGATCCAGCCCGTCCATCGACGGAGACGCCTTGAGACGGGCAATGAGCTCGGCGGAAGGCTCGCGGCCTCCGGCGATGACACCGCGCATGGCGCCCCGCTCCCGGATGTGACGGGTCAGCCGCCGCGTGTCGACGCCTTCGATGATCGGAATGCCGGATTCACTCAGCCAGTCGGCGAGGGATTTCGTGCTTCGCCAGTTCGAGGGCACCCGGCTCAGCTCGCGCACGACGATTCCGCTGACCTGCGGTGCACCCGATTCCATGTCCTCGGGCGACACACCGTAATTCCCGATCATCGGCGCCGTCATGACGACGATCTGACCGAGATAGCTCGGATCGGTGAAGGTTTCCTGATAGCCGGTGAGATTCGTGGTGAAGACGACTTCGCCGAATGCGGGCTCGCCGGCCTGCAGCGTGGTCCCCGCGTACCAGGTCCCGTCCTCCAGCAATACGAAAGCGGGGCGGTCGGTAGTCCGTCCGCCCCGCTCCGTTCCGTCGCTCACTGGCCGCTCTCTCCGGGCGATGCCGGCTGCGTGGGCGCAGGCTGCGCCGCGTCCGTTGCGGGCGGCGCGCTCTGCAGCGGGAGGTTGGCCGGGGCCGGCGCTGGCGCAGCCGGCGCAGTGCCCTGCCGGAGCCGCTCCTGCAGCTCGCTGCGCCCGCCGATGCCGCGATTGGCCGAGACCACCGACAGGACGAGCGAGAGTGCGAGGAAGATCCCGCCACACCACCAGCTCATGCGCGTCAGCAGCGTGACTGCCTGGCGCCCGCCCATGACGGTGTCGGTCGATCCGCTGCCGCCGAGCGAAGCGAGCCCGCCTCCCTGCCCGGCCTGGAGAAGAATGACCGCCGCGAGGATCAGCGCGTCGAGGATGAGAAGGACTAGTATGAAATAGAACATCGGCTCGCTCGCCTGGGACCGGGTGCTGGACAGCCGGGAAATCTATGCGGGAGGAGCACTTGAATCAACCGGGGCCCGCTCCGGGGCGGCTACGCGCCGATCCCGACGAGCTCCGCCCAGCCGTCGGCCTCGAGACTCGCACCACCCACGAGGACACCGTCGATTTCCTCCTCCGCGAGCAGGGAGAGGGCGTTCCCGAGGTTCACGCTGCCACCGTAGAGGATGGCGGTGCGTCCAGGCGTTCCGAGTACCGACAGCTCGCGTCGAATCACTGCATGCACGGCGGCCGCATCCCGCGGAGTGGCATTGCGGCCCGTCCCGATCGCCCATACGGGTTCGTAAGCGATGATGACGCGGCCCAGGCGAACGGCGTCGAGGCCGTCGAGGCCGGCGCGAAGCTGGCGTCGGACGACGTCTTCCGTCCTTCCCGCCTCACGCTCCTCGAGCTTTTCGCCGACGCAGAGGATCGGCGTGAGACCGCCGTCGAGGACCGCATTCACCTTGCGGCGCGTGTCGTCGTCGGACTCGCCGAACACATGACGGCGCTCGGAATGGCCGACCAGCGCCCCGCGCGCGCCCGCCTCGCGAATGATGGGAATCGACTGCTCGCCGGTGAAGGCTCCCTTCGGCTCCCAGTGGACGTTCTGCGCGCCCGCCTTCACGTCGGGACGCGCCCGCGCGGTGTCCGCCACTGCGGTCAGGCTCGCTGCCGGCGGGAAGAGCCAGAGCTCCCGTTCATCGCGGGGCGGCACCAGCTCGAGGAAGCGCTCGACGAACGCGCGGGCCGCCTTCGGCCCGTGATGCATCTTCCAGTTGGCGGCAAAGGTGAGCCGGCGCGTCATCGGCGGGCCGTCATGCGTCGTCGAGGGCAGCCACGCCCGGAAGCGGCTTGCCTTCGAGGAATTCGAGCGAGGCCCCGCCCCCGGTGGATACGTGGGTCATCTGGTCCGCGAGACCTGCCTCCGCCACCGCGGCCGCCGAATCGCCGCCGCCGACGATGGTGATGGTGCCCCGGCCCGTCGCGTGCGCCATGGCGCGGGCGATCGCGAGCGTTCCATGGTCGAACGGAGGCGTCTCGAACACGCCCATCGGCCCGTTCCAGACGACGGTGCCTGCCGCGTCGATGAGCGCGGCATAATCCTGCTCGGTCATCGAGTCGATGTCGTACATCGCCCAGCCGGGCGGGATCTGGTCGCGGTGCACCGTTCGTGTTTCCGTATCCGGCTTGAGCTCGCGCCCGATCACGGCGCCCGACGGGAGGACGATTTTCCGGCCCCCCGTCTGCAGCAGCTCACGCGCGAGCTCGATGCGGTCCTCCTCGACGAGCGAGGTTCCCGTCTCGAGCCCCATGGCGCGAAAGAAGGTGCAGGCCATCGCCCCACCGATGATGATCTCGTCGACCTTCGGCAGGAGCGCTTCGATGAGGTCGATCTTTCCGGAGATCTTGGCCCCACCCAGGATCGCGACGAACGGCCGGCGCGGCTCGTCCAGGGCACGTCCGAGATACTCGAGCTCGCGCTCCATGAGAAACCCGGAGACGGCCGGCTTGAGCAGGTGCGCGACGCCTTCCGTGCTCGCATGCGCCCGGTGCGCCGAGCCGAAGGCGTCGTTCACGTACAGATCGCCGAGCGCCGCGAACCGGCGCGCCAGTGCGGCGTCGTTCGCTTCCTCTCCCGGGTAGAAGCGAGTGTTCTCCCCCAGTGCCAGGCCGCCGCGTGGCAGCCGGCGCGTCTCGGTCACGGCCGCGTCCGAGGTCGGGTCGGCGAGAAACGAGACCGGCGCGCCGAGGAGTGATTCGAGTGCGCGGGCGACGGGCTTCAGCGAGTACTTCGGCTCCGGGCCGCCCTTCGGCCGCCCGAGGTGCGAGAGGAGGACGACGCGTGCACCGCGCTCGCGGAGGTAGCGGATCGTGGGAAGGGCCGCCTGGATCCGCGTGTCGTCGGAGACGGCCCCATCCTTGATGGGGGTGTTGAAGTCCACTCGCACCAGCGCCCGACGCCCGTCGAGCGCCGCGGGATCGAGCGACTCGAGGGTGCGCTTCACGCCTTCGACCCGATATAGCGCAGGAGATCGACGCACCGGGCGGAGTACCCCATTTCGTTGTCGTACCACGAGGTCACGTTCACCAGCGTCCCGTTGACGACGTTGGTGGACATCGAGTCGACGGTGCTCGACGCCACGTTGCCGATGTAGTCCACCGACACGAGCGGTTCGTCGCTCACCTCGATGACGCCCTGGAGCGCGCCACGGGATGCTTCGCGGAACGCGTCGTTGACCTCCTGCGCCGTCGTCGCCCGCTCGACCACCGCCGTGAGCGCCACGACCGACACGTCGGGCGTCGGAACCCGTAGTGACACGCCGTCGATCCGGCCCTTCACCTCCGGCAGCACCAGGGCCGTCGCCTTGGCGGCACCGGTCGTCGTCGGGATGATCGACAGGGCGGCTGCGCGAGCCCGGCGAAGGTCCTTGTGCGGCAGGTCGAGGATCTGCTGGTCGTTGGTGTACGAGTGCACCGTCGTCATGAACCCGCTGACGAATCCGAACCGGTCGAGGATGACCTTCACGACCGGCACGAGGCAGTTCGTGGTGCAGCTCGCGTTGGAGATGATGTGGTGCGTCGCGGGATCGTATTTGTCGTGGTTCACCCCGTAGACGATCGTGATGTCTTCCTTCTTGGCCGGCGCCGAGATGATGACCTTCCGCGCGCCCGCCTGGAGGTGGAGCGCCGCCTGGTCGCGATCGGTGAAGCGGCCGGTGGACTCGAGGACGTACTCGACGCCCAGGTCCTTCCACGGGAGCTTCGCGGGATCTTTCTCGCTGAGGACCTTCATCTCGTCCCCGTCGACGACGATGGCCCCTTCCTTTCCTTCGACGCTGCCGTCGAAGCGGCCGTGCACCGAGTCGTACTTGAGCAGGTGCGCGAGCGTCTTCGTGTCGGTGAGATCGTTCACCGCGACGAAGTCGATGCCCTCGCCCCCGAGCGCCTTCGCCGCCCGCACGACGTTTCTGCCGATCCGGCCGAAGCCGTTGATTCCCACACGAATGCCCATGCCAACTCCCGATCGAGGAAAGTCCTAGTCCTGCCCCACCACGTTGCGTGCCCGCGCGAACGTCACGGCGTCCACCTGATCCGCACCGGCGGCCTCGAGCGCTGCCGCAGCGGCGAGCAGCGTGGCGCCCGTCGTGAAGACGTCGTCGACCAGCACGCAGCGGCCACGGAGCGGCGCCGCAGCCAGGAACGCGCCGGCGACGTTCGCCGCACGCTGCTCGGGCGTGAGCGCCGTCTGCGACGGCGTCTCACGCACGCGGCGCAGCACATCCCGCAGCGGCACTCCGCTGCGGCGCGCGAGCGCGGCCGCGATCCGTTCGCTCTGATTGTAACCCCGTTTGCGGAATCGCCGCGACCCGAGCGGGATCGGTATCAACGATAGCTGCCCGGTCAATGGCTCGAGCCCGCGCATGACGAGCGCCATGGCATCCGCGACGCGCCACCACCCGTCGTACTTGAGGTGGTGCACGGCGCGGCGTGCGGCGTCGTCGAGCCAGACGGCACTGCGCGCGCGTGCCAGGCCCGGTGGCCACGCCGTGCATGCGGTGCACGGTTCGTCCCGCTCGATGGGACCGCCGCAGCGCGCGCACCATGGCGGAGGAATCCGCTGCCAGCGTGCGCGGCAAAGGCCGCAGACGAGCGCGTCGTCGTCGCGCGCGGGGACCGGTTCGAGGCAGAGGAGGCATTCGCCGGGCAGGAGGATACGCTCCACCCGGGCGAGCAGCGGCCGGAGGTCAGCGAAGTGCACCATGGACCGCGGCCCGCATGACCTCGACGGGCGGCGCCGTCTCGGGGTACCACCGCCGGAAGGCCGCCACGCCCTGCGCAATGAGCATTTCCCGGCCGTCGGCCGCGGCGAGCCCACGGCGCCGGCACGCGGAGACCCAGGGGGTACCACCCGGCGCGTAGACGAGGTCGAGCGCGAATTCGGCCGCGGGGGCGGCGGCATCGGGAATCGGCGGCGGGTCGCCGCGACGAAGTCCGAGCGGCGTCGCGTTGATGAGAACCGTGCACTGACCCGGCTCGACGACGCCGACTCCTCGCTGGCCCACCCATTCGGCGAACTCGGCCGCACGCGCCGGATCGCGCGACTGGATCGCGACCGACGCACCGGCGCGCCGTGCCGCAGCCACGACGGCGCGGGCGCCGCCGCCGGTGCCGGCGATCAGCCACCTGCCGCCGCTCACCCCGAGCGAGCGCAATGCTTCGCTCACGCCTTCCACGTCCGTGTTGTCGCCGCGGACCCGTTCGGCGTGGCGCCAGAAGGTGTTGCACGCTCCCACCTCGCGGACCATCTCGCTCGCGTCCTGAACGAGCCGTGCAGCGAGCTCCTTGTGGGGTACGGTGACGTTCCCGCCGCCACCCGACCGCGCGAGCCCGCCCAGGAGTCCCGGAAGGTCGCGCGAGCTGCAGCGGATCGGCACGTAGACCGCGGAGAGGCCGAGGGTGCGGAAGGCGGCGTTGTACATCGCGGGTGAGAGCGAATGGAGGACCGGATCACCGAGGACCGCGAAGACCCGGACGCGTTCACCGGCCATCAGCGGCCCGCGGTCATGCGCGCCACGGCGCCTTCGATCAGTTCCTCGAGCTGCCGATACGTGAGCCGGTAGGCCTCGAGGTCGGCGCCGTAGGGATCGGTCACGTCGCCGTCCTGCGGGGCGGAGCCGGCATACTCGACCAGGGTGTGGGCGCGATCGCCGCCGCCGAGGGATTGCACCCGGCTGCGATGCTGCGCCGACATCGCCAGGATCACGTCGGCCCCGCGCACCAGCTCGCGGGTCAGGAGCCGCGCCCGGTGGCCCGACAGGTCGAGTCCGTTCTCCAGGCCCACCAGGTACGCCCCTTCGGATGCAGGAGCGCCGTCCCATGCTCCGGTTCCCGCCGACGCGACGGTCACACCCTCGACACCGCGCTCGGCCAGCGCTCGGCGGAGCAGCGCCTCGGCGAGCGGGCTCCGGCAGGTGTTGCCGGTACAGACGAACAGCACGTTCATGCCGTATAATCTCTCATGGCGCGAGCCGTCCCGCATGTCGGCGGAGCTCCGCGCGAGGGATTGCGCCCTCGCGAATCATGAGCGGGACGCTGGTCGTGCAATCGACGATCGTGGATGGGGGAACATTGCCGAGCACGCCACCGTCGAGCACGAGGAGCTCCCCCGTGTCGATCGCCGAGCGGAACAGCGTGACGAGGCCGTCCACGCCGGGGGCCGGTGGCGTTCCCGGACGATTGGCCGAAGTCGACGTGATGGGAATGCCGATCCTGGCGATCAGCTCGGCCATTCCCCGATGCGACGTGTGGCGCACGGCGATGCCGCCTTCCGCTCCCCGCAGCTCATCGGGCAGCCGCCCCTCCCCGCCGCGCAGCACCAGCGTGAGCGGGCCCGGCCAGAAGACATCCGAGAGCGCGCGGGCTGGTGCGTTGAAGACGAGCCCCCATTCCTCCGCCATCAGTCGGCCGGACACCAGGAGGAGAAACGGCTTGCGCGCCGGCCTGCCCTTGAGTGCCGCCAGTGCAGTGAGCGCAGTCCGGACGGGCGCGGACCCGATCCCGTACACGGTCTCGGTCGGATAGCCGAGGAGACGGTTGGCAGTGAGATGCTCGCCCACCGCAGGCGCCGCGGCGGCGATATCGGCCGCGGTCCTGAACGCGAGGATCATCGCCCCGGCATGACGGCGGCCCATGCCTCGGCCAGCGCGAGGTCCTCGGCCGTGGTGACCTTGAAGTTGGCCGGTGAGTCCGGGACGACGCGCACCGGCTCACCGAGTCCTTCGACGAGCATCGCGTCGTCGGTGGCGTCGGCCCCGGGGCCTGCCGCGGCGTGGGCGCGTTGCAGCATGTCGCGCGGAAAGCCCTGCGGCGTCTGTGCGCGCCAGAGCTCGTCCCTGGGGACGGTGCGGCGGATCAGGCCGTCGCGCCCCGCCTCCTTGAGCGTGTCGCCGAGCGGCACGGCCGCGACGGCGCCCGTCCCCGCCCGCGCCGCGGCGATCACCGCATCAATCGTTGCCCGCTCGACGAACGGGCGGGCCGCATCGTGCACGAGAACGACGGTGCAGGCGGGATCGAGCGCCGCCAGCGCCTTCTGCACCGAGGAATGCCGCTCGACGCCGCCCGCCACGAACGACAGTGCCTCGCCGGCGAGTGCGGCGAGCCACTCGGGCGGCGCGGCCGCGTGCGTGGCCGGCAGCGCCACGACGACATGGCGCACCTTCGGATGCGAGACGAAGGGACGCAGCGCGCGGAGCAGCATCGGCACGCCGCCGATCTCGCGGTACTGCTTGAGCACGCCCCCGCCGACACGCCGCCCCACGCCGGCCGCGACGATCAGGACCCCTACGTCACGCGGCAAGTGCGCGAACCAGCTGGCCGATGTGCTCGAGCGGCACGAGCTGCATGCCCGGCACCTTGATGGTGTTGCGCGCCGAGCCGAAGACGCGACGGAAGCCGAGCCGGGCCGCCTCGGCGACTCGACGCTCCACGGCGGCACTCGGCCGGATCTCGCCTCCCAGGCCCACCTCTCCGACGAAGATCACGTCGGCAGGCGCGGGACGGTTGTAGAGGCTCGAGACGAGTGCCGCAGCCACGGCGAGATCGGCCCCCGGTTCGGCGAGCCGCACGCCCGCCGTGGCCTGCACGAAGACGTCGAGGTCGGCGAACGATGTCTCCGCGCGGCGCTCGAGAACCGCGAGCAGCACGGCAAGACGCTTCGGGTCGAGCCCGGTCGCGACGCGCTGGGGCGTCCCGTAGCCGGAGCGCGCGGCGAGCGCCTGCACCTCGACCAGCACGGGCCGGGTGCCTTCCATCAGCGCCGTCACCGCGCTGCCGCTGATGCCGTCGGCCCGCGCGGCCAGGAACACCGCCGAGGGATTCGGCACCGGCACGAGACCCTCGCCGGTCATGGTGAACACGCCGAGCTCATCCACCGAGCCGAAACGGTTCTTGGTTGCGCGGAGCATGCGATAGTCGAGCGCCGCCTCGCCCTCGAAGTAGAGGACGGTGTCCACGATGTGCTCGAGCGTCTTCGGGCCCGCGATGCCACCGCCCTTTGTCACGTGCCCCACCACCACGACCGCCGTGCCGGATTCCTTGGCGAACCGCATCAGCTGGCCCGAGCACTCGCGCACCTGGCCGACATTTCCCGGCGCGCTCTCGAGCATCTCGGTGTAGACCGTCTGGATGGAATCGATCACGACGATGTCCGCCGAGAGCGCCGTGGCCGCACCGACGATCCGCTCGAGGCTCGTCTCCCCGAGGACATGCACGGCACCGGCGTCCTCGCGCAGCCGTTCCGCCCGAAGCCGAAGCTGATCCGGGCTTTCCTCGCCGCTCGCGTACAGGACCGTGCGGCCCGCCGCCTCGAGCCGCGCGGCGGCCTGGAGGAGCAGCGTGGACTTGCCGATCCCCGGCTCCCCGCCGATGAGCGTCATCGAGCCCGGCACGACCCCGCCACCGAGCACGAAGTCGAATTCGTCGAGGCCCGTCCGCCAGCGCTCCAGCGGGCTCTGCGCGATTTCCCGCAGGCGTGCGGGCCGAGGGCCCGGGGCGGCGGTGCGCGACCGCGCGCCGCGGCTGGCCGCCGGCCCGCCCCCGACGGCCACCGGCTCCTCCGCCACCGTGTTCCACTCGCCACATCCCTCGCACCGGCCGACCCACTTCGGGTGGTCGTGACCGCACTCGGTGCAGCGATACACGGAACGCGCGCGTGCCATGGCTACTCGGCCTCTTCCCTCGCGGAAAAGTTGTCGAACCGCGTGTACTCGCGGCTGAAGCGGAGCTGGACGTCCCCGGTTGGGCCGTTCCGGTTCTTCGAGAGCATGACCTCGGCGAGGCCGCGCTTCGATTCGTCCTCGCGGTCATAGTACTCGGCACGATGGATGAAGAGCACGAGGTCCGCGTCCTGCTCGATGGCGCCGGAGTCCCGCAGGTCCGAGAGGATCGGCTTCCGCTCGCCGCCGCGCTGCTCGGAGGCACGCGAGAGCTGCGAGAGCGCGATGACCGGAATCTCCAGCTCCCTCGCGAGCGCCTTGAGCGAGCGGGAAATGTCCGAAATCTCCTGCACCCGGTTCTCCGAGTAATCGGGGCTGCGCATGAGCTGGAGATAGTCCACGATCACGAGCCGGATGTCGTTCTCCGCCTTGAGGCGGCGCGCCTTCGAGCGCATCTCGAGCAGCGTGAGCGCCGGGGTATCGTCGATCCAGATGGGGCAGCTCTGCAGGATCCCCGCCGCCCGCGCGAGCTGGGTGAAATCGAAGTCCCGCAGGCTGCCCTGCCGCACCCGCTGGCTGTCCACCCGCGCCATGGCGGTGAGCATGCGGTGCACCAGCGACTCCTTCGACATCTCGAGCGAGAAGATGGCCACGCCCTGCCCCTCGAGCGAGGCATTGGACGCCACGTTGAGGCAGAAGGCCGTCTTTCCCATGGACGGACGCGCCGCGACGACCACGAGCTCCGACGGCTGGAACCCCGACGTCAGCGAATCCAAATCTGTGAAGCCGCTCGGAACACCGGTAATCGCCTTGCCGCTCTTCTGGAGCGTTTCGATGCGCTCCATGGTCGGCCAGAGCATCTCCTTGATGCGCGTGAAGCCTTCGTCGCCGCGCTGCTGGGAGATCTGGAAGATCCGCGATTCCGCGCTGTCGAGGAGCTCGCCGGCGGTGGACTTTCCGTCGTAGGCCTCGGTGACGATCGCCGTCGCGCCTTCGATGAGGCGGCGGAGGATCGCCTTGTCCTTCACGATCCGCGCGTGGAACTCGAGGTTGGCGGCCGTCGGGACGGCGTCCACCAGCTCGCCGAGGTACTCGAGCCCGCCCGCGGCGTCGAGCTCGCCGCGGCGCATCAGCTCGTCGCGCAGGGTGATGTGATCGATGACGGTACGCCGCTCGGTCAGCGCGGCCATGGCGCGGAAGAGCCGCCGGTGCGCCTCGCGGTAGAACATGCTGTCGTCGAGCAGCTCGGACGCGCGGAGCGCCGCGTCCTGGTCGAGCAGCATCGCGCCCAGGACCGCCTGCTCCGCTTCGGCGCTCCAGGGCGCCGCGCGGCCTACGTAGGCGTCAACGCTCGAGTAGCTGTCTGGCGATACGGACGTCATCCCAGGTGGGCTTCTTCCAGTCAGGGTTGCGGAGCAGCGCGGCCGGATGGTAGGTCGCGATCAGCGGAATGCCGTCGTACGTGTGGACCTTGCCCCGCAGCGTTCCGAGGCTCTGCTTCACGCCCAGGAGCGCCTCCGCCGCGGTGCCGCCGAGCGTGAGGATGGCCTTCGGCCGGATCAGGGCGAGCTGCCGGTGGAGGTACGGAATGCATGCCGCGATCTCGCCCGGGAGCGGCTTCCGGTTCTGCGGGGGACGGCACTTCACCACGTTGCAGATGAACACGTCGTCGCGCTTCAGGTCGACCGCGCCCAGGATCTCCTCGAGCAGCCGCCCTGCCGCCCCTACAAAAGGCCGGCCCGTCTCGTCCTCCGTGGCGCCCGGGCCCTCACCGACGAGCACGAGGTCGGCATTCGGGTTCCCTTCCCCGGGGACGGCATTGGTGCGCTGCGGACAGAGATCGCAACAGTACGTCGACCGGATCCTTTTCGCGACTTTCTCCAGCGAATCGAGTCCCGCCAGGGGGTCGCCGACCAGCGGCACGTCCGGCGCCTCCACCGCGAGACCCGCACCAGGAATCTTCGGCGCGCCTTTCCGCCACTTCCCCTCGGCCGTGCCGCTGGCCACCCGCCCCTTGCTCCCCATGGCCTCCTCCTCGGCTGCCGACGCCTCGGCGCGCGGCAGTCCCGGCAGCACCACTTCCCGACCGCCGAGCTCCGCCTGCTGCCGCAGGTAGCGCTCCCGCTCAGCGGACAAGGCGCTTCTCCACTTCGTCGAGCAGGGCTTCGGCCACGTCGCGCTTCTGCAGGAGGGGCACGTCGACCCGGGTTCCATCGCGGCCGAGAATCGTGACGCGGTTGGTCTCGGTTTCGAATCCTGCGCCCGGCTCGAGCGCATCGTTCACGACGATCAGGTCCAGCGCTTTCCGGTCCAGCTTGGCGCGCGCCTTCTCGATCGCGCCGCCCGTTTCCAGCGCGAAGCCGACGATCACGCTGCCGGCCCGCCGCGCGTCCACCGTGCCTGCGAGGATGTCCTGCGTCGGCTCGAGCTCGATCGCCGGAGGACGGCCCGCGCGCGGGATCTTCGTCGTCGCGCTGCGAGCCGGGCGGTAATCGGCGGGCGCCGCCGCCATGATGAGTACGTCGGCCCCCGGCAGCGCGCTCCGTACCGCGGCCTCGAGCTCGGCCGTGGACTCGATGCGCTGGAGCTCGACGCCGGGTGGAAGCGGGAGGGCGCTCGGACCGGACACCAATAGTACATCCGCGCCTCGCGCCCAGGCGGCCTCGGCGATCGCGTACCCCATCCTGCCGCTCGACCGATTGGTGATCACGCGAACGGGGTCGATCGATTCGCGCGTCGGGCCCGCCGTCACGACGACGCGGCGGCCGGCGAGCGTGGAATCGCGCGCGAGGAGACGGCTCGCCCCGGCGAGGATCGCTTCGGGCTCGGACATCCGGCCCGGCCGGTCCGAGGGCCCCTCGGCAAGGGCCCCGACCTCCGGGCCGATCGCATGGAAGCCGCGTCGCTGCAGCGTCGCCAGGTTGGTCGCGGTCGGCCCGGCGGCGTACATCTCGTCGTTCATCGCGGGAGCGAGCAGCACCGGAGCCGTCGTCGCGAGCAGCATCGTCGTGAGGAAATCGTCCGCCATCCCCTGGGCCACGCGCGCGATGAGGTTGGCCGTGGCCGGCGCGACGATCACGAGATCCGCCGCCTGCCCCAGGCGGACATGCGCGAGCGCCCCGCCCCGGCTCCAGAGTGAGCTCAGGACGGGGCGCCCGGTGAGTGCCTCGAAGGTGAGGGGCCGCACGAACTCCGCGGCCGCCTCGGTCAGCACGGTGTCGACGAGCGCGCCGGCCTCCGTGAGCCGTCGCGCGAGAACGCAGCTCTTATAGCATGCGATCCCGCCGGACACGCCGAGAACGACGCGCCGGCCCCGCCAGGCGCTCACGCCTCGGAGCGACGGCGGCGCAGCAGCTTGTAATTGAGATCTCCGCCCACGAGCGCGTCGAGCGCGCGGGTCGTGAGCTTCTCCTCGCCCTGGACCGCGGCGCGGAGTGCATCCTTCGGAAACTCGTTGAGATAGCGGGCGAACTTCGCCGCCACGAGCACGCCGAGATACTTGTTGCCCGCCTGCTGGGCGACTTCCCTGGGTGTGGTGATCCGCATGGTGGTGCTCCCTCTCCGTTGGTGCCTCAACCGCCCGCGATGCGGGCGGCTTCCTCGATCACTTCCTGCCGGAGGCGCTCGATCCCGCCGATGAGCCTCCGCTGGCGCGACACGCGACGCCCCTCCGCTTCGATGATGGCCGCGACATTGGAGACCGCCGCGATGAGATCATCGTTGATGATCACGTAATCGTACTCGGTGACGGCCGCCAGCTCGTCCGCGGCGAGCTTGACCCGCTCGCGCCGCTTCGCCGGCGTCTCGGTCGCGCGCCGCCCGAGCCGCTCGACGAGCACCGCGGCCGATGGCGGGAGCACGAAGACGTGCACCGAATCCGGCGCACTCTGCCGCACCTGCCTCGCACCGTTCACCTCGATATCGAGGATCACGATGCGGCCGTCCGCAAAGAGCCGCTCCACTTCCCGGCGCAGGGTGCCGTACCACTCGCCATTGTACGTAGCCCACTCGATGAACTCGCCCGCGTCGACCCGTCGCCGGAACTCGTCGCGCGAGAGGAAGTGGTAATCCGCGCCGTCGATCTCGCCGGGCCGCATCGGACGCGTCGTGGCGGACACCGAGTAGCCGAGGTCCTCGCGACCCTGCAGCAGTCTCCGCGCGATCGTCGTCTTCCCGCCGCCGGAGGGCGAGGACAGCACGAGGAGAAACGGCTTCACTGGAGGTTCTCCAGCTGCTCGCGGAACTTCTCCAGCTCTCCCTTCATGGCGATGACGTGCTGCGTGATCGCGGCGTCGTTCGCCTTGGCGCCCATCGTGTTCACCTCGCGACCGAGCTCCTGCGCGAGGAAGCCGAGCTGCTTGCCCGACGCGGTATCAGCGCCCAGGGCCGCTTCGCAGGCGGCGAGATGGGCGCCGAACCGGACGAGCTCCTCGGTGATGTCCAGCTTGTCGGCCAGGAATGCCAGCTCCTGCGCCACGCGCTGCTCGTCCGCCTGCCGGCCATCGAGCAGCTCGGCGACCGCTGCGCGAAGCCGATCCCGCTCCCGCACCACGCGCGCCGGTGCCCGCTCGGCGATGGCGGCGGCCCCCTGTGCGAGGAGCCCGAGGCGGTGGCGGAGCTCGGCCACGAGCGCATCGCCCTCTCGCAGCCGCATCGTCCGGCATTCGGCTGCCGCTTCCGCCACGATTGGCTCGATCTCGCTCCATGCGATGCCGCTGTCGTCCGCGCGGTCCCAGCGCAGGACGTCGGGCTGCCTGGCGACGAGATCCAGATCGACCGTGCCGCCGAGGGCGGCGGCCGCCTGCAGCTCGCGCAACCGCTCCGCGATGACCCGCGCGCGCTCCACGTCGACGGTGAGCGTCACCTCCCGCTCCGCCGATTCCAGCCACCGCACGGAGAGCGCGACGTGACCGCGTTCGAACTCGCGCCGCAGCCGCTCGCGGAACTCCGCTTCGAGCGGGGCCAGGTCGCCCGGCAGCTTCGGCGCAAAGTTGAAGTACCGGTGATTGACGGTCCGGAGTTCGACGCGCAGCCGGCCCGATCCTGCCGTCCCTTCGGCCGCGCCGAAGCCGGTCATGCTTTGCGGCAAGGCAACTCCCGGTTTCGGGAAAGCTGGGAAAGTTAATCGCCACGGGGACTTGAGGGTAGGTGCAATCCTGCAGGCCTGCGATGGTGCGGAGCGGTCCGCCTCAGTTCACGAACCCCCACCGGATCCCGAACAGCCCCGAGTAGCGGGGCACCCGATAGCCCGGGACATAGCCGTCTGCCGTGTTCCCGAGGTTCCGGCTCTCCCAGAACAGCGAGAAGCTGTCGATCTGCAGCCGCACGAGACTGCGGATGAAGCGTGCGGACGGGAGCACCACGGCGGTGCCGGTGGCGTCGCGCCCGATGATCCCGCTGTCCCATCCCTCGACACCGAGCTCGAGCTTGAGGTCGAACGAGCCGCTGCGGAAGGTGCGGAAGAACTTCGAGCGGATCGTGCCGGTGAGGTGGTAATGGCGCGGCGGCAGGCCATCCGGTGCGGTGCCTGTCGGGTTGCTGAAGGACCCCTGCACCGAAATCCAGTCGAGCGGCGCGAGGCGCCCGGAGAGCGTCACCCATTCCGTTTCGTCGAGCGGCGCGAGCGACACGATGCCCGGAAACGGCTGGTAGGCCAGTGGTGCGAACGCCCCCGTCCTGGCGAACGAGGCCTCGATGTTGATCCATCGCAGGGACCAGCCGACCGTGGCCTCGAGCTCGCTGAGGTCCTGGGCGACCGACGCCTCGATCGCCGGCACCGGCACGTACTCGCCTCGCCGGAGCGAGCCCGATGCCGCGAGCCCCCCGGGCAGCGCGATTCCCGCCCGAAGTCCGCCCCAGCGTGAGGTGCGGTCCTCATCGTGCGTCCGGTAGACGCCTTCGCCGCCGAGCGTGAGGAGCGGCACGGGCGTCCACGATGCGGTCGCGGTCACGTCCATCGGCGTCCAGCGCGTGCTGTACCGCGCCGTGGCGCGCGCTGCCCACGTCGTACCGCGACTCGATCCGGTCGCTGCCGCCTGGCCGATCCGGTGCAGCACGCCCGCACTGTCGAATGCCGTGCGCATGTACGCGAGGTCGAAACGGGGCCCGATGTCCTCTGCGCTCCCACCGATGAAGACGCGCGCCTGGAAGTCGCCCCGGCCGCCTTCGTAGCGCTCGCCGGCGATCACGCCGTCGGAAAAGGCATCGCGGTCGGCCGATGCGCCCACATACTGGACCTGCGCGCCGAATCGCGCGGTCGGCACGAAGCTCAGCTGTCCCCAGAACTGCGTGTTCTTGTATTCGCCGAGGGAGCCCGCGGGCGCCGGCACCTTCAGGTAGTCGGCCCCGGCAGCGAAACCGAATCCCGAGAGAAAGCGCCGCTCGATCGAGGCCTGGTAGGTCGCTTCCTTCTTCGGCCCCGCGCCCAGCACCACGTGCGAGGCGGCCGCGAGGCGATCGTGCCGGCGCGTGAAGAGGTGGACGCGCACGAGGCCGGGCCACCGCTCGATCTCGACCCGCTCGAGCAGCGCGAGCGGCACGAGCGCGGCATCGACGGACAGGCTGTCCGGGCCCGCCGGGAGATACGGCATCCCGTCGAGGTAGTACTCCGCCGCCGCGGTGCCGCGCCCTCTGAAGTTCGCGTGCTCCGGCCGCCCGATGCCGCCGCCGCGCCAGAGATAGACGCCCGGCACGCGCGCCACGACATCGCCCACGGTGAGCGCGCCCGAGGCATCGATGGAGTCGCGGGGAAAGACGAGGCGCGTGAGCGGGGGCTGCGGGCCATCCGCGTTCATCCGCGGCATGACGGGCACGACGACGTTCGCCTCCGCCTGCATGCGGCGGAAGTCGTCGGCCGAATCGCGTGCGGCGGCCGTGTCGGGTTGCTGCGGGAGGTCGATCACCTGCGCCGCGGCGGCTGCGGGGAGGAGCAGCACCCCCAGGACCGCCGCGGCGAAGCTAGCGCGCACGGGCGAGCACGAACTCGCTGAAGAGACGGACGCCGACGCCGGTGGGTCCTTTCACCCGCGTGGGATCCTCGCGATCGCTGTACGCCGTGCCGGCGATGTCGAGATGCGCCCAGGGAAATCCATCCACGAACTCGCGCAGGAACCACGCGGCCGAGATGCTGCCCGCCGGGCGTCCGCCACTGTTCTTCATGTCGGCGATATCCGACTTGATCAGGTCGCGGAACTCGTCCCACAGCGGGAGCGGCCAGATCCGCTCGCCGGCGCGGTCGGCAGCCGCGCGCAACTCGTCGATCAGCGCGTCGTCGGTTCCCATGACCCCGGTGGCCGCATGACCGAGCGCGATCACGATCGCCCCCGTGAGCGTGGCCGCGTCCACGACGCATGCGGGCTGATACCGGCGCGCGTACGAGAGCGCATCGGCGAGGAGCAGCCGCCCCTCGGCGTCGGTGTTCACCACCTCGATCGTCTTGCCGTAGTGGCTGCGAACGACATCCCCCGGGCGATAGGCGGAGCCGGAGAGCATGTTCTCCGCACTCGGGATGAGTCCCACGACGTGCACCTTCGGCCTGAGCCGGCCGAGCATCTCGAACGTGCCGAGGACGGCGGCGGCACCGGACATGTCGAACTTCATGTCCTCCATCGACTGCGCCGGCTTGATGGAGATGCCGCCGCTGTCGAACGTGACGCCCTTCCCGATGAGCACGATGGGCGGGCCCGCAGCGCCCGCATACTCGAGCGCGATGAAGCGCGGCTCCTCGTCGCTTCCCTGCGCCACGGCGAGCAGCGCGCCCATCTTCTCCTCGATGATCGCGGCGCGATCCAGCACGGTGACGCCCATGCCGTGCCGCCGGGCGAGGCTTTCCGCCTCCCGCCCGAGGAAGCTCGGGGTGCATTCGTTCCCCGGCAGGACCTGGATGCCGCGTGCGAGTGCCTGCCCTGCGGCGATCGCCGCACCGGTCCGGTGTGACTCTTCCGCGCTGCCATCGGCCGGGGCGAGGATGCGCACCCGCTCGAGCTGCGGCCGCGGCTCCTCGGGCGGGCGCTTGAGCGCCATGTACTGCCAAGCCCCGAACGGAATCCCCTCGGCGGCAGCGCGGACGACCGCAGCCGCGCCGCCGGGGCCGTGCGCCTCGGGAGCCACCCAGAACGAAGCTTCCGTCACACCCAGGCTCCTGGCGCGCTTGGCAGCGACCGCGGCGGCGCGGCGGATCACGGTCGCATGATCGCCGGTCACCTTCCCCATTCCCACCAGCAGCACCTTCGCGGCCGGTCCGTCCGGATAGACCACGGCGATCTCGTCCCGCTTGCCGCTGAAATCGGCCGCCGCGTACAGGCGCGTGAGCACGGCGCCAGTGCGCCGGTCGAGCTCGACGAGCGATGACGGCAGCTCGCCCTGGGGCACGGCGACCATCAGGAGCGGCGTGGTGTGCGAGGCGGGCGCCTCGATGAGAACGGTGGTCTCGAGGGACATCGGTGCCCGGGATCGGGGAAGCGTCAGGTCAGCGCAGAGCGGCAAACCTAACCGCGGCGGGAAAGGCCGGGCAACCGGCCGTGCCCTCGCGGACGGGGCGCATCAGCGCCGTATGACGCGCCAGTCTCCCGAGGTCCGTTGGGCGCCACGCTCGCCGCTCGTCTCGTATGTGCCGGAGATCGTATCGGCGCGCATCGTGCCCAGGAAGCGGGTGAGCAGCGTACAGTCACAATCCGGCGAATGGTACGGATCCAGCTCGCCGCTCACGCGCCCCTCGGCGATGCGGACGAACCGGATGGTCAGGAGCTGCGTGGTCGGGATGGACGTCTCGGATACGCTCGCGTCATGGGCACGGTGAAGCGGGCGGTTGCTTCCCCTGGGGGTCATGGCCACATCGCCGGTAGCGGAATGGCTATCGGCCTTCACTTCGAAGACGATGCTCCCGCTGCGTCCGGCGCCGCTCCCCCAGTACTCGCCGCTCCAGGTTCCATCGAGGGTCGCGAGGTCGGTTTCGGTGCCGACGACGGTCACCGGCGGCGGGGTTCCGGCGCAGGCCAGAAGGACGATGAGCGCAATCGGGAGGGCGGCTCGCATCGCAGATCTCCAGTCAGTGGGGACTTCCTCAAACTACGCGACGGCAGCGGCTTCCGCCGGCGGCCTGCGGATCCGCCTGAAGCCGCGCATGGCGACGATCCCGAAAGCCGGACCGAGCGCAAGCACGGGAAACGCCCATTGCCACCCGGCCTGTTCCGCAATACGAGGGACGAGCTGGATCGTCACTGTGGTGAGGAGGAACCCGAGGGACAGCTGGAGCGTGAGCGCGGTGCCGACCGCGTGTGGCGGCGCTTCCTCCGTGACCAGGGCGCTGAACTGGGCGCTGTCCGCGATCACCGCCATGCCCCATACGAGCGCGACCGGCACCAGGATCCAGAGACTCCGCCCGAAGGCGAGCCCGATGCCGAGAGCGCAGGTGCCGCTGACCGCCAGCGCCCCGATCACGAGGCGTTCCCGCCCGTAGCGGTCCGCGATCCACCCGCCGGCCACGCAGGCGATGCCGCCCACCGCGATCACGGAGAATGCGAGCGCGCGCACGCCGCCGGCCGGGAGCACGGCGCCGCCCGCAGCCGCATGGGCGCCGGCACTCGCCGCGAGAAAGGTCGCGATCCACGTCCAGAAGCAGTACAGCTCCCACATGTGCCCCAGGTAGCTCGCGGTCACCAGTCGGACCGGCCGGCATCGCATCACCTCGCCGGTGAGGCGCCACGAAAAGGGGCGGCGTGGAAAGGCGTGCGGACCGTCACGGTAGGCCGCGAGGACGAGCCCACCCGCTCCGATCGCCAGCAGCGAGGTCGAGAGGATGACGATGCGGGCGTCGGCCCCGCCAAGCGCATCGATGAGATAGGGAAGCGCCTTGCCGATGGTGAGCGCGCCGACGATCACCCCGATCGCGAGGCCGCGGCCGAGCCGGAACCATGTCGCCGCCATCTTCATGGCCGGCGGGTACACGCCGGCGAGCAGCGCGCCCGTGCAGAAGCGCAGCAGCAGCGCCGCGCCGAACGACCCCGCCACGAGCAGCCCGAGGTTGGCCCCCGAGGCGAGAAGCGCGCTCGCCGCGAAGTAGGTCCGTGACGGCACGATATCCGCGAGATTGAGCACCGCCGCCACGAGCGTGCCGGCGACGAACCCGAGTTGCACCGCCGATGTCAGCCATCCGGTCTCTGCGGGAGACAGCGACCACCGGCTCGCGAGCTCGGGGGCGATCGCCGTCGCGGCGAACCAGAGCGACATGCCGAGGAGCTCCGCGATGCCGATGATCGCGAGCATGCGCCAGCGGCCCGCGCGCTCCTCAGCGAAGGGCATCGGCCGCGGTGCTCGCCGCCTCCCAGGCGCCGAGCGCCCGGTCGAGCTGCCCCCGCGCCACCTCGAGCTCGCGGCCGAGGCGTACCGCGTCCTCCGCACCACCCTCCCGCTGGTACAGCGCAGGATCCTCCAGCTGCCGCGTGATCGCCGCCACGCGGGCCTCGCACCCCGCCACTTCCGCCTCCGCGGCTTCGAGCTCGCGCTGCGCGGCGCGGGCGCCCTGCAGCTGTTCCTTCCGCGGGTCCGCAGCGGCCCGGACCTGCTTGCGCTCGCGCACCCGGCGCAGTGCTTCCTCTTCGGTCGCGGCGACACGGGCCGCGTGCAGCCGCTCCGTGCTCACCGCCTCCCACTCACTGAATGTGCCCGGAAAGTCGGTGATGCGCCGCTCATGAAGTACCCAGACGCGCGTGACGAGCGCGCGCAGCAGGGCCCGGTCATGGCTCACCAGCAGCACGGTACCGTCGAAATCCTCGATCGCGTCCTCGAGCGCCTCGATCGATTCCACGTCGAGGTGGTTGGTCGGCTCGTCGAAGACGAGGAGGTTGGCCCCCTCGAGCATCATCAGGGCCAGGGCCATCCGGGCCCGCTCTCCGCCGGAGAGTGATCCGGCGCTGCGGAGCACCGAGTCGCCCGAGAAGCCGAACCGGCCGAGGTGCCCCTGCACCGGACCGCGACCCCAGGCCGGCCGCCGGTCGGCAATGATGTCGTAGAGCGATTCGCTCTGCGGCACCTGCGCCAGGTCCTGGCGGTAGTGCGACACCTTGACCGAATCGGGGATCCGGATCTCGCCGGCCTCCGGCTGCTGCTCGCCTACGAGGGTGCGGAGCAGCGTCGATTTCCCGGCGCCGTTCGGGCCGATGAGCCCGACGACCTCGCCCCGCTGCACACGGGCACTGAAGCGGTCGAGCAGAATGCGTTCCCCGACCGCGATCCGGACCTTCTCCGCCACCAGCACCTGGTCGCCCCCGCGCGCACCGGCTTCGAACCTGACCGACATCGCGCCGGCGTCACCTGGTGGCGGGCTCAGCCGGGCCACCCGCGACAGCCGCCGCCGCCGGCCCTTCGCCTGCGCGCTGTTGCCGCCCGCGATGTTCCTCCGGATGAAGTCCTCTTCCGAGTCGATCACCTTCCGCTGCTTCTCGTAGGCGCGCTGCTGCGACAGCCGCCGCTCGTTGCGCTGCGCCACGAACGCTCCGTACGATCCATCGTAGGGCACCGCGGTGCGCGCCTCGACGTGCAGGATGTGATCGGCGACGCGCTCGAGGAAGTCGCGGTCGTGGCTGATCACCAGCACCGTGGCGTCGAGCGCAGCCAGGTAGCCTTCGAGCCACTCGGTCGTCTCGAGGTCGAGGTGGTTCGTCGGCTCGTCGAGGAGGAGGAGGTCCGCCGGCGCGACGAGCTGCCGCACGAGGCCAATGCGCCCCCGCTCGCCCCCGCTCAGCGAGGCGAGTGCCTGCGTGCGCGCCTGCTCCGGATCGAAGCCCAGGCCGTGGAGGACGGCATCGATGCGCGGCGTGAGCGTGTAGCCGCCCTCCTGCTCGAAACGCTCGAGATCGTGCGCATAGCGGTCGAGCATCGCCTCGGTCGTCGCATCGCCGGCGCGGCCGAGCGCCTCCGCCTGCTCCGCGAGCGACCGCTCGAGCGCGAAGAGCTCGGCGAACGGACCGGCAGCGGCCTCCCAGACGGTGCTGGCGCCGCCGAAGTCACGGTGCTGCTCCATGACCGAGATCCGGAGGTTGGGAGCCCGCGACACCGTGCCGCGCGTCGGCTCGAGCTCCCGCGTGATGAGGCGGAAGAGCGTCGTCTTGCCGCTGCCGTTCCGCCCGACGATACCCCAGCGCTCGCCCCGCGCCACCGTGAACGTGACGTCCGTGAGGAGCACGGTGGCCCCGAACTCGACCGCGACGCCGGAGATCGAGAGCTGCGTCATTTCCCCACCCAGCTCTTCCACTCCGCCTCGGCAGCCCCGATCGTGAGGCGCTGCTGAAAGCGGACGAGCGGCATCCGGAGCATCATCGGTTCCTCGGTGAGCTTGTCGAGCCAGCGGTCCTCGCTGAGCGCGGCACTCCTGAGGCCGAGCTCGGCAAACCGCTTCGAGTCCCGATCCACGAGCTGCGCCACGCCGAACTTCTGCGCGAACCGTCGAAGCTCGCCGGGAGACGCGGCTCGTTCACGCAGGTCCACGAAGTGCGTGCGCACGCGGCGCTCCGCGAAGAAGCGGAGCGCCTTCCTGGTATCGGGGTTCTTCTGGATGCCGAAGATCTGGACTTCCATGCCGGAGATGTCAGGTCGGGTCAGGTGACGGGAACGACCGCGTCGCCGACGGTGAGGACGCCCGCCGATCGATGGGCGAGATTGACGCCGAACACGACGCCGTCGGGCGTCCGCCGATAGGTCGCGAGCGTGCGCAGCGGTTCCGCACCCGCCTCGGCGGTCTGCTGATCGATCGTGGTGAGGACGCAGCGTACGCAGCGCTTGGTCACGACGAACGGCATCGCGCCGATGGTGAACGCGTCCCACGCATCCTCGGCGTACGGCTCGACACCGCGGACCACGATATTCGGCCGGAACCGGTCGACGGGCACCGGGTCCGGGAGCCGCGCATTCAGTTCCTCGAGCGAGGCTTCCGACAGGAGCAGGAAGGGATAGGCGTCCGCGAAGGCGACACGACCGATGGCTTCATCGGCGCGGAGGCGGATCGGCCGAGGCGATGTCTCCGGAAAGAAGACCATCCGGCACGGCTCGCCGAAATAGGTGGAGAGCCATTGGTCGGCTTCCGCGCCACACGCCTCGGCGATGCAGCTGTCCTTCCAGACGACGACCTCGCGCGGAGCCCCGCCACCCGGGGGAACCGTCAGCGCCGGCATGCCGTCGGCCGAAAGCCGCACGCACCCGTCCCCCGCGAGCGTCGCGGAGACGAGCGCCATGCGCCGCCGCCACCGCTGGGTCTGAAACGCGCCTGTGCGATCGAGCACCATCCATCGGCGGTCGAGCCGCGGACCGAGCTGGTCCACCTCATAATGGTCGACCTCGAACCCACCGAACGACTTGACCGGATAGATGAACAGGCGTGCGACGGCTGCGGTCACGGCCTGGTACCACCTCGGGTGCCGCTGCCCCCGCCA